>NZ_JARAMN010000009.1:0-204735 GCF_028807315.1 Dinoroseobacter sp. PD6 | reverse complement strand
GGACTCTCCGAAAATCCGGAGGAGAGTCGGGTCTCAGGTCAGCATACGGCGAAAAAATAGGCGCGCGCGACGCGAAAAAATGTGATCTCGCTTCTGTGGCTAACTGTCTACTTTTTGTGCATGTCTGACGAAAAATTATCCTCGCCCCTAAAAGGCACTTCTTGGGTGGTTGGTGTACCCGCTCAGAAATGAGAGAGCAGAAAAGTGAAAAAGCCGCAAAGAACAGCTTGGGCTGTACAACTGATCGTGGCGCGCATGGTTGCTGCCCAAGCTGTTCAAAAACTCAGGCGCAGACTGCCAATGCCTTGGCGTTCCAGGGCCTGAACTCCTCTCGTCAAGACCGCAGCAAGAAAAGTGCGGTCGCGGCGGGGGAAGAGGTTGCCTCGAAACTGCTCAGTTCTGATTGAAGCAGGAATTTCTGGATCAACCGCTCCGACAGGTCGGGATCCTTGAACTGAGAAATTGACGCATCCCCGAAGGCAGATTCCAGCTTCTCTTCGAGAACAGTAACCTGACGATCGATATCGAGGCCAGCGAAGGCGCTTGGCAGCCTAAAAGCCGTTTCGAAGGTTGTCCGCAGGGGCGGGCTTCCCAACACCGTGAAAAGCTTTGCCCGCTCTGACATATCGCTCGACGCAAGGTCAGAAACTTCGCGTTTCAAGTTCAGGGCAAGGCGGAGGTCATCGTTCACATTGCCCACGGATTCTTCGAATTTCTGAGTCTCGTACTTCTGGATGATCTCATCGGCAAAGCTGGTCTGCTGCGTCTTGCGCACCTGCCCCTGACCGAGCCCGAAGGCATCCGAAAACTCGCGATAGGTCTTGTCCGACAAACGATTGGATAAGGCGGCATTGTCGGATGTCCCGTCCGACAGAATCTTCTGGATGAAGAACTTGTTGGGAAGATCAGCATCCAGACCGAACGCCGAAAGAGAAAATGCCAGAAGTCGCCGATCTGCCACGAGTTGTTCTGCAGTTTCGATGTTGCCGATGTTTGCGCGGAAGTAATCCTCCTCCCGACGATACTGCGCCGATTGGCCGAACGCCTCCTTCTGTGCCTCGAGAGTTCGGTTGAGAAAGGTCCAGCCCGCCAGACCACCGGTGGGTATGATTGGCTGGAAACTCATCAGTGGGGCGTCGCCATAAGGCGCTCTTCTCGGGGCAAAAGACACCGAAGAGATTTGAGGGCCTGGTAATGGTTCTTTGCCAAGACCGCGTTTGTCGCATCCGCAAGCCGCGCCCGACTGTCATCATCCCGGAAAACCTGGCTGAGTTGTTCGAGCCCACGCAGCACCTGCATGGAGCTTTCGTCGGGGCACATGTCTCCGGAGAGAATGAGTTGGACGATATAGCAGACCCGACGCACCGGGGTGGTTACCTCGTCTGGATGGATCGCGTCGCGCAGACGCAGGATGTTCGCATTCGGCGTGATGATACTCAGCCGACTTCTGCGATCGCCGTTCTCCACGACGGCACCGTTGACGAGAACGCGCTCCTTCGGAGCCAACTTCAGTACAAGACCGGTCATGCAGCACCTCTCTGGGCAAAGAGCCCGCTCATGATGCTGCGATTGATCTCGACCAGAGGATCGACAGGGACCTTTTCGGTCAGAACCTTGGAAGAGTGATGCTGTGTGAATTCGGCCAGATAGAAGATCTGCGCACGCAGTTCGACCGGCAGATTGTTGGCGTTGTCACTTACATCTGCGGCCAGCGCCAACCAGAGTCTGCGATTATCATGTACCGCCTTGGCAATGGCTTCGAATTTTCCACTCTTGGAGCTTTGAACCAGAGCACTGGTCATCTTGGCGAACAGCTCATACTCGATGCTCTGCTCGGTTCGTGTGGCGGCGGTGTGGTTGGAATAGGCCATTTGGCTGCGCGCATACGCGTTCATGTGATCACCCGGCTAGATAGGAAGAGGAAAAGGCGTCCCCGGTTCCCCGGGGACGCGCTCGGTTATCTGAATAGAGCCAGAATGTTCTGCGGTGCCTGGTTCGCGATCGACAACGACTGAGTGCCCAGCTGCTGCTGAACCTGCAGGGCCTGCAAGCGCGCGGATGCCTCTTCCATATCTGCATCCACGAGCGATCCGATCCCGGACTTCAGGGCGTCGGTCAGTTTGCCGATGAAATCCGACTGGGTCTCGATCCGGCTTTGAACAGAACCGAATTGGGCGGCGGCATCGATAGACGTCTCGATCAGGCTTTCGATGTTCGCGAGCGCATTTTCCGCACCCTCCTGAGTGGTCACGTCGATACCGTCGAGACCGACAAGGCCACCGGACGCCACACCATCGGCGCCGTCATCCACCGTCAGGGCGACGGCCGTGGCTCCATCATTGTCGATCTGGATGGTCGGGGGATCGATCGTTGGGTCATCCGAGATGTTCACCTTGACCTCGATACCTTCGAGGCCGCCAGCATCCAGAACCCGCTTCAGGCCGGTGGCAACGTCGTTCAAGGTGTCACCATCCTTGGCGACGTAGTTGAATGCCTGACCGCCCAGAGCGATCTGGAAGCCGTCGCCTTCATTCACGACACCGCCGGTGTTACCGGCGCCACCAAGGGAAACGGTTTCAGCGCGGGCCACGAGTGTTTCCTCGACACCTGCGCCGGCGCCATTGACGTCAACGGTCGTGGCACCGGACGAGCTGCCCTGGATCGCGATTGCTTCGAACTTGTTGGTCGAAGCGATCGTGACCGTGTCAACGCCATCAGACGTGGTCGTGACCCCCTCGACACCAAGGTTCGACAAACCCGCGGCGACGATATTGGAGAGGTCCGCGACGGCGATCGCGCTGCCGGTCGTGTTGGTGTAGCTGAACTGTTGATCCCCGAAGGAAATGTTCAGAGTGGCGCTGTCCGCAAGATCGTTGGCCAGAACCAAGTCGGTGGTGTTTGCCGTGTTGGTCAGTGAAGCGCCATTGCCCACGGTGTAGGTGCCAGCGTCATCGATGGTCCCGATCCGATCAAGCGCGCTTGCCGTTTCAAGGGTACCGCTGGCCGAGGTCAGGTTCTGACCGGTGAAGGAGATCGAGTTTGCGGTCACCGTGCCGGAGGAGTCCCGGTCGAGCGACGACAGGATCGAGCTCTGATCATAGCTGTTGACCAGGTTCTTGCCGTTGAACTGGGCGGCACTGATCACCGAGCCGATCTGCTCTTTCAGGGCGTCGATGTCTGTCTGGATCTTGGCGCGATCGACGTTCTCTTCTTGGGACGCGACGATCTTGCCTTTGATCTCGGTCAGAAGGTCCGTCACCGTCTCGGACGCGTTCCGGGCAACGGCCACGGTGGACTCGCCCAGAGACAGGCTCTCGGAGATCGCCTTGAAACCCTTGACGTCGGCTTCCATGACCTTGGAGATCGACCAGATAGCGGCGTTGTCCTTGGCGGTTGCCACGGATTTACCCGTCGAGATTTCATCCTGCGTCTTGCTCAGGTTCGAGTTGATCGACTTGAGCGTTTGCAGCGCAACCATGGCGCTGTTGTTTGTCAAAATGCTGGACATTTGCGTTCCTTAGATGGGCGGCGCATTTTGCGCCTAGTCTTCATTCAGAGCCTATTGGCCGATGGAAACGCCTTTCTGACGCTACGGGTCGTATCCCGTGTCACCGCGAGGTGCCTGCTGATCCTGTGACAGAACCCTCAAAGAGATGTTAAATTCCGCACGGGCTGGAGAGGCCAAGTCTCTCCAATTTCTATATTTTTTTAATCAGTTTTGCCCGAGCTCCGCCAACGGTTCGAGCCATGCCGTATGGCGTGTAGGATTCGAACCCGCGCTGTGCTGTTCGCGCGCTCTGCAGGCGCGCACCCACGTCCTTGATGGCGCGGACCGCGTTTGAAATGAGACGCTGATTGCGTTGCGCACTGTCTTTCGCGCGTTGCAACGCCGCCGCTTCGACGTTGCCATGGCCAATCCTTTCGATGAGGGACGACAAGGCTTGAGCCGTGCTTTCCAGATCGGTCACCTTTCCGGAAAGCAGCAGATCGTATTGCGCGTCAAGCAGGTCCTGAACCTGACTCAAACCGTCACGTGCTCTCCACATCGACATCTCCCTTCAAGGCGTTGAAAAGCGCTTCGGCCAAACCGATGCCTCCATTTTTCACGAGGGCCTTGGCGTGTTCATCCCTCAAGAACGAAGCGAACTGATCTTCTCCGACACCGCCTCCCATGGTTTCCGGCGTCACCCCGAAGCGCGCTTCCTTGAGCATGACCGAGAGGAAGGCCGCCTCCAGATCCTTTGCGGCCTGTTCCAAGGCAGAATTGCCACTCTGGGCGTCTTGGGCGCGGGTAGTCGAGAGGGCGGGAGAAAAATGTGCGATTCGTTCCATACCCTGTTTCTGAATGATGAGAGTAAAGAACTGGTAAGGTGTCTTGTTTAGGACAGACCATGAACAAACAAATGTCGGGTCTCATGATTCCTTTTTCTCTTTCTCAGCGGAGCGCCACTCAGATGCCAGAAGCGGATCGGGTGATTGGCGCGAAGGGTGTCCGGGGACCAGAAGAGGGGCCTACGCAAGATCGCCAGCCAAGCTTTCTGGAGACCATGCGCACTGGAGACCGGGCTGGTGCCAAAGAGGCGTGGTCGCCACCGACGTCGGTAACCCAACGCGGAGAAACAGAAGCTGTGGCACCGCAGAGAACACGGGAAACCGTCTGCGAGGGGTCAAGCAACACGTTGCGCGACGCGCAATCAGTCGTTAGCGAGACTGACCTCGTGCAGTCGGATCAGCCATTACGTTTGAAGGGCGCGGAAATTCCAACCGTACAAAGCTCCTCCGAAACGCTGGGCCCGATCAAACAAGACGGCAGAGTTGCCGATACACGGGAGCGGTCGGATGGTCTATCACCTCTCATTCTCCAGAAGAATTTGGAAGTACCGATCAAGGTTGCGACTTCTCTCGAAGCGTCTCCCATGGTACCTGAACAGCCTTTTCGGACCGAGGCCGTCTTATCGGCCACAAGTTCACGCAACGCTTTGACAGCACTCAACACTTCCGCACAGACGCCCGCGGGTATCAGTGCAGATCCGCAAGACACAGCGACACCGCCGCCGCAACAGGCCAAGACTCAACAAGAGATTGGTCAGATAGCACCCAAAGCCGGGGACCAGTCCAGCACTTTTCGGATTATGGGAGAGACCTTTTTGGGGCCCTTCGTTCCGAAAATGGGCGGCATGATCGCCATGGACAGCCCGTCCACCTTTGGTCCCATCGCGACACAGGCACCAGCGCAGCAGTCAGTAAAGGGCGACGACACCTTAAGAAGCGAACCTGTTGATGTAGCAAGTACGGATAAAAAACAGGTCGCTATGGGCGCTTCGACAGCAAGTGAGGGCACGAATACGCCTGTTCAGACTGAGTTTAAGATCGGTGCGATTTCGTCGCCGAAGGCACCAGACACCCCATTGTCCCCGAGCGAGGCCAGCTCCGGGGCTGAGCGTTCATCACTGCCTCTTTCTGAACTCATCACAGGTCTTTCCCCAACAGCCAAAGACGGTTCGAGCGAATCTGAGCGGCTAGTTCAGAACTCTGGAACCGTGATCGAACAGGGCAGTCCGAGCGAGAGGCCATCAGCAATAGCGAAGCCGGAAATCACTTCGGTGCCTGTGCAGGCTTCCCTTCAATCGACCTCTCAAATCAGCCAGGCGGCGAGCCTTGTTCTCGACAACCCGCCGAAGATGGCCCAGATTTTGGATCCAAAACGGGATAGTGTCGACCTTTCGAGGACCACGCAGCCGGACACCGATGGGATTGCTCGAGCAGGGCCTGCCGCTGCGGCTGGTGCGATGCGCCCTGAAGCAACCGATCCGGCCGCAGACATGAGCCCGGATTTGAAGTTGCAAGTGCGCCATTGGTCGAGCGGGCCAACAGACCCCGACGTCGCGCCAAGAACGACGGCGACCGACGCGCGACCGCCAGGGAATTCGCCTTCCATGACACTTCCGGTGAATGTAGCGCCTCCCGCCGTAGCTGCGCTCCCCGCGCCCGCGATACCCGGAACGGGCGCAGGAGGTGTCCCGTCGTCGGAGCCAAAGACCACCCCGCAGACTTCCAACCTCAATATCGGCCCTGGCATTCAGGCTGCACAGCCCCCTGCACCGCAACAGGTCGTGGAGCACGATCGAAAGTCTACCAGCAGTGAAGCACCCGAGCCGCCCAAACGCGCAAAGAACGGGAGCCATGCAGCCAAGTTGCCGGAAGCGCCAACATCGCAGGTTGCAATGGCGATCGCGCCACCCGCGGGGCAGACTTCTTCTGAGGCCCTATCCGGCGAACTGAGCTTGTTGGGTGAGACCGATGGCGAAAGCCGCTTCGACAGGGGCGAACGCGCAAGCGAGCGTGTGATCCCCGGACAGACCAATGCCCGAACGGCTGCGATCGCGGCATCGATCGGAGCAAACCTTCAGGCCAACATGCCTAAGGTTACCGGTGAAACGACGGAGATCCTTCTCGATCCGGAAGAGCTTGGGCGCGTGAGAATGACCCTGAGTGGCGCCGAGAACGGTGGCATCGTCATGTTGCAGGTCGAGCGACCGGAAACGCTGGAATTGATGCGGCGGAACATCGAACAGATGCGCGCCGAGCTGGTCGAGGCTGGCTGGGAAAATGTTGAGTTCAGCTTCGGCCAGGAGAATAGTCCGGACCAGCACAAAGAAGCTGAAAGCGATCCTTCGGGTTGGACACCTCAGGAGGCAACAGTATCGGCTGCACCCGAACGGCTCTCGGCAATTGAGCAACGGACAGCGGCACTCAAAGCCGGCCTCAACGGGCTGGACATCAGGTTGTAGGAGAGAACATGGATCCCGTTACCACAACACGCACGGCAACTCCGCAGCCCAGCGGTTCCGCACAGACCGCGACAGCGATCGCCTCGGATTTCGAGACGTTTCTGCGCATGCTGACCACACAACTCGAAAACCAGGACCCCTTGGAGCCAGTCGCAAGCCAGGATCTCGCCGTGCAGTTGGCCACTTTCTCGGGCGTCGAACAGCAAACACAGACGAATTCCCTTCTGGAGGATCTCGGGTCGCAAATGGGTTTGATGAGTCTGTCTCAGCTGGCGAGTTGGGTGGGAATGGATGCGCTGGCCGAAGGCAATGTGCACTTCGACGGCTCCCCGGTGGAGATCAAACCGAACATCCCGGCCTTGGCCGAGAAAGCGGAGCTGGTCGTCTACCGCCGAGATGGCACCGAGGTACAGCGCAACACGCTTGAACCCGGCACCGAGACAGTTCTCTGGGCAGGTGTTGGCGCCAATGGCAATCCCTTGCCAAGTGGCGTTTACAATCTGCAGGTCGAGGCATTTGCCAACAACGAATCTCTCCCCACCAAGCCCGTTCAAGCCTATCGCGAAGTGGTGGAGGTGAAGGCCGTGAACGGGAAGACCACGCTCGTGACTGCAGGCGGGATCGATGTTGCCGCGAATGCGGTCGTCAGCCTGCGACAGCCGCAATCCTGAAACTCTGGCGATACCATGGGACGCCGCGTATAGCAGGCCCATGGTATCGCAGTTTAACCGAAATCCAGACTTGTCACCGAAGGAAGCCAAGTTCCTTCGGGAATTTCTCAGCCGACAGGGGCTGCCGGGTCTGGAAGCTTTGCACGCCTTGCACGGGGGCCGAACCAGCCGGGTCTGGAAAGTAGTATCTGCTGCCAGGACCCCTCTGATCGCAAAGCTGTCGCGCCAGATCGACAGCACGGAAATGTTTCCCAACGCCCCGGATCAGGAATGGCGCGCTCTGATCAAGCTGTGCGCCAATGGTGTTGCGCCCGCACCCGTTGCTTTTGCAAGTAACGGTGCAGTGGGTTCTGTCCTTCTGTTGCATGCCGCCGACCGGGATGCCGCTCCGGATGCAAGCAATCTCGCAAGGCTGCTTCTGCGGATCCACCGGATAGAGCCATGGGACGATCTTCCCAGGCTCCCGATGACACCCGATGCCATCTTGCAAGATGGGAACGCCATGCTCAGACAGGCGGGGGCAACGGCATGGCTGTCAGGGATGCGCCCCAAACCTCCCCTGTTGCCAATAACGCTTGATGCAAGGTTAATTCACAGAGACCTTGTACCTGCCAATACGGCCGTCGTGGATGGTCGACATGTCGCCATTGACTGGCAATGCCCTTCGATTGGCGACCCGGCCGAAGACCTGGCCCATGCCAGTTCTCCGGCCATGCAGTCGTTGGCGAAGGGGGTACCGCGCATTGCCGCCCGGGACCTTGTCGCCGCTTACCCCGACCGCGATGTCCGTGCCCGCTTCCGACAAATGGAGCCCCTCTATCGGTGGCGGATGGCCTGCTATTGCCACCTGCAGGCAAGCCGCGGGGCGGCGGCCTACGAACAAGCTGTAACACTGGAGTGTGAGGCCTTAGAGCAGGCTTGCCGCCAAGCCCACCGCTGAGGCTGTCGCAGCGCCAAGCGCGAACCACGCCCAGCCCGGGAACCGGGCCACCTTGGGCGGCGGGGTGCCGAGTGCAGTTTGACGGATAAGTGCATCTTCGGCCAGTTGCGGCAACTTGGGTCCGAATTTGGCAAGCACACGCACGGTGGCATTGAGATCCCGCAACAGCGCCTTTGGCCCCACGTTTTGCGCGATGTAGTCCCCGACGATCGGCTGAGCCACTTCCCAGATGTTGATATGCGGGTTCAGGGACCGTGCGACCCCTTCGACCACCACCATGGTCCGCTGCAGCAGGATCAGCTCGGTCCGGGTTTCCATTCCGAACCGTTCCGTCACTTCGAACAGATAGGCAAGGAGCCGGGCCATGGAGATGCGCGAGGCATCCATGCCAAAAATCGGTTCCCCAACTGAGCGCAGGGCCTGCGCAAAGAGATCGATATCCCGATCCGCAGGCACGTAGCCTGCCTCGAAATGTACTTCTGCCACGCGGCGGTAATCCTTGCGGATGAACCCCATAAGGATCTCGGCATAGACCCGACGGGTATACTCGTCGATCCGCCCCATGATCCCGAAATCCAGCGCAATGATCTCGCCAGCAGCGTTCACCTTCAGGTTGCCCTGGTGCATGTCCGCATGGAAATAGCCATCGCGCAGCGCCTGGTTGAGAAAGAGCTGCAAAACCCGGGTGCCAAGCAGATTTGTGTCGAAGCCCGCGGCCTTGATCGCAGCGACATCATGCATGGGCAGCCCTTCGGCCCAGGACAGGGTCATCACGCGGCGGGCCGAAAGGTCCCAATGCACCGAAGGCACCCCAAAGCCTTCGTCCTTGGCCGTGCTGTCGGCGAACTCATTGGCCGCGGAGGCTTCGAGCCGCAAATCGAGCTCTCCCATGACCACGCCCTCGAAATGCTCAATGACATCGATCGGCCGCAGACGGCGCGCCCCGGGAGCAAACAGCGACACGGTTTGCGCGATCAGGTAAAAGGCGTCGATATCCTTGCGAAAGGCACGCTCGATGCCGGGACGGAGAACCTTGACCGCCACGGCCTCACCCGTGTCGGCCAGAACGGCCTTGTGAACCTGCGCGATGGAGGCGGCGGCGACGGGTTCGCTGAATTCGGAAAACAACTCTTCAACGGGGCGTTCTAGCTCCTTCGCGACCTCGCGCTTGGCTTCTTCGACCGAGAAGGGCGGCAGCTTGTCTTGAAGGACCTTCAACTGGTCGGCCAGCTCCGAGCCGACCACATCCGGCCGCGTCGACAGAATCTGCCCGAACTTGATATACGCCGGGCCGAGCGCCGTCAGGGCGCGGGTAACGGGCGGCACGGATTCGTCGCCCTTGAGCCCAAGCCACTGGAACGGCCAACCCAGAACCCGCGCCGCAAGGCGCAATGTCGGCGGGGCATCCATCGCCTCCAGCGCAACGCGCATGGCACCCGTGCGTTCGAACGTGGCGCCGGTCCGGATGAGGCGCCAGATATTGTGGGGTCCTCGCATTTCTAGAGCTTCCAGCCGGAATGGAGCGCAGCCACCCCGAAGGTCAGATTGCGATACTTGACCTGATCGAATCCGGCGGTGCGGATCATGGACGCGAAGCTCTCCTGGTCGGGGAACCGGCGGATCGATTCCACGAGGTACTGGTAGCTGTCGCGATCATTGGTGACGACCTTGCCCATGGGCGGGATCACGTTGAAGGAATAGAGATCGTAGGCCTTCTGCAACCCGGGGTTGGGCAACTGGCTGAATTCGAGGACCATCAGGCGCCCACCGGGGCGGAGCACGCGGTAGGCTTCGGCCAGGGCATCCGGGATGCGGGTCACGTTCCGGATACCGAAACTGATCGTGTAGACATCAAAGCTGTTATCCGCGAAAGGCAAGGCCATGGCATCGCCGACCAGCCAATTCAGCCGGGCGTCCAGCGCTTCGGCCTCCGCCCGCTGGCGTCCGGCAATCAACATGCTCTCGGTCAGGTCGAGCACCACCGCCTCGGCCTCGGGTGCGCGCTTCAGGAAGCGAAACGCGATGTCCCCGGTCCCGCCCGCCACGTCGAGCAGCCGCTGAGCGGCCCGCGGGGCGAGCCAGTCCATCATCGCATCCTTCCAGACCCGGTGCAGCCCTCCGGACATCAGGTCGTTCATGATGTCGTATTTCGAAGCCACATTGGTGAAAACGCCTTGGACCAAGCCGGCCTTGTCGTCTTCGCGCACGGTCTGGTAGCCGAAATGCGTGGTTTTGTCGGTACTTTCGGTCATTCGCTCTTGTCGCCTCGATCTATGCCACCTTTCTTATAGGCCTCACTTTCGCGGTTACAACGCGACGCAAACGCAGGACAGCAGATGCCCGAACTTCCAGAGGTCGAAACCGTGCGCCGCGGGCTGGAGCCCGTGATGACCGGGCAGCGGATCATCGCAGCCGATATTCGCCGCCCGGACTTGCGCTGGCCTCTGCCCGCGAACATGCAGACACGTCTCGAAGGCAAGCGTATTCTGCGGCTGGCGCGACGATCGAAGTATATTCTGGCCGAACTCGACAGTGGCGAGACCCTCATCATCCATCTTGGCATGTCGGGGCGGATCCTGATCCATGGCGGGCAGGCTCCGGGAGCATTTCATCACGCGTTGCCCGCGCTGGAAAAACACGATCACGTAGTGCTGGATTTCGACACGGGCGCACGGGTGGTCTTCAACGACGCGCGCCGCTTCGGAGCCATGGACTTGTGCGAAACCACCGAGATCGACCAACACCCGATGCTGGCAACACTTGGCCCCGAGCCCTTGGGAAACGCGTTCCACGAAGCCTACCTGACCACGCGACTGAAGGGTCGGATGACACCGATCAAGTCCGCGCTTCTCGACCAGAAGGTCGTCGCAGGCCTCGGCAACATCTATGTGTGCGAAGCGTTGTTCCAAGCCGGTATCTCGCCCCTGAGAAAGGCGGCACGGGTTTCGGAAACCCGCATCGCATCTCTCGTGCCGATCATCCGCACGGTTCTGGGCGACGCGATCGAGGCAGGGGGATCCTCTTTACGCGATTACCGGCAAACGGACGGTGATCTGGGCTATTTTCAGCACCGGTTCCGGGTTTACGACCGTGAAAACGCCCCCTGCGTCACGGCGGGTTGCCCAGATGTTGTGCGCCGCGTGGTGCAGTCTGGCAGATCGTCGTTCTACTGTCCGAGCTGCCAAAGATAGCCTTGCGCCCCGCGCTGCAGTTGGTAACCCTGCCCGAGTTTGGGGAACAACCGGGAGCGCCTTTATGGCCTACAACACGCTGATCGTCGAAATTGAAGATCACGTCGCCTTGATCCGTCTGAACCGGCCGGATGCGCTGAATGCTCTGAATACCGAGCTATTGGGAGAACTCGCCAAGGCGCTGCGGAGCGCGGAGGAAAATGAAAAAGTCCGCTGCATCATCCTGACAGGCTCGGAGAAGGCCTTTGCCGCGGGGGCGGATATCAAGGAGATGTCCGAGAAAACCTTTGTCGAGGTGTTCAGCAGCGATCTGTTCGGCCCGGAAGTGGAGCGCCTGCTCAACTGTCGCAAACCGATTATCGCAGCCGTTTCGGGATATGCGCTGGGCGGTGGCTGCGAGATCGCGATGATGTGCGACTTCATCATCGCATCCGAGACCGCTAAGTTCGGACAGCCGGAAATCAACCTTGGCGTGGTGGCCGGGATCGGCGGCACTCAGCGGCTGACCCGCTTTGTCGGGAAATCCAAGGCGATGGACATGCACCTGACAGGGCGGTTCATGGACGCAGAGGAAGCGGAGCGATCCGGTCTCGTCAGCCGCGTGGTCCCAACCAAAAAGCTCATGGAAGAAGCCATGGGCGCCGCGCAGAAAATCGCGGAGAAATCCGTGCTCACCTCCATGGCCGTAAAGGAAGCCGTCAACCGATCCTATGAGACGACCCTGCGCGAAGGGCTTCTGTTCGAGCGCCGGCTCTTTCATGCGATGTTCGCCACGGAAGACCAAACCGAAGGGATGGGCGCCTTCCTTGAGAAGCGCGAACCGCAGTTCCGCGACAAGTAACCCTTAGGGGCGTTTCGCGTGTTGACTTGGGGCCGACTCGGGCCTAAAGACGCGGTTCAGAATTCAATCATGTGATACAAGTTGGAGGCCTCATGGCCAACTCGCCTCAGGCAAAAAAGCGAGCGCGCCAGAACGAGCGCCGCGCTGAAGTCAACAAAGCGCGCCGGTCGCGCATCCGTACATTCCTGCGCAAGGTCGAGGAAGCGATCGCAAGTGGTGACTCTTCCGCTGCTGCAGACGCTCTCCGCAGTGCGCAGCCTGAGCTGATGCGCGGCGTGACCAAGGGTATTCTGCACAAGAATACTGCGTCCCGTAAGATGTCGCGTTTGTCCAAGCGCGTGAAGGCCCTGAGCGCCTGATCGCCGGACAAAAAAAGTTGAAACGCCTCCGCTTGCGGGGGCGTTTTTGTTTAAAGATGGATTTGTCTTTCATTTTTGAGACTTACCGGCACGACCAAGATGCAACCTTAGGTTGTGTAAAGATTCGATGAACGATATCGGCCGAGTCAACTACGAAGATATGTTGCGAGACCCGCTGCCCGCTTGATACCCATATCCCAGTGATTCACACGGATGTGAGGAAAGGGATGAGCGCGGGCGTCTCGGCCGGCGTCGGAGAGGTATTGCCTCGTGACGCTTGGGATATACTACAGCACACGAAAGACGCGGTACTGGTCGATGTCAGATCATCGGCCGAATGGACTTTCGTGGGCAAGCCCGATCTCGACCAGTTGGGGAAAGGTGTCCTGTTCGTCGAATGGGCCAGCTTTCCCGGCATGACCCCAAATCCGAGTTTCACAGACGACCTGTCGAAGGCCTTGGAAGGTGCTGCTCCTTCCCATCTCTTCTTCATGTGCAGGTCAGGCGTCCGGTCGCTGAATGCGGCCCGGGCGATGTCGCAAGTCTTCACCGCGCGCGGTGAGCAGGTGGCTTGCATCAATGTGCAAGAGGGTTTCGAGGGAGACCTGGACGCACAAAAGCACCGGGGAGGCAAATCCGGTTGGAAGGCGCGTGGACTGCCGTGGAAGCAGTCATAAACAACTGAAAAAGGGCAAAAAATGACAGAAGACACTTGGGGGAGTGTTCAAAATGATCTGCTTAAAACCGTCGGGCAAAACAACTATCTTACTTGGATCGAGCCTCTGAAGTTTGCGGATTGCAGAGGTGGCGTTGTACGATTTGAAGCACCCAGCAGCTTTGTTGGGAACTGGGTGGCGCGCAACTATCGTGAGGACATTTTGCATCATCTCGTCTCTGCGGGAGTCGAGGTGAAGCGGATCGAATTCGATGTGGCGAAGCTTGCACAGGCCGCACGTCAGGTGCGGCCCAAGGGCACCGAGCGCACCATGACCCCATCGCCAGGGGACGTGGCCATGGACAAGCCCGTACCGTCGGCTTCACTACAGAGCGCGCCACTGGATCCGCGTTTGACCTTCAGCAACTTTGTGGTCGGAAAACCGAACGAGCTCGCGCACGCCTCGGCCCGTCGTGTTGCCGAGGGCGGGCCGGTCTCGTTCAACCCGCTGTTCCTCTATGGCGGGGTCGGTCTGGGCAAGACGCACCTGATGCATGCGATTGCCTGGGAAGCGCAAGCGCGCAACCCAGGGTTGAAAGTCCTGTATTTGTCGGCCGAGCAGTTCATGTACCGGTTCGTGCGTGCCCTGCGGGATCGTAACACCATGGAGTTCAAGGAACTGTTCCGGTCCGTGGATCTGTTGATGGTGGATGACGTGCAGTTCATCGCCGGCAAGGACAGCACTCAGGACGAGTTCTTCCACACGTTCAATGCTTTGGTCGACCAGAACAAGCAGATCATCATCTCGGCGGATCGCGCGCCCGGAGAGATCGATGGTCTCGAAGATCGGATCAAGTCGCGGCTGTCTTGCGGTCTGGTGGTCGACATCCATCCAACAGACTACGAATTGCGACTGGGCGTTCTCCAGCAACGTCTGCAGGACCAGATTGCGGCTGGCGAGACCATCGCAGTGGAGGATGGCGTTCTGGAATGCCTCGCCCAGCGCATTTCAACCAACGTCCGGGTGCTTGAGGGTGCGCTCAACAGGTTGATCGCGTTTTCGGACCTTGTTGGCCGCCGGATCACGCTCGATCTTGCGCATGAAGCCCTGTCGGACCTGATCAGAGCCCACGACAAGAAGGTAACGGTGGACGAGATCATGCAGGCGGTAGCGAAGTACTACAATCTACGCATGACCGATCTTCTGGGCCCCCGCCGGACCCGCACGATTGCCCGCCCGCGGCAACTGGCGATGTATCTGGCCAAGACGCTGACAACCCGGTCCCTGCCCGAGATCGGGCGACGGTTCGGAGGGCGCGACCACACCACGGTCATTCATGCGGTCAAGCGCATCGAAGCCCTGTGCGACAGTGACCCCCAGATTTCCGAAGATGTCCGGTCGCTTTTGCGCACGTTGGAAAGCTGAACCAGGACCTTTCAAGGCCCGCAGTGACCTGCGGGCCTTGACGCTCCCTGCGAACCATTGGAAATTCCGAGATAATGCTTGAGCAGCAGGCAAGAATGCTTACGCTCGGGCGCTCCGGGGGGCATAGGACATCGCCATGAAAATTAGCATCGAACGGGCCACGCTGCTGCGGGCTGTAAGTCAGGCACAGTCGGTTGTGGAGCGGCGGAACACGATCCCCATCCTGGCCAATGTTCTGATCGAGGCCGAGGGCGACTCCGTGAGCTTTCGCGCGACCGACCTCGACATCGAAGTCGTGGATCGCGTCACGGCACAGGTGGAGCGCGCCGGCGCGACCACTGTACCCGCGGTAACCCTGCACGAAATCGTACGCAAGCTGCCCGATGGCGCCTTGGTCGCCCTGACCCATGATACGGCCAAAGGGAGGCTGGAAGTGTCAGCGGGGCGGTCGAACTTCTCGCTGGCGACTTTGCCGCGCGAAGACTTTCCCGTGATGACCACGACGGAATATACCTGCAACTTCGCGGCCCCTGCCCCCGTCCTGCGTCGCTTGTTCGACAAGTCGAAATTCGCGATCTCCACCGAAGAGACACGGTATTACCTTAACGGTGTATACATGCATGTCGCGGACGGCGAAAACGGACGCAGCCTGCGTTGTGTTGCAACCGATGGCCACCGGCTGGCGCGGATCGATGCGGATCTGCCCTACGCTGCCGAGGGGATGCCGGGTGTCATCGTACCCCGAAAGACCGTGGGCGAGTTGCGCAAGCTTCTCGAGGATGACGAAGCCCAGATCGCGGTCTCGGTTTCGGAGACGAAGATCCGCTTTGCCACCCCTGAGATCACCCTGACGTCCAAGGTGATTGACGGCACGTTCCCAGATTACACGCGTGTGATCCCTGTGTCGAACTCCCGCAAGCTCGAAGTTGATGCGTCCGAATTCGCCAAGGCCGTTGACCGGGTGGCGACCGTCAGTTCGGAAAGGTCACGCGCCGTGAAGCTCGCCCTAGACGAGGATCGTCTGATCCTTTCGGTCAATGCGCCCGACAGCGGCGCCGCGGAAGAAGAACTCGCAGTCGCTTACGGAGATGAACGCTTGGAGATCGGCTTCAACGCCAAGTATCTGCTCGAGATTGCAAGCCAGGTCGACCGCGAAAACGCGGTCTTCCTGTTCAACTCGGCTGCCGACCCGACCATGATGCGCGAAGGCAGCGATTCCTCGGCCATCTACGTGGTCATGCCGATGCGGGTGTGATCCGGGGTGACCGGGGTCGCTGTCACATCCCTGTCCCTATCGCATTTTCGATCCCATACACATCTGACCTTGTCTCTGGATGAGAGGCCGGTTGTCCTGCATGGTCCGAACGGGATCGGTAAGACAAACGTCTTGGAGGCACTGAGCTTTTTGTCCCCTGGGCGCGGCCTGCGGCGAGCGAAGACAGAGGCAGTTGGCCAGTCGGAGGCCGGTCTCGGATGGCGGGTCTCGGCTCTTGTGAAATCCGGCGGTCGCGAAAGGGAGGTTATGACTCGCAGCGATGCGGGCGCCTCCAGAACGGTTCAGTTGGATGGCAAACCGGTTCCTCAAATGGCGCTCGCGGAACTCGTTCCAATGGTCTGGTTGGTACCTGCCATGGACAGGTTGTGGATCGAAGCTGCCGAAGGCCGTCGGAAATTTCTCGACCGCATGACCCTGAATTTCGTGACAACTCATGGGCGCGATGTTCTGGCATATGAAAGGGCCATGCGGGACAGGAACCGGCTCTTGAAGGATGGAGTGCGAGATCCTCACTGGTACCATGCGCTCGAGGCGCAGATGGCCGAAGCGGGCGCGCGCATTACACAGAACCGGCAAAGATGTCTTTCCGAAATCGAAGCGGCCCAGGCCGACGCAACGACCGCGTTCCCATTCGCAGGGTTGCAAATCGAGGCGCATGACGGGCGCGCACCGCTCAGAACCGAAGGCGAGATCGAAAATACGCTTCGATGTAACCGGTACATGGACCAGACGGCCGGGCGTACTCTGGACGGTCCCCATCGCGACGATCTTGCCGCGGTCTACGTTTCCAAGGGTACGCCTGCGCGGGACTGCTCGACGGGAGAGCAGAAAGCCCTTCTGATTTCGCTTATCCTGTCCATGTCGCGCGCCGTGAAAAGCCTTGTTGGGCAAGCGCCCCTCGTTTTACTGGACGAGGTCGCCGCGCACCTGGATCAGGAGCGTCAGCGTGCGCTATATGATGAGATCTGCGCTTTGGGCGCGCAAGCCTGGATGACCGGGACGGGCGCGGAGCTGTTTCAGCCCCTGGGAGAGCGGGCGCAGTTCATCGCTCTGCCACTCGACGGGACTTAGCGGACCACAAACTCCGCGTGCAGCGCACCGGCGGCCTTTATACTCTTGAGGATGTCGATCATGTCCCGCGGCGAGACGCCCAAGGCGTTCAACCCCGAAATCACTTCGGACAGGTTTGTGCCTTCCTTTACCTCCGCGAGCCCGATCCCCGGTTCTTCTTCCATCGTCACAACTTGCCGGGGGACCACAATCGTGTCCCCTCTTGAGAATGGGTTGGGTACCGCAATGACAGGCTGGTCCTCGATCCGCAGCGTCAGATTTCCTTGGGATACCGCGACACGCGAGACCCGCACATTTTCTCCCATCACGATGGTGCCCGAACGCTGGTCGACAACGACCCGCGCGCGCAGCTCAGGCTCTATCAGCAGGTTCTCGATCCGCCCAATAGCGTGGGCTGCCGAGCGCAACCGCGTCCTGGAGATGTCGATTTCCACCGTTCCGGAATCCAGCATCAAGGCCACCTGCCTGTCGAAGAATTCATTGATCGCACTTTCGATACGTCCGGCTGTCGTGAAATCAGGGGCCCGCAAAGCAAGCCGCAGTGAGGTCAGATCACCAAAGACAAAGTCCACTTCCTGCTCTACACGCGCGCCTGCGGGGATCACCCCGGCGGTCGGAACGCCGGTCACGATTTCCTCGTTGCCACCGGCAACCGCCTCGCCACCCGCGATGATGGTCCCTTGGGCCACTGCATAAATCTCACCATCTGCCGCGTTCATGGGGGTCATGATCAATGTCCCCCCAAGCAAGCTCTTGGCGTCACCGATCGCGGACACGGTGACGTCGATCTGGCTGCCGACACGCGCGAAGGGCGGGAGTTCAGCGGTCACGATAACCGCGGCGACATTCTTGGGACGAAACTGCTCACCCGACACGTTGACACCAAGCCGTTCGAGGATATTTCCGAGGATTTCTTCGGTGAAGGGCGCGTTGCGGATCCCGTCGCCGGTGCCGTTGAGACCCACCACGAGCCCGTAGCCCACCAGGTCGTTCCCGCGAACGCCATCGAACTCCACCAGATCCTTGAGCCGGATCGGGGTCGCCATCGCAGTAGCGGCCAGGTTCAGGCTCATGAAGATTGCGAGGAAAAGCCGGGTCATCTGAGATACTCCGTCATGCTCAGGCCGCTCAGACGTGAGGTGACCGCGTAAAGCGTTTCAAGTTGCAGTGAGATTGCCTCGAGTTGCGTGGCGACCTCGTACGGATCAGCTGAATAGAGTTCGTTCAGAGCCATCTGATGCGCATTGAGGGACGCATCGATCCGTTCTCGCGCATCCTCCAGAAAGGATTGTTGCGTACCGACTTCAGCTTGCAGAACTGAGAAGCTGGCCTCCGCATTCAACATTGACTGCCCTGCGATCTCGAGCATCTCCGCCTGCGCTGTCGGATCGCCATCGAAACTGCCGCGCGCCACGAGGGCGGCGGTTGCAAAGGACGCGAGCACATCTCGCACCGCCTGATCCCCGGCCGTGATGGAATAGCTAACGGTTTCCCCCGGGCCCACCGGTATCGTGAGGCCAGCGGTCGGAGAACCCTGATAGGCGACCGTTTCGAATCCTCCGCCCGCATCGTTGAACCAGCTGTCTATGAGGGTTGCCGTGTCCTGAGGCGTGGCTGCACCCATCACGACCGTGCTGAGTTCATCGAGAAGCGCTTCTGCGGAGAGCAGAGGCGGGTTGTCCGTTGCCACGCCGCCGAAAATTGCGCGACCAGCAACCGAGAGGTTCAACGAAGAGATCAAAGTTGCCAGTTTCTGTTCGGCGTCTTGCCCGGCTGCCTTGAGCATCGCCGAATCCGATACTTCGCTGGTCAGGAGGAAATCCGGGCCTGCATCGACCACTTGATCGTAGATATTGGTCAGGGCCACCTGCGCTGCATCCAGAAGCAAGCTGCCTTCGCGAACAGCAACATCATAAGAAGACAGGGCGCGCATCTCACCCTCAAGGGCCGCCACCGCGCTAAATTCGCCGCGCATCTGCTTTGCCACATCCTCCTTGCGACCGGTGGACAGTTCAGTGGTGAGCATGTTCAGGTTCGATTTGAGGCGGGTCATCTGCATGCGCGTCGCCATGCTTTGCGCCAGATCACCGATGGAAGTGCTGGTCATGGTCAGATCCTCAGCAACAGGTCGAGCATTTCGTCAACCGTTTGAATAACCCGCGCGTTAGCCGCATAGGCTGTTTCGATCATTAGAAGCTTTTGCAACTCGGCATCCGTGTCGACGCCGCCTTCTAGCTCAAGCGACCTGAGCGTTTCCCATTTCGCCGCAGTATAGGAAACCTCGTTCTCCGAGGCCTGTCGCGCGGCACCAATCGTGGAGAGCAAGTCACTTGCGAGAACAGCCGCGGTGCGCGGAATTGAAGAAAAAGATCCGGATGCGACGACCTTTGGCTCAGACAAGGCATCCGAAAGCGCGAGTATGATCCCACCCGCGCCTGGGTCCCCTGGTGACGTTGCCCCGAGACCGGTGCGAACGCGCCAGACTTCGCCGCCCTTTGCGGGGTCGACCCGCGCATTCAACTCGATGCGGCCGGCAAGACCGACCTCGTTGGCCGGATCGACAAGGGCTCCGGCATCCGTGAACAATCCGGGTTCTCCTGCACTCAATGTTGGATCAATCGCGGAATTCTGGAACCGTTCGATAAGATCTCGCGCTACCGCGTCGACATCCCCTTGGGCGCTGACAGCCAGTTCGTCACGGATCTCGAACAGGGCATCCAGAGATCCCCCCTTAAGCGGATTGTTGGGCGACGTTGAGTCCACGGGCGATCCGTTGATTTCGACCTGGTAAAGGCCGCCTGATGCGACCGTCATTTCAGGCGTAATCAGTCCGACATCCCGAAAGGAGATCTCAGCTGCCGTACCGTCCAGAAGTACCCCACCACTCTCGGTGATCAGAGCGACTTGCCCGAAGTCACGGTCCACAACGGAGACCGGCACGATGGTGGCGATCTGATCTATGAGAACCTGCCGTTGATCCATCAGGCCAAGGGGATCGTTCCCGGCAGCGATCTGCAACCGGATATCTCCATTCAGATCTTGGATTTGCGCGAGCGATGTATTCAAATTATCAACTTGGCGCGCAATCTCCTTTTCCGCTTCGAGCCGCTCCGACTGTATGTCAGCGCTCAGATCATTGAGGGTTCCGGCGAGGCTTTCAGCTGCTCTCACCACATTTGCGAGCCGAGCATCGGAGTCCGGGCGACTGCCCGCCTCAACCAGGGCGGCTTCGAACTGGGAAAACTCCGAGCTCAAGGAGCCCTCATCCCCAGGCAGGCCGATTGCGCCTTCGACACTGCCATAGAAGCTGGCTAGGGTCGCTGCTTGCGCATAGGCTGCGTCTGCCGCGCGTCGATCCGCCAGAACGCCTTCATTGACATTGCGGGACACGCTGACGACCTGCACACCCGAGCCTTGGCCATTCAGGGAGACTGACGTGGTCTGGACTTGTCGAACCCCATAACCCTCTGTCGTCGCATTCGCGATGTTCGAAGAGACGACAGAGGCCGCCTTGCTCGCGGCCGTAAGACCGGACAGGGCGTTTCCGAGGGTTGAAGTGACAGACATGATCCAATCCTAGGATCAACGTTTGATGTTAGTGGTTTCTTGCAACATCTCGTCGACGGTCTGGATGATCTTGGCATTGGACGAGTACGCCCGCTGCGTCGTGATCAGCCGGGTCAGCTCTCCGGCCACATCCGCCGCCGATTCTTCAAGTGCAAAGCCGATCACATCCCCTGTCGGTCCTTCGCCCGCATTCCATAAGAAAAACGGGCCACTTTCGGGCGATATCATGTAGGACTGGTTGTCCCGGCTCAGGAGTCCGTTGGGATTGGGCACATCCGCCAAGGGAACCTGGTAGATGGTGCGCGTGAAGCCGGTATCATAGACTGCGACAACAAATCCGTTGGGGTCCACCTCGACGGTAGAGAGATTTCCAACAGGCGACCCATTTTTCGAGATCGACACCGGTGCAAACGTATCAGACAGCTGTGTCATGCCGTTTTCGTCCCCGACGCTACCGATCTTCACCGTAACCGGTCCACCGTCAGCGGTAATCTCGACCGTCCCCTGCACCGGATCGAAAGGACCGCCGGAAACAGCCGTCACGGACGCCAGAGTGCCACCCGCGCCGCGACTATCATCGAAAGTGAGTTCGTACTCGCCAACAACGGCGCCACCCGAAGCAGAGTCCGTAATCGTCATGGTCCAGGTGTTGGACGCACCGGACGCAGGCACCTGGGGCGTATAGGTCACGCCCAGCGTTTCAGAGGTTCCGAGATTTCCGAAGTACTCGATCGAAAGGTCGATCGAGTCACCGGACGATCCTGCCTCGGTTTCGCTTGCCGGCAGGTTCACGCCGAGGTCGATCCGCGTGGTCGGGTCTCCGGCAAACTGGTTGAGATTGACGGTGATCGGTTCCAAACCGTCGACGGTATCACGCGGAAACTCCGGCACGGTCCCATCGGGCGCTGCCGGCCATCCCATCAAAACCATACCTGTTTCCGTGGTCAGAACTCCGTCCGCATTGGGCGAGAACGACCCGGTCGTCATCAGGCTCAAGGGATAACCGCCGGTATTCTCATCCAGAGCGGACAGCGTTGTCACAGGCAACATCCCGCTCCCGCCGACAGCAAGATCTGTGGGGTTGCTGGTTGTCACAAGGGGTCCCTGTTCATCGATGACCCGGGTCGTCGTGACCCGCACACCTCCAGCAGAATAGGTTCCACTGCTGTTCCCATTGATGACGAGAGATTGAAAGTCCGCTTCGGCCCGCTTGTACCCGTAGGTAGAAGAGTTCGCGATATTGTCGGAAATCGTGGCCAGCCTGGTCGCGTTGGCATTCAACCCCGAGACTCCCGCATTCAGAGAGGAGGAAATAGTCATATTGCGCCTTTCTGCTGCATCGACTCCATTGGCGGGACCTTGGAGCCCAAGCAGTTAAGGCTGCCCTAATCACGCCATATTTTTTTATCCGGACATCCCATTTCGCAGGAGAACAATTTCCAATCTGTTGTTTTTGCTTGATATATCTGGATAAGCAGCTGGCTTGCGATCCGCCTGCCCGGCCACTTTCATGATCCGGCTTTCGGCAAACCCATAGGACTCGAGGGTGCTGCGCGCCACATGGGCCCGAGATGTCGAGACCTCCCATGCATCCCGTTCGCGCAGAACGACCGGCTGACTCGGCACATGCCCGGTGATGGACAGAGGGTTGTCGACAACGGAAAACACCTCATGGATCACCTTCAGAAGGGCTTTGCCCAAGAGGGTCAGTTCGGTTGATCCGGGTACGAAGACCGTCGCCTCGCCCTGATCGAAAAGATCTACCACAAGGCCACGATCCGTCACACGCGTGCTGACATGCCGGCGCAGCTGCTCGGCCACATCGCTTTCACCCGACAACCCCAGCAGATCTTCGGACAGCGCCTGCATCCGCGCTTCTTCTGCGGCCCTGAGGGCTTCGAGCTGGCTGGATCTGGACGAGTTTTCGGACCCGCCGGTTCCGCTGCGGGCCAAGGAGACGTCGGAGAAGATGTTGTCACCTCCGAACATACCTTCGCCACCACCGGAAATGCGGTTGACCGGGATTGTCGGATTGAAATAGTCCGCAATCCCCTTGCGTTGCTTTTCGGTCGTCGCATTCAACAGCCACATCAGCATGAAAAAAGCCATCATCGCGGTCACGAAGTCCGCGTAGGCGACTTTCCATGCACCACCATGGTGACCGCCGCCGGCAACAACTTTTTTTCGCTTGATGATGACCGGTGCGGGAGTATCCCCACCCATCACATCACCTCTATACTTCACCCAACACAGGGTTTAGCGCAGTCGTCTTAAGGGCCTGCTAACAGGTAAAATGCGCTGCAACTTGGCCAGCACCACTTTCTGCGCAGCACAGCGAGGATCGGTTTGCGAGCCCACGCAGATCAGGTAAAGATCGGGCAAAGGGCAAGGTTGACAGGGCGGCGGACATGCTGGGAGCGGATTTCAGACCATACAAGGTGATCTTTCCCATAATGACCGCGCTGTTCCTGACGCCCGCAACGGCCCAGGAACTGGTGATATCGGCCCCGGAGGAGATCGAGGACGCCTTGCGTGCCTCGTCCTTGACCCGTGTTGCTCTCGCAGAGGAGACCGCGACAAGCCAGGATATCGTTGCCGCGGCAAAAGCGGACTACCGGCGATTTGTTTCCGCGCTTTATGCCAAGGGGTACTACTCCGCGACGGTATCGATCGAGATCGATGGACGCGAGGTTTCTTCGCTTTCCCCGTTCGAGACGCCCGCTCAGGTCGCCACGATTGCCGTCGCCGTGGATCCCGGCCCTCTGTTTCGGTTCGGACGTGCAGAGGTGACCCCTCTAGCCCCGGACACCGAGCTTCCAGATGAGTTCCAATCGGGGGAGCCAGCACTCAGCGGGCTTATCAGTCAGGCCGCCCGGGCCGCGGTACAGGGGTGGCGCGACCAAGGGCACGCGAAGGTGGCCGTTGCCGGGCAATCCGTGACCGCAAATCATGCCGACGCCGAACTGGACGTGACCGTCACCCTCGATACCGGACCTCGGCTGACTTTTGGCAACCTCGAAATCACGGGGAACGAAGATGTCCGCACCGAGAGAGTCGAGGCCATGATCGGCTTCGAGCCCGGCATGCAGTTTTCCGATGATAACCTCGACACGATCCAACGCCGCGTCCAGAGAACCGGTGCTTTCCGTTTCGCCCTCGTGAAAGAAGCGGAGGTGGCAAACCCGGACGACACGATCGACATCCTTGTGGAGGTACAAGAAGAGCAGAAGCGCCGCCTTGGCTTCGGCGGGGAAATCGGCAGCAGCGATGGTGTATCTCTGACGGCATTCTGGTTTCACCGAAACTTGCTTGGCGGGGCGGAACGCCTGCGCTTCGATGTCGCCCTGTCACGGGAAATCGAAGACAATGCAGAGCTGGAATACCTGGTCGGAACGTCATTCGTGAAACCTTCGGTTTTTGCACCGGAGGGCGATTTCAGGACCTCCATCAGCATCTCGCGTGAGGCGAGCGAGAGCTTCCGCGAAGATATTTTCGAGTTCAATATCGGCTTCGACTATCGGTTGACCGAAGACCTGTTCACCTATGGTGGGTTGCGGCTGACAACCACGCGGACCGATCTCCGCCCGGAGAAACGCGATTTCCTGATCGTTGGCGCTCCTTTTGGCCTGGTCTATGACAACCGAGAGATCACCACGGATGCTCGTGAGGGTATCTACGCCAAAGCAGAACTGTTCCCCTTCCTGGGGCAAAGAGATGCGGATGACGGAGCCCGCCTGACAGTGGACGCGCGATACTATCGCAGTTTCGCCGAGGAATCTCTAACCCTTGCTGCACGCGGGCAACTCGGCAGCGTGTTCAACGCGCGCTCTGGTGCGGTGCCGGAATCGTTCCTGTTCCTCTCCGGGGGGGGTGGAACAGTCCGCGGACAACCGTTCGAGTCTCTCGGGGTGGACCGCAACGGAACCGTCGGCAGCGGCGAAGGCTTTGCCGGCCTGTCGCTGGAAGCCCGTTACAGGCTTACTGACACGATCGGCGCCGTTGGTTTCTTCGACTACGGCTTCATCACCGAGGGCGATGTCTTCACAGGATCGGGCAAAAGCCATAGCGGTGCGGGGCTCGGATTGCGCTATGATACGCCGGTCGGGCCGATCCGGCTGGACATCGCCGCACCTGTGGGTGGCGATACCGATGACGGTGTGCAGTTCTATTTCGGGTTGGGACAATCCTTTTGAAACGGTTTCTGACATATCTGCTTTGCCTGCTGTGGCTGCCCCTCGGAGCACTGGCACAGGACGAAGAAAAAGGTGGGCTTGAGGGTCTGCTCGAGCGTAGCCTCTCCAGTGAGACTTTTCAGGTCACTGTGGACGGGCTGTCGGGTGCGCTGTCCTCGACTGCCTCCATCGAGAAACTGACCTTTTCCGATCCGAGCGGGCCATGGCTCGAGATTGAGAACGCGGCACTGAACTGGACCCGGACGGCTCTTCTGCGCGGGCGTGTGCAGGTCGCGGAATTGGCGGCCGAGCGCATTCGCGTCCTGCGCCTACCCGCAGGCCCAGAAGAAGACCCCGAGTTGCCGTCCGCCGCCGCCGAGCCCTTTAGCTTCAACTTGCCAGAACTGCCGGTTTCCATAGAGGTAGAGCGCTTCTCGGCTGGCGAGATCTTTGTCGCCGCCCCGGTCATCGGAGAAGAAGTCGTCGCGACCCTCGAGGGTGGTTTGCGGCTGGTGGATGGCGAAGGATCGGTGAATCTGGACTTGCTGCGCACGGATGTCACAGGAACGGCGCTCAAACTCGACGCCAGTTTCGAGAACGAGACCGAAGAACTGGTGGTGGAGTTGGACGCACAGGCGCGCGAAGGCGGTCTGATCGCGCGAAAGTCGGGCATTCCGAACGCACCGGCGCTCGACTTGAACGTGGCAGGCCGCGGCCTTTTGTCGGATTTCACGGCTGACGTGAATTTCGCCACTGCGGACAGCACCCGGTTGGGCGGTGTCGTTCAATTGCTTGCCGCCGCAGCCGAGGACCCAACCGACGGTGTGGACAGGCGCATCATCGCATCCCTTTCCGGGGATGTACGTCCCTTGGTAATAGCGGACCTGCAAAGCTTCTTCGGCGAAGAAACGAAAATCGATATCGAAACCGTCTTGGCTGGGTCCGGCGCCATCGCAGTGCCCCGACTGCACTTGACGACGAATCAACTCAATCTGCGCTCGACCGTTTCGCTGACCGAAGCACTTTGGCCGGAAAAGATCGCACTCTTCGCGCGCCTCCACGGCCAAGACGGAGAACCGATTGCACTGCCGTTGCCCGGAAGTCCCACCGAACTGTCGCGTGCGTATATCAGTTTTTCCTATGATGAGGCAGCCGCATCGGTATGGTCCGCTGTCATAACCGCCTCGGACCTTTCGCAAGGAGATATTTCCTTGGATACCATCGACCTGCGCGGTGCAGGCCAACTGGCCCTGCCAAGCAACACCGAAGTCGGTGCCGTATCCGGTCAGCTCAGCGGGGGCGTGGGTGGGCTCAATCTGGGCGACCCGACCTTGCAGGGCGCTGTGCGGGACGAAGTCGCGTTCGCGACCTCTTTTGCCTGGCGCAAGGGGGAGCCTCTGGACATTGGTGGCGCCGAAATTGCCTTGGGCGATGTCGAGCTTAGCCTCACCGGACTTTTCGCGAACCTCGCGGCCGGCGTGGATTTCGACGGGGCGATCAGTCTTGATGCACCCGACCTGTCGCGCTTCGCACAGCTCGCCGGACAAGATCTGAACGGGGCTGTGTCGCTGGATATCGAGGGGACGGCTACACTTCTGTCGGGCATGTTCGACATTGCGATTCGTGGAAACGCAGATGAGCTGCGGACCGGCATTGCGCAAGCGGACGACCTGCTGGGTGGCACGGCCAGCCTGGCGTTCGATGGCGCACGGGACGAAAACGGTATCTCCATCCGCCAAGCTTCCCTTCAGACTACGGCAATCGGCGTTGAGGCTGAGGGCACGCTGGGCAATGCAGCTGGAGAGATTTCGCTGACCGCTGAACTCGACAATCTGGCGCGACTTGTGCCGGACCTGCCAGGTCCGACCTCATTCACCGGCACGGTCACCCAGAGCGGAGAAACACTGCGGGTGTCAGGCCAAGGCTCGGGGCCCGCGGGTCTGGACCTGTCGATCGACGGAGATGTGGCCGCGAATTTCACAACCGCTGATCTGACCGTGGGTGGGGGCACCTCTCTGGTGATCGCAAGCCCATTCATCGCACCAAGAACCGCCACCGGCAGACTGGATTTCGACCTGGCGGTTGCAGGACCCCTGGGACTGGAGGCGGTTTCAGGCACCGTATCCCTCCAGGACGCGCGCGTGGCCGACCCTTCCATCGGCTTTGCCCTGGAGAACCTAGGCGGCTCAGCGCAGCTTGATGCCGGCACTCTGGGCCTCGACTTTTCTGGACGCGGGAATCGCGGTGGCAGGATCGACCTCGGCGGCAGTCTAGGGCTAACCGGATCGCAAGTGGCGGACCTCAGCGTTGTTCTAGATGATCTGAGACTGGCAATACAGGGTTTCCTCGCAACTGAACTGGACGGTGAGATCGCCTTCGCAGGCCCACTGACCGGAGGCGCGGCACTGACCGGTGTAATCAATGTCGATCAGACCGAGATACGCGTACCCGACGGGGCCGGGGCCAGCGGCGAAATCGACGGCTTGCGACATGTACGTGCGCCCGAGCCGGTGCGCAGAACCTTGACACGCGCGGGGCTTGTCACAGTGCCGAAACCACCTTCGGGGGGCGGCGGCCCCGCGATCGGACTGGATTTGACAGTAAATGCACCGTCTCAGATTTTCGTCCGTGGGTTCGGACTGGATGCGGAACTAGGTGGGGATATCCGGGTGACGGGCACCACCGCCGACCCCCGCCCGGTCGGCGAATTCGACCTTGTGCGCGGACGACTGAACATTCTCGGCCAGCGCCTGGAACTGACGGAAGGCAACATCCGTCTGAGCGCAGATCTCATCCCCGATATTCGCTTCCTGGCGACCGTCACCAGCGACGATGTCGAGGTGTCGGCCATCGTCGAAGGGCCTGCAGATGATCCAGAGGTGAGCTTCGAGTCCAACCCGCCCCTGCCCGAGGACGAAGCGCTGGCGCGCCTGCTGTTCAATGCGGATATAAACAGCCTGAGCCCGATTCAGGCGCTGAGGCTGGCGAACGCCCTTATCGCCGTGCAGAATGGTACGGGGCTGGGTCTTTTCAATTCTCTGCGGGAGGAAGCTGGGCTCGACGACCTTGACCTTGTCACCGACGAGGATGGGCAAACCAGTCTTCGGCTCGGCAAGTATATCTCTGACGATGTCTACACCAATGTGGATGTGAACGCGGACGGAGAAACCGAAATCATTCTGAACATCGACCTGACTGATAGCCTGACAGCGCGGGGAACGGCGGGCACCGATGACAGCGCAATCGGCCTGTTTTTCGAACGAGATTACTGATCTGTAGGCGGCGGGTCGTCCATGGGGCGTCCCCGAGGATCGAGCAGCATGGCCATCACCCAACCCGTGACAAAGCCCCCAAGGTGGGTTTCCCAGGCCAACTGCCCCCCCATTGCCCACCAGAGCGCAATGTTCAGCCCGACCAGGAAAAGAACCGTTCGAAGGACCGGCCATAGCCCTTCTGACAACAGGAAGCGGTCGAGATAGTCCCACGCCACAATGGCCCCTGCGAGCCCGAACAAGGCGCCAGACGCTCCCACCATGGGTCGGAGACTCGAGGTCAGCAGCCAGTAGCCGATCGCCCCTCCTATGATCGTTGCCGCGTAAAGCAGCAGGTACTTGCCGCTACCGACACGATCGATCACTGCCCGCGAGAGCGAATAGAGCGTCACCATGTTCAGCACGAGATGCAGCAGCCCACCGTGCAGAAACCCGTAGGTAAAGAACATGGCATATGGCTGCCCCGCGTAGTTTGGGCGCCACGTGCCCAAAAGCCCGGGCCAGAACCCAAGGTATTCCACCACTTCCGCGCGGAGGCGTGGATGATCAATCATGCCGAGATTGGCCAGCTGCAGGATACCTTCGACGAGAATGCAGAAGCCGATGATGACAAGCGGCGCGATCATCGAGACCTGCGCGGGGCTGTTGGCGTTTTCTTCAGGGCCCGGAGCGCGGGAAATCGGATTGAGATCTTTCATGAAAAATAGGGCCCGTCAGGAAGCATTCCTGACAGGCACCGTAGTCATAATCTCAAGGTGTTCAAAGGGGAACGAAGCGCGGCAGCTTGACCAGTGCCTCTTCCATGAACTCTTGCAAACGCTGATCCGCCAGAGCCTCGTCTTCATCTCCGTAAATCGGGGTGACGAAACGGACCATCGCCCCTTCGGTCCGACCGTGCATCAGCCCATCGTAGACCACGTAGGCCTTCGCCACATAATCGTTCGTCAGACGCTTCCCGCGCTGCTCAAACCAGTAGTAGACAAGCTGCTTCACGAGGCCCTTCTGGATGACGGCGCGGTTCAGTTCGAACGTGCCATATTCCGTATCCGGGAACGAGACTTCATATGGCTCCAAGGAAAACACCTCCCAGCCACCCGCGGGCAAACAAACCTCCGGCGAGTGAATACCGCTCCCTTCGGTTTGGTTGTTATAGAACGCGACGAAGAAGTTGATCGCGGTGTCCGTGACCCTGTTCTGGTAAGTGGCATTTATATAATCGTCGGCGCCCAAGACTTGCTCGACTTGAGTGTCAAGCGGCACCTGCACCCCCCGCCAGTCTTCTATCGTGCGCGGGAAGATCGCGAATGGATCGCGTTCAACGGGTGCGCCTGCGCCTGGGTTGAGCGCCAGAAGCAGGGCCGAGCACACCACGGTGATGCCGGTCGCCACCATCATCTGGGTCGAATTGCTGATCTGCGTGATCTGGGCGGAGATCCCTCCAAGCCCGTTGAAGTCAAGGTCGATCGCTTCGCTCAGCGGCAGGGGGTTCGGTGTCAGACGCTGCAGGGCAATTGCAGTCAGGAAGAGGATCGCGATGCAGGATCCAAAGATCACCCAGCCCTCGAAGAAGTGCATGAAGCCCTCGGCGTGCTGGATGCCATAGGAGTTGACCATGATGCCGATGATCCCGATCCGAACGGAGTTCATGAACACGGCGAGCGGTGCCGCCATGACCAGCAGCACGATCTTGTGCCAGAAAGGACCGCGGTACAGGATCGCGAACAGGTAGGAGAAGGACAAGATGGGGAAGAGATACCGCAAACCGGAACACGCCTCGGCAACCTGCAGCTTGTAGACCCCGAGGTCGATAATGTTGCCTTCGAGGAACACGGGCACGCCCGCCAACTGCACGAACCAGACCCCAACCACCGAAGATATACCCTGCAGAAATATGGTCATGTGCCAGTACATGAACTGCGGCAACGGCAGCATGAAGATTAGGTGGAACACAGGCAGCTGGTGCCTGATACCCTGTTTCCAACCGAACACCGTCAGCACGACCCCGCCGGTCCATATGATGAACCCGTAAGTGATGATGTCCGGAATCCGGGAGAGGTTTCCAGCAAGCGCAATCAGAAGACCCAGTCCGATGACAAGGACTCCGGGCCAGCGGTTCACAGCCTCGCCCGGTGTGGCCGCAGGCTTGTCCCGCAGCTCGCGCAAGAACAGATAGAGCGAAATCAGAGGGATCAGCGGACCATGGCTATACTCGGGTGTCGACCACGCCCGTGCGAGGGACACGAACCCCGACCAGAACAAAGGCAGCGATACCACCAGAAGCAGCACAAAGGACGTCAGCCCGATAAAATTTACTTTCAGGCCAGATGGGCCACGACCTAGAAAATCCGTAGACGTCGACATTCAAATCACCTGAATTTACGGTTTGGGGGTCGATGGATTGCATAGTCACTCGGTCGTGTGCAGCCCCATGGGTCGCGCACGATGATCATTCCACAACACACACTCTTGCTCACTGGTTAACCGTCTCGAGTTTGTTCAACTCTTCTCGAGCGGTGGCGAACTGAGGCCGGGTCTCGTCTGGCCCCACAAGCGCCAGTGACTTGCGGAATTGCTCTGCGGCATCCTCTGTCCGCTCTGCCGCGAGATAAGCCATGGCGAGATGATACTGTACAAGCGCATCCGACGACAGGGCCGCGGCCGCAGGTTCGAGATACTCGACAGCCTCTGCGTAATCACCGCGCAAGTATGCCAGCCAGCCATAAGTATCCTGGAACGCCGGGTTCTCGGTGCCGCGCAGACGACGGGCAATCCGGTAAGCGCGCTCGATGCTCGCCTCGTCCGTCCGGTGTGTCGACAGCAGACTCGCGAGGTTGTTAGAGACGACGATGGATCCGCTGGACTGCTCGTAAAGACGCTCGTAGATCTCGATCGCGCCGTCTATATCGCCCGCCTGTTCAAGCGTCGAGGCTTGAGCCCAGAGCAGGTTTGCGCCCTGCGGAAAACGCTCCAAGCCTTCGGCGAGCGCGGCGCGAGCCTCGCCAGGGCGTTGCAAACGGTTCAAGGTACGCACGAGTTCCAACCAGATCCTCTCTCCGGCCTCTTGGCGCGCAGACAGAGCGCGATAAGACTTCGCAGCACCCTCGAAGTCGCCCACGGAATTTTTAAGCGCCGCATCGAGAACGAGAACCTGGAAACTGTCCGGGTCTTGCGCCAAGGCCTCATCGACCATGGCGCGCGCGCGCTCCGCTTCGCCCGCATTCAACAAGGACTGAACCGTGGCTGTCAGGGCTGTGAAGTTTCCGCCATCCTGCGTCGCCAGGTTCGACAGCAAGTCGAGCGCTTCGCCCTGACGCTGCTGACCGTTCAGGATCGCGACACGAATGCTGTCGGCTGCTTCACGCACCCCCGGTTGATCGAGGCCACGCAACGTTGTTTCGACATGCTCAGCGCGCGCCCAATCTTCCAACTGCAAGTAGACCTCGGCCAAGGCCAAAAGAAGTTGCGTATTCGACGGCGCGCGGCGCAGGGCATTTACGAGCACATCTTCGGCGGTCAGAAACTCTTCGGTGCTCACCAGCAAACGGGCGTAGCGCAAGCTCTCTTCCGGCGCATAGCTGGAGGTCTCCACCGCCAGACTCAGCAGATCCCGCGCGAGTTCCCGGTCCCCGTTGCGCATATGCGCGTTGGCGATCAGAGTCATCAGTTGAGGATCGTCAGGGGTCTGGTCCAACGCGGTCCGCAGCAAGCTGATGGCGCGCTCGGTCTCATCCCTGTCGATGAGCCAGCTCGCCTGCATCTTAATCGCATCCACGTTGGTCGGGTCTTCCACCAGAGTTTCCTCGACGAGCTGACGCGCGCCAACCTCGTTTCCAGTCGCGAGAAGCATCTGAGCCAAGGCAACCTTGAAACGATTCGTATCGGAGGACTCGTTCGCAGCATCCACGATGGCCTGCATCTTGGAGATCCCCTCATCCCGCCGCCCGAGATCGAAGATCAGCGAGGCTTCGAGCGCCTGAAGAACGGGACGATCCGGCACTGTCTCATTCGCCAACTCGAGCTCGGAAAGGGCCGCTTCAATGCCACGAGTGTCCCGCAGGTAACGCACGAAGGCCACGTACTCCGTCGGATCTTCGTCGCTCGGGGAAACCACGGAACGGATGAACGACTCGGCCTTTTCAGGCTCGTTCTGCTGGCGATAGAACTGCAAGACGAGACGCCTGTAGCGATCCACATCTGGATACTGAGCAACAAGTTCGAGAAGCTGTTCTTCGATTTCGACGGTGCGCCCGAGCTGTTCGAGCGCCGCGAGGCGAAACATGTAGAGCTGCTCCGCTTCCTTGTTGTATTCCAGCGCGGCATCGACACGCCGTAGCGCAAGATCGAAATCCTGTTGCCAGATGGCACCGTCGATCAGAATGTTGTGCAACGTGAGTTTCTCTGGCGCCTGCGCCAACTTGGCCTCCGCCTCGGTGAGCAGGGTCCTGCGCGTGTCATCGTCGCCGTTCAAGCCCGCTTCGCGATACCGCATGACAAGATCGAGGACCTGAACCTCGAAATCGTCCGCTGCAATTTGCCTGGCGCGGTTGACATGACGCGTTGCTTCTTCCCACTGACGTCCGTCGATAGATAGGTTGGCGAGAACGATGCGCGCTTGCAGATCGTCCGGGTATTGCTCCACCAGTCTCAGGTATTGCCCGAAAGCCTCACTGATCCTGCCCTGGTCAAGAACAGTCGCCGCATAGAGCGCCCGGGCGTCGCGGTGCAGACCGTTGAGTTGGAAAACATTGCGCAGTTCCACAAGCGCGCGATCGACATCTCCAGCCTCAAGGAGTTCGATGCCTTTTTGGTAGTGGCCTTCCGCGCGCTCCTCAGCCGTGTCGCACGCAGCGAGTGCAACCACACCAAGCACGCCGAACATCAAGCGGGCCGTTCCAAAAAATCTCATATCCTGCGCTCCCAAAGACGCTGACCTCAACAACACAAGGCGCCAAAGCGCCTGTGTGTGTAACTTAGCAATGCAACTATGGTATCGCTACGGCGACAAGCGCACAATAAAGTGCGGTGAAACCAGCTTTAGATTAGTAACCGGTGCAGCGCAAAACAACTGTGACCGTACCCCGCAAAATCCGGATATCGCCGCGAAGGGACATGTTGCCTTCGTAAAGATCGTCGTACTGCGCACGACAGCGGAAACTGCAATCGTTCCGGTCAGAAATCTGCCAAGTGCCGGTGATTCCGGGGCGCAGGCGATAATATGCCTTTCCGGGATACATCTCGCGCTGGGCCTCCATCATTGGCCGCGGGCCTACGAGGGACATCTCACCCTTGAGTACATTCAGGAGTTGGGGAAGTTCATCAGCGGAGCTTTTCCGCAGCAGGCGACCCACTCTGGTAATGCGAGGGTCGCGCTTGAGTTTCTGGCGCGTGTCCCACTCATGCCGCGCCTCAGGGTCAGCCTCCAGGTAGGCTTCCAGTTTTTCGTCTGCATTCGGGACCATGGTCCGCAACTTCCAGAGGCGGAAGGTGCGGCCGTTCCGGCCCACACGATACTGCCAATAGAAGGGGTTGTGACCATCCAGCGCCACGCACAACGCCAGTATCAACACCAGAGGTACCACAAATACAGATGAAAGAACTACCAGGACCAAGTCAAACAAACGTTTTCCATGCTCGCGGTAGAGTTGGGATGATTTTGCCGCGGGTACCTGAAGACCAAGCGCTGCTACAGGTTCGCTTCCGGAAATATCACTCGCTCTTATCGTCATGCTACTCTTCACTCACCATATATGCGTCTTCGAAATGCTCGACGCTCCACACACAGATCGCAGAACTGCGCGAACCGTTAACACAACACTAACTAAGCATTTACCGGGCAAACTGCCAAGCCTCCAGATCATCGGCGAAACTACCTATCTCGAGTTAAAGCCTTGATCTAAATAAGAAAACGACCTCTTTATCCGTTATGGAATTTGTCGCGAACCGCCATCAAACCAGAAGGAATGCTGCATTTGTTGCGAGTTTTGAGCGAATTTAAAGGATTTGGCATGGTAGGTTCAGCGGCAGAACTGCAGATTGCGAATCATTCTTGGCTGGCCTCGATTGTGCCAGCCGGGCCTGTGTTGGGCAGACAGACGGGCAACACTGTGCCATCCAGAGGCGTTCGTGAAACAAACTCGTGCAAAAGACATCTTTGCGGCGCATTTTACTGGTCTGAGTGGCCGGCAGCAGGCAGATGGCTGCACAGACGACGCGCCGTGCCTATATGCTCAAGGTGCCGCGGGATGTCAGCTATGGTTTTGAACGGTTGTGAGTATGTATAAATGTCCATGAGCGGATTGTATTCGGACTATTTCGGGCTGACGGAGAGGCCCTTCAAACTGCTGCCCGATCCTGACTTTCTGTTCTGGAGCAAGATCCACAAACGGGCTTATGCGGTGCTTGAGTACGGTATCTTGAGCGGCGCCCCGATCACGGTCCTGACCGGCGAAGTCGGGGCCGGCAAGACCACTCTGCTGCAGCGCCTTCTGCGTTCCATCGACGATACGGTGACTGTCGGCCTGATTTCAAATGCACAAGGCGGTCGTGGCGAGCTGCTTCAATGGGTTCTTAACGCCTTGTCGGTTACCAGCGACGGCAACGGAGATTATGTGTGCCTGTTTCAACGGCTTCAGGACTTTCTGATCCACGAGTACAGTGAAGGCCGCAAGGTCATACTGATCATTGATGAAGCGCAAAACCTGTCGCCGGAGGGTCTGGAAGAACTGCGGATGCTGACAAACATCAACTCGAACAAGGATGAAATCCTTCAACTCGTCCTTGTCGGACAGCCGCAACTTCGCAAGATGATCATGCATCCCGACCTGCAGCAGTTCGCGCAGCGTGTGTCGGCCTTCTATCACATTCCTCCGATGGACCGGGACACTATGGGCGAGTATGTACAGCACCGCATGAAGCATGCCGGGGGATCCGGGCATGAGTTCACCGACCAGGCCCTCGACCGAATATACCAAGCAAGCGAGGGCGTTCCTCGCCTCGTGAACAAGCTGTGCGATTTTGCTTTGCTCTATACGGCAACCGAGAACCGGGACGTAGTGACAGCCAGTGCGGTGGATGAAGTCTTGTCAGACGGCATCTTCGTCGGGAATTTCGACCAACTTGGCGAGGCAGCGGAATAATGTTCGATATGCGGTACTACACATCCGTCTTGTTGCGCCGCTCGCCGTTACTGATCGTGGTCACCGGCGTCTGCGCAGTGTTATCTGTACTAGTCGCTCGTGAGTTACCCGCAAAATACGAAGCCTCGGCAAGACTGTTGGTCGAATCGGCCCAGATCCCGGATCAGCTGGCGATGTCGACAGCAACTACCGGCGCGCAGGAGCAGCTGGAAATCATCCAGCAAAGGCTGCTGACGCGGGCCAATCTGCTCGATATAGCAAACCGGTTCGAAGTGTTTCCCGACATTAGGTCGATGAGCCCGGATGAAGTCGTCCGTAGCATGCGGAGCAACACGCGCATAAACCTGACATCCGGTCGTGATCGCGCGACACTCATGACGATCTCCTTCACCGATGATCGTCCTGTGACGACGTCGGACGTTGTGAATGAGTACATCACTCTGATCCAGCGTGAAGATAGCCGCCTCAGAACCAGCCGCGCGTCGGAGACCGAGCAGTTCTTCAAACAGGAAGTCGATCGGCTCGCCGTTCAACTTGACGAGAAAAGTGCCGCGATTCGACAGTTCCGCTCCGAAAACTCCGATGCTCTCCCCGAAACGTTTGAGTTTCGGCTTGAACGGTTAGCGGGTTTGCAGGAGCGATCCACAGCCTTCACCAGGGACCTACTCATCCTAAAAGAACAGCGTCAGCAACTCAAAGAAGCTTTGGACGGTTTGCGGACCGGGTTGCCCGAAGACGCCACGGAAGAGCTTTCTCAAGAAGAAGAAAAGCTCGTGGATCTCAGACGAGAGCTTGTGGAGGCAATGGAAACTGCGGGCGAAACCGCACCGCGGGTTCGAATTCTGCAATCCCGGATCGCCCAGGTCGAGCGGGTCATTCAGTCGCTCGGCGGCATCACGGCGATCGAGAACCCGACCCAGACTCTTCAGGCGCAGATTGAACAGATCAACGCGCAGATCGGGTTCTTGGAGGAGCAGCTTGGCACCACCCAATCCCAAATTGAAGACGTGGAAGCCACGCTCGATCTGACACCTGGCATCTCGGTGTCTTTGGAGTCCTTGCAACGGGACTACCAAAACGTTCAGGAACAGTACAACTCCGCGGTAGAGCGACTGGCGATTGCGCAAACCAGTGAGCGTATAGAATTGGCATCACGCGGCCAGCGCATCATCGTTCTCGAACAGGCTGCGACACCGACTGACCCGTCGAGCATGCCACCACTTCTTGTCGCTGCCGGAGGTACCATCGGCGGTTTCTTTCTGGCTCTGGGGTTGGCAATCCTCCTGGAGGTCATGAGCAAGACGATCCGCCGACCTAGCGACCTGACCAAAGGTCTTGGCATTGTGCCGCTGGCGACACTCCCTTACGTCAAGACGAGCCGTGAGATCGTTTTTGAACGGGTGGCCAAAGTTGCAATTATTCTCGTGATCGTCACCGGCATTCCGGCGATGCTCTACGCGGTCCATATGCTTTATCTGCCTTTGGATCTGCTCGCCGACAGGATCCTGACGCGCATTGGTGTCTGATCAAACCGCATTGAGCCGATATGCTCTTGACCAAGGAATGTCCTGGAATGGAAAAGCTACAAGCCGCCCTGGATAAGGCACGTGAACGTCGCGAAGGTTCCGTTCCGCCGTCAGGACTGTCCTCACAACGCCCGTCACAACGCGCGCCGCTCGAGGATCGGTGGAAGGCGTTGAAACCGATCCACACGGATCCCAAAATTCTGAGAAAAAACAGGGTTTTCTTCAAGGATTCCCAAAACAGCGAGGCCGCGAGTTTCGACGTTCTCAGGACCAAGGTTCTCCTTCAGATGGAGAAGAACGGCTGGACTCGCATGGCTGTAACCTCCGCAGGTAGCCGCGCAGGCAAAAGCACGGTCTGCTGCAATCTTGCAAGTTCCATCGCTCGCCAGCAATCCATTCGAGCCATCTTCATGGATCTCGACATGAGAAACCCGTCCATGGCCAAGAAACTCGGCGTCGAGACTGATGGCACTGTTGCAGATATGATGACCGGGAGCATCAGCTTTGAAGAGCATGCAAGTCGGCTTGGGCCGAATGTTGCACTCGCCATGAATGCACGCCCCGTGAAGGATCCGTCTGATGTGTTCCTCGACGACGCAACAGGCAACTTCCTGCGACGGCTCGAGCAGGAATATCAACCGAACCTCATGGTATTCGACGTGCCCCCGATTTTTGTCAGTGACGATGCGACGGCGATTTTTTCTCATGTCGACTGCGTGTTGATCGTGGTCGATGCGGAACGCAGCACGATACCGGATCTGGACCGCTGCGAAAAGGAAGTTGCGGATCACGCCAATGTACTGGGCATGGTGCTCAACAAATGCCGCTTTCCAGAAGCCGGTTATGGCTATGGTTACGGCTACGGGAAAAAGAGCTAGGGCGCAGTCGCGCTGAAAAACTTAATCCCGCGATCATCGCATCGCAGGACAGATAGACGACCCGTTCGATAAGCACCGGTATCCAGTGCAATATGACCGCAGACAGCCTCGCTTTGGTCAACGATCGTATGACCATGTGCTACCCAAATCCCATCGGACCGGGGTATGAGAGCGGGAGAGGGGCGCCCCCAGAGCAGTATGTCCTCGTCTTGTGCCTCCCAGGCTTGCGCAGGATCGGTAATGGCATGCACACAGCCCAACGACCCCGAGCGCCACGACAGGGGCAACGACCGCATCCAATAGAGAAGCTCCGGCTCGATCGTGTCGAGGAAACTGTCGCGCAGTGCCTCAAGCCGCGACTGGCCCTTCCGCGGGTCCGCCCTTGCGGGCGCAAAACTTGCTAGTGTCTCAGTCCCACCATTCCTGAGCCAGCGATCCCCCCTGCGATCCGGGTCATCTAGAAAATCCAACATCATCCGCTCATGGTTACCCATCAGACAGATAACCTCCACATCGGCGATCCGCAGCTTGAAGAGCCGGTTGAGAACACCCGCACTATCCGGACCGCGGTCGACGTAGTCCCCTAGAAAAACCAGCGAAGCTGCTGCCGATCCGCGGTCGGCTTGGATCAGCTCGAGCGCATGTTCGAGCAGATCAAGGCGACCATGGATATCACCCACAACATAGGTCAGACCTTCGGGCACCGGAGGGGGCAGTACTTCAGGTGCAGCTGATTTGCGTCGGAAGAGAGACCACACGGATCAGACCTTCAGGGATCGCGAAGGGCCATGGTCGAGACGCAAAATCGTTTCGCACCCGATATCCGGGTAATGCGAGAACACAAGCGGATCATGCCCGGGCACGATGAGCTCCCGCCGACTTGCAAGCGCTTCGAGCCGCGCGAATCCATTCATCATGTCTTCGAGGTCCACGACCAAGGGAAACGCTTTGCGCGCGAACGCATTTTCGTAGTAGTGCGCCGCATCCGATGCAAGGCACAGCCAACCCGCCTCGGTGCGCACCCGCACCGCCTGCAGCCCGCGTGAGTGTCCCCCGATCTTGTGGACGGTCACACCCTCCGCAATCTCCGCATCGCCATCATGAAAAACCACCTTCCCGGCATAAAGCCTTTTGATCGCAGTGCAGATGTGATCAGCGGTATAGGGCATGCGGATCACGTCGTGGCACATGCAGGGGCCCGTAGCGTAGGCCATTTCCGCAGCCTGCATATGCAGCGTTGCATTCGGGAACAGGTGGAGGCCCCCAGCATGATCGTAATGCAGATGTGTGACAATGACCTGCTCGATGCTGTCAGGGCTCACGCCGAGAGGTGCCAGCGCCTCGGCCGGATCGGTGCGTATGGGGCGCGCGCGCCGTTCGCCTTCGTCCATGTCGTACCCCGTATCGACAAGGATCGTCTCAGGCCCTCGGCGCAGAAGCCACATGAAGTAATCCATCGCATGGGGAACGTCGTGGCGGGGATCGAACAGAAAGCTATCGCCACGTACACGGGCGTTTCGCTCTGCATACTTGATCGCATAGACCTCCCAAACACCGCTCATGTCTGCACCTGTGCATAGGTCCGGACGTCCTTGGCCCAGACAAGATGTGCGGTTGCCGCGTCAAAGGATTGAAAATGCGCCGCGTCCAGATGTCGATCGAATGCCTCCCGGTTGTAGTAGATCTCATAGAGAAAGACCTCGTCGGGATGAGCCGGATCGGTACAGACGTCGAAACGCAAGCAGCCGGGCTCATCGGCCAACGTCTTGCGTGCGTTGGCGAGCATCAGGGGCATGAAAGCCTCTGCACCACCGGGGATGAGCGTGAAGGTGACAGTGACAGCGAACATAAGACCTCCTCGATGCGTAGTGAACGATGCCATCTCGTGCGGTGCAAGGTCCATCCTGCGTTCCACTTGCGGTAGGCACAGGCACGCGGCACAACTTTCTTCGGGAGGCGTAACATGCAAAGTTTTTCGATTACGGTTTTCGACGGGGACGGTATCGGCCCCGAGATCATGGCGCCGACGCTAGGGCTTTTGCGCAAGCTGGCCGGGACTGCAGCGACCTATGATCTGAACTTCGACAGCCATCCTATGGGCGCGGGTCACTATGCGCAAACAGGCCAGGCACTGCCACGGGCGTCTCTAGACGCTGCGCGCGCCTCAGATGCGATCCTGCTGTCCGCGATGGGGTTGCCTGACATCCGCTATCCGGACGGCACAGAAATCACACCGCAGATCGATATTCGGATCGCCCTGGATCTTTATGCCGGTGTGCGTCCGGTACGGATCGTGCCGGGGCATCCGACGCCGCTGCATGCACCGGGGCCCGTGGACTTCGTGTTGATCCGGGAAAGCACAGAGGGCCTGTTTCATACCAAGGGCAAGGGCACCGTGACCAAAGACCATGCCACCGAGACCTTGCAGATCACGCGCGATACATCTGAAAAACTCTTTCGCTTCGCCTTCGCGCTTGCTGCACAACGCAAGGCTTCCGGGCGAGGGGAAGGGCGCGTCACCTGCGTGGACAAGGCCAACGTGTTCCGGGCCTTCGCGTTCTTTCGCGAGATCTTCGATGCAGAGGCTGCGCGACACCCGGATCTGATCGCAGATCACGCCTATGTGGATGCGATGGCGCTATGGATGGTGACCCGCCCCCAGACATTCGACGTGATGGTCACCGAAAACATGTTCGGCGATATCCTCAGTGACCTCGGCGCGGGGCTGATGGGGGGACTTGGCCTGGCCCCCTCTGGGGATATCGGGGACCACAACGCGGTGTTTCAGCCCTGCCACGGGACTGCACCCGATATCGCCGGGCGCGGGATCGCCAACCCCTTGGCCATGATCCTTTCGGCGGCGATGATGTTGGACTGGCTGGCCGTGCGCGGTAATAATGCGGAACTTGCCGCAGATGGGCAGCGCCTGCGCGAAGCGGTCGAAGCTGTCCTGACGGAGGGTCGTGTGCTGACCCGGGATCTCGGCGGCAACGCCAGCACCGAGGAGGCTGCCGCAGCTGTGGCGGCCAAGCTATGACAGTGCGTGTTGCCTGCCTTGGGGCCGGGTATTTCGCGCAATTCCACTACGACGCCTGGGCCCGCGTGCTGGGCGCGCAGCTGGTCGGCGCCGCAGATGTCGACCTAACGCGCGCGACGGCCACAGGGCTGGCCGCCTTTTCCGACCTTCGAGAAATGCTCACCAAGACGGTGCCCGATGTGCTCGACATCATCACCCCGCCCGAAACCCACGCCGCCGCCGTGCGTACAGCACTCGCCCATGGCGTCCGGACAATCATCTGCCAGAAGCCCTTTGCCAAGAGCCTCGAGACCGGACGCGCCCTCACGGCGGAAGCCGAAGCTGCCGGGGCGACCTTGCTGATCCATGACAATTTCCGCTTCCAGCCCTGGTATCGGGCGATTCGCGCCGCGATTGATGCGGGGACGATCGGCGAACCGCGGCAGTTGACCTTCCGCTTCCGGACCGGCGACGGCCGGGGGCCTGACGCCTACCTCGCGCGGCAGCCTTATTTCCAGACGGCTCCGCGCCTTCTCGTTCGGGAAACGGCGGTCCACTGGATCGACACGTTTCGCTATCTGCTAGGGGAACCCAGCGGGGTTTATGGCGATCTGCGCCGGGAGAACCCGGTGATTGCCGGCGAGGATGCCGGACTCATCCTTTTCGACTACCCATCGGGCGCTCGGGCCCTCTTCGATGGCAACCGCCTGCTGGACCACAAGACCCCGAACGGTCGGCTGACCTTCGGCGAGGCGCTGCTGGAGGGCACGGATGCTACGCTGAGCCTCCATGGGGACGGGTCTGTCAAACTTCGTGCCTTTGGCGCGACCGAAGAGACAACACTCCTGCCCGCGCGACAGTACAAGGGATTTGCGGGCGATTGCGTCCATGCCTTGAACCAGCATGTGGTCGCGGCCCTGCGCGATAAAGGGTCTTTCGAGAACCGCGCGCGCGACTACCTGCGCGTACACGAAATCGAAGAAGCCGTGTACGCATCCGCGGCCGAGGGACGCCGCATCGCGCTCTGACGACAAGGGGCGGACCCATGGCCCGCCCCTGTCACATCACATGTTGAGGTCCCTAATCCGCGTAGGCAATGGCCGGTAGCCAGGTGGTCAGCGCAGGGAACTGGAAGACGATGAACAAGCCCAGGAGCTGCAGCATCACGAAGGGGATGATCCCCTTGTAGATGTGCCCAAGGCTCACACCCGGCGGACAGACCCCCTTCAGGTAGAAGAGCGCGAAGCCCACAGGTGGCGTCAGGAAGCTCGTCTGCAAGGTGACCGCCACGAGGATCGCAAACCACACAACCGCCGGATCCCGCACCTGGTCGAAGCCCGGCACCGCCAGGTCCAGGCCCACGATGATCGGCAACATCAACGGCATGATGATGATCGTGATCTCGATCCAGTCCAGCAGGAAGCCAAGCAGAAAGATGATGAACAGGATGAACAGAACGATCATGTACGGGTCGCTGAAGGTCGACAGCACATAGCCCTGAATGATCTCGTCCCCGCCGTAGCGACGCAGTACGAGCGCGAAGAAGTTGGCCGCAAGGAAGATTCCGACGATGTAACCCGACGTATTGAGGGTGGAGCGGCTCACCTCCTTCAGAACCTTGAAGTTCAGTCGACCATTGGCCAGCGCCAGCAAAGTCGCGCCCAGCGCTCCGAGGCCCGAGGCTTCGGTCGGTGTGGCGAAGCCCGCGAAGATCGACCCGAGGACCAGAAGGATAAGGAACATCGGCGGCACGACCGCCAACAGCACGTCCTTGACCACGTCCCAGCCGACCTCGTCGGTCTGGGGTGGGGCAGGCATCGCCTTGGGATTGATCAGGCCGTAGGCGATGATGAAGATGATATACAGCGCTCCGAGGATCAGCCCCGGGAACAGAGCGCCCATGAACAGATCACCGAGGCTGATCGCCAACTGGTCCGACATGATCACCAGCATGATCGATGGCGGAATCAGAATGCCAAGTGTACCTGCTGAGGCGATGGTCCCCGTCGCGATCGGCTTGGAGTAGTTCTGCTGCATCATCGCAGGCAGCGCCATGACGCCAAGCAGGGTCACGGACGCGCCGATCACCCCGGTCGACGCTGCAAGGATGATACCGATCAGCATCACCGTCAGGGACAGACCGCCCCGCAGGCCACCGAACAGCTTCTGCATGGAGTGCATCATCCGCTGTGCCACGCCGGACTGGTCCAGCATGAGCCCCATGAAGATGAACATCGGCAGAGCCACAAGGACCGGGTTCTTGACGATGTTGCCAAAGAGCCGCCCGGAGAGCACCTGCAAGCGTTGATAGTCGATACCGGTGCGGTCGAACTCGATGATGTCCCGGAACGCGGCCCGGTTGGGGTCCAGGAAGATCTCGGCCACCAGCGCAAAGATCAGGCTGACCCCTACGAGGGCGTAAGCCACCGGTATGCCGCGAAAGAGCAGGTAGATGAACACGAGGAACATTGCCAAAACGGCAAACTCGTTCAGGGTCATGAACTGACCCAGTGCTTCCAGAAGAAACATCGATTAGTACCTCGCTTCGCGAGCACGATCGCGCGCATAGGCGAGACCGATCACGATGAACGTCACAATGACGGTGATGATGATCGTGTAGGGGATCTCTTCGACCCCGACCTGCAATTCATCGAAAATCGGGTGACGGCCGATCTCGCGGTTGGTCACATCCGCAGGCGTCGTCAGCCGCAGGGCCCACCAGATCGAATAGTAGACCACCAGGTTGATCAGGAACATCGTGGATGGAAACGCGAATAGAAGCTGTTTCCACAGCACGGGTTCCGTCATCTTGTTGAGAAAGCGCACATAGGCCGACCAGATCGCTATTCCGATGAACGCGAACGAGACGTTCATGAAGACCTTGAGGATCCAAAGGTTATGGAGCCCGTTCGGACTGTCGGATCCTTCATTCGCGCTGACCGACGCGATGGCGTAGGGCAGGGTGACATCCCAACACAGGATGATGAACGGCAGGAACAACCAGACCAGGCCGAAGATTTCGATCCGGTGCTTCTTGTCCGGTCCGAAATTGTCGAAGAGGATGTCGACCCGAACATGGGCGTTGTTCGTCACCGCATATCCGATCCCCACCAAAACCGCCGAGCCGTAAAGCCACCATTGGAGATCGTCGAGCCATGCCTGGTTCATACCCGAACCGCGCAGGAAGACCTGTGCAACGATGGCGACCATCAGGATCGGGAACAGCCACGCCATCACATTCGAGATTTGCACGATGACCCGGTCGCCGCGATTATGTTCTTCGCGACCGACCTCCCCCGGATCAGAGAGCTTGATGATTTCTTCGACGGGTTCCATGGGTCCTCCGATACCGCCCAGACTACACAGGCGTGACAAAGCCGGAGCGACGGCCTACGCCGCTCCGGCTCAGATCATGTGATCTGCCTCAGTTCCAGGGACGCGGCAGGTTGATGTTGTTACCCCACAGGGCATAGCCCTCGCGGAATTCCTGCAGATCCGCCCAGGCTTTGGCGAACATCTCGTCGCTTTCCGCCAGTTCCGCCGCCACTTCGAGCCATGCGGCTTCGAATGCACGCAACTGTTCAGGGGTCCACTGCTTGATGGTTACGCCGCGATTCTCGACGTTGTCGATCATGGCAGGGAAGTTCACAGCTTCACCTTCGGCAAAGTTGTCGGTGACGTTCGCCATGCAGGCGATCTCGATCTGTTTCTGGGACCGCTCATCCAACTCTTCCCAACGGTCCTTGTTCACAAGAAGCTCGAACACGGTCGACGGCTGGTGCCAGCCGGGGAAGTAGTTGAACTTGGCGATGTTGTAGAAGCCGAGCCGCGCGTCCACGATGGGCATGGAGAATTCGGTCGCGTCGATTGCGCCGCGCTCCAACGCCGGGAAGATATCACCGCCGGCCAACAGCGAGGTGGACACACCCAGTTTCTGCATGACCTCGGCGCCGAGACCGAAGAAGCGCATGTTGAGGCCCTGAAGGTCCTCGATCGAGTTGATCTCTTCCTTGAACCAGCCGGAGGTTTCGGGCGCGTAGATCCCGCAGGGCATTACATGCACGTTGTACCCGTTGGTCTCGTACATCTCGCGCATCAAAGTCAGGCCGTCGTCATAGAGCATCCAGGCCAGCATCTCGCCGGGCTCGGGGCCGAACGGCACGGCCGCGAAGAGGCCAGCAGCGGCCATCTTGCCCTGCCAATAACCAGAGGTCGTGTAGGCAGCATCGACCGAACCGCTGGACACGGCGTCAAGCGCTTCGAGAACCGGCACAAGCTCGCCTGGATCGAAATGCTCGAACTCCACGCCTTCCGAAATGCCGTTGATCTTTTCGACGAAGTTGACTGCCGCGGTGCCAAGCACCGGCAGGTTCTTCCCGAACGCCGACGTCATTTCGAACACTTCTTGTGCCGATGCACCCGACGCGGCAAGGCTCAGGCAGCTTACCGCTGCCATTGTTTTAATTTTCATGGATTTCCCTCCCTAGGTATCCCACGTACTTTGGTAAGACTTTTTTACCACTTTTTGCAACACCAAACCGTCGCAAGCGTGCGCAGAGCATTTAAAAAATCGCTGAGCAAAGCAACCCGCAATTAACAAAAATTACCCCACTGAAAACAGAAAGAAAATTACGGTTTGATCACACCAGATTGCCATATCTACCCAATACTACGCAGGTAGCCGTGGAGGCGGAATGCCACAAATCTCGATTCTCAGTAGCCTCTCCAGCGCGCTGGTCAGGCCGGGAGGTGGGCCGTTCCCATGTAGATGATCGCCGTACCGTGTAGTCGCCCGAAGGTGAAGTCCCCGCGACGGGTCAATCCCCTGGGGCCCAGGCCGGTGAACTTGCCAACGGCGAAACCCTGCGCTTCGAGGGCTGCGCGCAATTCTGCCGGTTTGATGAACATGTCAGGGTCGTGGGTCCCCTTGGGCAAAAGCCCAAGCACATCCTCGGCCAAGGTAATCACCGCAAGCCGAGACAGTGGGTTGCGGTTGATCGTATCGAACAGGAACAACCCGCCGGGCTTCAGCACCCGCGCAACCTCGGCCACAACCTGGTCCAGGTCGCGCACATGCTCCAGCACATCGACACAAACCACGGCATCGAAACAGCCCGTCCCATAGGGCAGGTCTTCTCCCGCACCAATATCATAGCGGATATCACGGCCGGTAGCTGCAGCATGAGACCGTGCCGCGGCGATGGCCTTGGCGGCAGGATCGATCCCGGTTACCCGGGCGCCCCGCTCATCCAGAGCCTCGGCCATGAACCCTCCGGCACAGCCAAGATCGAGCACCTGCTTCCCCTGCCAATCTATGAACCGATCAAAATAGTCCAAGCGTCCAGGCACCATGTTCTTCAAGGTTCGGACCCAGCGGACATCGTCGGACCACCACCGATCGGCCTCACTGTCATAGATCGTCAGATCGTTGCGCATATGGCCGCCCCCATCAGGCATCTCCTTTTCTCCGGCTCAGGTGCGGGACCCAGTAGGGCACACGGGCCCGATAAGCCCGGAAACGATCGCCATATAAGCGGCTAAAGCGCTCCTCCTTGAAACGCGGAGCAATAACGCAATAGGCGGTGTACAGGGTCGCCACGAGGATCTGATCCGGGGTCCAGACCGGCACGCACCAAAGTGTGAGCGCGAAAGAGACGTAGATCGGCTGACGCACCACCCGGAAGAGACCGGTCTCCGGCATGTCCGGAAACACCGGCTTGCGCCCGCGCAGCAGCGCCATCCAGCCCAAGGCGCCCGATTGAACTGAGGGTCCGGCATCGAAGGAGGCCTTTGTCAGCAACAACCAACTGGCCGCATAAGCGAGGCACACCAGCCAGAACACCATTCCCTCGGCTTGCCAAAGAATTGTCTCGGACGGCGTCCAGAGCGTAAACAGCGCAAGGAGCTGCAACGATGCGATGGTGGCGTAGGTGGTTGTCGCCAGCGGCTTGCCGTAACCCCAAGGCGCAAGCCGCGCAAGAAGCGACTGCCCTCGGGCGCTCAGCAGAAAGGAGTGCGCCAGCGGAAACTGCACAAGAAGCAAAAGGTTTGCCCCCCAGGCCCACGGCTGCGGCACTGCACCCAACCCGGACTGCATACCAGTGAACAGGCCAACAAGCATTGCAAGACCTGCAAGCGCGAAAATGCCATGGCATGCAGCACCATAGAGCAGGGCAGTTCCGCGGCGTCGCAAGGAATGATCGGTGTCTGCATTCATAGGCCGCGAGCTAGAACATGGGCGAAGCCTGTCGACCCGATGCGACAAAAAAGGCCCACCTCAGCAGGCCCTCGAGATGAGAATGCGGCGTTGGTTATCCGAAGACGAAATCGTCCGCGGAGATCTGATTGGACGATACACCGAGGAGGATGGCAAATTCGCCGTTGAACCCCACGACCGTGCCAGTTGCGCGCTCACTGACCGAAATATCGGAAAAGCTGTCCGCCGCCGCGAAGAACAGAAGATCTTCTCCATCGGTAAAGTCGGTGACGATATCAAGACCGTCGAAACCCGTCCCGGACAAGACGAATCCATCGCGCCCCGCCCCGCCCGTGAGGATGTCGATGCCACCCTGCCCTTCCAGAATGTCGTCTCCGTCACCACCGAAGATCGTATCCCTGCCATCGCCTGCAAAGAAATGATTGTTGGCACTGTTGCCGGTCAGAGTGTCGTTGCCAGAGCCGGAAACCACGTATTCGATAACGGTCGTGGAGAAAATCACCAGGTTACCCTTGAGGCCGTTGACATCGCTGACCGCGCCCCCATTGAGATTGATATTCTGATCCGCAGTGACATCACTGAAATTGATTGCGTCAAATCCGCCGTCGTCGATGATGGTATAGGTGATCGGTCTGCTGGTATCACCGAAGTTTTCATAGTAGCCGTCGGCCATGGACATCAGGCTGCCACCTTGTGTCGTCGGCTGGCCATAGATCGTATTGCCGGGTCGCAAATCACCCGCGACGCCATACAACTGCTGAACCGCCGTGATATCCGCGATCATTGGCGTGACCACGTAGGCGAAACTCGCGTCGATCGACGCATTATCGGTCTGGCTGAAATACGACATGATCGACATCTGCCAGCTGTCATTGGTATAGAGCGCGTCGGTGCTGTATTTTGCGTTACCGTTGTAATTGCCCGCATGTTCCAGCCCGAGGGCATGACCAATTTCGTGGATGAATGTCTGGAACGAGTAGTTGTCTATCGTTTCCCCATCGTTCCGGATCCAGTCCTGCGAGATATTGATCCGCGCAGTGTAGATCTCGTTCTCGGAATTCACGATCGGTTGAGCGTAGGCTCCGGAGTCGGTATCATCAAAAATGATCCCTGATCTGGTGAAGCCAAAGGCGAAGATTTCTAGCTCGGTGATGTTGAATTCGATGCCCGTGGTCATCGTCCATGCATCGAGTGCAAGTTCTGCGTAAAACTGACCCTTTTCCGTCAGGCGCGAGATGTCCACGTCGATAGCCTCCCCACCGGGCTCCACGTCCCAGGAGGCTTCCCGTGATTTGAAAAACCCGCTCTTGAGCTGGTCGGCGACCTGATCAACGGTGAATGTGGGAAGGTTGGCTGCGATCCGGTCGCCTGAAAACAAAGAAGGAAAAGGAGCTTCGTGGTAATCGAACCGATCCCTGTTGGGGTTCATGGATTGGCAAATCGTGCACATTGGCTGCTCCGGGTCGTTCTGCTCGCGCACCCTCAAAGAGGCGCGGGGGTTTTCCAGTGGTGTCGCGTAAGAGCCACGCCCCGCGTGGGCCGCGTTCATGGGTCGCCAGCCTCAGGAGAATGGTCTCCCGAGTTACGGTGATCCGAGAATGTGGCTTGGCTGCGGCTCTAATGAGCCCGACACCGTTCGTGCGATTAAAAATGACTTGAAGAGGTTTCCGGCCGCTTAACGGTTCCGCCGATGGGCGAACGTCGGAGTCACGCCGTTTCGATTTCCTCGAGGCCAAGTTCCTCGACCATCTGCGCGCGCATGATGAACTTCTGTGGCTTGCCCGTTACGGTCATTGGCAAGCTGTTCTTGAAGCGCACCATGGCCGGAACCTTGAAATGCGCGATGCTGTCGCGACAGAAGTCGAGGATCTCGGCTTCGGTCGGGTCTGCCCCCGGCTTGGCCACCAGCCAGGCCACCACGATCTCGCCGAACTTCTGGTCCGGGATGCCGAACACCTGAACCTGACTGATCGCCGGGTGAGTGTAGAGGAATTCTTCGATTTCACGCGGATAGACGTTTTCCCCACCGCGAACGATCATGTCCTTGACTCGTCCGGTGATCTTGCAGAACCCGTCCACATCCAACGTCGCCAGATCGCCCGTATGCATCCACCCGTCGGCATCTATCGCCTCGGCAGTCTTGTCCGGCTCGTCCCAATATCCTTGCATGACACTGTAACCGCGGGTGAGAAGCTCACCTTGTGCACCCACCGGAACAACGACGCCATCCTCATCGACGATCTTCACTTCCACATGCGGCTGAATGCGGCCGACGGATGACACCCGTTTCTGTACCGGATCGTCTGTGGCGGACTGAAAGGACACGGGCGATGTCTCCGTCATTCCATAGGCTATGGTCACTTCGCTCATGTGCATGCGGGATTGAACCTGGCGCATGATCTCGATCGGACAGGGCGCGCCTGCCATTATACCCGTGCGCAGCGATGACAGGTCGTACTCCGCAAATCGCGGATGCTCCAGCATACCCACAAACATGGTCGGCACACCGTAGAGAGCCGTACAGCGATGCTTCGACACCGTGTCCAATGTAGTGATTGGATCGAACCCGGGCCCGGGGACTACGATCGCAGCCCCCTTGGTGACGCAGCCGAGCGTCCCCATGACCATCCCGAAGCAATGATAGAACGGCACCGGAATGCAGAGCCTGTCTTGCTCTGTCAGCTTTATGGCGGACGTGACCGAAGCAGCGTTGTTGACAATATTCCGATGGGTGAGCGTTGCACCCTTGGGCAACCCTGTCGTCCCGGACGTGAACTGAATATTGATCGGATCGTGGCAATCCAGCTTGCGCGTGATTGCATCCAGATCCTTCGCGACAACGGCGCGACCCTTGGCGATCAGATCGGGAAAACCAATCATGCCGTCCGGCGCATCAGACTCGGTAATGATCACGGCGCGCAGGTCCGGCAATTCGGCCGCGTTCAGCGCACCAGGATCGGAGGCCGCAATCTCCGGGACCACTTCCGACAGCATGGCGACGTAATCCGAATTCTTGAACTGTGCTGCGAGGATCAGCGCGGTGCATCCTGTCTTCTTCAGGGCATAGGACAACTCGAAGGGCCGGTAGGCCGGGTTCACATTGACCAGGATGATGCCCAGCCGTGCCGTGGCGAACTGCGCCAGCAACCACTCGGCACAGTTGGGTGCCCAGACCCCGACCCGGTCACCGGGCTTGAGCCCGAGCTGCAAAAGCCCACCGGCCAGCGCATCGACCTCCCGTATCAGGTCGCGGTAGGTCCGTCGGATCCCTTGCGCGTCGAAAATCGCGGCAACATGGTCAGGGAAACGGGCCGCGGTCTGCGCCAGAAGCTCAGGAATGGTAAGCTCCAGAAGGGGCGGCTCTTGCGCACCCAGCACATGTGATGACCCGTTGGTTGGGGCGACACCCAGTTGCGTGCCACTATGCCCCTCATCTTCGAGTGCCATCCAGTCCTCCCCCGCAACCGTGCGATGCCTCGTCTCCGAAACTTAGGGCCTCTTGTCGACTTGGGGAAGGCAAGCGCCTGGTGAAACGGCGCATCGCGGATACCCTTGCGGGATAAAACAGCAGGCCTATTCTTTCGACATGGCTGATACTGCACTGCGGCGATGCGCACCTTGAAGAGTTGTCAGACGCGCTTCAGAGTTGATCTGCAAGGAGACCTTGATGATAAAATTCGCAGTTCCTGAAATGAGTTGTCCGCATTGCCGCCAGTCAATCGAGCAGGCGCTGACCAAGCTGGACCCGGATGCGGAGATCCAGACAGACCTTGATGCCCGCACCATATGCGTGGAAACGGCAGCCTCCACCGCGATGGTGCTGTCGGTCCTCAGCCAAGCAGGGTTTGCCGCGAACGTGGCGCAGCAAACCTCCGCCTGATCCGTCAACCGTCGGAGCGCTCCTGCGCCACCAACTCTTCGAGCCGCGCCTGGTCGACGAGCCCGGGCAAGATTGTCTCGCCAACCACGAAAGACGGTGTTCCCGAAATTCCAAGCGACTGCGCGAGGCTCAGTGACGTCTCGATATGCATTGTCACGGCATCTGACTGCATGTCCGCCTCAAGCTGGGCGACATCGAGGCCAAGATCATCTGCTGTCTGCATGATCTGCGCTTCGTTTATGCGCCCCGACAATGCCATGAGCGCCCAGTGAAATTCCTCGTACATGCCTTGGGCACGGGCTGCGAGGGCCGCGCGTGCCGCCAGAACGGAGTCGTCACCGAGAATCGGGAATTCACGGAAAACCACCCGGACATTCGGGTCCGCAGCGATCAGCCCCTCGATCGTCGGCTTCGCGCGACGGCAGTATGGACAATTGTAGTCGAAGAACTCAATCACGGTCACGTCGCCATCGGGATTACCCAGAACAGGCGCGTTTCCATCGCGCTCCAGCAAATCGCGTTGATTGGCAAGAGTTTCCGCCGCACTGGCAGCCTGCGCTTCAGCTTCGCGCTCTCGCAGGATCGCCACCGCATCCATGACGATTTGCGGGTTTTCAAGAATGGCTTCCAGCGCCAACTCCTTGATCCGTTCTTCGCTCAGCTCCTGCGCGGCAACCGGGGATGCCAGGCTGGCGCCAATGGCCGCGACGTAGACCCAATGCTTCATCTCTGTCTCCAATTCGGACCATGTAGCCGGCCCCTTCATATCCCGCTCACCATGTCCGAACTGCCGCCCGCCGTCAAAGCGCCCGAGCAAGCCGCCGCGACCAGAAGGCCACATTCCGGGCGAGCAAGCCCGCAACTCGCGCTTTTGTGAACGGAGAATCAATATCCGGTTGCTAACGAAACATTGGTATCAAAGTTGATAAGGTGAAAACGCCCGACCAGCGATGCGGTGATGGATCGGCCAAGGATGGAGCACGAGTATGATTTCGAAAAGACAGTTTCTCACCATGGGTCTTGCGACCCTGGCCACACCGGCCATTGCGCAACGTAAGTTCCAACTCGATCCGCGCTTTGAACCCACCGTCGTCCCACTTCGTTACCCTTTTCAGGCTGGGCAAATCATCGTCGTACCACAGGCGCATTATCTCTATTGGGTGCAACCCGAACAGAAGGCCCTGCGCTATGGCGTCGGCGTGGGCAAGGCAGGGCTCGAGTTCAAGGGCAATGCCACGATCAAGCGCAAGGCGGTCTGGCCCAACTGGCGACCCACCGACGAGATGATCGAACGGGAACCGCACAAGTACGAACGGTTCGCTGATGGGGTCCCGGGAGGGCCGAACAACCCGCTGGGCGCACGAGCGCTGTATCTTTATCAAGGCAACGTGGACACCTACTTCCGCATCCACGGGACGACAGAGCCTTGGTCGATCGGGCGATCGGTCTCAAACGGCTGTATCCGCATGGTCAACGAGCATGTCATAGACCTCTATGACCGGGTTCCACGCGGCACGCTCGTTACCGTTCTCTGAGCATCTCGCGCTGACGTGACCAGAGTTTTCTTGCGGTTGTGCCTGCGCGCCCGCACACCGGGTCAGTGTGCCCTCTCGCGCAGCGTACGGGGGCATACTATGTAAAGACTGATCCAGCGTTCAGGATTGCTTGGTGACGGGAGACAACGGTCTCATGACAACTTTGGCAAGGTGCGCGCTTCACGCGCTCGCGCTCACATGTCTCTGGCTCGCATATGCGCTGCCAGGGCAGGCGGCTGAGTCCGAGCCGCATGTTTCGGCAATATCGACCGCACGCCTCGTGACAGCCGAAGACGCGGTCGCGCCGAATGCCCAGTCAATTTCAGCAGCCCTCGCAATCACGCTGGAGGACTCCTGGAAGACCTATTGGAGGTCGCCAGGCGAAGTAGGCCTGCCTCCGGAAATCTCATGGGAAGGCTCGGAAAATATAGCATCGGTCGAACTTCTCTATCCAGCGCCAACACGGTTTCGCGCCTTCGGCATCGAGAATTTCGGTTATGCCGATGAGGTCAATTTTCCGCTCAAAGTGACGCTCGAAGACCCGGGCGCACCGGCAAAACTGTCGGCCAACGTCAGTATTCTCGTTTGTGCGGAAATCTGTGTACCAGAGGAGTTCGCACTCGATCTGGACCTCGGGACCGGCACGGGAGTGGATGCGGCCTCCGCAAACCTGATCGCCTCGGCCGCCGCGCTCGTTCCGGAGCCGGCAGATCTCTATGGTGTCACGCTCGAAGCCGCAGCACTGGCCGATGATGGCGCGGCCCTCGTCGTTGCGTTTTCCCGGCGGGGTGGCTGGCAGTCACCTGACATTTTCCCCGAGATGGGCGAGTATACTGCCTTTGGGGCTCCGGATGTTCGGATCGATCCCGAGGGCGATACCATGTGGGCCCGGCTGCCTGTTTTGTCCGACCCTGTCAGCAGCGACATGCCACTGCGCCTGACATTGACCGATGACGGCATGGCCGTGGACCTTCCAGAGGTTCCCCTCGTATCCCAGGTGCCCGCTCCGCCTTTCGAGCCACAGGCCGAAATGACGGCAGTTTCCGAACTGCTATGGATTGCGCTCATCGCCGTGATCGGCGGGCTGATCCTGAACGTGATGCCATGCGTGCTGCCTGTCCTGTCGATCAAGTTCGCCTCAGCGCTGAAGGCCGCGGACCAATCCGCCGCCAGGGTGCGCGGGGGCTTTCTGATGTCTGCGGCGGGCGTACTGGCCTTTATGTGGCTTCTGGCGGCCGGCACCCTTGGCGCACGTGCGATGGGGCTTTCGGTGGGATGGGGCCTGCAATTTCAGAACCCCTATTTCCTGACGGCCATGCTGCTGATTCTGACGGTCTTTGCCGCGAACCTGGCCGGTTTGTTCGAAATATCCCTGCCACAAAGCTGGATGACACGGATGTCCTCGGACAAGGGCTCCGGATACACTGGCGATTTCGCCACCGGGGCGTTCGCGGCAGTGCTGGCGACGCCTTGCTCTGCACCGTTCCTCGGGACTGCCATCGCATTCGCGATGGCCGGACGCCCTATCGATATCGTCGTGATCTTCACCGCCCTCGGGATCGGCCTGGCCCTGCCCTATCTCCTTGTCGCCGCCGCACCCGGGTTAGTCAGATATCTTCCGAAGCCGGGGCGCTGGATGCTACTCGTGAAGGCGGTGCTCGCAGGCCTTTTGATCCTGACCGCGGCATGGCTACTCTGGGTGCTCGGCGGTGTGGCCGGGTCCGCAGCCCTCCTGTGGGTCGCTGCCCTGCTTGCCGTTTTGGTTCTACTTCTGTCACCCGTGGCGCGCGGAGTGGGAAGAACACGCGCGGGGCTTGTGGTCGCCACCGTCATTGCAGCGTTCTTCCTGCCCATGTCCACGAGCACACCAGATACGGCGATGAATGCAAAGCTCGACGCCGAGTGGATCGCATTCGAGCGCAGCGATATCCCCAGACGCGTCGCGGCTGGTGAGATTGTCTTTGTCGATGTCACCGCGGACTGGTGCCTGACCTGCAAGGCGAACAAGGCGTTGGTACTGGACCGGGAGCCGGTTGCCGGTTTGCTCGCGTCAGAGGCTGTGACGGCCATGCGTGCCGACTGGACCAGACCGGACGAGAGTATCTCAGCCTATCTCGAAAGCTTTGGACGCTTCGGCATTCCCTTCAACGTCGTCTACGGGCCCGCTGCTCCAGAGGGCCTGCCGCTGCCTGAACTTTTGACGGCAGACATCGTGCAAGACGCGCTTCTTCACGCTGGCATGAACCAGATCGCGCAAGCGGACTGAGCTCAGAGACCGAGTGCGTTCAACTCGGCCTGCGTCGCCAATCTGCCAGGGTCGTCAGAGGGCAGGATTTCTGCCAAAGCGCGCGCCTTGTCCGCGGCGTCCGTTGCACCCTCGGTATTCCCAAGAACCGTGTAAGCCCGCGCGAGCCGCAGCCATCCTTCCAGATCGCCGGGCTCTTCTGCGAGCCGTGCGGCCAGCCCCTCGACCATGGACCGGATGAAAGCCGCTCGATCCTCTCCGGACATCTCTTCTGCCGCCTCGACATCTTCGGGCGAGGGTCCCGGCGTTGCTGCTTGTGAACGCGCGGCGAACACTGGCGCGAAATCCTGCAACTGCACGGGCTCTTCGATCCCGATTTCTTCACCATACTGGTTCGCCGTTTCGAGAAAGATCTCCATCCAAGGTTCGAATCCCGGGGCTTCCTGAATCCGCAGCAAGAGCGACGCCCGTGCATCGCGCAGTAGCCCGTCCTGAGCCAGCTCACGCGCACGGTAATATACAGCGGCCGGGTTCATCGGGTCGAGCTGCATGGCCTGCGCGATCGCGCGGCTCGCTGTCTGCGTCACAACCCCGTTCTCGGCAGAGATAAGCGCTTCGGCGTATTGGGAATGAACGCCGCTATCGGCATCTGGACGTTCCGCAACCCTGCCAAAGGCTTCTGCCGCCGCCTCGAAGCGGTTCATTCGCATATAGGTCTGGCCAAGCAGCATCCAGCCATCGGAGGGACCACCAGTACGATCCTCCAGCAGCCGGGTCCGCAAGGTCTCGGCCAACTGCGCGATCTCGGATGCTTCGTTCTGTTCCTCGGCACGTTCGGCAAAGGGCTGGCTCGGGATTTCGGGTGCTCCGCGCATGCCGTACAGCACAAAGCCCAGAACCGGAATCGCCAGGGCTGAAACCACCAGAACCGTGACGCCGCCGGAGGCAGATTTTGCCTTGGTAGTGTTTCCCTGCCGTTTCGTGATTGCAAGCATCCGGCGCTTGATCTCGGACCGCGCCGCGGTAGCCTCATCGCCGGAAATGAGGTTACGTGCCTCGTCCCGATCCACTTCCGACAACTGGTCCTTGAAAATCTCCATCGCGCTTTCGTCGCGACCGAGAGCTTCGCCACGCTTGCGCCACGCCGGCAAGACAAGCACCAACACAGAAATCGCGGCAAGAACGCCGCCGATTACCCAGATCATCCCTTGGGTCCTTCCTTGCCGTCCTCGGCCAACATCGCCGCAACGGCACGTTCTTCTTCTTCACTCAGGGCGAGCGCTTTTGCATCGATCTTCTTCGGGCGACGGGTCAGCATCAGAACAACTCCCAGCAGCCCCAGTGCCATGACTGCGAACGGGCCGATCCACAAGGCATAGGTGGACGGCTTGAACGGCGGATTGAACAAGACGTAGTCGCCATAGCGCGCCACCACGAAATCGAGCACCTCTTCGTCGCTGTCGCCCGCGACCAGCCGTTCGCGCACAAGAATGCGCAGGTCTCTCGCCATGCCCGCATGCGAACTGTCGATATTCTCGTTCTGACACACCACGCAGCGCAGATCCTTCGACAGGTCGCGGGCACGTTCTTCCAGTACGGGGTCATTCAGGATCTCATCCGGCTGCACGGCAAGCACCGGCATCGCCATCAGAAAACAGGCTGCCAGAACGGTCAGAATGCGGATCATGATGTTCCTCCGGCCCCGCTGCGCGACCGGGCAAGCGCGATGGCCTCCTGCATATCCCGCACATCCTCGGCGCTCAGGATCGGTCCGACGAACCGGTAGACCACGATCCCGTTGGCATCGATCACAAAGGTTTCCGGCACGCCCGAGATGCCCCATTCGATGCCGACGCGGCCAGTCAGGTCCGCACCGATGCGTTCATATGGATTACCAAGCTCATCGAGCCAGCGCACCGCATCCTCGGGCTTGTCCTTGTAGTTGATGCCGAGCAGGTGGATATTCTCCTCTCGCGCCATGCGGGTCAGTACCGCATGCTCTGCCCTACAGGGCACACACCAGGACGCAAAGACATTCACCACCAGCGGGTTGTCGGCGCCCGAAAGATCCGCTTTGGCAAGGCCCGGCGTATCCAGACCCGGAATACCGTCCAAAGTAAACTCGGGTGCCTGGGCATCGATCAGAACCGAGGGGATCGCGTTTGGATCCCGATCGGGGTTCAACCCCCAGAGGAAGAACCCTCCGAGGATCAGAACCAGAACCACCGGCAAGGCGAAAAGGGCACGTTTCATGTAGTCACTCCGCAGGGGTGGCCTGGATCGGAGGCCGTGCCGCGCTCTTGGGTGCCCCGACCCGCAGCCTGCGATCCGTCAGAGAGAACGTGCCGCCGATCACGAGAAACACCGTGCCGATCCAGATGAAGTTGACGAAAGGTTCGAAAAGGATACGCAAAGTCCATTCGTTGGATGCACGATCCGCCGCCGGCTCGCCAATGGTCACGTAGAGGTCTCCGGCCAGGGTGGACCTGATCGCGGACTCGGTGGTCTGCATTTCGGCCACCGGGTACCAGCGCCGCTCTGGTTGCAGAACCGCGACCTGCTCCCCGTCGCGAAACGCAGTCAGGGTCCCCATGTCGGACACATAATTCGGACCGCGCACACGCTCAACCCTGTCGAACCGGACCTCGTAGCCCGCAATCTCGACCACGGTACCCGGACTGGCAAACAGGATCTGTTCCGTTTTCCAGGCGGACGATCCGACCATGCCGAGGATCAAAACCGCGACCCCCATATGGGCGATGGTCATGCCATGGGCCGCGCGGGGCAGGTTCTTCGCCCGGCGCAAGCTTTCTGCCAACGGAACTTCCCCAGCCTTTATGCGGGACAACCATTCGCGTGCCGACGCCACCAGGAGCCATCCGGCCACGCCCATGGCGATGATCGCCAGGACCGGACCGTCAGTATCCATCCACCAGGCCCAGAGAGCAGCGATCAGGCCTAGCCCGATTGCGAATTTCAGACGGGACATAACCCCGGGCAGGTCCGCGCGTTTCCAGCTTAGGAACGGCCCGATTCCCATCATGAACACCAGAGGCAGCATGATCGGAATGAAGCTCGCGTTGAAGAAGGGCGGTCCGACAGAGATCTTGTCGCCGGTGACCGCCTCCAGGAAAAGCGGATAAAGAGTACCGAACAAAACCGCCGCCGTGGCCGTGGCCAAGAGCAGGTTGTTGATCAGCAGACCCGCCTCGCGGGAGATCGGGGTGAACAGACCGCCCCCTTCGAGTTGCGGTGCCCGCCAAGCATATAGCGCCAGCGACCCGCCGATGGAGACGAAGAGCAGCCCGAGGATATAGACCCCCCGCTCCGGATCGACCGCGAAGGCATGAACCGAGGTCAGCAGCCCCGAGCGCACGATGAACGTGCCCAAGAGGGAGAGCGAGAAGGTCAGGATCGCCAGCAGGATCGTCCAGCTTTTGAATGTATCGCGTTTCTCGGTCACGATGGCCGAGTGCAGCAGGGCAGTTCCCAGAAGCCACGGCATGAAGGACACGTTTTCCACCGGGTCCCAGAACCACCAGCCGCCCCAGCCGAGCTCGTAGTACGCCCACCAGGAGCCAAGCGCGATTCCGCCCGTCAGGCTGACCCAGGCCGCCAGTGTCCACGGACGGACCCAACGCGCCCAAGCCGGATCGACACGACCCTCGATCAGCGCCGCGACCGCGAAGGAGAACACGATCGAGAAGCCCACATAGCCGAGATATAGAAGCGGCGGGTGCAGGGCGAGACCGATATCCTGCAGCAGCGGGTTCAGGTCATTGCCATTCAAAGGCGCCGGGAACATGCGATCGAACGGGTTTGATGTAAAGATCATGAAGGACAGGAAGCCGACGCTGATCCAGGCCTGCACAGACAAGGTGCGTGCGCGCAACTCGGCAGGGATGTTCTTGCCCAGCACTGCGACACCGGCCCCGAAGATCGCCAGAATCAGCACCCACAGAAGAAGTGAGCCTTCATGGGACCCCCAGGTGGCCGCAACCTTGTAGATCATCGGTTTCAGGGAATGGGAGTTTGCAACAACGTTCACGACCGTGAAGTCGCTTACGATGAACGACCGCATCAGCGCCGCGAACGCGACCGCCAAAAGTCCGCACTGGATCAGTGCGGTTGTCACCGCCGACTGCATCCACAGAACATTGCGTTGCGCGGCCCCCACCATGGGAAGCACGCTTTGCACCAGTGCCGCGGCCAGCGCGAGCATCAGGGCGAAATTGCCAATCTCAGGGATCATGTCACGGTCCTCCTGCTGGGTCAGCCGAAGCCTTCCGAGCGCTCTCGTCAAGTCCAGCGGCGCTCGAATAACGCCACAGGTCGTCACAGTTTAGCGAGGCCGCGCGTCGCCGCGCTTCTGTCAGAATAAGCACGCTTCGCCCGTCCCGCCATGGATTCCCGCATGGCTGCGACAAACCTGCACCCAAAATCATTCTTTTGTCGTAGATCAGGGGTCCACTCCGCCCATTTCACATATGCGGCGCCACTCCGTCTCGGTGACCGGCTGCACCGAAAGTCGCGCATTGCGCACCAGAACCATCTCGCCCAGCGCCGGATCCGACTTGATCTCGTCAAGCGTAACGTGCCGCACCAAGGGCATCAGCGCGCGGATGTCGACGCAATCCCAGCGGTCGTCCTCGGTGGTGCTGTCGGGGTGCGCTTCGGCGCAGACCTCCACAGTACCGACAATCGCCTTGTCCTTCTGGCTGTGATAGAAAAAGCCGCGATCGCCCAGCGCCATCTCGCGCATGAAATTGCGGGCCTGGTAGTTGCGCACGCCATCCCATTCCTCGCCCGCATCGCCCTTGGCCACCTGCATGTCCCAGGACCAAACCGAAGGTTCGGATTTGAACAACCAATAGCGCATCAGCCGATCACCCGGTTCCAGGCGCGCAACTCGACACTTTGAAATAGACCGGCCTTGCCGTACGGGTCCCCGGCGGCGAAGGCCTGCGCCGCTTCCATGTCGGCGACATCGAGGATGATGAGCGAGCCGCACATCTCGCCCTCGTTCGACAGGAAGGGCCCGGCCTGTTGCACCACGCCACTGTCTTGCAGGTAGGCCACATGGGCCTCGCGATTGGCCTTGCGCACCTCGAGGGCACCCGGCTTGTCGATGGCAATCAGCGCAATCAGCATGTCATTCCTCTCGCAGATCCCGGGCCAGAAGCGCCGCGGTTGCCTGCTCTATGGTCAGTGTGTTTTCCAATACCGCGGATACCATTGTGCAAATCGGCATGTCGATTCCTTGATCTGCCGCAATTCGGGCCACAGCGCGGGCCGTCGCGCGCCCTTCGACGGTCGCCCCTTGCGATGGGGCGCTACCGGCTCCAAGGGCGCGGCCGAAAGTGAAGTTGCGCGACAGGCCCGAGGTGGCCGTCAGAACCATGTCCCCAAACCCCGACAGGCCCGCCAGGGTTTCTGGCCGCGCCCCCATGTGGAGAGCGAGGCGCTGCATTTCCACGTAGCCCCGCGTCAGCAGGGCCGCACGCGCGCTCTCGCCGAGGCCCGCCCCGATCACCATACCTGCCGCTATCGCGATGACGTTCTTGAGCGCGCCGCCCAATTCCGCCCCGGTTGGGTCCGTGCTGCGGTAAAGCCGCAATGTCTCGGTCGACAGCGCGGACTGGAGCTTCGCGCCCGCCTGCGCATCAGCACACGCCAGGGTCAGCGCCGTCGGCAAGCCGCGCGCGATATCCGCGGCGAAGCTCGGCCCCGTCAGGACCGCGGCCACGCAGCCCGGCGCATCGCGCGCGATCAGCCCCGTTGGACCGAGGCCCGTGGACAGGTCGATACCCTTGCAGCACGCGACCAAGGCCGTGCCACCGCGCGCCGGCAACAATTGCAGATGTTGTGCCAGAGCCTGCATCGGAATGGCCAGCAGGCGGATCGGCGCGCCCAATGCCCCGGCATCGGACGTAATCCGCAACTCTTTCGGCAGAATCACCCCCGGCAGGCGTGCGACCTCTCTAGTCTCTCGCAGGGCCGCGACCTGCTCCGACGACCGGGCCCAGAGGGTGACGTCACTGCCATCACGGCTCAGCGCAATGGCCAGCGCCGATCCAAATGCCCCCGCCCCCATGACATCGATCGCCTGCGTCATGCCTTGGCGCCCTTCTTGCCTGAACCCAGGAGCGCAGGCTGGCTGTTATCCAGCGGCCAACGCGGGCGCGCCGACAGATCCAGACCAGAGCACGCACCAGCCGAGAACGCCTCCTGCCCAGCCCAGGCGATCATCGCCGCATTATCGGTGCAATATCGCAGCGGCGGTGCGACAAACGGAACATCCAGTTCCGCAGCCAACCGAGCCAAGCCGGACCGAACCTGCTCATTTGCCGCCACGCCGCCAGCCACCGCGAAGCCGGTCACGCCTTCGGACTGGGTCAGGGCGCGTCGCGATTTTTCCACCAGTACGTCACAGATCGCCGCCTGGAACCCGGCGCAGAGATCGGCCCGATTCTGCGCTGTCAGGCCGCCGCCCGCCGACACCAGACCGTCCCGAGCCCGCAGGAGGGCCGTCTTCAACCCGGAAAAGGACATGTCGCACCCAGCCCGGTCCAGCAGTGGCCGTGGGAAGACAAAACGCGCGGGATCGCCCGCCCGGGCCTCCAACTCGACGGCAGGCCCCCCCGGTTGTGGCAGGCCGAGGAGCTTGGCAGTCTTGTCGAAAGCCTCCCCCGGCGCGTCATCAATGGTGCCGCCCAAGCGATGGAATGCCTCTGGCCCTTCCACGCGCAGAAACTGGCAATGACCCCCCGAGACCAGCAGCATCAGGTAGGGAAACGCCAGCCCATCGGTGAATCGCGGCGTCAGCGCATGACCCGCGAGGTGGTTCACCCCGATGAGCGGCACGCCCGACGCCGCCGAAAGTCCCTTGGCCAACATGACGCCCGACAGCACCCCACCGATCAGCCCCGGCCCCGCGGTCACCGCGATCACATCGATCTGATCGAGCGCCAGAACCGCCTCCGACAGGGCCGCCGCGACGGCGATATCCAGCTTCTCCACATGTGCGCGTGCGGCCAACTCGGGCACGACGCCACCGAAAGCCGCATGCAGCGCCGTCTGGCCATAAACGACCGAAGACAGCACCTCGGGTCCGCGCAAGACCGCCGCCGCGGTGTCATCGCAGCTGCTTTCGATACCCAAAACGGTCAGAGAGGGGGTCATTGCCGCTCGCCTTAGTTGCGCCAAACTCTTCTCGCAGCTAACACCGGGGGCATGGTCACACAACCGCCGCTGCCTGTTCTGCTCACGCGCCCACGGGCGCAATCGGAACAGTTTGCTGCGACGTTGCCGCCTGTCCTTCGGCCTGTCATCTCCCCGCTGCTGCGGATCCTTCATCTCGACGATTTGCCTCCAGCCCCCGAGACAGCGACGCTCATCTTTACCTCCGGCAATGGTGTCACGGCCTATGCGACGCAGCACCCGGGCATTGGGCAGCCCGCGCTCTGCGTCGGGACAAAGACGACTGCGATCGCACGCGATCTGGGGTTCGACGCCATCTCGGCGGAGGGGGACGCCCGTGCCATTCTGGACCTCGCCGCTGCATACTCCGGGCCCTTCGTCCATGTCCGTGGCAGGCATACGACCGGCGATATTGCGGGCGCGTTGCGTGATCTGGGCAAGGAGGTTGCAGAAATCATCGCCTATGATCAGACGCCCGTTGAGCTGAGCGAAACGGCGCGCGCAACCCTCGAAGGACCTTGCGCCGTGCCACTTTTCTCGCCCCGAACGGCCTGCTTGTTCACTAACGCCTGCCCGACGGCCCGCACGGCGCAGATCATCGCAATGAGCCCAGCGGTTGCAGAACAACTCCCCGAACACGCCTATAGCGGGATAAGTATCCTCGAAAAGCCCAATGCTGCGGCAATGCGGGACGCTCTTTTGGCATATGCAGGGGGCAATCATCTTGAGGCGGGCAGGACCTCTGGCTAGTCTGACACGCGGTGCGGTCGGGAAGAGGATTCGGGCGCATGGCTCCATAAAAATTCTTGGAAGGATTTAGTCCGTGTCAGATCCGAAGACCCCAAAAGACACCCCGGAAAATCAGGTTTCGGACACAGATCAACCTCAGGAGAGCCCGAAGCCCGACACGGACACCCCCGAGACAGACCGGATTGAAGACGCCGAAATCCTGTACGAACAGCCCGGCGAAGTGGACACCGCCAAAGACAGGAATGGCGAGACTGCGCAGGACCCGGTCGAGCCTGTCGACGAGACCAGCGCCAGCGACGAGACCACGTCCGAGGCTGCGCGCAATGACACGGACGCGGACACCGCGGCAACCATGGAAGAGACACGAGCCGACGAGATAGATCGGAGCCATGAGACCCCGTCCTCAGACCCCGAACCCGCCTCCGAGCCGCAAGCAGCCGAACCGGTGGAGCGAGTCGTCGAAAAGAAGGGGGGCTTCATGGGCCCATTCCTTGGCGGGGTCGTCGCGGCAGGCATAGGGTTCGGTCTGTGCTATTACCTCGTGGATCAGGGCATTCTCGCGTCCGGTGACCCGGACCCCTTCGCAGCGGAACGCGCGCAAATCAGCAACCTCGAAAACCAGATCGCGGCGATGCAGAGCGAGATCGCAGCGGCAATAGAGGCTGGCAGCGAGGATCCCCGGATAGACGCAGTGGTCGGGTCGGTTGAATCCGTCGAAACAGCCCTGGCGGAGATTCAGGGCGAAGTCGGCGCGGTTCAGTCCGAGATTTCGGCGCAGTCGGACATTCTCGCAAATCTCGAATCGCAAATGGAGGCGATCGCTGCCCTGCCCGAAGGCACCGGCTCTGCCGACACCGCTGCCATGGCGGCGTTGCAGGCGACTTTGGCGCAACAGCAAGCCGAGAACGAGGCAATGCAGGCCCAGCTGGCCGAGATGGCCGCCGCCGCAGAGGCGGAAATGGAGCAGGTCCGCGCCCAAGCGGGTGCCCTGCAAAACGAAACGCAAGCGGCAGTCGATGCAGCCACCAACCGCGCGGCGCTGGCGAATATCGCCGCCGCACTGGAAAACGGTGCACCCCTTGCCGCTTCGCTGGACAACCTCACGGTGGAAGCGCCCGAGGCGCTCTCGGCAGTATCAGCTTCCGGGGTCGAAACGCTTCTGGACCTGCAACGGCAATTCCCGGCAGCGGCGCGGGCTGGCTTGGCGGAGTCGCTGAAAGCCACGGTCAGTGACGATCCGGTTGACCGTGCCGTAGCGTTCCTTCGGGCACAGGTCGGTGCTCGGTCGCTTGAGCCGCGGGAGGGCGATGACCCGGATGCCGTCCTGTCACGGGCACAAGAAGCCGTCAGCGCCGGGCAGCTCGAAGCCGCGCTTGCCGAGATCTCCACACTTCCCGACGCCGGTCAGGCCGCAATGGCGCCTTGGATCGGGGCCGCCGAGGCCCGTGTCGCCGCGCTCGCCGCGTTCGACACGCTGGCCGCTGAACTGAACTCCAACTGAGGGCGCCCCGATGCTTTGGTCACTTCTCAAGATCCTGATTTTCGTCACGCTGGTCGCGGCGCTTACCTTTGGTGCCACCTTACTCATGGAAACGGGAGAACAGGTGCGGATCTCCCTCGCGTCGACGGAGTTCACGCTGTCGCCGGTGGCGGCGGTTGTTCTGTCGCTGGTCCTGCTTGGGGCGGCCTATCTGCTCTTCAAGTTGGCGGGTCTGCTTTTGGCGACTTTAAAGTTCCTCAATGGCGACGAGACAGCCATCTCTCGCTACTTCATGCGGAACCGCGAGCGCAAAGGATTCGAAGCATTGGCGCAGGGCATGATGGCGCTGGCCTCATGTGAAGGCCGGGTTGCAATGGCCAAGGCCGCGCGGGCCGAACGCTATCTCGGACGACCGGACCTGACACAATTGCTGACCGCGCAAGCCGCCGAGCTGTCCGGGGACCGCGCCAAGGCGACCGAGACCTACAAGAAAATGCTGACGGACGAGCGCACCAAGTTCGTGGGTGTGCGCGGATTGCTCCATCAGAAGCTGAGCGAGGGCGATACGGAAACCGCCATGGCCTTGGCGGAGAAAGCCTTTGCCCTGAAACCGCGCAATGGCGAGGTCCAGGATACACTGCTGCGCCTGCAGGCGGGGGACGAGAACTGGGCGGGCGCGCGCAAGACATTGGCGGCGAAACTCAAATCCGGGGACCTGCCGCGCGACGTGCACAAGCGCCGCGATGCCGTTCTGGCCTATAGCGAGGCCGCCGACGCGGTGGAAGCAGGGAAGATGGACAAGGCAGAAGCCCATGCCAACGAGGCGAACCGGCTGGCACCCGGTCTCGTGCCGTCTGCCGCGCTGGCCGCACGGATGGCCATCCGTGCGGGCAAGCAACGGCAGGCAACCAAGCTGCTGAGGAAAGCGTGGGAGCTGAACCCACATCCCGAACTGGCCGCAGCATATGCCGAGATTGTCCCGGACGAGACCGCCGCGGCACGGATCAAGCGGTTTGAGGCCTTGGTGAAACCGAACCCGAACCATGACGAGTCGCGACTGCTGATGGCGGAGCTTTTCATCGCCGCGGAGGATTTCCCCGCCGCCCGAAAAGCCATGGGTGATCTCTACGAGACCAAGCCAAACGCCCGGTCGCTCACAATAATGGCGGCAGTAGAGCGCGGCGAAGGTTCGGACGACGCGATCGTGCGTGCGTGGCTGGCAAAGGCAGTCACCGCCTCACGCGGGCCGCAATGGACCTGCGAGAACTGCAACAACATCCATGCCTCCTGGACGCCGGTCTGCGGCAATTGTGGTGCGTTCGACTCCCTGTCTTGGGTGGAACCACCGGAATCCGAAATCGCGCTGACCAACTCAGCTGAGATGCTGCCACTGATCGTCGGAGCCATCGCAGATCAGAGCGCCAAGAAAGACCCGGAGGAAGAGGTGATTGTGCCCGATGTCGTGGACATCACACCGACCGAGACCGGGGATGATAACGTGTCAAAAGAGGACGAAGCGCCCGCGCAGAAAAGCGCCTGATCTCCATACTGCTTCTGTCTTGAGCGCAATGGGTCCGGTACCCGGTCCAGACTGATGCCTCGTCGCCGAAGACGTCAGTTTTTACCCATATGGCCCTGCAACCAGATCGCCTTGGACAAGAGCGCGCGGTCTTCTCCACGCCTTCCGACCAGCTGTACGCCAATAGGCAAGCCCTTCTCTGTCTCGGGCAGGGGCAGCGTCACGCAAGGCGTGCCCATGAAGGTCCACAGCCCGTTGAAAATTGCGTCCCCGGTGCTCGACAAGCCTTCCGGCGCCGCGCCCAGCGCCGAGGGGCACAGCAGGCAGTCAACCTGCGAGAAAAGCGGATCGAGCGAGGCGTAGAGCGGCTCTCGCTGCATCAGCGCCGCGAGATAGTCCACGGCCGCGCATGCTGCTCCGGCCTCCATCGCGTCCCGTGTCGCAGCGCTGAGTGCATCCCAACCAGCCGTGCGATACCGACTATAATGCCATGCCATCTCGGCGAAATTGATCCGTGCGCGCAGGTCCGCGACCTGCTCGAAACTCTCGGGCAGAGATAGCGGGATCGCGCCAAGCGCCTGTGCCAGTTTCTCCAGCGCAGCCTTGGTTTCTGCCGAGGCCCGGTCCCATTCCGGGGGGCGCACGAAGCCGAAGACCGGCGGGCGCGTAGCCCCGGCAATCGCCGGATGCGCATCCTGTGGGGGGAGCGTGGCCGGATCGGAATCCTCCGTATCCATCATGCAGGTCAGAGCAAAGGCGGCATCCTCGGCATCCCGCGTGAAAACGCCCAAGGTGTCCAGAGTATGAGACTGCATCGTCACCCCCTGCCGAGGGATCGCGCCAAAAGTCGGTTTCACACCCACCACCCCACAGAAGGCCGCGGGCCGTATTACCGAGCCTCCGGTCTGCGTACCAACAGCAAGAGGCACCATTCCCGCGGCGACACTGGCCGCGGACCCCGCGGACGAACCACCCGGAGTATGGTTCGGATTATGCGGATTCAGGGTCTCCGTCGGGTTGAGGAAGGCAAGCTCGGTGGTCGTAGTCTTTCCCACGATCACGGCCCCCACCGCCCGCAACCGTGCCGTGATCCAGGCATCCTGATCAGGTTGGCGGCCCGCATCCGGAGGGGTGCCGTTCTCGGTCGGCATGTCGGCCGTGTCGATCACGTCCTTCAACCCTACCGGAATGCCATGCAAGGGTCCCAGCGCCTTGCCCTCTGCCTGCGCGGCATCCAGCGCGATTGCCTGTGCCCGCGCCTGGTCCGGATCGAGCCACGCCCAGGCCTTCACCGACGGATCCCGCGCTGCGATCCTGTCGAGATGCGCATCGAGAAGGGCCAGGGCCGTGACCTCCCCGGTGCGGAGGGCGGCGGACATCTGTTGCAGGCTCAGGTCGGGGAGGTCGGATCGGTCACTCATACGCTGCAGTTGATGCGATTTGACGCGGATTGAAAAGAGGCGGGTTTAGCCTGCGCATTGGATCGACAGCGCGGGCAGTTCCTCCTAAACCTGAGGGCGCTGAAGCCACGACCGGGGGAGGGAACCGTGCGCCACGTGCTCGCCATTGACCAAGGCACAACTTCGAGCCGCGCCATCGTCTTTGACGCGGATATGAACATCGTCTCGATCGCGCAGGAAGAATTTGCGCAGCATTATCCCGATAGCGGCTGGGTGGAACACGATCCCGAGGACTTGTGGGATACGGTATTGCGGACCTGTCGGAATGTGCTCGAAAGGACCGGGCTGGCTGCTACGGACCTCGCCGGGATCGGGATCACCAACCAGCGCGAGACGACCGTGGTTTGGGACAAGTCCACCGGCAAACCCATCCACAACGCGATCGTCTGGCAAGACAGGCGCACTGCCCCCTTCTGCGCCGAATTGCGCAAGGCTGGGCATGATGCACTGATCACGGCGCAGACCGGCCTTCTGGCAGACCCGTATTTCTCAGGCACCAAGCTGAAATACATTCTCGATACCGTGGAGGGCGCGCGCGACCGTGCCAAGGCAGGGGAGCTTTTGTTCGGGACCGTCGACAGTTTCCTCATCTGGCGGCTGACGAATGGGGCCGCCCATGTCACCGACGCAACCAACGCGGCGCGCACCATGCTCTACGACATCCACAAGGGCGCTTGGAGCGCAGAGATCTGCACGCTGTTCGATATCCCCCTCGGGATGCTGCCGCAGGTGCATGACTGCGATGCAGAGTTCGGGACCTGCACACCCGAGCATCTGGGCGGCGCGGTTCCGATCCTCGGCGTGGCCGGGGACCAACAAGCCGCCACCATAGGGCAGGCCTGCTTTGAGCCGGGGATGCTGAAGTCGACTTATGGAACGGGGTGCTTTGCGCTTTTGAACACGGGCGAAGCACCGGTCACCTCGACCAACCGGCTTCTCACGACAATCGCCTACCAGCTCGACGGAAAACCAACCTATGCGCTCGAAGGCTCGATTTTCGTGGCCGGTGCGGTGGTGCAATGGCTCCGCGACGGGCTGAAATTGATCGCCAACGCGTCCGAGACGCAGCCGCTGGCCGAGGCCGCCGATCCCCATGATCCCGTGATCCTCGTGCCAGCCTTCACCGGCCTCGGGGCGCCCTACTGGAATGCGGAGTGTCGCGGGGCGGTCTTTGGCCTCTCGCGCGGGTCGGGTCCGGAAGAGTTCGCCCGCGCCGCCCTAGAAAGCGTCGGTTATCAGACCCGCGACCTGCTGGAAGCCATGCATAAGGACTGGTCCGATGCCCGCGAAGGGCAACCGACCCTGCGGGTGGATGGTGGCATGACCGCAAGCGACTGGACCATGCAATTCCTCGCCGACATCATCGACGCGCCAGTCGACCGTCCGAAGATCACGGAAACCACCGCGCTGGGTGTCGCCTGGCTCGCCGGGCAGAAGGCCGGGCTGTACCCGGATCGCGCGGGCTTTGCAGCCAACTGGGCTCTGGATCAGCGGTTCGAGCCCAAGATGGACGCCACCACACGCGATACGAAATACGCAGCCTGGAAACGCGCCGTCGCCGCCGTGCAACAAGCCTGAACCCTGAAAACAAGAATGGCGACCGGACGACCAAGGCTTTCACCCTGGCGCCGGTCGCCAAACTGGTCCGACATTACTCGCACCCAAACACTCTTCACTCACTCGTCACCTACGCACTGTCACGCGTCGGACCAACGTTTGGGCCGTGATGCGATCCCGCCGCTTGGGGGAGTGGCGTCCCAAGGCAATGCAGGATCGGCGCCCATGTCTTACCCGTGCACACATGCACCCGGGATCTCTGTCAGCCGCCGAAGCCGCCGAAAATTCTCTGGAACGAGGCCCTTTCAAACGCGCTATCGGCTTGAAAGGGCCATCTGTTCCTCTGGTCCACGAACATCGTGATCACTCGTTACACACACACACAATCTCGTACTCAAGACACACACACATCAAAAACACACACCAAGATCTTTCGGAGGGCGGGGCAGAAATCGCGTCGCCAGTTGGGGAAAGGGCGATTTACAGAAATCTAAACAAACGATCTGCGCCTCCGGCCCTCCGAAAGATGTCCCGTTGCAACCGGGACATTCGTAAGTCGTGCCAGCCCCATGAATGGTTCAAACATGACTCAAATTTTTTGATCTTTTTTTAGCAGGGGTCGCCGCGCATGAGACCCCAACCAAATCGGGGGTCATATCCCGAAGGCCCGAGGTCCTCGGCACTGCGCCGAAAGCTTGCACGCAACTGATCCGTAGTCAGCCGCTGCTGCGCCAGCTTCTGCGCCACAAGCCCGGTGGCGACTGCCGCGGCGTAGGACGTGCCCGAGCGATAGGACCAGCCACGCCGATCCGGCACCGCGATATCGACGCCCGGCGCCGAGAAATCCATACCCGCCCCGAAACTGGCCCGGCGGTAGATCCGTTTGTCCGCATCGATCGCCGTAATCGCAAGAACGCGCGGATCGGCGGCAGGATATCCCAGGGACGGCTCGCCCCGGTTGCCGGCGGCGGCCACCATGATCAGTCCCTGCTGATCGGCGATCTCCACCAGGGCAGCCAACGCCTCGTTCGGGGGGCCAGCAAGCGACATGTTGACCACGTCTGCACCCCGCTCGACCAGCCAATCGAGACCGAGTGCGATATTTTCGAGCCGGGCGAGGTCGCGCCCCCCCGCCCGTGCAAACGCCACCACCGAGAGTAACTCCGCCCCAGGTGCGAGACCCGCCGGACCTTGCGTGGTGGCCTGGCCCGCGATCAGGGCGGCAATCCCCGTGCCATGGGCGGTAGAACCGGGCCGCTCCCGCGGTCTGAGAACCGACAGGCTGGTCACCCGTACATTGGTCAGGGACGGCGTGCGCAGATCGAGGGGTCCGTCAATCAGACCGACCCGCACGGGGCGGGTCAGGGTACAGTTGCGCCCCGGATCGGGCCGCACCAGGGCTGTCGCGAACAGGCGTAGTCCGGCGCGCCCGCCACTGGACTGAGACAAACTGTAGACCGTATGCGTCCCGATGGCCGAACGTATGCCTTCGCGAGCAAGCAGCGCGCGAGCCTGCGCTTCGGTGAGTGCCCCGGCGAGATCCACAAAGAGAAGGCTCTGACCAAGAGAGCCCAGCCGCTGGGAGCGCAAGATCTGCGCCCGCGCCCCACGCAGCACGACACGCGCCCGGGCGATCTCCTGGTCCGTACCCGCGAGGACATATTCCGGACCCCCACTGGGAGCGGCCACCTCGTTGCCGGTGGCGGGGCGAATTGGAACATCCGGAATACGGTCCAAGGCCTCTTCCAAGAGCCTGCCCTGACAAATGCGGCCCGTGCGCAGCGTCCGTTCCACCCCCAGCAGCAGCCGAACGACCAGTTCGAACTCTCCGTTTCGGGGAGTGCGCTGCAGGCGGGGCATGCGGAAACTGAAACTGGACGCGGTCACGTTCCGGATCAGCACGCGCACCCGGAAATCGCCGAAATCGAGGAACAAGGTCGCCCGGATCGGCGGGGGGTTGCGCACCCGCGGTATCGTGATCAGGTCGCCGGGATTGACGCATTCAGGCAATGCAGGCGCAGTTTGGGCCGCCACCTGTGACGGCGACGACCATAAGAGCCCGACAAGAACCAGCGCCAGAAGCGCCTTGAATGGCTTCATTCCTCTATATCAACGCGCAGGACGCGCTCATCCTCTTCCAATTCTGCCGCCAATCCGGCGAGCGAGACATCCTCCCCCGGCAGGAGGATCATACGAAAAAGCCCCAAGGAGGACGGCCCGTCAATGATCGTCAGCCCACTGTCGCGGACAAGCGCCGAAATCTCGGCCACGGACGCCTCCGGTGAGAACGTGACAACCATGGCGGCTGGCTCGCCAGACGCCTGTTCATACAAGGGCTCGGGCCCGGAGCCGCCTTGCAGTCCCAGAACCAAGACGGTCGCGAGACTGGCGGCAAGCGCGGACCCTACCCCCCAGGCGAGCGCGCGCTGGGGCGGATTGGCTTTCTGGGGTACGGATGCATCTGCATCCAGCGACCGATGCAGTCGCGCCAGCCCGAATTCCCCTGGCCCGGTATGAGCCTCGTGGGTTTGCTTCAGGCTCGCCCTCATGGCACGCAAAAGCGCAGCCTCCTGCTGCAACGCGGGATCGCGCGCGACGGCCTCTGCCACCCGAGCGCTGTCGGCCTCATCGAGGGAGCCGTTGACCCAGAACGGGAGAAGTTCCTGTAGTTCGGTATTCGTCGCGTCCGACATCAGACGTCCCCCATCGTTACACGCCGCCCCTCGAGGCACCGCATCAAGAGCTTCTTGGCGTGGAAAATGCGGGTTTTCACCGTGCCTTCGGGAACGTCCAGGGCCGCCGCAATCTCGCGGTATCCCTGATCTTCGAAGAATGCGAGTTGGATCGCGGCGCGCTGGTCGAGCTTCAACGTTTCCATGCAAAAGAGCAGATGGGCACTGTTCTCGGCCGTGGCCAGACACTGCTCGGGGTTCGGGTCGGTATCGGCCTCCTCCTCAAAGCTGTCGGTCAAGTCGGTACGCGCTGACTTTCTGAACACATCAATCACTTTCCGGTAGGCAATCCCGAACACCCAGGATTTCACTGAACTTCGCCCCTCAAAGCGGCCTGCACTGCGCCACACTTCCAGAAAGACGTCATGGAGTATGTCGGCTGACTCGAAGGGATCGTTCAATTTTGACCGAATAAATCGGTAGACCGGAGTTTCCAGCGCGCGGTACAGCGCATCGAAAGCGGCGCGGTCCTCGTTCGCGATCCGCACAAGCAAGTCTGCGAGCCGCGTATTCTCGGCACTTTGCCCATGTGTCATCAGAACTGATCCCGGTATCTCGAGAAAAGGTCAAACTCGAGCCGAATGCCCGCCACGACTGCCCACCCATCGTTTTCCGCAAAGGGCAACACGGTCGTACCCGCGCCATACAGCATTCCGAGATAGATCTCATTCTCAGGAGCGAATTCATAGGCCACTTCCGCACGGCCGAATTGGCCATCCGCACCGATCGGCCCATCGCTCTCGGTCAGTCCGGCTTCCAGGACCACGCTCCACTGGTTCGGGACAAACTCGTAGTCCAGCGAGAGCACAAGCTCGGCGGACTCGGATATATCGCCGAAGGCGTCAATATACTGGTAGCCCGCAGCAGCAATCGCGGTGACCTCTTCACTAGGCGTATAGGCGTAGATGGCATCGATACGCTGTAATTCCTCGTCGAAATCCGTCGGCGTTTCATCGTCATAAATCTCATAGCTGTAGGCAACGCCCCAAGCGGTGCGCGCGCGCTGCTGATCAATGTTGAATTGCAGGGAGACCTGCTGGTTGTCCTGTGGGGCTGCTCCCGAGAAAGGGGAGCGTATACGCTCTTGCTGGGAATAAGCGGCCGAAAACCCGAACGTGGTGCCCAGCAGGAAGCCGCCGGTGAAGACGCCAGGATCGTAGACGGCATCGAAACTCACTGCGGTGATCTTGTCCCGCTCCCGGGTGCGCAGGCCGTCGGTGTTGGTCTTGGCCCGGCTGGCCTCCAGGGACCATTGCACAGCCGGGCCAAACCAGCTCACCGTCACGCCATTGCCCTGCAAACCGGGTATGAACTCCGGATCGAGTGCCGAAAAATAGTCCGCGCTGGTTCGAAAGTGCCGGATCGAGACCTCGAGGGCCCGGGGATCATCCACGGGCAGAAGCGTATAGCTCAGCTCGGCCTGATAAGATGTGCCGGTGATCCGGCCGAACACATCTGTCCATTCCGATGTGCGTGCCAGGATTTCGTAGGTCAACGGGCTGGGCCCGATCCCTCCACTGACCGCGACGCCAGCGGCCGATCCCTCACCGGGGAACGCCGAAGGGCCGAGCAGTGCCTTGCCCTCTTGTGCGGCCAGCGAAAGCTTGAAGATGCTGCCCGGCACCGGAAAGAACGCGGCTTCGGCGCCGAAGACCAGATCATCCGGATCCTCCAGACCACTGATGTTCTGATCATCGACAGACGAACTGGCCTGCAAGGCGAAGACCCGGGCGCGCTGAGTTTCCGTTGGATCACCCAGTGTTACCGACACCCCCCGGCGCGGCGACTCGTCCATCACCAGTGTGTCATTCTCTATGAAATGTGTGCCCACCTTGAAGAACAGATCGGCAAAATCGAGCTGTTGGCGGAATTGCAGGAAATAACTGTCGACGAAAAGCTCGGTCTCATCGTCACCAAAGGCGTTTCGGTCCCACAGGAAATTCAACTCACCGGTGAAGGCCCCAAGCCCGAGGTCGAAGTCCAGGGCGCCGTTCAGGGTGGCGAACTGATCCGTCTCTCCGTCTTCGGTTCTGCGAACCCCCGCATCGAGATCTACCGTCGATCCGAAATCGACCTGGCCTTGCGCGAAGGTCTGAAAGCTCCACCGTTCGATCTCGACCTGAGTCCCCGGGACAGTGCGAAACAGTACGAGCTCATGGCGTGTCCCTCGAAGGTTCTCCGGTATAGGGACGATCAGGAACTCCCGGTCGAGCGACAAGGGTTCCAGAACCTCGTCGCCATCGATCTCCACCAGAAGGCGCGAGAGCGGGAAGACCTGGTCCAATTCTAGAACCGCGAACCCGCCACGTTCCAGGGTGCCGAGCGGTGTTGCGGCCGCACGCTCCTGCGCAGTCACTGGCTGAGAAAGGACCAAAGCAAGCGCTGCGACCGCAATATTCTCGCGTATGCGGGAAGAACCGCTCACCTGCACCCCTGATCACGTGTTCGGATCAGCCCCAAAGCCGACGATATCCAGATCGGGTCCAAGTTGCCGCGTTTTGGTTTTGAAACACAAGTCCGCCGTGCCCACGAGCGTCCATAATACGGAACGATCGGCACGAAGCAGCGCAAAAGATACACAACCGCATCACCTGAGGTCCGTCGGATGCGAACCCCGGTTGATCACGACGTTGCTTATCCCGTTTGGCGCGGGCAGTTTGACGGTTATCCCAACAAAAAATGGGGGGCCCCAACCCCTCAGGACCCCCCATCTTACCCACATGTGTCTCTGACGAGCGCACCACACGTGTATCTGATTTTCGGGTCCTGCCTCCTGGCGGGACTTCGTTGTGATACGCGAAGTTTCGCATTTCGCCTAATGCTTAGTAGACTGCATTTGAGCCAGCTTTGACTCAAATGCACTCGCTCAGGCGTAGCAGGATTCCTTGCCGAAGTGTTTGGTCAGCATGTAGTAGACCACCGCGCGGTGCTTGTTGCGCTCGGACTTGCCATAGGTCTCGATCACCTTTGCAATGCCTTCATCCAGTTCCGGGCCATCCGCCAGACCGAGCTTCTTTATCAGGAAATTCTGCTTGACCGTCTCCAGCTCACCCGGCTGAGAACTTGCCACCGTGGACGCGTCTGCATCGTAGATCGACGGCCCGCAACCGATCGTAACCTTTGTCAGCAGATCCATGTCCGGCGTCATGCCACATTTGTTCTTCAAGTCGTCCGCATACTGCGCAATCAGGTCGTCTCGCTTACCCATACTCTTCTCCAAATCCATCCGACGGCGCGATGCTACCGCCGTTTGGAACCGTGACTTTTGAAGAGGCATAAATAAAGCCCCAAACGACGCGCGGGCCCAAAACCGCGGGGAACCGCCGCAAGCCTGCTGGCCCTTCGGTCTTGTCGACACATCAAAGGCCGCGCAGGCACATACCCGCGCGACCTAGTCATCAGAAGCCCCGACAAGGAGTGTCAGTAGCGGTAATGCTCAGGCTTGTAGGGGCCGTCCTGCGACACGCCGATATAATCCGCCTGTTCCTTGGCAAGCTCGGTCAGCTTCGCACCGACCTTGGCCAGGTGCAGCTTGGCGACCATCTCATCTAGGTGCTTGGGCAGGACATAGACCTCGTTGCCGTATTGGTCGCCCTTGGTCCACAACTCGATCTGCGCCAGCACCTGGTTGGTGAAAGACGCTGACATCACGAAGGACGGATGCCCGGTTGCGTTCCCGAGGTTCAGCAATCGGCCTTGGGAAAGCAGGATCATGCGATTGCCCGAAGGCATCTCGATCATGTCCACCTGGTCCTTGATGTTGGTCCATTTGTGGTTCTTGAGCGCGGCGACCTGAATCTCGTTGTCGAAGTGACCGATATTCCCGACGATCGCCATGTCCTTCATCTCGCGCATATGCTCGATGCGGATCACGTCCTTGTTGCCCGTGGTGGTAATGAAGATATCCGCATCCTTCACGGTATCTTCGAGCGTAACAACCTCGAACCCATCCATTGCCGCCTGGAGCGCGCAGATCGGATCGATCTCGGTCACTTTCACCCGCGCCCCCGCCCCGCGGAGGGACGCGGCGGATCCCTTACCCACGTCGCCATAGCCACAGACGACGGCGACCTTGCCGGCCATCATCGTGTCCGTGGCACGGCGGATGCCGTCGACGAGCGATTCCTTGCAACCGTACTTGTTGTCAAACTTCGACTTGGTCACGCTGTCGTTGACATTGATCGCGGGGAAAGGCAGTTGCCCGTCGCGCATGAGTTCATAAAGGCGATGCACACCGGTCGTGGTCTCTTCGGACACGCCCTTGATCTGGTCTCGGGTCTTGGTGAACCAGCCGGGGCTCGCGGACATGCGCTTGGCGATCTGCGCCTTGATCACTTCCTCCTCTTCCGAACTCGGCACGGGGATGATGTCTTCCCCGGCCTCCGCCCGTGCACCAAGCAAGACATAGAGCGTCGCATCCCCACCATCGTCGAGGATCATGTTCGGGCCATCCGGGAACATGAAGGACTTGTCGAGGTAATCCCAATGCTCTTCGAGGGTCTGTCCCTTGATCGCGAAGACCGGTGTGCCGCCCGCGGCGATCGCGGCTGCGGCGTGATCTTGCGTAGAATAGATGTTGCAAGATGCCCAGCGCACATCCGCGCCCAGCGCCGTAAGAGTCTCGATCAGAACCGCAGTCTGGATTGTCATATGCAGCGAGCCGACGATCCGGGCCCCGGACAGTGGCTTGCTTTCGCCATACTGCTCGCGCAGCGCCATGAGGCCTGGCATCTCGGTTTCCGCGATATCCAGTTCCTTGCGCCCATAATCCGCGAGCGCGATGTCCTTGACGATATAGTCTTTTGCCATCGGTAATCGTTCCTTTCACATGTTGGACGAGCGCGTATCAGGTTCGCAGACCTCAAACAACGGGCAAGCACGCCGCAGATAGCGCAGATTGACTACGACCGAGTGATATTGCAGGTGCTTTGGGTGACAGGCTATGGGGCTGAGAGGTCATTGGCAAAACCGTTACGAGGCATGAACGCGATACCCGGCCCGCGAGTAACCGCATCAAGCCAATGCGCCCGGCATGAACATGCTGTCTGCTTTTGCAGCGATGAAGGCTATCTGCCTTTCGCGCTCTTCGCTGCGCTCCAGATACACCGGCTGCATCCAGACCGATGCTTCGATCTGGTGATTGCACACACAGGTCCCTTGTCCTTGCCACACGGTTTTCCAGCGATCGGAATTCGGTATGTTGAGATCGACACGGGGGGATGCTTCGAGAGATTGGCGCTCGACGCGCGCCGAACCGGCAGCACATATCTTCGGCTGGCCCTGCCCGGGGCTTTGGGCCACGATTACGAGCGCATCCTCTACATGGACTCAGATGTATTTGCCTTGCGCGATGGCCTGCATGTCCTTCTCTCTACGGATATGCGGGGCAAGCCCCTTGCTGCAGTGCGTGACAACTCTCAATGGCGCACATCCGGACGCAAGCCCGAAGATCTCGTCACCCTGAATTTACCTGCGGGGCCGTATTTTAATGCCGGTGTTCTGCTGATGGATACTGCCCGCTTGAACGAACAGGACATACTTGCGAAGGCGCTGGATCTGGGCACTAGCCAAGCGGGGCGGCTGGCACGCCACGACCAAACCCTTCTGAACGCGGTGACGAGCGGCAATTGGGCCGAAATGTCCCCGCGCTGGAACTGGCAATTCACTTGGGCGTCATGGATTTTCGCACTGTCCGAAGACGCGCGCATCCTGCACTTCATTGGTCCTAACAAGCCTTGGTCAGACACTTCCGGACGGTTTTCGAAGTCCATCACCCGGGCCTACGGGGATTTTCTCGCAGAACAGTTTCCGGAAAGGACCGTTGAACGACCTGCAAACTCGCCCATCAATGATCCGCGCAGGCTTATCAAATCGCTGATCAAGCATGGCTTGTCCCGCAAGAAGATGAGCGCATATCTCGCACGCTTCGCAGATGACTTTACCCTGATCGACCCAAGCTGATCCCGGCACCGCTCAACGCAGATCGAGCGCGAGCGCCTCGGGCGCTGCGCCCAGATCGCGCGACGACGTCCCATGGGCTGCAACGCAAGCCAGACTGTTGTCGAGGTATTTCACGAGCGTCCAGGTCTCGCTGACGAAATTGCGCCAGAGAACCCAAGTCCCATCCCCGGACTCCGAGACGGCTCGTTCGCCATACCAGTCGATCAGGCTGGCATCGAGTTCCTCGGCAAACATGCAGGACGGCGGTGTTTGAGCAGCCGCCGACACCGAAAGAAAAAGGAACAAGATACAAGATCGAACCATCACACCCTCCGGGCCGTTAATGCATGCGCCCAAACACCGGTTCCAGATTGCAGGGAGCGCGCAAGGGATGCACAGATCATTGAAATTTATATCAAAAACTAATTAATTTCCCTGTATCGATAGGAACAATGCAGAACTCTGAGATGTGATTGTATCCACGAGAGCGGCACTCTTTGCCCGAACCTACGATTGAGCTTGGCCGATTTGCACCGTAGGACGGGCGCGAAACGGCCACTGGAATGGCGATCAAAATGGCAAAACCTCCACGCGCTTGGCAGCGGATGCTTTCGGGACGCAGGCTCGACCTGCTCGACCCCACACCGATGGATATCGAGATCGACGATATCGCCCATGGGCTTGCCTTCGTAGCCCGCTGGAACGGGCAGACCTGGGGCGAGTACCCCTATTCGGTAGCGGAGCATTCGCTTCTGGTAGAAACGCTCTACGGGCGACTGGTGCCTGATGCGCCGGCAAAGTGGCGCTTGGCTGCGCTGCTGCACGACGCACCGGAATACGTCATTGGCGACATGATCTCACCGGTGAAGGCGGCTGTCGGCCCGGGCTACGGCGCGCTGGACGAGCGTTTGACCGCAGCGATCCATCTGCGCTTCGGCCTGCCCGCGCTCTTGCCGAAAACGGTGAAGGCCGCGATCAAGCGGGCGGATCGAGTCAGCGCCTGGCTGGAAGCGGTCAAGATCGCGGGGTTTTCGGAGAGTGAAGCCACGAAGTTCTTCGGCAAACCGAAAGAAGGTGTGCTGGACGGCCTCGCCTTGCATCTCCGGCCACCAGTTGAAGTACGGCGTGCGTATACGCAGCGTCATGAGACGCTTCTCGCGCAGACCGGATAACCCGCGCCTGAATATGCCTTCCTCTTGTCATGAGATCAGCGGACCAAGACACATGACGGCACCAAGAACGAAAAAGGCCCGCTGCAGCGGGCCCTGTCCGTCTTAACAAGAAAATTTCAGCGCGGGGATCGCTTTGCCAGGATACGTTGCAGTGTCCGGCGATGCATGTTGAGCCGACGCGCCGTTTCGGAAACGTTTCGGTCGCACAATTCATAGACCCGCTGAATATGCTCCCACCGCACCCGGTCGGCACTCATGGGGTTCTCCGGCGGCGGCGGCAACTCGTCGGGACGGGCGAGCAAGGCCGCCGTGATGTCATTGGCGTCGGCGGGCTTGGACAGGTAGTCCGTCGCTCCGATCTTCACGGCCGCCACTGCAGTCGCAATCGCCCCATAACCGGTCAGAACAACAATTCGCGCATCGGGGCGCCTTTCGCGAAGTACCTCGACCACATCGAGACCATTTCCATCATCCAATCGCAGGTCAACCACGGCGTAGGCGGGCGGGCGGGCGGTTGCGATGGCCTTCCCAGCCGCCACGGATCCCGCCATTTCCGGCTCGAAGCCGCGCTTTTCCATGGCGCGCGCAAGGCGGCGCAGAAACGGTTCATCGTCATCCACAAGGAGCAGTGATGCATCCGGGCCGATATCGCGTGCGGGTTGCTCAGTCATCTGTCCCCCTGACCGTCAAACGTACCAATCGCGTCAATTAATATTTCTGTAGTGGCATTTTGTCCCGTGGTCAAATGTCGACCTCAGGTTGAGTGCTCCAGAAAGCAGGCGACCCGTTCTGCTATCTGCGTGGGGGAGTCTTCGCGTCTGAAAAAATCGGCAAATCCACTGCCCGGAAGCATCAGATACGTGAAAGTAGAGTGGTCGACGAGATAATACTCTTCGTCGCCTTCCTGCTTGCGGTAATAGGTCTTGTAGGCGCGTGACGCCGCCGCTACCTGCTCCGGCGATCCGGTCAGCCCCAGCATATCGGGATGCATGGCGTCGGTGAACCACTCCACAACCTCCGGTGTATCCCGGTCCGGGTCGACTGAGATGAAGACCGGTTGCACATCATAGCCCCGCTCCTGCAGCAAGTCGACGGCCTCAGCGTTGCGCGCCACGTCCATCGGGCACACATCTGGACAAAAGGTGTAGCCGAAATAGACCAGGGATGGGCGCGTCAGAACCTCGGCTTCGGTAACGGTCTCGCCGGTTTCAGAGACCAGCTCGAACGGCCCCCCAATAGACGCGCTGCCCGTCGCGACAACACCGCCGCGGCATTGCGCCAACGGGTCGTCAGGCGAGTTGAAAAACGCCATGTAGACGGTCCCGCCGATCATGGCCGTGACCAGCGCAATCGCCGTGGCACCGTACAGCTTCATGGCTCTTCTCCCTGTATGCCATCCAATCGACTCTGGTTGTATTTGTAGGTGGGGACACACTATGGTCGAAGTCCAGATGCCTGTGACATTTCGACCGAGAGCATGACAGACAGCGCTGCGCCGCCCGTAGTTCCAAAGGACCGCAGCACATGGGTGCGCTTGCGGACGCTGATCCTGTTGCGTTGGCTGGCCATTACCGGGCAGATCGTGACGATCGCCGTGGCCTCCCAAATTTTGAATCTCACACTGAACTACGGCCTTCTTTATCTGGCGATCGGTGCGTCGTTCATCGCCAACACGATCGCCATGTTCGTGTATCCGGAGAACAAGCGGCTATCCGAAAACGAGGCGATGCTCACCCTGCTCTTCGATGTCTCGCAGCTGGCATTCCTGCTTTACCTCACTGGGGGGCTGAACAACCCCTTCGCGCTTCTGATCCTCGCCCCGGTCACCATTTCGGCGGCTACCCTTCGCCTGCGTTCTACCATGTTGCTGGGCGCAGTCGCGATCGTCCTGATCACGCTGGTTGCCTTCCTCCATGTGCCCCTGCGCACCGAGCAGGGCTTCATCCTGCGGATGCCCGATGTGCTCGTCTTCGGGTTCTGGTGCGCCATCGTGATCGGTGTGATGTTTCTCGGCGCTTATGCCTACCGCGTCACCGGCGAGACGAATTCCATGTCGGAAGCGCTGCTCGCTACCCAGATGGCACTGGCGCGGGAACAGAAGCTGACCGATCTCGGCGGTGTGGTGGCCGCCGCCGCCCATGAGCTCGGAACCCCACTGGCCACGATCAAACTCGTCAGCCAGGAGCTTGCCGAAGAACTCGAAGACCCGATCCTGCGCGAAGACGCAGAGCTGATCCGCGATCAGGCAGATCGATGCCGTGACATCCTGCGGTCCATGGGACGGGCGGGAAAGGATGACCTGCATCTTAAAACCGCACCGCTGGCCGCCGTCGTACGGGAGGCCGCCGACCCCCACGCCCAACGCGGCAAGACCCTGCATTTCGACATCTCCCCTGCCCCCGGCGGCAGCAACCAGCAACCCATCATCCAGCGCCAGCCTGAGATCATCCACGGTATCCGCAACCTGGTTCAGAACGCCGTGGATTTCGCCGAGGCCAATGTCTGGATCGATCTTCACTGGACCGACGACGTGATCCTTGTACGGATTATCGACGATGGCGAAGGCTATCCCACCCATTTGCTGGGTCGAATAGGTGACCCGTTCGTGCGCAAGCGCAAAACCCAAACCGATAGCCGACGTCCGGGATACGAGGGCATGGGCCTGGGCCTGTTCATCGCCAAGACGCTGCTGGAACGCACCGGGGCCGAGCTCAGCTTCGCCAATGGCTCCGACCCGTTCCTGCCCCGCGAAGAACGTCCGGTCCGCGGGGGCGCGATTGTCGAGGCCATCTGGCCACGGGAGCAGATCGCCCTGCCCGATCTCGAAGAAAGCCAGCCACTCGGATTGAACCAACCGATTCAGGTTTAAGCGGGTATTAACCTTTCCCGGCCAATTTGAGAAAAAACATAAGCAGATTGTGCAATGGCTGGCATGGACTTCACGCTCTTGGCGACGCTTCTCGCGGTTGCGTTTCTGACCGCGGCACTGGCGCTGTATGCGCTCAACACACTTTCAAACCGGGACTTTGCCCAAGGGCCCGGTCCTACACTGCCCGTCCGGACCGATCTCGACGGGCCGAGCGCAGACCAGATCACCGCCCAGCGCCGAGAACTCGCGCAGCTGCGCGCCACGGTCGAACACATTCCCCTGATCCTTTGGCGGCAGGACAAGGATGGCGCCCTGACCTGGGCCAACAAACCCTATATCGACCTGACCGAGAAGCTCCATCCGGACCGCGCGGGGCGCTGGCCCATGCCCCACCTGTTCAAACAGAAATCCCTCGCCCATCCGGACACCCCTGGACACCGCCGTATCTCGATCGACATGGAGGATTGCGAGAAGCGCTGGTTCGAGGTGCAGGGCTTCCGCGTTCAGGACGAAATTCTCTATTCCGCCACGCCGATCGACATGACCGTGAAGGCCGAGGTTTCCCTCCGCAACTTCGTCCAGACCCTGACCAGCACCTTTGCCCATCTGCAGGTGGGGCTCGCGATCTTCGACAAACGGCGCCAGCTGGTGCTGTTCAACCCGGCACTCACCGACCTGACCACCCTTGAGCCCGAATGGCTCAGCGCGCGGCCGGGACTGTCCGAAGTGCTCGACCGGCTGCGCGACAAGAACATGCTGCCCGAACCGAAGGACTACAAGGAATGGCGCAACCGGCTTACCGGGCTGGAAAAGGCCGCCTCTTCCGGTACGTTCGAGGAAACCTGGGCGTTGCCCACGGGCCAGAACTACCGCATTCTCGGCCGCCCCCATCACGACGGCGGAATCGCCCTGACCTTCGAGGATATTTCCTCGGAAGTCTCCCTCACACGGCGATTCCGTTCCGAGATCGAGCTGGGGCAGACCGCGCTCGACACGCTGGAAGAGGCAATCGCGGTGTTCTCGGAAAACGGCACGCTGGTGCTGTCAAACAAGGCCTATTCCGAGCTTTGGGATGTCTCCGAGAATGACGGACTGATGCCGGTAAGTATCGTGGATGCCACGCGCCATTGGCAGCAATCGTGCCAACCCAACCCGATCTGGGGTGACATTCGCGACTTCGCCACCACAAGCCAGGGCCGCGCCGATTGGGAAGATTACGCCCGTCTTCAAGATGGCGGCACGATCCTGCGCTGCCGGGTGGCGCCGCTCGCCCAAGGCATGACCCTGGTAGGGTTCAAGACCCTCGAAGCCGTGCCGGAGTTCCAGCCCGCCAAGACCGAGATCGCCCAAACCGCGTGACCCCCGGGCCCTGCGGCGCAAAGGCTTGCGAGCCTTGCATCATCCGGTACAACGGAGCCATGGAACCCGAAGCCCTCGCCCGACTGACCCTGACCAGCGAAGACAGTCTGCGCGCCTTCGGAGCTTGTCTCGCGCCGGTCTTGCAACCGGGCGATGCACTTCTGCTTGTCGGGGAGATCGGCGCCGGCAAAACTGTGCTCAGCCGCGCCATCATCCAGACACGCCTTGCCGCTATCGGTGTTATGGAGGACGTACCCTCTCCCACGTTCACGCTTGTGCAGACCTATGCCCTTGGGAACGTGGACCTGTGGCATTGTGACCTCTACCGCCTCACGGACCCCGAGGAGGTCCTAGCGCTCGGGCTGGAAGAAGCTTTCCGTGATGCAATCACCCTCATTGAGTGGCCGGATCGATTGGGCAACCAGATACCGCCGAATGCGCTGGTGATTGACCTGCGCATCCCGGACGCGACCCCGTTGCAACGCGACATGACCCTCACCGCCTTCGGAGCAGAATGGTCACGTCGCATCAACCCCTGTCTGGATCTGGCCGCATGAGGCGGCAGGCGGAAAAGGACCGCTTCCTAGCGCAGATCGGCTGGGCGCAGGCAAAGGTGACGCCACTGGCGGGCGATGCGTCTCTGCGCAGTTATGACCGAGTGGAGACACACGGCAAACGCGCGGTTCTGATGAATGCGCCACCGGACCACGGTGAAAGCACAGATCCGTTCCTGCGGATCGCCCGGCACCTGTCGGTTATCGGCCTGCACCCGCCCGCTATCCTCGGCGAAGATCGCACCAGGGGATTTCTCTTGCTGGAGGATCTCGGGGACAGGCTCTTTGCAAGGGAATTCGAGCGCGATCCAGACCTGCAACACCTCTATTATACCGAGGCATTACGAGCCCTGAAAACACTCCACGACCACCCCGCCCCCGAGCTTCCGGGCTATGGGCGGGCCGAGATGGCGCAGGCGGCGGGCCTCGCTGCAACCTGGTATGCGGGCGATCCTGACGCCGCAGTCAGGCTTCGTAAGGTAATGGAAGAGGCGCTCGCGACGCTGGACTGGTCACGCCACGTGCCTGTGCTGCGCGACTATCATGCCGAAAACCTGATCTGGTACCCGGAAGAGACCGGCCTGCGTCGCGTGGGGCTTCTGGATTTCCAGGACGCGGGCCTCGGCCACCCTGTCTATGACGCGGCCTCCCTTCTCCAAGACGCACGCCGTGACCTCGATCCCGATCTGGTGGCCCGGCTGAGCGCGGATTGCTGGTCCTGGTTCGCCGCGGATCGCGCCGCGTTCACACAGGCCTTCGCGGTCCTGGGCGCCCAGCGCGCCTTGCGCATCCTCGGCGTGTTCGCGCGGCTGTCGCTGCATTTCGACAAGCCGCGATACGTGGACCTGATCCCCCGCGTCTGGGGGCAGTTGCAGGGTAACCTCGACCACCCGGCCCTGCGCAGGCTCGCGGATACGACCCACGCGATTTTGCCCGAGCCATCCACAGCCCATTTGGACGATCTCAAGGCACGGGCGGGTTCATGCCCAGCGCTGTGATGGTGTTCGCCGCCGGGCGCGGCACCCGAATGGCGCCCCTGACCGATAAGCGGCCCAAACCACTGATCGAAGTCTCAGGAAAGCCCTTGCTCGACCACGCCCTCGCGCTCGCCGAGGCGGCAGAAATCCCCCGCAAGGTAGTGAACATTCACCATCTGGGCGACCAGATCGCAGCCCATCTCGCCGACCGCCCGGGTATCCGCATCAGTGACGAGCGTGCCGCGCTACTTGAAACCGGCGGCGGACTGCGCAAGGCATTGCCCCTCCTCGGCGAAGGCCCGGTCTTCACCCTGAATTCCGACGCGGTCTGGACCGACCACAGTGCGCTAAGGCAGCTCAGTGCCGCCTGGCGCCCGCAAGATATGGCCGCGCTTCTGCTGCTGCTGCCACGCGCCCGCGCCCTGGGCTATACCGGGCCAGGCAATTTTGCCCTCGGCCCCGAAGGGCGCCTGAGCCGTGGAGGACCTTGGGTTTATTCCGGCGCGCAAATCATCGATCCCGCAGGTCTGTCTGACATCAAGCAAAAGGCATTCTCCCTCAACCTGCTCTGGGACAAGTACGCCGTGGAGGGCCGCTTGTACGGTGCGGTTTTTTCCGGTCACTGGGCCGATGTCGGCACGCCCATGGGCATCGAGACCGCCGAAATCCTGTTGAAGACACACACATGATCCAACTTTTCCCCGCCCAGGACAGCCCCCGTGTATTCGGTGTACCCATCGGACTCGATTTCCCGGCAGAGACTGTGGCCGGACTGCTCGAACGGCTCGGGTCGCAGCCACCCCATGCACTTGGTCAGGTGGAAATCCTGGTCAACACGGGACGAATGCAGCGACGGCTGCAAGAGGTGCTGAGCGATCGCGGGCGCGCGGGCTTCTTGCCGAAGATCCGGCTGATCACCGACCTGGGGGCCGAAGCCGGGACCGACAGGGCCCCGGCAACCCTTTCGCCGCTGCGGCGTATGCTCGATCTGCGCAGGCTGGTGCTCGGCCTACTGGAAACGACACCGGACCTGGCCCCCCGGAGCGCGGCACTCGACCTGACCATCAGTCTCGTCAGCCTTCTGGAAGAGTGCGAGGGCGAGGGAGTATCCCTCCAGCAATTGGCCGCGCTTGATGTCGAGGACCTTTCGGCTCATTGGCAGCGGGCGCTTGCGTTCATCTCCATCATCGGGCCCTTCCTCAAGGATAGCAGCGGCGCCGTCGGACCGGAGGGACGGCAACGGGCAGCGGTCCTGCGCAAGATCGCTCAATGGCAGGATACCCCGCCCCGGCATCCGATCCTGATCGCCGGATCCACCGGATCGCGGGGCACCACGGCCCTGTTGATGACAGCGGTGGCCCGTCTGCCCCAAGGCGCGCTGCTTTTGCCCGGGTTCGACACGGATCAGCCCCCAAAGGTCTGGGCAGAGATGAGCGATGCGCTGATCGGCGAAGATCATCCGCAGTTTCGCTTCGCCCGCCTTTTGCAGGCGCTCGATCTTGACCCCGCAAGTCTGCCCCTTTGGACCGATACCGCGTCCCCCGCACCCGGACGCAATCGCCTCGTCTCCCTCGCGCTGCGGCCTGCACCCGTTACGGACCAATGGCGCGCCGAGGGGCCGGATTTGCGCGACCTGCCCGAAGCGCTTGCAAATACCACATTGATCGAAGCCGCCTCTCAGCGTGAGGAAGCACTGAGCATCGCCGTCGCTCTGCGCGACTCGGCCGCTGCGGGCAAACGCGCGGCCCTTATCACACCGGACCGAGGTCTGACACGCCAGGTCACCGCGGCACTGGACCGATGGCGGATCGAACCAGATGACAGCGCCGGTCGCCCGCTGGTCCTGTCGGCGCCGGGGCGCTTCCTGTCTCATGTGGCGGCAATGATGGGTGCGGAGCTGTCTGCCAGCGCGCTTCTGATCCTGCTCAAGCATCCACTGACCCATTCCGAACGCCCGGACCGCGGTGACCACCTGCGCCACAGCCGCGATTTGGAGCTTCATCTGCGAAAAGCCCCCTTCGTGGAACTGTCCGAGGCCCGCCTGCGGGCCTGGGCGGCATCCTCCCCGTCTCGCACGGACAGTCCCGCCGATCCCGCGCGCGCGGCCTGGATGGACTGGGTGCTCGCCACGGTGGGACCCCTCACCACACTCGAAGACGCCCCGCTCGACACGCTGGCCACGGTTCATCGCAATGCATCAGAACGGCTTGCGGCAGGACCTGGCGCCGAAGGCGCCGGGGGCCTGTGGGACAAAACCGCAGGGGAGAAAGCCAAAGCCGTTCTGGATGCCCTGGCACTCGAAGCGGCCCATGGGGGCTCGTTCGCGTCCGGTGATTTCGCAGCCCTGCTGGCCCGCATGCTGGCGCAGGAAGAAGTGCGCGATCCGGTCCGGCCCGACCCCCGGATCATGATATGGGGCACGCTAGAGGCGCGCGTTCAAGGCGCGGATGTCGTTATCCTCGCCGGTCTCAACGACGGGATTTGGCCCAAGCGGCCCGATCCTGACCCCTGGATGAACCGCAAGATGCGTCACGAGGCGGGGCTCTTGGTGCCTGAGCGTCAGGTCGGCTTGTCGGCCCATGACTTTCAGCAAGCGATGGGCGCACGGGAAGTGATTCTGACGCGCGCCACCCGCGACAGCGAAGCGGAAACCGTGCCATCCCGCTGGTTGAACCGGATCACCAATCTGCTCGACGGGTTGAGCGATGAGAGCCGCGCAGCCCTTGCGGGAATGCGCACACGGGGTGCTGCCATCGTCACCCGGGCGCGTGGCCTCGACCGACCCGCCGCCGTGATGCCTCTTGCGAAGCGACCTTCACCGATCCCGGCGCCGGGGCAGTTCCCGCCGCGCATTTCGGCCTCTCGTGTCGAAACTCTCATCCGCGACCCGTTCGAGATCTATTGTGGCACGGTTCTGGGCCTGCGCCCTCTCGATCCGCTGGACCGCCCTGCCGACGCGGCCCTACGCGGCACGGTCCTGCACAAAGTACTGGAAACGGCTCTGTCACAGGTGATGGCGGGCACCGAGATGACCGCGACCCTGCTGCGGCAGATCGCGGCCCGTGTGCTGGATGAACACGTCCCTTGGCCCGAGGTCAGAACCCAATGGCGCGCCCGGTTCGAAAGCTATGCCACCCAACTGGCAGAGGCAGAAGTCGCCCGCCTTAGGCGAGCGACCCCCGCCGCCCTGGAACGGCGCGGAGAGTTGACGCTGGCCTCCGGTGTACGCCTCACCTGCGAGGCGGACCGGATCGACATCGCCCCGGATGGGACCGCCATCATCTACGACTACAAGACCGGAACTGTCCCTGGTGAGAAAGAAGTGGAGGCGTTTACCAAACAGCTCCACCTCGAAGCGGTGATCGCCGAGGCAGGCAGGTTCGAAGACCTGCCGCCCCTGACCGTTTCCGAAATCGCCTATCTGCAGATCAACAAGGACCTCAAGATCCGCGCCCTTACCTTCGAGCCCGGGGATGTCGGGCGCGCAAGGGATGAGTTCGCCAAAATCATGGACGATTTTCTGTCCGGAGAACGCGGCTTCACGGCGCGCCGGATGCCTCGCGACATGAAATACGTCTCGGATTACGACCACCTGAGCCGGTTCGGCGAATGGGATCAAAGCGACACGCCCGTTTCGGAGGAAATGCCATGACTGCCCCGGCCCCGAACGACGCAACGCGCGCGCAAATCGCCGCTGCGGACCCGACTTCGTCGGTTTGGCTGTCGGCCAATGCGGGCTCGGGCAAGACCAAGGTTCTCACCGACCGGGTGGCGCGACTGCTGCTCGAAGACGTACCTCCGGAACGCATTCTCTGCCTGACCTATACGAAAGCCGCCGCGAGCGAGATGCAGAACCGGCTCTTCCGCACGCTCGGAGGTTGGTCGATGCTGGATGATGGCGACCTGCGGCGGCGACTGGCCGAGCTGGGCCTGCTGCAGGTCGAGATCACGGCAGCGCGTTGCCGCAGCGCCCGCACGCTCTTTGCCCGAGCGATCGAGACCCCGGGCGGACTGAAGATCCAGACGATCCACTCCTTCTGCGCCAGCCTTTTGCGCCGTTTTCCGATGGAAGCTGGCGTGTCGCCGCAATTCACCGAAATGGACAGTCGCGCCGAGGCCGAGTTGCAACGGGCTGTGCTGCGCCAGATGGCCGAGGGACCGGGTCGCGACAGCCTCTTTGCCCTCGCGCAGAGCGTGGACGAGACGAACTTGCCGGAGCTCATGAAAGAACTTCTGAGCCACCGCGAGGCGCTCACAAGCCAGCCCGCCCAAGGCATTATCGAAAAGACCCTTGGATTGGCTCCAGGGGATAGCATCACAGCGCTCGCGGACCGCACCTTTCAAGCCAAGGATCGCGACTTGATCGGGCGTGTCGCGAAAGCCTGCGCCACCGGCAGTTCAACCGATGCCAAAGCCGCGGCAAAGCTGCAAGAACTTGCAGACCGTGCGCCGGATACAACGTGGTTCGAGGTTCTGGAGGGCTTGCTACTCTATGGTGCGACGGCCAAGGCCGGCCCTTTCGCGCCCAAGACCGACGCCTTCCCGACGAAAGCCACGCGGACCGCGCTCGGCGCCGACATGGGCGCGCTGAACGACCTGATGTGTCGTGTCGCCGAAGCGCGACAGCCTCGTCTGGCGTTGGAAATCGCGGCGCAGACCCGGATCGTCCACAACTTCGCCAACGTGTTCCTGAAGGCCTACCAGGCGGGCAAGGACGCGCGTGGTTGGTTGGATTTCGACGATCTGATCCTGCGCGCCAAGACGCTTCTGACCGATCCGGGGGTGGCGCAATGGGTTCTCTTCCGACTTGATGGCGGGATCGACCATATGCTGGTGGACGAAGCGCAGGACACCTCGCCCGTGCAATGGGATGTCATTCGCCTGCTGACGCGCGAATTCACCGCCGGTCAGGGCGCGCGCACCAATGTCTTGCGCACCATTTTCGTGGTCGGGGACCAGAAACAATCGATCTATTCATTCCAAGGCGCCGATCCCGCCGGGTTTGACCGGATGCGCCAGCATTTCGGCACCGAGCTGGCCCAGGTCGGCACGCCGTTGCAGGAACGGCTGCTGCTGTTTTCGTTCCGATCGTCGAGGGCCGTACTGCGTCATGTGGACGAGACCTTCTCTCGGTTCCAGCACCAGGGCCTCGGCGGCGGGTCGGAACACATCGCGTTTCACGAAGCCCTGCCGGGGCGGGTCGACCTGTGGCCTGCGTTGGCGAAGGCCGAAAAACAGACGCCCCAAAACTGGACCGACCCGGTGGACAAGATCGCCGCGGACGATCCGCGTCACGTACTGGCCCGCAAGATTGCGGCAGAGATCAGACGCCTGCTTGAGAGCGGCACGCAGATCACCTCCGCCAAGGGCGAGACTCGCCCGATCACGCCCGGCGATTTTCTGGTTCTGGTGCAAAAACGGTCCGAGATCTTCCACGAGTTGATCCGCGCCTGCAAGACCGAACGCTTGCCAATCGCGGGTTCGGACCGGCTGCGTGTGGGGGCGGAACTGGCGGTGCAGGATTTGATGGCACTGCTGGCCTTTGCCGCGACGCCGGAGGATAGCATGGCGTTGGCCTGCGTGCTGCGTTCCCCACTCTGCGGCTGGACCCAGCGCGAGCTGCACGTCCTCGCACAGCCGAACCGAAACCGCTTCCTCTGGGCGGCTTTGCGCGACAGCGACGCGCACGGTGAAACCCGCGCTTTCCTGCAGGATGTCAGGGATCAGGCTGATTTCCTGCGCCCATACGACCTGCTTGAACGGGTGCTTACCCGCCATGGCGGGCGCGAACGGCTAATTGCGCGGCTGGGCGAGGAAGCCGAGGAAGGCATCGACGTCCTGCTCGACCAAGCCCTGCAATACGAGCAGACCGAAATACCCAGCCTGAGCGGCTTCGTGGCATGGTTCCGGCAGGACGACATGAGCATTAAACGTCAGATAGACGCCCGTCGGGACGAGATCCGGGTGATGACAGTCCACGGTGCCAAGGGACTGGAAGCCCCTATCGTCATCATGCCCGATTGTGCAAAACCGTCCAATACCAACACTCGCAGCAAGCTGCTCCCGCTTGAAGATGGCCCCTTGGTGTGGGCCGGAAACAAGGAAACGCGCCCCGAAGTTATAAAGCCTCGCGCCGAGGAGATTGCACTGCGCGACACCGAAGAGCGGATGCGCCTGCTTTATGTCGCCATGACCCGCGCCGAGAGCTGGCTGATCGTGGCCGCCGCGGGGGAGACCGGGACCGGCACGGACAGCTGGCACGCCATGGTGACCGAGGGTATCGAGGCACAGACGCCCCACGAGGTGGAGTTTCCGACCGGGACCGGCTTGCGGCTTGAGCAAGGGGTCTGGCCCCCCGATGCCCCTTCCCCCATGCCCCTCCATACGGCCCATAGTCCACAACAGCCCGCCTTCGCACCAATGCCTCCGATGCCTGAACGGCGCACCACCCGTGCACCCTCCGATCTCGGTGGGGCGAAAGTGATCGAGAATGCAATCGATGGCCTCGACAAGGATGCGGCCCAAAGACGTGGTAAGCAGATTCACCTGCTTCTGGAGCATCTGCCGGATCATCCACCGGAAAGTTGGGCAAGCCTCGCGCCGCGCCTTCTGGGAGCGGAGGACAACCCCGAGACTGTCGCAGACCTTCTGGCGGAAGCGCGCGGCGTCCTCGAAAACCCCGCTTTAGAGCCGCTTTTCGCTCCGGACACGCTTGCCGAGGTCAGCCTGACCGCGCCCCTGCCCGGCCTGAATGGCGCACAGATCCTTGGGACAGTCGATCGTCTCATCATTGGACCGGAGCGTATCGTCGCCGTCGACTTCAAAAGCAACCAGGCCGTCCCTGCGCACCCAGAAGACACCCCCGAAGGCCTGCTGCGCCAGATGGGCGCTTATGCCGAAGCTCTCGCCGCGATCTATCCGGATATGTCCATCGAGACAGCGATCCTCTGGACCCGAACCGCGACTCTCATGCCCTTGCCCCACGGTTTGGTGATTGCGGCGTTACAAAGGACGCCGCCAGCTTGACCTTTCCTGGCCCGGTTCATAGGTTCCGGGGCTGACACATGCATCCCCCAAGGAGGGCCATAGCCATGGCAACCGTTGCCGTAACCGACGAAACCTTCGACACCGAAGTCACGAAATCCGACATCCCCGTGGTGGTGGATTTCTGGGCGGAATGGTGCGGCCCCTGCAAGCAGATCGGCCCGGCGCTCGAAGAACTGAGCGTGACGTTCGACGGCAAGGTGAAGATCGCCAAGCTCAACGTGGACGAGAACCCGAACGCACCCGCACAGATGGGGGTGCGCGGTATTCCTGCGCTGTTCCTGTTCAAGAACGGCGAGGTCGTGTCGAACAAGGTCGGCGCCGCCCCGAAAGCCGCCCTGCAAAGCTGGATCGAAGAGTCACTCTGATTCTGCCTCACACGCACCGGAACGGGCGCCTTCGGGCGCCCTTTTGCTTGGCCCGTTGCGAAACCGCGCCCGGACCCGCATATATGGCCCAGATTACGGAGGCCCCATGACTGAGACATCCTTCCCCGGCTGGCACGGCACCACCATCATCGGCGTCAAGAAGAACGGCAAGGTTGTGGTCGCCGGCGACGGGCAGGTCAGCCTTGGCCAGACCGTCATCAAGGGAACCGCCCGCAAGGTGCGCCGCCTGACCCCAGGCGGGCACGAGGTCGTTGCGGGTTTCGCAGGCTCGACCGCCGATGCCTTCACCCTGCTGGAACGGCTGGAAGCCAAGCTCGAAGCGACCCCCGGGCAGTTGCAGCGCGCGGCGGTGGAGCTGGCCAAGGACTGGCGCACCGACAAGTACCTGCAAAAGCTCGAAGCGATGCTGATCGTGACCGATGGAAACCTTCTTCTGGTGATTACAGGGGCGGGCGATGTCCTGGAGCCGGAGCATGACATCGCCGCCATCGGCTCTGGCGGAAATTTCGCCCTTGCGGCCGCCCGTGGCCTGATGGAGGCGGATTTCGACGCCGAAACGATTGCCCGCAAGGCAATGCAGATCGCGGCCGATATCTGTGTCTACACCAACGGAAACCTGACTGTCGAAGCGATCGACGCCTGACCCGCAACGCGGCTTGTTTTCACGCCGCGCCTTTACCTAGCCCCCAAGACAAGCGCAGGAGACCGCTCGTGACCGACCTGACCCCCCGCGAAATCGTGTCCGAACTTGATCGGTTCATCATCGGGCAGAAGGATGCCAAACGGGCTGTGGCCGTTGCCCTGCGCAACCGCTGGCGCCGCAAACAGCTGTCGGATGACCTGCGCGAAGAGGTTTATCCCAAAAATATTCTGATGATCGGCCCGACCGGCGTCGGCAAGACCGAGATCAGCCGCCGCTTGGCGAAACTGGCACGCGCGCCGTTCATCAAGGTCGAAGCCACCAAGTTCACCGAAGTCGGCTATGTCGGCCGTGACGTGGAACAGATCATCCGCGACCTCGTCGAGAACGCCATCACCATGACTCGCGATCACATGCGCGAAGAGGTGAAGGCGAACGCCCATCAGGCCGCTGAAGAGCGTGTGATCGAAGCCATCGCGGGTTCAGACGCCCGCGAAGCCACCCGCGAGATGTTCCGCAAGAAGCTGAAGGCCGGGGAACTGGACGATACGGTGATCGAGCTGGAGGTGGCAGATACTTCCAACCCGATGAGCATGTTCGAAATTCCCGGCCAGCCCGGCATGAACCCCATGGGCGGCGGCATGGATCTGGGTGAGCTGTTCGGCAAGGCGTTTGGTGGGCGCACCGTGCGCAAGAAGCTGACTGTGGCACAGAGCTACGAGGTCTTGATCAGCGAAGAGGCAGACAAACTGCTGGACGATGAAGCGGTCAATCGCAGTGCCGTCACAGCGGTGGAACAGAACGGCATTGTCTTCCTCGACGAGATCGACAAGGTCTGCGCTCGCTCCGACGCCCGTGGCGCTGATGTAAGCCGCGAAGGCGTACAGCGTGACCTGTTGCCCCTGATCGAGGGCACGACCGTCAGCACCAAGTACGGTCCTGTGAAAACCGATCATGTGCTCTTCATCGCCTCGGGTGCGTTCCACATCGCCAAACCTTCGGACCTGCTGCCGGAACTTCAGGGGCGCCTGCCCATCCGGGTCGAGTTGCGTCCCCTGACCGAACAGGATTTCGTCCGTATCCTGACCGAGACCGACAATGCTCTGACACTGCAATACACCGCGCTGATGGGCACGGAATCCGTCACTGTCACCTTCGCCGAGGATGGCATCGCAGCGCTTGCGCGCATCGCAGCGGAGGTGAACCAATCGGTGGAGAACATCGGCGCGCGGCGGCTCTATACAGTGATGGAACGGGTGTTCGAGGAACTCAGCTTCGCCGCTCCGGACCGCTCCGGCGACGAGATCACCGTGGATGCGGAGTTTGTCGAGGCCAATCTCGGCGCGCTGACTCGCGATACCGATCTCAGCCGCTACGTCCTCTGATCTGCCACGCGCCCTGCGTCGCGCATAGAAGCGTGGAATGACCACTCCGGGATTCCTTCGTCAAAACGCCCGTTGGCTAGGCGCCGGGGGGCTGCTGGCGTTCTCCGGCAGCTATGGGCAGACCTTTTTCATCGCCATCTTCGCCGGCGACATCCAGGACAGTTTCGGGCTGAGCCACGGCGCGTGGGGCGCCATCTATGCACTGGGCACACTGGGGTCTGCTGCGGTCATGGTCTGGCTCGGCACCCTGACCGACCATTATCGCGTCCGCCGCCTTGGGCCCTGGGCGCTTGCAGGCCTTGCTGCGGCCTGCTTGGCCATGGCGGTCAACCCTTGGGTCTGGGCCCTTCCACTGGTGGTGTTTGGCTTGCGTCTCGGCGGTCAGGGCATGGTGACCCATGTGGGCCGCGTGGCTATGGCGCGCTGGTTCTCAGCCAATCGCGGAAAGGCGATATCCGTGTCTTCGCTTGGGTATTCGGTGGGCGAAGCGTTGCTTCCGATCCTGTTCGTGGCGCTTTTGACCGTCGTCGAGTGGCGCGCGCTCTGGGGTCTTGCGGCCTTGCTGAGCCTCGCGGCCATCCCGGTGCTTCTGGCCCTTTTGCACCGCGAACGCCAACCGCAAAGCTATGCCGAAGACAGTCAGAGTACTGGTTCGGGCGGCCGCCACTGGACCCGGGCAGAGGTCGTGCGAGCACCTTTCTTCTGGGCGATTGTACCGGCACTTCTGTCGACGCCCGCCTTCGTGACCGCATTCTTCTTTCAACAAGTCCATCTGGCGGCGGAAAAGGATATCGCCCATCTCGATCTTGTCGCGCTTTTTCCGCTCTATTCGGTGGTCTCGGTTCTCGCGATGCTGGGCACGGGATTTCTCGTGGACCGGTTCGGCACACGCCTCTTGATGTGCCTGTTCACCCTACCCTTGGCGCTGAGCTTCATCGTCATATCAGGCACCGAAACCCTCTTGGGCCTCGCGGTCGGGCTAAGCCTTCTGGCGGTTACGGTGGGCGCGAATAACACACTGCCAGCGGCCTTTTGGGCGGACATGTTCGGGACCCGTCACCTCGGCGCGATCAAGTCGGTCGCCATGGCCCTTATGGTCCTGAGTTCCGCGATAGGGCCGCTGATTACCAGTCTCGCCATCGATGCAGGGGCATCCTTCCCTGCGCAGATGCCCTTGATCAGTCTCTATATAGCCCTCTCAACCGGGCTCCTCGCCGCCGCCCTGTGGCGTACGAGAGCCTAACGCGGCCTCTTGAGATACACGTAATATGCCCCACCACCACCGTGGCGCAAATGGGCCGTTGTAACTTGCAACACGACGCTGGACAGCGGTGGAATCGACAGCCAATGGGGCACCTGGTGGCGCAGAACGCCGAGACGTTCGGGGATCGGACCGCCCTGATCGCGGTCCTTGCCCTTTCCGGTGATCACCAGAACCAGGCGCTTGCCCTGAGAATGCGCCCCGAGGATGAACCGATTGAGCGCAGGATGCGCCTGAGACAGCGTCATGCCATGCAGATCCAGCCGCCCCTCGGGCTTCAACTTGCCCCGTTTGAGCTTGCCGAAGGCCTTGCGATCCATGGTCACCGGCGCGGCGGCGATCCGCTCACCGAGTCCAGGCGCCAGATCGTGCGTCTCGGACAAACCCGCGCCACTCCCGATGCTGAACGGCGAGATAGGCTCTTTTTCAGGGGATCGAGCCTTGCGCGGGCTTGGGGTCACATCCTGCGGCATCGGAAACCGCGGCTTGCTCAAGGGCGTGGCGGTTTCGGCAACACGCTTCCAGATCTCCTCCTCGTCGGGGCGCAGGCGTCTCGGGGGTCGCTTGGACATTTCACATCCCACTTTCCACGTAGGACAACGCCAACTCCACCGGTAGCAGTACAACCATGCGCCCCGGATCGCGGATACGCCCGGCCTTGTCACCCGCCGCCTCGCCTGAGCCGTAGAACACGTCCGCGCGCTGGGCCCCCTTGATCGCAGAGCCGGTATCCTGCGCCACCATCAAGCGGCGCAAGGGGTCTGCCCCGCCCTTCTCGATCCAGACCGGCGCCCCTAGGGGGGTATAGGTCGGATCCACCGCGATGGTCCGCATCGGCGTGATTGACCGGTTCATCGCCCCCAAAGGCCCCAGATGGGCAGGTACGGTGGATACTTCACGAAAGAACACAAAGGATTTGTTGTGGTGCAGCAGCCGCTTGCCGGCGGCGCCATTGGCCCGCACCCAGGCCTTGATCCGATCGGCGGAAACCTGGTGCGGCTGGTACAGCCCACGCCGGACCATTTCGCGCCCGACAGAGCTATAGTCATGGCCGTTTTTCGCCGCGAACCCCACGCGCATCACTGTCCCGTCGGTCAAGCGCAGACGGCCGGAGCCCTGAACCTGAAGGAAAAAAACCTCCACCGGATCGGTGGCGTAAGCCAGCTCCAGTCCGCGCCCGTTCAGGATCCCGCGGTCTTCCAGCTCGCCTCGGGTATACCAGGGCCGATCGCGGGGCAATTCGGGTGGCACTTGGTAAATCGGGTATTGATACGCGCCGCCGCGCGTGCGCGATGCGCGCAGTTCAGGCTCGTAGTAGCCGGTGAAGAGAGCCTCGTCATCGCCCTTGATCAGGATCGGGAGAAACAGGGTTTCGAAAAAGCCGCGCGCATCCTCCGTCGCACGGGCAATTGCGCAGATGGGACCCCAGGCTGGATCCTTCAGATCGATGCAAGTTGTCCGGAAGACTTCCAGCGCCTCGGTATGAGAATCCTCAGCCCAGCCTTTGAGGTCACCGAAACCAAGAAGTTCAACAGATGCATCTGCGGGAGGGGCGCCAGCCATCAGTCCAACGCCCAGCACCGCCGCGCGGAGCGGGATCATTCCCCGGTTGCGACGAGCCGCCAATTGGGATCATCCGACCCCATGACCCGCGCGAAGGTCCAAACGTCCTTCTGACGCTTGATCTCCGTCGGATCGCCTTCGACGATCTCGCCTTCGGCGTTCCGCACAACAAAGGTCAGCTCGCCCACGAACCGCACGGTCACCTCACCCTCTCGGGTATCGCGGTCGAACGCGGCTTCCACGAGCGTGGTCTCGCGCACACCGACGAACTCGGCCTCGACAGTAAGGCCCTGTTCATTACGCTGCTCGATCACCTCCGAAAACGCTTCGGACAGCTCTTCGGACAGGAAGCCCTGGACGTCGTCCATATCGCCGTTTTCGAAGGACATTAGGATCCACTCGTAGGCGCCTTTTGCTCCGCCGAGGAACTCGGTCACGTTGAAGCCCGGCTCCGCCATCTTCATGGCGGCGAGAGCCTTAGCGCTGTCGCTGCCATCGGGAACGTGATCAGTGATGTCCGTATCCGGGCCGCCTTCGATCACTTCGAAATCACGACGCGGCGTGACGTCACGTTCCGGCCCGTCCAGCGGCACAGGTTTCTTTTCGAAGCCCTCGCGCGTGCCAAGGACGCTGCGCAGGCGCAGGATCAGGAAAACGGCGACCCCAAGCAGTACAAGAATTTGGAGCATGTTGGAATTCATAGGATCCTCGCGCAGCGCTGCATGTATGGTATCTCCGGTCAGGTTGCATATGTAAGGTCGACAGGGGGGCAAGTCCACCATCCCCCTGTATTTGAAGGAGCGGAAAATGTGGTTGTTTGCCCTGTTCGTGGCTGTGCCCCTGATCGAGATCGCCCTGTTCATACAGGTCGGCGGTTGGATAGGGCTATGGCCAACACTGGCAATCGTTGTCGTGACCGCCCTACTGGGAACGGCGCTGGTCCGCTCGCAAGGTCTGCGGGCGATGGCGGATTTACGCGGATCCTTCGCGGATCTGCGCGATCCGACCGAGGCATTGGCCCATGGCGCGATGATCCTCTTTTCAGGCGCACTTTTACTGACGCCTGGGTTTTTCACCGATGCGGTGGGCTTTTCGCTACTGATGCCGCCGGTTCGACTTGCGATCATTCGTTACGTGCGCGCCCGGATCAAGGTGCAGCAGTTCGAGATGGGGCGGGCGCCGCAAAACCGACGCACTTCCACCGCAGATATCATCGAGACGGAATATGCTGACCTCGATGAGACACCACCCCGGTCAAACGGGCCTTCCGGCTGGACGAAAGATCCCACCCGGGATTGAGGGGCGCAGCGCATCCTGATAGGAGCGAGCCCAGACCAGTTTTTGGACGAGGATTTCATGGCCGACGAAACAACCAACGGCGCTGCCGCTCCAGCGGACCAGCAGCAACAGCCGGTAATGCCCACCTTGAAGATCATGGCGCAGTTCATCCGCGACATGTCTTTCGAAAACATTGCTGCCCAGAAGGGTGTGCAGGGCGAAGGACAACCGGACATTCAGGTTCAGGTGAACCTGGACGCCAAGAAGCGCACGGTTGAAAAGCAGTTTGAAGTTGCCATCAAGCTGAACATCAATGCCAAAACCAAAGAATCTGGCGATATGATCTTTGGTCTGGAGCTGGACTATGCCGGCATCTTTTTCATCGACAATGTGCCGGACGAGCAGATGCATCCTTTCCTGCTGATCGAGTGTCCGCGCATGCTTTTCCCGTTCGTGCGCCGAATTGTTTCCGATGTGACCCGCGATGGCGGCTTCCCGCCGCTCAACCTGGATCAGATCGATTTTGTGGCTCTGTATCGTCAGGAAATCGCGCGGCGCGCCGCCGCGCAGCAGGCAGCACCGAGCGCCGAGGTCTGAGACCTCAGGTCACCGTGCGCCAAAGCGCGGACTGCCCAAGGGATTCGACAAAGGCGGCATGTGCCGCCTTTTCCTTTTCCGACACCCGGGACGGCAAGGGTGCAGGCCGAGGCCGGGCACGGAGCCGCCCATTATCGATACTTTGTGTGGACGGGGTCTGCACACTCGACAGCTCCAGCCCCGGCTGCTGCCCGCCGATGAGCTCCAGGTACACTTCGGCCAGGATCTCGGAATCCAGCAGCGCCCCGTGTTTCTCACGTGCCGAGTTGTCGACACCAAACCGACGGCACAATGCGTCGAGAGATGCAGGCGATCCCGGAAACTTTCGCCTTGCGATAGCCAATGTATCAATCGCTTGTTCCATCGGCAGAAGCGGTTTGCCCAGCCAACCCAACTCTGCGTTCAGAAACTTCATGTCGAACGCAGCGTTGTGAATGACCAGTTTCGCATCCCCGATGAAATCCAGGAAGGCCTCGGCAACCTCGGCAAAGAGCGGCTTGTCCGCAAGAAAGTCGTCACCAAGCCCATGCACTTCAAAGGCGGATTGGGGCATGCTCCGTTGGGGGTTTATGTACTGGTGATAGACCCGGCCCGTAGGCACATGGTTGAAAAGCTCCACTCCGCCGATTTCAACCAACCGATCGCCTTCCGAAGGCTCGAATCCGGTCGTCTCCGTGTCGAGCACGATCTCACGCATGTCCCATCTCCTCTGCCCGTTGCAGGACAGTTTCGACGCCTTGCCGGGCGGTGTCCAGAGTTGTCGTATCGATCATCAAATCTGCCCGTGTACGCTTCTCTGCATCGGCCAGCTGTTTGGCAAGGATGGCTTGAAACTGCGCCTCGGTCATGCCTGGTCTTTCGAGAACGCGTGCACGTTGGGTGTCAGGATCGGTCGAGACGACAACCACCAGATCCATGTCTTTTGCTGCGCCAGTCTCAAAAAGAAGCGGAATGTCCAGAAGCACGGCCTTCCGACCCTCCAGGCGTGCCTGGTCTACAAAAGCCGTGCGGTCTGCTGCCACGAGGGGATGCACCACTTGTTCGATCACGCGCAAAACATCGGGATCTTCGGAAATCAGTCTCTTCAAAACGGTCCGGTCGACACCAGCTTCGCTGACCGCTTCAGAAAAAAGAGCGCGTATCGGTGCGATCGCCGCACCCTTAGGACCATACAGCCTGTGCACGGCCGCATCCGCATCCCAGACCGGGAGACCACGCGCGGCGAACATCTCGGCGGTGGTTGATTTGCCCATGCCGATGGAGCCTGTCAGTCCAATAATGATCATTCTGCCAGTGCGGCCGCCCGCAGTTCAGGGGTGATCTCTGGCCGCATGCCAAACCACCGCTCAAAACCCGGCGCTGCCTGAAAGAGCAACATGCCCAGGCCATCGACTACAGGGTTTCCGCGGGCAACCGCCTGTTCCAGCAAAGGTGTCATCAGGGGACGATACACAATATCCGTCACCACCGCAGAACGGGGCAGGGCATCGAGGTTCAGCTCGAGATCAGGCTGGCCGGTCATTCCCAATGATGTGGTATTGACCAGGGTCTCTGCGTCTTCCATGGCGTCAGATACGCCGTGCCAGTCGACAACGGTCACCCTTGGCCCAAAATCACTGCGCAAAGCCTCCGCCTTGGCGCGGGTCCGATTGGCCAAACGCACTTCCGGCGCGCCCGCTTCGAGGAGTGCTGACAAAACCCCTCGCGCTGCTCCGCCAGCCCCCAGTACCACGATGGCTGCTGCGCGCGGCGACCAGCCGGGCGCCCCATGCTTCAGATTTTCTATGAACCCATAGCCATCCGTATTGTCCGCATGAATCGTCCCATCAGGTTGAAAGGTGATCGTGTTCGCCGCCCCGATCAACGCAGCCCTGTCGGACACTCGGTCCGCAAGCTCGATGGCGCGTTCCTTGAAGGGTAGGGTGACATTGACACCCTTGAACCCCAACTTCGGCAGAGCGTGGAACACCTCGGCAAGGTCCTGACCCTGCACATGGAGCGGCACGTAATATCCCTCGATCCCATAGACGTGCAACCAATGTCGATGCAGATGTGGCGACCGGGAATGCGCGATGGGGTTTCCGATGACCCCGGCTATGGGCACTTTTATTTCTGTCATCCGTCGATCTCTCCCCTCAGGGTGAGATAGCTCAGCAATTCCAGCAGCGGGAGCCCCAAAACCGTGAAATAGTCACCTTGGACCTGGCTGAAGAGCCGGACGCCCTCTTCCTCGAGCTTATAGCCCCCCACCGAGTGTCGAATGCTGTCCCAGTTTCGCGCAACATAGCTCTCGATGTAGGAAGGACTCAGCGATCTGACGGTCATTCGCACGGCGCCGACATGACGCCAAAGCGGCTTGCCTTCGCGATAGATCACCGCTGCCGACAGCAATTGGTGGGTCTTGCCAGACATCGCCGTGATTTGCGCGATGGCATGCTCCGGCGTCTCGGGCTTGGCCAAAAGCTCCCCCTGCAGATCCAGCACCTGGTCAGACCCGATGACCAGCGCCTCTGGTTCGAGCCTTGCCACTTTCTCCGCTTTGAACTCCGCAAGTGCATCGGCCACGTCCCGCGCTTTTGCGCCCTCGGCACGCAGAGATTGGGTTATCGTTTCCTCATCGATCATGGCCTTGATCACGCGTACGGATACCCCTGCGTTTTCCAACAGCTGTCGACGGATCTCCGATCCAGAGGCGAGAATGATGTGGGTCATCCTGAGGGTACCTGTGTGGATATGCCTGTGCACAATTTTGGCCGTTTTGGGCACGAGGCCCACGAAGCGGCGACACAAGAGGTTCCGGTGAACAACTGCCAAGTCGCTCCTGTTTCATCCCATGTGCGCTTGTGTTTCACAAGACTGTGGGTATCTCGGGCGACATACTCTTTTGCACAGTTTATTCACTGTGTTCTTAGACACCAAGTGACTGTTAAATAAGTATTAAAAAAGGTTCTGGTAAATCCTGGATCGCAGTATGTGGACAAGAATAACCGCTCGAACAACGCAAGAGTTCGACATATCCCCAAGACCTACAACAACACCATCTTTTCTTTTCTTTCTATTTTATGAATAGAAGGAAGACAGAGAAGGACAAAGCATGGACCTGTACGTTTGGATCAAATCCTTGCATGTGATTTCCGTGATCGCATGGATGGCCGGGTTGTTCTATCTACCTCGACTGTTCGTATACCATGTCGAGTCGAACGCCGTGTCGGGTGAAACCGAGGCGCTGTTCCAGACGATGGAGAGGCGTTTGCTCCGCGCGATCATGAACCCGGCAATGATCTCAAGCTGGATCTTCGGGCTTTGGCTCGTGATGACCCCCGGGATTGTCGATTGGTCGGCGGTCTGGCCCTATACGAAACTCGCGGCGATCCTTGGCATGACATGGTTTCACATGTGGTGCGCCGGACAACGCAAGGAATTGCTTGCTGGGACATCGACGACCACCGGTCGAAGGTACCGCATGATGAACGAGGTGCCCACACTTCTGCTCCTGGTCATCGTGTTCTCAGTGATTGCACGCCCATTCTGAGGCTCGATTGACTCGCGCAGCATGATTATCTAAGGCTCTGTCAGCGTTCCGTCCGGAATCGCTCTCTCACGTATGACAGTTTCGCGCCCGCGACGGCGCCCAAACGGGATTTTTCGATGACCCAAGAGCGTCTCGCCCTTGCCGATCTCAAAGCTATGAGCCCTGCTGATCTTCTGCCCCTGGCCGAGGAGCTGGAGGTTGAAAACGCATCCACCATGCGGAAAGGCGACATGATGTTCGCCATCCTCAAGGAGCGTGCAGAGGACGGCTGGGAAATCTCTGGCGATGGCGTTCTGGAAGTCATGCAGGACGGGTTCGGGTTTCTCCGCTCCCCCGAGGCGAACTATCTGCCGGGCCCGGACGACATCTATGTTTCTCCCGAGAAAATTCGGCAGCACTCCCTGCGCACTGGCGATACCGTCGAAGGGGTGATCCAGGCCCCGCGGGAGAACGAACGCTATTTCGCGATCACCTCCGTCAGCCTGGTAAACTTCGAAGACCCGGAGATGGCACGTCACAAGGTGAGCTTTGATAACTTGACGCCTCTTTATCCGGACGAGCGGCTGAAGATGGAGATCGAGGATCCGACGATCAAGGATCGGTCTGCCCGGATCATCGACCTGGTGGCACCGATCGGGAAGGGGCAGCGGTCGCTGATCGTGGCTCCGCCGCGGACGGGCAAGACGGTCCTGTTGCAGAATATCGCCAAGAGCATCGCAGCCAATCATCCTGAATGCTATCTGATGGTGCTGCTGATCGATGAACGTCCAGAAGAAGTCACGGACATGCAGCGTTCGGTGAAAGGGGAGGTGATTTCCTCCACTTTCGATGAGCCGGCCTCGCGCCACGTGGCAGTGTCCGAGATGGTGATCGAGAAGGCCAAGCGCCTGGTGGAGCACAAGCGGGACGTGGTTATCTTGCTGGATTCGATCACTCGTCTTGGTCGGGCTTTCAACACGGTCGTTCCGTCTTCGGGCAAGGTGCTGACCGGGGGTGTGGATGCCAATGCGTTGCAGCGGCCGAAGCGGTTCTTCGGTGCGGCCCGAAACATCGAAGAAGGCGGGTCGCTGACAATCATCGCAACCGCATTGATCGATACAGGCTCCCGTATGGACGAAGTGATCTTTGAAGAGTTCAAGGGTACGGGCAACTCCGAGATCGTGCTTGACCGCAAGGTGGCCGACAAGCGGGTCTTCCCGGCGATGGACATCCTCAAATCCGGCACGCGCAAAGAGGATCTCCTTGTCGATGCCAAGGATCTTCAGAAGACCTTTGTGCTGCGTCGCATTCTGAATCCCATGGGGACCACGGATGCCATCGAGTTCCTGATCTCGAAGCTGAAGCAGACGAAGACCAATTCCGAGTTCTTCGATTCGATGAACACCTGACCGGCGATACGGTACCGGTCATGGACACCATATTTGCGCTTGCTTCCGCACCGGGGAAATCCGGTGTTGCCGTGCTGCGTATTAGCGGATCGAGGGCATTTCATGCGGGTAGGGTGCTGGCCGGTGGGCTACCTGATGCCCAGCGGACCAGCTTGCGAAAACTGCGTGACTCCGATGGAAGTGTGATCGATGAGGCGCTCGTCCTCGCGTTTGAAAGCCCCAACAGTTTCACGGGTGAAGATTGTGTTGAGTTTCAGACCCATGGCTCGCCGGCGATCATTGCAGCATTGATGAATGAATTGTCGGCGCTGCCTGGCCTCCGCTTGGCGCAACCGGGGGAGTTCACGCGTCGTGCCCTCGAAAACAATCGGATGGATCTGGCCCAGGTTGAAGGTTTGGCCGATTTGATCGAGGCAGAGACCGAGGCGCAGCGCAAACAGGCATTGCGAACTTTTTCCGGCGAACTCGGCCAGAAAGTAGAACTCTGGCGCAAGGATCTGGTGCGTGCGATGGCGTTGCTCGAGGTGACCATTGATTTTGCTGACGAAGAAGTGCCGGAAGATGTGTATCCCGAGGTTCAGGAATTGCTTGGGCGCGTGTCTCAAAACCTGGCCGCAGAGAGTGCCGGTACCCATGCTGCGGAACGCATAAGACATGGGTTCGAGGTTGCAATCCTGGGTGCGCCGAACGTTGGAAAATCAAGCCTTCTCAATAGATTAGCTGGTCGCGAAGCAGCAATTACATCGAGTATCGCAGGCACAACGCGTGATGTGGTCGAGGTGCGCTTGGACCTTGATGGGCTGCCGGTCACGGTGCTGGATACAGCCGGTTTGCGGGAAACCCAGGATGAGATTGAACAGATTGGTATTAGCCGTGCTATGGCGCGGGCCGAGTCTGCCGATCTGCGTATCATCCTCATTGAAGATGGCCGTTTGCCCTCGGGTCTTGGGGTGGCTGACGATGATATCCTGGTGCAGGCAAAGTCGGATATTCTTCCGAGTAGTAGCGAGTTTGCAATTTCATCCGTCACGGGGCGGGGGATAGACAGATTGGTGAAAGCAGTTTCACATAGGCTGTCACTTCGTGCTGCTAGTGCAGGCACGGCCACCCATGTTCGACACCGTCTAGCGATTTCATCCGCCGTTGAGTCGCTCGATCTCGCCAAAACAAAGATTTCCGAAGGCTTCCCGGTCGAATTGGTGATAGAAGACCTTCGACAAGCCTTGGTCGATCTCGAATCGTTGATTGGTCGCGTAGGCGTTGAGCAAGTCCTGGATGAAATCTTTGCGAGCTTTTGCCTCGGCAAGTGAGGAGTGTTTCACGTGAAACAACAGGCTTTTGATGTCATCGTCATTGGAGGGGGCCATGCAGGTACCGAGGCCGCAGCCGCAGCTGCCCGCCTTGGTGTGCAGGTTGCCCTGATCACACTCGAAAGATCGGGTGTCGGTGTGATGTCTTGCAATCCGGCGATCGGAGGGCTTGGCAAAGGACACCTGGTTCGAGAAATTGATGCGATGGACGGAGTCATGGGACGGGTCGCGGACAAGGCCGGCATCCAGTTCAGGCTTCTCAATCGTCGGAAAGGGCCGGCCGTGCAAGGGCCGCGGTCTCAATCAGATCGCGATGTTTACCGTTCCGAGATGCTTGCCGAGATGGAAGCGCTGCCCAACTTGCGTATCTTGGAGGCTGAAGTCGCTGACCTGATTACGTCGGGGACCAGGATCGAGGGTGTGTATTTGGCCGATGGGAGCGAGGTCACCGCTCGAGCGGTCGTTGTTACAACCGGAACGTTTCTCCGCGGTATCATTCACATAGGGAATCGAAGCTTTCAGGGTGGCAGAATGGGGGCCGCTCCTTCCGTTCGTCTTGCTGAAAGGTTTGACAGTTTCGGTTTGCCCCTTGGGCGATTGAAGACAGGTACTCCGCCGCGGCTGGATAAACGCAGCATCGCCTGGGATAAACTGGAACCTCAGCCCGGCGACGAGGATCCGACGCTTTTCTCTTTCCTGTCGGCTGGCCCATACCTGCGGCAAGTACACTGCGCTGTCACTCACACCAACGAACGCACCCACGAAATAATCCGGAAAAACCTCTCGCGATCTGCGATGTATGGCGGATCCATTGAAGGTGTTGGGCCGCGGTACTGCCCGTCCATCGAGGATAAAGTGGTTCGGTTCTCCGACAAAACCTCACATCAGATCTTTCTAGAGCCGGAGGGTCTCGACAGTACCACGATCTATCCCAACGGAATTTCGACCTCGTTGCCGGAAGATGTACAAGAGGCGTATGTCCGCAGCATATCCGGATTGGAAAACGCGAAGATCACTCAGCCCGGTTATGCGATAGAATACGACTATGTGGATCCACGCGCCCTTGATGCGGCCTTGCGGGTCAAGGGATTTGACGGCCTATATCTTGCGGGGCAAATCAACGGTACAACAGGATACGAGGAAGCGGCCGCACAAGGCTTGGTCGCAGGTTTGAACGCTGCCCTTGAGGGTAGGGGTAAGTTTCTGCCCAGCCGAATGACGTCTTACATTGGGGTGATGATAGACGATTTGATTACGCAAGGGGTCGCTGAGCCTTATCGTATGTTCACATCGCGTGCAGAGTACAGGCTGTCTTTACGCTGCGATAATGCCGATCAGCGCTTGACGCCAGAGGGTCTTGTCCTTGGGTGCGTGGGCGAAGAACGCAGGATAAAGTTCGAGACGAAGATGGGCCTCTTGAACGAAACCCTGGAGAAACTGAAGTCTTTTGAAGTGACGCCCAAGCAAGCGAACGAGGCTGGCATACGTGTAAACGAGGACGGTCGCCGTCGAAATGGCCTCGATCTGCTGTCGCTCTCCGATGTCAGCTACGATTCCCTGGCTGCGACCTGGCCAGAGCTACAGGCATCGAAAGAGATCGCCAAGCAAGCAAAAATTGAAGCCACTTATGCGAATTACATTGAGCGACAGCAACGCGATGTCATGGCTTTGAAGAAGGATGAAGAGATCGAGTTTCCATCCCGGTTTGACTTTTCCGGTCTTTCAGGCCTGTCGAACGAGTTGAAATCCAAGCTGACAGCGGTGCGCCCTTCGACTTTGGGTCAGGCCGCAAGAATAGAAGGCATGACTCCGGCTGCTCTGACACTCTTGCTGGCATCTTTGCGGAAGGCAGAAAAACGGCGTAGCGCGTAGGATCAATCGAATGGACGCCGCATCCCGTTGTGATCTAAAGGTTTTCGAGGGCCTTATTCGCAAATGGTCACCTCGGATTAATCTGGTGGCGCCCTCCACATATGATCAAACGTGGGAGCGGCATATCCTTGATTCCGCGCAGCTTTACGATTTTCTGCCCTCGACGGCGGACAAGGTAATAGATCTCGGAAGTGGCGGAGGGCTTCCTGTGGTTGTGCTTGGAGTTCTTGCGAAGCACCGGGGCTGCCGTATCAAGTTTACAGCTATCGAATCTGACGCGCGCAAGTGTGCCTTTCTCCGAACCGCAGCTCGTGAGTTACAGATAAATTTGAGTGTCATCACGAGTCGTATCGAAGCTGCAAATGTGGAGCCTGGGAATGTCATAACTGCGCGCGCCCTGGCGCCTGTGTCCAAGCTTCTGGAGTTTGCCGAACCTTTGCGTGTTGCGGGAGGGACTTGCCTCTTTTTAAAAGGCGAAAACGTGCAGAATGAGGTGTCCGAAGCGAAGAACTCATGGCAATTTGAGGCGAAGTACTATCCAAGCGTGACATCCGAAAAGAGCGCTATCTTGGAGATTGGAGAGTTTTATCGTGCCTGAGTTTACGCCAACTTCCAAACCGCGTGTCATCGCGATTGCGAACCAAAAGGGCGGCGTGGGTAAAACGACAACGACAATTAATCTCGGGACGGCATTGACGATGCGGGGAAAAACCGTCCTGATCATCGACCTGGACCCGCAAGGGAATGCGTCTACTGGTCTAGGGATGGCGCCCGAAACACGAAGCCTTACCACCTATGATCTGCTCGTCGAAAATGCGGCGATTGCAGATGTTTCACGTGAAACATCCGTAGAAAACCTGTTTCTTGCGCCTGCAACCACGGATCTAAGCTCTGCGGACATCGAGTTGATGTCGAATAGTCGACGTGTTTTCCGACTGCGGGCTGCGCTCACTCAGCTCAACGCGCTGCCCAAGAGGGTTGATTATGTCTTGGTCGATTGCCCGCCAAGCCTGAATTTGCTGACAGTTAACGCGATGGTGGCCGCAGATTCCGTGCTCGTTCCGCTCCAAAGCGAGTTTTTTGCGTTGGAAGGCCTTTCCCAGCTCTTGTTGTCGGTCCGGGAAGTGCGCGAAACCGCCAATCCAAAACTCAGGATCGAGGGGATTGTCCTGACGATGTATGATCGGAGGAACAATCTGTCGCGTCAGGTTGAGGAGGACGCGCGGGAGAACCTCGGGGAACTGGTTTTCAAGACGATCATACCCAGGAACGTCAGGGTCAGTGAGGCTCCGTCCTTTGCGATGCCTGTCTTACGGTATGATCCAAGCTCTCAAGGGTCTCAGGCCTATCTTGGCCTAGCCGATGAAATTCTCGAACGTCACGAGTTGGTGGCATGAAAGGGATCTAATTTTTCATGGAAAAGAAACCTGAACGCCGAGGCCTGGGGCGAGGGCTGTCAGCTCTCATGGCTGATGTCAATATTGGGTCCGAGACTGCGAGCGTTGGGAACGAGGCCAGCCAGGCCAACCCGGATCGACTGGTCCCGATTGAATCCGTGCGCCCAAATCCAGACCAGCCTCGGCGCACGTTTCAACAGGAAGATCTTGACAGCCTTTCGGAGTCCATTCGCGAAAAGGGTGTCCTGCAGCCACTGATCGTTCGTCCCGACCCCTCTGACGAGAATCTCTATCAGATCGTTGCGGGGGAACGTCGCTGGCGTGCCGCGCAGATGGCGCAGTTGCATGAGATACCTGTTCTCGTACGCGAACTTTCGGACACCGAGTCGCTCGAAATTGCGATTATCGAGAATATTCAGCGTGCCGACCTCAATCCGGTAGAAGAGGCGCAGGGCTACCGCCAACTCATGGACCGCTTCGGCCATACTCAGGAGCGGCTCGCACAGGCCTTGGGCAAAAGCCGGAGCCACATTGCCAACATGCTTCGGCTCATGTCGTTACCGGCGGAAGTTCTTACGTATTTACAGGACGGTACACTGGCCGTTGGACATGCGCGCGCCTTGATTACAGCAGATGATCCGGTCGCTCTTGCCAAGAAGGTCATCGCCAAGGGATTGTCTGTACGGGAAACCGAGAGGTTGGCAAAGAAGGCCGATACCTCGCCAGGGGGTACAAAGAAGTCGCCAAAGAAATCCGAGAAGGATGCAGACACACGCGCGTTAGAACTTGATTTGTCGGCGACGCTTGGAATGCAGATTTCGATAGACCACACCCCGGGGGGGGAGAAGGGCGCATTGACGATCCGCTATACGTCTCTCGACCAGTTGGACGATCTTTGCCGCCGCCTCAGCTCCTAGCTGCTCGGGCGCGTCCAGATAAATACGGCGACGATGCTGAGTACGACCGCCTGGATGGTCAGAACTGTGGTTGAGACGCCAAGTACAAGTGAGAGTGAGAAGGCCCCAAGGATCGAAAGTGAGGCCAAAGCTTTGGCACGCAAGCTGATAGAGCCCCGTTCCTGCCAGTCCAGAATGGGGGCACCAAATCTTGGATGATCCAGAAGCCAGGCGTGAAGGCGATCAGATCCTCGTGCATAACAGAAGGCAGCAAGGAGCAGGAAGGGTACAGTCGGCAGAAGTGGCAAGGCAATGCCGATCACGCCCATGCCAAGCGCTGTGCTGCCGGAGATCACCCAAATAGCTCTCATCTGTCCTCGCTCAGAAGTTCCCGCAGAATGGCGTTCAGCACCATGCGCCCTTGTAAAGTGGTGCGCAACCGGTCGCCGTCCACCCGTATGAGTTGCGCTTCCTGGAGTTCGGAGAGTTTTCGTTCCGGCAGAGGCGATCTGGAAATAGCGGTGATCCGGTTCAGGGACACACCCTCTGAAAGCCGTAAGCCCATGAGAAGGAGTTCCTCAGCGATTTCTCTTGGTGTTACGAGCTGTCTTGCGGTCTCACCATGCCCGGCTTCTTGAACTTGCGCTAGCCACGCCTCGGGGTGCAAAGGGGTGGCGGTGGCCCATTTCTGTCCGGATAGGGTGAGGCGCCCATGTGCGCCAGGGCCGATTCCCACATAATCTCCGTACCGCCAATAGATCAGGTTATGACGGGACTCACTGCCCTCAGCTGCGTGATTTGACACTTCGTAGGCCGGCATTCCCGCATCGGCACACAGGTCTTGAGTTGCTTCGAACATGTCGGCGCCCAAGTCATCATCCGGCAATCCGCGCAACATGCCCCGAGCAGCGCGATCTCCAAACGCGGTGCCTGGCTCCACGGTCAATTGATAGAGAGAAAGATGGTCAACCGCCATGGAGAGGGCTGTCCTAAGCTCCGCAATCCAGGCTTCCAGCGTTTGACCTTGTCGTGCGTAGATCAGATCGAAGCTCACGCGCTCGAAATGCGCTCGCGCGACCTCAAATGCGCTCTGGGCCTCTCTGACCGAGTGCAATCGTCCCAAAGCCTTCAGGTCCGCGTCGTTCAGGGCCTGGATACCCATCGAAACCCGGTTCACCCCTGCATCCCGATAGGCGCAAAACCGCCCGGCCTCGACGGATGTGGGGTTTGCCTCCAGTGTGATTTCAAGACTGTTGGAGGTGGGCCAAGTTCGCCGGATCCTGTCGATGATGGCAGCCACGAGGTCCGGTTCCATCAATGAAGGGGTGCCTCCGCCGAAAAAAACCGTATCGAGGCGGCGACCTTCCGTTTCTACTCCGGCACGGCCGATTTCCGACAAGAAGGCGTTTTCCCACGCTGCTTGATCCACGCGTGCCCTGACATGGCTGTTGAAGTCGCAATAGGGGCACTTGGCAGCGCAGAAAGGCCAATGAAGGTACAGCCCGAAGCCCCCGTGTTGCCAATCCTCCATACTCAGCCCTTGAACGCGGTCACGTCGATTTCGATCAACATCTCGGGTTCGATTAAACCGGCAATGATCATGGTGGCCGCGGGACGGATATCACCGAGATGCCGACCGAGCAGGGGCGCAACTGTTTGGACGAGACCGCGATCCGCAAGGATATACTGGACCTTGCAGATGCTGTCTTTTGGGAAATCCGCTTCCCTCAATACTTCAAAAATTGTTTTAAAACAATTATTTACCTGGTCTTCGAAAACGTTCGGCAGAGTCATTGCCGCATAATCGTACCCGGTGACGCCCGACAGGAAACACCAATCGCCCTGAACCACGGCTCGGGAATATCCCATGGTGGCCTCGAAGGGGGAACCCGTGGAAATCAGGCGTCTCATCAGTCTTCTGAGAAACAGGCTACGGTCAGTTTCCGGAACGCATCTGCCCGGTGGCTGACCTTGTTCTTTTCCCAACGGTCCATTTCCCCGAAGGTCTGCGCGTAGCCATCCGGTTGGAACATCGGGTCATACCCATGGCCTTGCGAGCCACGCATGGGCCAAACCAGTTGTCCCTTCATCGTCCCGGGAAAAACCATGTCGGTGCCGTCGGGCCATGCCAGCACCAGAGTGCAGCAGAACCGCGCACGCCACGGCCGTTCCGCACCTTTCGCAATCAGGGCGTCATGGACCTTGACCATGGCCATCTCGAAATCCCGCCCGGTCGGTGTCTCGGCCCAGTCCGCCGTGTAGACACCGGGTGCACCATCGAGTGCGAGAACCTCCAGGCCGCTGTCATCGGCCAGTGCAGGCAACCCAGTCTCTTTTGCGGCATAATGCGCCTTGATGCGAGCATTGCCGACGAAAGTGGTTTCCGTCTCTTCCGGCTCGGACAAACCGTGCGCGGCGGCGGAGGTAACCCGCACGCCGTAAGGCTCCAACAGATGCGCGATCTCTTCGATTTTGCCCTTGTTGTGACTTGCGACGAGCAGGGTTTTGTCCTTGAACCGGGACATCAGCTGGTGGCGGCCTTCTGTGCGGCGACCAGCTCGGCAACACCGACCTCGGCAAGGTCCATCAGCGTGTTGAGGGCATTGCGCGAGAACGGCGCACCCTCGGCCGAACCTTGCACCTCGATCAGACCGCCGGAGCCGGTCATCACGAAATTCGCGTCGGTCCCGGCCTCGGAATCCTCCGCATAATCCAGATCCAGTACGGGTTGCCCGGCGTAGAGACCACAGGACACCGCGGCTACGTGATCTGTCAGCGGGTCCGTAATGATATCGCCTGCCTTCATCAGCTTGTTGACGGCAAGCCTCAGCGCGACCCAGGCCCCGGTGATCGACGCGCAGCGTGTGCCGCCATCGGCCTGGATCACATCGCAATCGATGGTGATCTGCCGCTCTCCCAACGCCACGCGGTCGACCCCCGCGCGGAGGCTCCGTCCGATCAGGCGCTGGATCTCCTGGGTGCGCCCCGATTGCTTCCCAGCGGCAGCTTCCCGGCGCCCGCGGGTATGGGTTGCGCGGGGCAACATTCCATATTCCGCCGTCACCCAGCCAAGACCGGTGTTACGCAGAAACGGCGGCACGCGCTCCTCGACGGAGGCGGTGCACAACACGCGTGTTTCACCCATTGAGATCAGGCAGGATCCTTCGGCGTGCCTGGTGAAGCCAGTTTCGATCGAGACGCCGCGCATCTCATGGGTTTGACGTCCTGACGGTCGCATGACGATCCTTTCGCTATTTGCGCCAGATAGGCGCGCCCTTATCTAAATGGCAAGCCGTTGACGCAATCGCGCAGCGTGAAATAAAAGAGTGCGCCGTTCTCGGATTGGCGCGGCGCGGCAGGAGCCCGAGAGATCATGGACGAGGCAAGCAAGGTCATATCGGAGATGAGCGACCGCTCCCGCGAGGTGTTTCGCCGGGTGGTGGAGGGGTATTTGCAGACCGGTGACCCAGTCGGCAGCCGAACCTTGACCCGGTCCATGAGCGAGAAGGTTTCGGCAGCGACGATCCGTAACGTGATGCAGGACCTGGAGTTTCTGGGCCTGCTCGATTCGCCCCACGTCTCCAGCGGCCGTATCCCGACCCAGATGGGCCTGCGGATGTTCGTGGATGGCCTTCTCGAAATCGGGAACCTGTCCAGCGAAGACCGGGAGGTTATCGAATCCTCCGCGGGCGAGAATGACAGCGTTGGCGGACTGCTGGACCGGGTCGGATCGGCCCTGTCGGGGATCACGCAAGGGGCCAGCCTGGTGCTTGCGCCCAAGAACGAAAGCGCCCCTATCAAACATATCGAATTCGTCAGCCTTGCGCCGGGCCGGGCCCTGGCCGTGCTGGTATTTGCCGATGGGCAGGTTGAAAACAGGGTGTTTACACCGCCCGCGGGGCAAACCCCGTCCTCCATGCGGGAGGCGGCGAATTTCCTCAACGCAGTGGCGGAGGGGCGCAGTCTGTCGGAACTGGCAGATGTTATTCGTCGAGAGATCGCGTCGCGGCGGTCCGAACTGGACCGGCTGGCCGCGGACATGGTGGAGGCTGGCACGGCAGTCTGGCAGGACCCGGGCGAATCGAACGAACGACTGATCGTGCGGGGACGTGCCAATCTGTTGGGCGATGGACCGCCATCGGAGGACCTGGAACGGGTGCGCAAGCTTTTCGACGATCTGGAACGGAAACGCGACATCGCGGCCTTTCTGGATCTGGCCGAGGCCGGGGAAGGTGTGCGCATTTTTATCGGTTCGGAGAACAAGCTTTTCTCACTTTCGGGTTCCTCTCTGGTTGTCAGTCCTTATATGAACGCGGACCGGAAGATCATCGGAGCCGTGGGTGTGATCGGGCCGACTCGCCTCAACTACGGGCGGGTTGTGCCGGTGGTCGAATACACGGCGCAACTGGTCGGCAAGATCTTGGGCGACCGGGCATAGAGGAAACGAGAGATGGCAGACCCCAAAACCGAAGAAGACATCTTCGCAGAGGTAGATGCAGAGATCGCCGCGGAAGAAGAAGCGGCCGCGGCCGAGATGGAAGAGGCCCTGGGCGAGGAAGGCCCCGAAGCCCCGGGTGCCGCCGTCGAGGCGATCATCGCGGAACGGGACGAGTTGAAGGACCGCCTGATCCGCGCCCTGGCGGAGGCGGAAAACATCCGCAAACGCGGTGAACGGGATCGCCGCGAGGCGGAGCAATTCGGCGGATCGAAACTGGCGCGTGACATGCTGCCGGTGTTCGACAACCTGCGGCGTGCGCTCGACGTGGTCGATGACAATCAGCGCGAGATCGCAGGCGGCCTGATCGAAGGGGTCGAATTGACCCTGCGCGAGATCTTGAATGTGTTCGGCAAGCATGGAATCACGCCGATCGCGCCGGAGGTCGGCGACCCGTTCGATCCGCAGCTCCACCAGGCCATGTTCGAGGCGCCGGTCCCGAATGTGCCCGCGGGTGGGATCATTCAGGTCATGTCCGAGGGCTTCCTGCTCCATGACCGTCTGCTGCGTCCGGCCCATGTCGGGGTGTCTTCGACCCCGGCGAGCTGAGACTGGTTCTCTACAAGGTCAAAGCCTCGGGGATCAGTCGCGATCCGCGAGGCTTTTCAACTCATAGACCAAGTCCAATGCCTCGCGCGGGCTCAGCGCATCCGGGGATATGTCGGCAAGACGCGCCTCCAATGCCGATGTCGGGGCCGCTGGCGGTGGCGGAGGGGCAGCGTTGGCGAATAGCGGCAGATCCTCCAACAGCGCCTTTGCCGGGTTTCCGCCGCTGCGTTCACCGGATTCGAGCGTCTTCAGCACTTCGCGCGCACGGGCCACGACCGAAGGCGGCAGGCCCGCGAGCTTGGCGACCTGCACACCGTAGGATCGATCCGCCGCACCGCGCCGCACCTCGTGCAGAAAGATCACGTCGCCATCATGCTCCTTGACCGCCACGGTGGCGTTTTCCACGCCGGACAGTTGCGCAGCAAGGCCGGTCATTTCGTGGTAATGGGTGGCGAACAGGGCGCGACACCGGTTCACCCCGTGCAGGTGTTCGAGCGTCGCCCAGGCAATCGACAGCCCGTCATAGGTGGCCGTTCCGCGCCCGATCTCGTCAAGGATGACCAATGCCCGGTCCCCGGCCTGGTTCAGAATCGCGGCGGTTTCCACCATTTCCACCATGAAGGTCGAGCGCCCCCGCGCCAAATCATCCGACGCGCCAACCCGCGAGAAGACCTGCGCGACCAACCCGATGCGTGCCGCGGTTGCGGGCACGTAGCTGCCCATCTGCGCTAGGATCGCGATCAGGGCGTTCTGGCGCAGGAAGGTCGATTTGCCCGCCATGTTCGGCCCGGTGAGCAACCAGATCGGCGCAGCACCTTCGCTCAAGTCGCAATCGTTGCGGATGAAGGGCGTACCACCGGCGCGCAGCGCGGCCTCGACCACCGGGTGCCGTCCGCCGCTGATTTCGAAGGCACGGCTGTCATCGACCTTGGGCGCGCACCAGTCCTCGTCGCGGGCCAGCACCGCAAGGGCCGTCACCACATCCAGTTCCGCCAATGCCCGCGCGCAATCCGACAGCTCGGCGGCCGCAACGATCACGGCCTGACGCAACTCTTCGAAGATCGACTTTTCCAGCGCCAGCGCCCGGCCACCGGCATTGAGAATGCGGGTCTCCATCTCGGACAACTCCACGGTGGTGAAGCGCACGGCATTGGCGGTGGTCTGGCGGTGGATGAACCGGTCCGTCAGGGGCGGGGACAGCATCTTGTCCGCATGGGTGGCGGTCGTTTCAATGAAATAGCCCAGCACGTTGTTGTGCTTCACCTTGAGGGAGGCGATCCCGGTTGCCTCGGCATATTCCGCCTGCATTCCGGCAATCACTCCGCGCCCCTCGTCGCGCAGCTGCCGGGCTTCGTCCAGGTCGACATTGTAGCCAGAGGCAACGAACCCGCCATCTCTTGTAAGCAGCGGAGGTTCGGCAATCAGAGCTTCCTCCAACAGGTCGCGCAGGGTGTCATGTCCGAAAAAGCGGCTCTTCGATTGGGCCCAGAGGGGGGGCAAGGCGTCGTCCGGCAGAGCCTCGGCGAGTGTTGCGGCCTGGGCGAGACCGTTTCGGATCGCCGCCAGGTCCCGTGGCCCGCCGCGGTCGAGCGCTAGCCGTGACAGCGCCCGATCCATATCCGGCACCTGCCGCAGCGCGGTGCGCACGGTGTCGAGGATATCGGGCGCCTCTAGCGCATAGCGGACACCGTCGTGCCGTGTCCGGATGATCGACAGATCGGCAGAGGGGCTCGCCAGTCGCCGCGCCAGGAGCCTTGCGCCTTGTGCCGTGACGGTGCGGTCGATCACAGTCAACAGCGCACCTTCCCGCCCCCCAGACAGGGATTGCGTCAACTCCAGATTTCGCCGAGTCGCCGCGTCGATCTGCAAACCATGCTGCGCCCGTTCCTTCACCGGTTTGCGCAGTAGCGGCAGCTTGCCCTTTTGGGTCAACTCCAGATAGCCGACGATTGCACCCATCGCGGATAGGTCCGCGCGTTCGAAACTCCCAAAAGCCTCGAGGTCGGCAACGCCGTAAAGCCGGCACAGCCGGTCCACCGCGGCCGTACTGTCGAAACTGGCGCGCCCAAGCTCCGTCGCCGCCGCCTCGTGTTCTTCGACGAGCGACCGCAGGTCGTTGCCCTCGGCCAGCAAGACCTCGCGCGGCGCGAGGCGCGCAAGGTCCACCGACAGCCGGGCCGCGGGGCAGGCCATGACCCGGAACTCGCCAGTGGAGATATCGACCCAAGCCAGCGCGGAGTCGTCTCTCACCTTGGCAAAGGCAGCCAGATAATTGTGCCGCCGCGCCTCCAGCAGGCTCGCCTCGGTCAGGGTGCCCGGGGTCACAAGCCGAACGACCTCCCGCCGCACGACGGACTTGGAGCCGCGCTTTTTCGCTTCGGCCGGATCCTCCATCTGTTCGCAGACGGCGACGCGAAACCCCTTGCGGATCAGTGTGAGCAAATAACCCTCCGCCGCATGCACGGGCACGCCGCACATGGGAATGTCCGCATCGTCATGCTTGCCACGCTTGGTAAGCGCGATGTCCAGTGCCGCCGCGGCCTCCACTGCGTCGTCGAAGAACATCTCGTAGAAGTCGCCCATCCGGTAGAAAAGCAGGGCATCCGCATGATCCTGCTTGATCTCCAGGTACTGCGCCATCATCGGCGTCACGGTCTTGCTGCTCACCTGGTGCCCCCCTTGCCGCGCGCAGGTTAAGCACGTGCGACCCCGGGCGAAAGTCGCAATTGATCCCGCGCGGCACCTGTTGAGGCGCTTTCTCAACCCCGCTACAACCTCAAAACCGTTTGGGAGGAGTACGCATGTCCGGCAATAACAAGATCACCCGCGAAGAGGCGCTGGCCTATCATCTGGAACCAACGCCGGGCAAGCTCGAGGTGTCGGCCTCGACGCCCATGAGCACCCAGCGGGATCTCAGCCTTGCTTATTCGCCCGGTGTCGCGGTGCCCTGCGAGGCCATCGCGGAAAACCCCGAGACGGCATATGATTACACGACCAAGGGGAACCTGGTGGCGGTGATCACCAACGGATCGGCGGTTCTGGGCCTGGGAAACCTCGGCGCACTTGCCTCCAAGCCCGTGATGGAAGGCAAATCGGTTCTCTTCAAACGGTTCGCCGACGTCAATTCCATCGACATCGAGCTCGATACCGAGGACCCGGATGCGATCATCCAGGCGGTGAAGCTGATGGCGCCGACCTTCGGGGGTATCAATCTCGAAGACATCAAGGCGCCCGAATGTTTCATCATCGAACAGACGCTGAAGGAGCAGCTCGACATCCCGGTGTTTCACGATGACCAGCACGGGACCGCGGTAATCACGGCGGCGGGGCTTTTGAATGCGCTGCGGCTGACCGGCAAGGCGATCGAGGACTGCAAGATCGTGTTGAACGGGGCCGGTGCGGCGGGCATCGCCTGCATCGAGTTGATCAAGGCCATGGGGGCCAAGCCGCAGAACTGCATCGTCTGCGATACCAAGGGGGTGATCTTCCAGGGCCGGACCGAGGGCATGAACCAGTGGAAATCGGCCCATGCAGTCAAGACCGATATGCGGACACTCGACGACGCCATGAAAGGCGCGGACGTGTTCCTCGGTGTCTCTGTCAAGGGTGCGGTGACGCAAGCGATGCTGGAATCGATGGCGGAAGATCCGGTTATCTTCGCCATGGCCAATCCCGACCCAGAGATCACGCCGGAAGAGGCGCACGCGATCCGGCCCGATGCGATCGTCGCCACCGGGCGGTCCGACTACCCCAACCAGGTCAACAACGTGCTGGGTTTTCCCTATCTCTTTCGCGGGGCGCTGGATATCCGGGCCCGTGCGATCAATGACGAGATGAAGATCGCCTGCGCCGAGGCGCTGGCCGATCTCGCGCGCGAGGATGTTCCGGACGAGGTGGCGCTGGCCTATGGCCGCAAGCTGAGCTTTGGCCGCGATTACATCATTCCCACGCCCTTCGATCCGCGTCTGATCCATACGGTCCCGCTCGCGGTGGCCAAGGCGGGGATGGATACGGGCGTGGCGCGGCGACCCATCGTGGACATGGACGGCTACGAGCAATCCCTGCGGGCGCGCATGGATCCGACCGCCTCGATGCTGCAGGGCATGTTCGCCCGGGCCAAGGGCACCCAGGCGCGCATGATCTTCGCCGAAGGAGACGACATTCGCGTGCTGCGGGCCGCCGTGACCTATCAGCGGTCCGGGTTGGGAAAGGCACTGGTGGTGGGGCGTCAGGACGATGTGAAGACACGGTTGGAAGCGGCGGGGATCGGCGACGCCTTCCGCGAGCTGGAGATCGTCAATGCCGGGAACACACGGCACCTGGAGACCTACAAGGAGTTCCTCTACGGGCGGTTGCAGCGCAAAGGGTACGATACCTCCGACATCCATCGGCTTGCGGCGCGCGACCGGCACGCGTTCTCGGCCCTGATGCTGGCCCATGGTCACGGCGATGGCCTCGTGACCGGGGCGACGCGAAAGTCGGCCCATGTGCTGGGGCTGATCAATACGGTGTTCGATGCCGGTGCGGAGGATGGCGCGGTCGGGGTGACAGCTCTGCTGGTGAAGGGCCGGATCGTTCTGATTGCGGATACGCTGGTCCATGAATGGCCCGATGAAGAGGACCTCGCGGATATCGCGACCCGGGCGGCGGGGACCGCGCGGTCCCTGGGGCTGGAGCCGCGCGTCGCCTTCGTGAGCTTCTCGACCTTCGGCTATCCGGTGTCGGAACGGGCGACCAAGATGCACAGGGCGCCCCGGGTGCTCGATGCGCGCGGGGTCGATTTCGAGTATGATGGCGAGATGACCGTGGATGTGGCGCTCGACCCGGAGATCATGGCGCAATACCCGTTCTGTCGCTTGTCGGGCCCGGCGAATGTGCTCGTCGTTCCGGCCCGGCACTCGGCCTCGATCTCGGTCAAGCTGATGCAGCAGCTGGGTGATGCCACGGTGATCGGCCCGATCCTGTCGGGTGTCGGCAAACCGATACAGCTGTGCTCCGCGACATCCACGGCCAACGATATTCTCAACATGGCGGTGCTTGCGGCCTGCCGTGTGGGCTGAGCCAAGGGCCTTGAACGGCCTCGACCGGGACCTTCGAACAACCCCGTCTCGTGCGGCAACCCTGTTCGTGTCGTCCGGGCGCCTTCCGTGGCAAGGCGCTTCGAAGCGCCTTGGCTGCGCTCAGCTCCCGGCGAAGGGTGCGGCGGCACCCCAGACCGCTTTGACCCGCGCATCGCGCCCGCAGCTCGTGCGATACCGCTTGTAAGCCTCAGCCTTGGTCTTGGGTCCGAACCGGGTCAGCACCCGGGTCGTCGACTTGTAGAAATCCTGATGATAAGCGTCCGCTTCATAAAACGGTGCAGACTTCCGCACCGGTGTCACGATGCTGCGCCCCAGATCCGCCTCGGCTTGGGCAACGGCGGCCAAAGCATCTGCGCGCTGGGCGTCGGTGGCGAAGATCGCGGTGGTATAGCTCTCGCCGCGATCGCAGAACTGACCTCCTGCATCGAGCGGATCGATCGACCGCAGAAACAGGTCATAGATTTCCCGCGTGGAAATCTTGCGCGGGTCGAACTCGATCTCAACCACCTCCAGGTGACCTGTCCCGCCCTTGGTGACCTCTTTGTATTCGGGGTTGGGCGTGGTGCCACCCGCAAAGCCCGATACCGCCTCGATCACGCCCGGCACGCCTTCGAAATCGCTCTCGACGCACCAGAAGCAGCCGCCGGCGACGACGACTTTTTCCGTTCCAGCAGCCTTGGCCTGCTGGCATTCCACCGCAATTCCGAGCAGAATGGTCACCGCGAGAAGTACCGGTTTCATCCGGGCCAGACCGGGAAAGAAAGATGGGGAGCGGGTCATGATATCCTCCTGTAACGTACCCAGACTGCCCCGCATCTTTCGCCACACTCAAATCACCGGCCCGTGAGGTCACGGCTTGGTGACAGGGCGCGCGCGATTGTTTCAGGATAGCGCTGACCAGGACACGAAAACTCCGAAACGAGAGGGGAGTTGTTTCAATGCAGGCATGTGACGAGGTGGTGATCCTCGGGAAATTCGAGGCGTCTTGATGCGGATCGCCATGTGGAGTGGGCCGCGCAACCTGTCGACGGCCATGATGTACAGCTTCGGCGCGCGGGGTGATTGTGCGGTCTGGGACGAGCCGTTTTATGCCGCTTATCTTGACCGCACCGGTGCGGACCATCCGATGGCGGCCGAGATCGTTGCGGCGCACGAAGCCGATCCGGAAAGGGTCGCGGCCAGGTGCTGCGGGCCGATCCCCGGGGGCAAGGCGCATTTCTACATGAAACACATGCCGCACCACATGTTGCCGGATTTTCCTCTGGATTGGGCGGAGCCTTGCATGAATATCCACCTGATCCGCCATCCCGCCCGTGTGATCGCCAGTTACGGTGCGAAGCGAGAGGAAATGACGCTCGCCGATATCGGTTTTCCGCAGCAGGCCGCGTTGTTCGACCGGCTCGGCGGGCTGGTCGTGGACAGTGCGGATATTCGGGCCGACCCTGCCGGAATGCTGGGACTGCTCTGTGCGGAGATCGCGTTGCCTTTCGATCCCGGCATGCTGCGATGGTCGGCGGGCGGTCGGCCGGAAGACGGGGTCTGGGCCCGGCATTGGTACGGGGCTGTGCATCGCTCCACCGGGTTCGCTGGCCCCGAAGGCCCCTTGCCGGATGTCCCGGACGGATATCAGTCCCTCTATAAGGCCGCGATGGAGACCTATTCCGAGATGCAGGCCCGCAAGCTGGTTCTGCCCAAGGCCTAGCGCGCCTCCAGATAGGCATCGATTGCCTCGATGCGGTCGTCATTGCCCGGATGGGTGGACAGCCAGCCACCGCCGTCTCCGACCTCGGCCGCGAGCGTTTCAAAAAATACCTTCAACCCGGTCGGATCATACCCTGCGGCGTCGGCGAGCCGCAGGCCGATCTGATCCGCCTCCGCCTCCTGCCCGCGGGAGTAGGACAGCGACAGCAGCACATTCCCCTCCAGCAGAAGATCCTCGAGCAAAGGCCCGGTTTCCCCGGCGATCAGGGCGACCATCACGTAGATGCCCAGCGACCGATAGAGCCGCTTGAGGGAGTGTTCCTCCATCACATGGGCGATCTCATGGCCGAGCACCGAGGCGACGACATCAGCATCGAACTGCTTAACCAAGGCATCCGACAACACCACGGTGCCCCCGGGCAGGGCCAGCGCATTCGGTCCCAAACCCCGGAGCGCCCGGAATTCCAGGCTCACGGCTTCCGCGAGGTCGCGGTCCGGCAGAACCGCGCGCAGGTCCTCGAAAATCGCGCGAGCCTCGGCCTGATCTGCTGTACTCAGCGCTGTTTCGGAGGCAATGACGCGGTCGAGGGCGGAGAGGGTACTGCGATCCATCGCCCGCACGAGGGGCTCCGGCGTCAGGGCGACAGCCATGGCCACCAGTGCGGTGAGGGCCACGGAATAGACCAGCCAGCCGCCCGCGAATCCGCCAACCACGAACAGGATCAGGCGCGGATGCAGCCGTTCCCATCCGTGCAGCCGGGTCCAGAATCCGCGCGGCTCCAACGCGGCAATCGCCTCGCGGTCCCCCGTTTCGAACTCGGCTCCGTCCGGGAAGCGCAGCTTGCGTGGCAGCGACCCCAGCGGCGGATCGAATCTCACCGCGTCCAGCCGCGCCTCGGCCATGGTTCCACCGGTCTCCACCGCGATCAACTTGGCCATATCCCCGCGCACCAGAAGACGCGCCGCGACCTGGAGGGAAGTGCCACCGCTGACCGCGGTACCGAGGATGACCTGTTCCGGATGCGCCATAGGCTCCTAGAGGTTGATCCCGAAATCGAGCCCTTCGATATCGGTGAAGGCATCGCCGAAGGCACCCTTCTCCTGCTCGAAATGGGCGATGAAGTTGTCGAGGGAGCCGTCGGGAATGAACCGGGTTTCCGCCGCGAAATAGCGCGCCAGCCGGATCTGCGCCCAGGGCAGGGCTAGCCCGAGCGTCAATATCACCGCCACGCCATTGGTTACCGCGATCCACAGCACTTGCAAGGGTGACACGGTGGACACGAAACGGTGCTTCCCGTCCAGCAGGGCCGCGTTGTAGACGATGTTGCGCACCATGGCCCGGAACAGCACCAAGGCGGTGAAAAAGCCGAAGACCGCGAAGGGTAGGATGGACAGAACCAGGGCCAGGATCCGCATGTCCTGCGCGGTCATGTTCTGCGGTGTCGGCAGGGCGTCCGGGATCATGCTGCTGAGCAGCGCGCCGCAGATCAGCACCGCGAAGAACCAGCCGATGGCGGCGAAAAAGGCTCTGTAAAAGGGCCCGATGGGCGCGTCGAAGGTAAACGGCGTCCGCCCTAGCCGATGCCCGTTGACGACATAGCGCCGCTGGGCACGTTCAGCGAAAGGCCAGGCGAGATAGGCGGTGAGCGCCGTCAGGAACGGCGCCAGCAAATAGGCCTTGAACGCCCCGCCATAGGTGCCCGCGAAGTTGAACCGCACGCCGGACCAGCTGCTGACCCGCGCGTTGAACCGCAAGGAGCGGTACATCAGGAACGGAAAGAGCGCCAGAAATCCGAGGGGCAGCAGGATCGCGAGCACCGGGATCGCGGCAAGCAACGAATAGGCGATCAGCCCGACGATCACGATGATTCGCCCGATCAGGATCTGCAGGCCTGTGGCGTGATAGTCGAAGCTGCGCCCGCCGATGATCGTGTTGCGATAAAAATATTGCTTGGTCCGGACCTTGGCCCAGGCCGAGTAGATCCCGATGGTCAGGATCGTCAGGACGATGTTGACGATCCAGATTCCGAACCACTCGCCGGTATCGCCCTTGAACTCAACCTGTTCGCTCATCTCATGCCTCTCGAACGTCCGAGACGAGCCTAGTCTGGTGAAAGCGGCGATACCAAGGCGCGCAGGCGGACCGCGACGTTATTTCCCGAGACGCTTGTTGCGCGCGGCCAGCAGTTTCAGGCGCAGGGCGTTGAGCTGGATGAAACCCGCCGCGTCTTTCTGGTCGTAGGCCCCTGCGTCGTCCTCGAAGGTAACGTGGGCCTCGGAATAGAGGCTGTGATCCGACCAGCGACCCACGGTGCGCACGGATCCCTTGTAGAGCTTCAGCCGCACGGTGCCGGTCACATGCGCTTGGCTCGCATCGATGGCGGCCTGCAGCATCTCCCGCTCCGGCGAGAACCAGAAGCCGTTATAGATCAGCTCTGCGTAGCGCGGCATCAGCTCGTCCTTGAGGTGCGCAGCCCCCCGGTCGAGCGTGATCTGCTCGATCCCGCGATGGGCCTCCAGTAGGATCGTGCCCCCCGGCGTCTCGTAGATGCCCCGGGATTTCATGCCGACAAACCGACCCTCTACAAGGTCGAGACGCCCGATCCCATGCGCCCCACCCAGCTCGTTCAGCTTGGTCAGAACTGTTGCCGGGGACATCGCTTCGCCGTTGATCGACACCGCGTCGCCGCGCTCGAACCCGACCTCGATGTATTCCGGCGTATTCGGTGCATCCTCGGGATTCACCGTGCGCTGATAGACGTAGTCGGGCGCGTCCTCCGCCGGATCCTCCAGAACCTTGCCCTCCGAAGAGGTGTGCAACAGGTTCGCATCCACCGAAAACGGCGCTTCTCCCCGCTTGTCTTTCGCGATCGGGATCTGGTGCTTCTCGGCGAAGTCTATCAGCTTGGTGCGGCTCGACAGGTCCCATTCCCGCCAGGGCGCGATCACCTTGATGTCGGGGTTCAGGGCATAGGCGGCCAGCTCGAACCGGACCTGGTCGTTGCCCTTGCCGGTCGCGCCATGGGCCACGGCATCGGCACCTTCCGCCTCGGCAATCTCCACCAGCCGCTTTGAGATCAGCGGCCGCGCGATGGACGTGCCCAGAAGGTAAAGCCCCTCGTAGACTGCGTTCGCCCGGAACATCGGAAAGACAAAATCGCGCACGAACTCCTCGCGCAGGTCTTCGATATAGATCGCCGATGCGCCCATCATTTCGGCCTTGGCGCGTGCGGGCTCGAGCTCTTCGCCCTGGCCCAGATCGGCGGTGAAGGTCACCACCTCGCAGTCATATTCCGTCTGCAGCCACTTGAGGATGATCGACGTATCCAGACCACCGGAATAGGCGAGAACGACTTTCTTGGGCGCGGACATTGGCGGGGCTCCTTGGGCTGGTTCGCCCGGGCGGATAGCGGCTTTTGCGGGGCAGGGCAAGCGGACCCCGGCTTGCGCGCGGTGTCGGATGCTGAAACTGTCGGCCCATGACCGAATTTGCCGATAATGCCCACCGGGCGGCCAGCGCGATGCGCCCCCTGTTCCCCGCAACCCCGTTGCAGATGAACATCCACCTGTCCGAGCGGTACGGGGCGGAGATCTGGCTCAAGCGCGAGGATCTGTCGCCCGTGCGGTCCTACAAGATCCGTGGTGCGTTCAACGCGATCTCGAAACGGGTGGCGGAGGGTCAGACGCAATTCGCCTGCGCCAGTGCCGGCAATCACGCCCAGGGCGTGGCCTATGCCTGCCAGCATTTCGGGGTGCATGGGGTGATCTTCATGCCCGTGACGACTCCGCGCCAGAAGATCGACAAGACACGTATCTTCGGTGGGACGGCCATCGATATCGAACTGGTGGGCGACTATTTCGACGACACGCTGGCGGCGGCGCAACGTTACTGTACCGAGGCGAGCGCGACCTTCCTGTCGCCCTTCGATGATGCAGATGTGATTGAGGGCCAATCGACCGTCGCGGTCGAGCTGCTGGAGCAGCTGGAGGGCCCCCCGGACATGGTGATCCTGCCCGTTGGGGGCGGGGGGCTATCCTCGGGCATGAAGCGTTATTTCGAGGTATGCGGCGTGCAGGTCGATCTGCGCCTGGTGGAACCTTGCGGGGCGCGCAGCCTTGCAAAGGCCCTTGAAACCGGCGCGCCGCAGACCCTGTCCAAGGTCGACAACTTCGTGGACGGGGCTGCGGTCGCGCGGATCGGCGCCCGCCCGTTCGAGATCTTGCGCGACGTGCCGCCCGATCACGTGCTCGGTGCGCCCGAGGACCGGATCTGCCACACTATGCTCGAAATGCTGAACGTGGAAGGCATCGTTCTGGAACCTGCCGGGGCGCTGGCGGTCGATGTCCTCGACACTCTGCGCGACAGCATCACGGGCAAGCGCGTGGTCTGCGTCACCTCCGGTGGAAATTTCGATTTCGAGCGCCTGCCCGAGGTGAAGGAGCGCAGCCTGCGCTATGCGGGGCTGAAGAAATACTTCATCTTGCGCCTGCCCCAGCGTCCCGGCGCGCTGAAGGAATTCCTGGGTTTTCTCGGACCCGACGATGACATCGCCCGGTTCGAGTACCTGAAGAAATCCGCACGCAACTTCGGATCGGTCCTGATCGGGATCGAAACCAAGGATGCCGGCGCTTTCGAGCAACTCTTCGCCCGGCTCGATGCAGCGGGCTTTCCGTTCCGCGATATCACCGAAGATGCGCTCTTGGCGGAGTTCCTCATCTGATGGCGGCTGGGGGCCAAAACAGGCTCTTTGACGGGCTTTTTGCCGACCCAGAGATCGCGGCGCTGTTCTCGGCAGAGACGATGTTCGCGCATTTTCGGCACTACGAAATGGCTCTGACCGAGGCCCAAGGTGCGGTGGGGCGGGTGAAAGATGCCGCCCGCATCGCAGCCCGAATTGCGAAGTTCGAGATCGCGCCCGACGCTATCTCGGATCGCGTAACGCAAGACGGTGTGCCCGTGCCGGCCTATGTCGCGGCGTTGGAAGCGGCGCTGGGCGTGGATGCTGCGGCGGTGCATCTCGACGCCACGTCGCAGGACCTGATGGACACGAGCCTCGCGCTGAGCTTGCGCAGGCTGAGCGAGGTGCTGGCAGCGCGGCTTGATCGGGTGATCGTCGCGCTGGACGGACTGCAAGCGGCCCAAGGTGCGCGGACCCTGATGGGCCGCACCCGGATGCAGGCCGCCCTGCCGATCCCGGTCGCAACACGGCTGGAGGCTTGGCAGACACCGCTCCTACGTGCCCGGGACCGATTTCCGGAGGCGCGCGCCGGGGTCGAACAGTTGCAGTTCGGCGGCCCGGTGGGGCAACGTTCCCCCCAGATGGCAGCCATTGCCGAAAGGCTGGCCAAGGCACTCGATCTGCCGCCGCCGGGCCCGGTCTGGCACAGCACAAGGGACGGCGTTGTGGGCTACGGCACCTGGCTCGCGCTGGTGACCGGAAGCCTCGGCAAGATGGGGCAGGATATCGCGCTCATGTCCCAGCAGGGGGTGGACGATGCGCGGCTCTCCGGCGGTGGGACCAGTTCTGCCATGCCACACAAGCAGAACCCGATTGCCGCGGAAACCCTTGTCACCCTTGCGCGGTTCAACGCGGTGCAGATCGGCGGCTTGCATCAGGCGATGGTGCATGAACAGGAACGCTCCGGCGCAGCGTGGGCGCTGGAATGGATGATCCTGCCGCAGATATGCGAGGCCACCGGCGCGGCCTTGCGCCATGCGGCGGCCCTGCTTGACAGTATCGAAACCCTTGGGAAAAAGCCTGTTTAAGCCGCCACGGGTCGCAGCCCCAGGATCTCGCGCGCTTGGGCCGGGTCGGCCACCGGGCGCTCGTACTGATTACACAACTCGACCACCCGCCGCACCAGCGCCGCATTGGACGGCGCCAGGGTCTCGCGGTCCAGCCGCACGTTGTCTTCGAGACCCGTACGCGCATGCCCACCTTCGGCCACGCACCATTCGTTCATGACGATCTGGCTCGCCCCGATTGCCGCCCCGCACCACTCCGCCCCGGGCAAGAGCCGCTCCACTGTCGCGCGATAGAAATCGAATGTCTCGCGATCCACCGGCATCGCGTTCTTCACCCCCATCACGAACTGGATATAGGGACGGGTCGCCAACCGCCCGTCCCGATGCATCAGGGCCGCATGGTGAATATGGCTCAGATCGAAGGCTTCGATTTCTGGGATCACCTCATGGGCCCGCATTTCCGACGCCAGCCAGTCCACCAGGTCGGGCGGGTTCTCGTAGACCCGCGTGGGGAAGTTGTTCGACCCCACCGTCAGCGACGCCATGTCCGGGCGCAGGGGCAGCATCCCGCCCCGTTCCCGCCCAGCGCCGGACCGACCGCCGGTGGAGAACTGAATGATCATGCCCGGGCAGTGCTTCTGCAGCCCTTCCTGCAGACGCGCGAATTTCTCCGGGTCACTGGACGGCGTTTCATCGTCGTTGCGCACATGGGCGTGGCAGATGCTGGCGCCCGCCTCGAAGGCTTCGTGCGTGCTCTCGACCTGTTCGGCCACGGTAATCGGCACCGCGGGGTTGGCGGATTTCGTGGCGACGGAGCCAGTGATGGCGACGCAGATGATGCAGGGTTTGCCGGTCATGGCAGCCTCTCAGAAGTCGAAGAAGATCGTCTCGCGATCCCCTTGCAGGTGGATGTCGAACCGGTAAACGCCCGAAGCTTCGGGCAGGGCCAGCAGGGTGGGGATGCGGTGGCGATGCTCGATCCGGCTCAGGATCGGGTCTTCGGTATTGGCAGTCACCTCATCGGCGAAATAGGCTCGGGTCTGCAGCCCGAGGTTGATCCCTCGGGCCACGATCCACAGGCTGATATGGGGTGCCTGCAACCGCCCGTCGATGAAGGGCACGCGCCCCGGTTTGACGGTCTCGAAGCCAAACTCTCCGGTATCGGCATCGCTCGCGCAACGCCCCCAGCCGGTGAAATGCGGATCGGCCCCGCCGCGCGGGTCGCCAGAGGCGAAGCGACCTGCAGCGTCCGCCTGCCAGATCTCGACCATCGCATCACGCAACGGCGCGCCCGCCCCATCGAAGATCGTGCCCCGCAAACTGATCTCCTGCCCTTTGACAGAGCCTGTTTTCAGCATTGCGCCGGGATCGGTATCATAAACCCCGGTCAGCCCGGCATGGTTCGGGGTGCAGCCGATATGCACATATGGGCCTGCGGTCTGGGACGGGGTTTCCTTCAGATATGAGAGGGCTTGCACCATGGTCACATCCCCTCCTTCCGGTTTTCGAACATGGTCTGGCGTCGCCCGCGCAGCACGATGTCGAACTTGTAGGCGCGCGCGTCCATGGGGATGTTCCGGGCGCTGTCGACCGGCGCGATCAGGCTCTCGATCGCTGCCCGCGAGGGAATGGCGCCCACGATCGGGCACAGCCAGATCAGCGGATCGCCCTCGAAATACATCTGCGTCACCAGCCGCTGGGCGAATGCGGGCCCGAAGATCGACAGATGGATATGGGCCGGACGCCAGTCGTTCATGCCATTGGGCCAGGGGTAGGGTCCGGGCATCACCGTACGAAACTCGTAGGACCCATCCTCGCGCGAAACCACGCGCCCACATCCGCCGAAATGCGGGTCCAAAGGGGCGAGGTAGCTTTCGTTCCGGTGGCGGTAGCGTCCGCCTGCATTGGCCTGCCAGATCTCGATCAGCGCCCCTGGCACCGGGCGCGCGCTCTCGTCCAGCACCCGGCCATGAACCACGATGCGCGGCCCGATGGCGGGATTCTCAAGACCCGCGAAGTTGTGGATCAGATCGCCGTCGAGCGGGCCGAGCGTCTCATGCCCGAACACCGGACCGGTCTCTTCGCCGAGGCTGGTTGGGAAAGACAGGGGCGCGAAGCTGGGCGCCCGTTTCACCGTGGTCTTGTACGCGGGGCTGAGCGCGGGCGGATGCCAGCCCCGGTCGCGCGGGAAGTACCCGCCGGGTTCCGGTGCATCTGTCATGACCTTGCCTCCATCTCGGCAAAGGTGGCCTTGGCAAGCTTGATCGCGTGATTGGCCCGCGGCACGCCGGCATAGATCGCCACGTGCTGAAACACCTCCATCACGTCGGTCTTGCTGGCCCCGGTATTGGCGCAGGCCCGGACATGCATCGGAATCTCGTCGAAATTCCCGGTGGCGGCCAGCAGCGCAAGCGTCAGCATGGAGCGTTCGCGCCGGCTGATCGCGTCGGAGGCCCAGACGGTGCCCCAGGCGGCTTCGGTGATCAGCGACTGGAAAGGCGCATCCAACGGATCCTTCGCCGCCTCGGCCCGGTCCACATGGGCATCACCCAGCACTGCGCGGCGCACTTCCATCCCGATCTCGTAGCGTGACTTGTCGCTCATATCCGTCTCTCAATAAGGCAATCCGACATAGTTCTGCGCCATGGCGGTCTGGGCGGCCGTATTGCTGCGCAAGAAGTCGATCTCTGCAAGCTGGATCTTGTGCTCGAACTCCGACTGGTCGGGGAAGCGATGCATCAGCTTGCTGAACCACCAGCTGAACCGCTCGGTTTTCCAGACCCGTGCCAGCGCCTTCTCGGAATACCTGTTGATCCCCTCGCTATCCCCGTCCTCGTAGAACTGGCGCAGGCCGTTATAAAGGTAATGCACGTCCGAGGCGGCGGTGTTGAGCCCCTTCGCCCCGGTTGGCGGTACGATATGGGCGGCGTCGCCACACAGGAACAGGCGACCCCAACGCATCGGCTCGGTCACGAAACTGCGCAGCGGTGCGATGGATTTCTCGATGGAAGGCCCGGTGATCAGGCTCTCCGCCTGGGGTTTCGGGATGCGGCGGCGCAATTCGTCCCAGAAGGCGCTGTCGCTCCAATCCTCGGGCCGGTCGTCGAGGCGACACTGGATGTAGTACCGGCTGAGATTGGCGTTCCGCATCGAACAGAGCGCAAAACCACGCTCGGAATTGGCGTAAATCAGCTCTTCATGGACGGGCGGGGTTTCGGACAGAACCCCGAGCCAACCGAAAGGATAGACCTTCTCGAACTCCCGCCGTGCGGTTTCGGGGATGGTCTTGCGGCTGATACCGTGGAACCCGTCACAGCCTGCCACGAAATCGCAGGAAAGGTGCTGCCGCTGCCCGTCCAGGGTGTAGCTGACGGATGGTGTATCGGTATCTGCCCCTTGGATCTCCACGCTCTCGACCCCGTGCATGAGCGTTCCGCCCGCCGCCTCCCTCGCGGCATAGAGGTCACGGGTCACCTCGGTCTGACCATAGACCGTCACCGGCTGCCCGGTCAGCGCGGTGAAGTCGATGCGGAACATCTCGTCGCCATGGGAGATCACCGTGCCGTCATGGGGGATGCCCTCGCGTTGCACCCGATCCCCGACCCCGGCCTCGATCATCAGGTCCACGAGTCCGCGTTCCAGCACGCCAGCGCGGATGCGGCCGAGCACATGGGCGCGGCTCTGCCGCTCCAGCACGACCGTGTCGATCCCGCGTCCGTGCAAAAGCTGCGACAGCAACAGCCCCGAAGGCCCGCCGCCGATGATCGCAACCTGGGTCCGCATGCGCCTCCTCCCGATAAGTCGCCTCGGCCGGAACCGTAGGCGCAGGCCCCCGTCAAGTAAAACGGAGAATTCCGCGCTCTGGGCGCGTGGTTTCGTTATTGCCCGCGGACTATATCGCCCCTAGTATCCGGCAATCGGATCAGGATGGACCGCCCCCATGTCACCCCGCCTGCGCTTGCGGCTGCAATTCGAAGAAGGCGCCCGGCTCGGTCCGGGCAAGGCCGATCTGCTGGAGCATATCGGGGCCACCGGGTCCATCTCCGCCGCGGGCCGCGCCATGAAGATGAGCTATACCCGCGCCTGGGCCCTGGTCGAGCAGATGAATGACACTTTTGCCGAACCCCTTGTCAGCAGTGCTCGCGGGGGCGCCAAGGGCGGGGGGGCGCAGCTGACCGAGGCGGGGACAGCCGTGCTGACCCATTACCGGCAACTCGAAGCCGCCGCCGCGACGGCCGGCGCGCCGCAGATCGCCGCGATCGAGGCGCTGCGCAAGGGGGCCCACGATGACTAGGCTCTGGCAGGGGCTCTGTGCGGCCGCCTTGCTCTGGGCCCAGCCCGTCAGTGCACGCGACGTGTCGGTCTTCGCCGCCGCCAGCCTGAAAACCGCCCTGGAAGAAATCGCCGCCGACTGGCGCGACGAGACCGGGCATGCCGCGACCCTGACCTTCGCGGCCAGTTCCACCATCGCCCGGCAAGTGGATCAGGGCGCACCGGCGGATCTGGTCCTGCTTGCCAGCGCCGACTGGATGGACTGGCTCGCCGCGCGCGACCTTCTGCGGGCGGGAAGCCGCGTGGCGCTCCTGGGAAACACGCTGGTCCTGATCGGATCCCAAGCGGCCCCGCCACTGGACCCGGCGCCCGGTTTTCCCCTGGCCGAGCGTCTGGGCGATGACTTTCTCGCCATGGCGCTGGTCTCTGCGGTGCCCGTGGGGATTTACGGCAAGGCGGCGCTGACGAACCTCGGTGTCTGGGACACGGTCGCCGACCATGTTGCGCAGACCGACAATGCCCGCACCGCGCTCGCCCTGGTCGCCAGCGGCGAAGCGCCCCTCGGCATCGTGTACGCCAGCGATGCACAGGCCGAGCCGCGCGTGCATGTGATCGGCCGGTTTCCCGCCGAGAGCCATCCGACCATCACCTATCCCGCCGCGCTCACCGTCGAGGCGCGGCCCGAGGCCGCCGCCTTCCTGTCTTTCCTGCAATCGCCCGAGGCCGCTTCGGTATTCCGGTCCCACGGGTTTGTCGTCCATGACTGACTGGCTCGGCCCGGAGGCCTGGGCCGCCGTGGCCCTGTCCCTGCAAGTGTCGTTCTGGGCGACGCTGCTCAGCCTTCCGCTGGGCGTTTTCGTCGCCTACGCGCTGTCCCGCTGGAATTTTCCGGGGCGACAGTTGCTCAACGGGCTTGTCCACCTGCCGCTGATCCTTCCGCCGGTGGTCACGGGGTATCTTCTGCTGCTCACCTTCGGACGGCGCGGGCCGGTGGGCAGCTTTCTCGAAGACACTTTCGGCCTCGTTCTCGCCTTTCGCTGGACCGGGGCGGCGCTGGCCGCGGCGGTCATGGCTTTCCCGCTCATGGTCCGCGCTATCCGGCTCGCCATCGACGCAGTGGACCCCAAGCTCGAACAGGCCGCTGCCACCCTGGGCGCCCCCCGCGCCTGGGTGTTCGCCACGATCACCTTGCCGCTGATCCTGCCGGGGATTCTCGTGGGTGCGATCCTTGCCTTCGCCAAGGCGATGGGGGAGTTCGGCGCCACGATCACCTTCGTCTCGAACATCCCCGGCCAGACCCAGACCGTGCCGTCCGCCATCTATGCCTTCCTGCAGGTGCCGGGCGAGGAAAGCATCGCGCTGCGCCTCGTCCTCGTTTCGGTCGCCATTGCCATGGCTGCGCTCTTGTTGTCCGAGGTCGTCTCGCGGGCGGTGGCGAGACGGATCGCGGGTCAATGATGCTCTCGGTGCGCATCAATCACGGCTTCCCGGGCTTCGCGCTCGACGTGGCCTTCGACGCGCCGCCCGGAATCACCGCCCTGTTCGGAAAATCGGGCTCGGGCAAGACATCCGTGGTGAACGCAGTCGCCGGCTTGTTGCGCCCCGATGCCGGCACGATCCGGGTCGCGGACAGGCTCCTCTTCGATGCGGAGCGGCGCATCTGCGTGCCGACGCATCGGCGGCGGCTTGGCTATGTTTTCCAGGAAGGGCGCCTTTTTCCCCACCTGACGGTGCGGCAGAACCTGTGCTACGGGCGGTGGTTCGCCAAGGGTCGGGCAGGGTCAGATCCGATCGACCGGATTGTCGAATTGCTGGGCATCGGTCCCCTGCTGGACCGGCAGCCGGGCGCGCTTTCGGGCGGGGAAAAGCAGAGGGTGGCGATCGGGCGGGCGCTCCTGTCCGAGCCGGAGCTGCTGTTGATGGACGAACCTCTTGCTGCGCTGGACAGCGCCCGCAAGGCCGAGATCCTGCCCTATATCCAGCGGCTGCGCGACGAGACCGACACGCCCATCCTCTATGTCAGCCATTCCGTGCCGGAGGTCGCCCGCATCGCCACCACCGTGGTCGCGCTGGAGGCGGGCCGGGTGCTGCGCAGCGGTCCCGCGCAAGCGGTTCTGGCCGATCCGGATGTGGCACCCGCGCTGGGCATCCGGGAGGCCGGCGCCTTGCTTTCGGGTATTGTCCGCGAACACGCGGAAGATGGTGTCACCGCCTTGGCCTTCAGCGGCGGCACCCTGTACCTGCCGCTGCAAAGGGATCCGGTTGGGGCCGACCTGCGCGTGCGGATCGAGGCAAAGGACGTGTTGCTGGCCACCGAGGCGCCCACGGGCCTGTCGGCCCTGAACATCTTTCCCGCCCGGATTGAAAAGCTGCGTCAGGGCGACGGCCCGGGGGTTCTGGTGCAACTGCGGATCGGGACCGACCTCGTCCTCAGTCGCGTGACCCGTCGGTCGGCAAACCGCATGGGGCTCGCGGTTGGGCAGAGCTGCTATGCGGTTCTCAAAACGGTATCCGTGGCCAAGCAGGATATCGGCTAGGCAAGGGCACGAGCCTGCTGCGCCCCCGGATCAGGCCACGCGCTGCTCCTGCAAGCCTTCGGTGAAGACCTTCTGCGCTGCTTCGAAGGCTTGCATGACGGCATCGATATCCACGGACCCGCCATTTCCGGCTTCGGCGGCCGCCTCGCCCGCCGCGCAGAGCTTGCCGAGTTCGCGAAAGCCAAGGTTCCAGGCACAGCCCTTGATCAGATGCATCAACTCTTCCAGTTCCGACCCCTTGTCCGCATCCGGCAGCGCCCCGATCGCGGCCTCCACCTCTTCCATGAAAACTTCGACGATCTCGCCGAAGTCCTCGGCGCCGATTTCGTCCTGCAACTCGCGCACTCTTGCCCAGTCGATCATGTCATCACCTCATGCACCGCCAAATACATCTTCTGGTTAGGCCTATCCCGTTAAGGTTTCCTGACCGGGAGGGGGATTTTGAGGGGCATTTTAGATTTCACGCTCTGTTAAGCGCGAGGCTTTAGAGCTTGGCCAAGCGTAGTGAGCGAGACTGTATGATTCCCAACGTGCAAAGCCCAACCCACCCGCCGGAGACCAGCGCAGGGCGCCGGTTGCAGGTTCTCGTGGTGGATGACAGCCGATTGCAGCGGCGCATCCTGTCGATGGCCTTGAAGAAGAAAGGCTACGATGTCTTCGAGGCCGAGGATGGCAATCACGGTTTCGAGATATTCAGCCAGAATCATATCGATATCGTGATAAGCGACTGGATGATGCCCGGCCTGTCCGGTCCGGACCTGTGTCGCAAACTCCGCGCTGTCGAGTCGGAGCACTACGTCTACATCATCTTGCTCACCACCAAGTCGGAGAAGGATGAGATCGCGCAGGGCTTCGATGCCGGGGCCGACGATTTCCTGTCCAAACCGGTTCATGCGGTCGAACTCATGGCGCGAATCACGGCTGGTGAGCGGGTCATGCGGATGGAACGGGAACTGACCACGAAGAACCACCTGATCTCCGAAACCCTGGCAGAGCTGAAAACGCTCTATCATGCGCTCGACAGTGATTTGATCGAGGCCAAGAAGCTGCAGCAGTCACTGGTGCGGGACAAGACGGGCACGTTCGGACGGGCCGATCTTGCGCTGATGCTTAAGTCCAGCGGTCACGTGGGGGGTGACCTCGTGGGGTTCTTCCCGATCAACGATCTTGAGGTGGGCCTCTATTCGCTCGATGTCTCCGGCCACGGGGTCAGTTCGGCACTGATGACCGCGCGCCTTGCCGGGGTGCTCTCGGGGTCCATGCCCGGCAAGAACATCGCGATCGAGGCTGACGGGGCGGGCCAACCGGTGGGGCGCGACCCCGGTGCCGTGGCCGCTGACCTCAACCGTTTGCTCCTCGAAGAGATGGAGACCGAGCATTACTTCACGATCATGCTGGGCATCCTGAACATCGATACCGGTGTGTTGCGCATGGTTCAGGCCGGTCATCCCCACGGGCACTTGCTGCGCAACGGGGCGGGGTCCGATCTTCTGGGTGAAGGGGGCCTGCCGATCGGTCTGCTGGATGGCGCCGACTATACCAGCTTCACCGCGACGCTCGCGCCGGGCGACCGGGTGCTGCTTGTCTCCGACGGGTTCACCGAATGCACCGATCCGGCGGGAAACATGCTTGATGATGACGGCCTGGCCGCCTGGTTCGCGCAGCACCGGGATCTCGACGGCCCGGCCTTGATGGACATCCTGCCGCGCGACCTGGAGCGGTTCGCGCAGAGCACTGATTTCGGAGACGACATCTCCGCCTTGGTGCTCGATTTCGGCAGGGGCTGAGCCGAGCATCCGACCCCGGCATACCGCTTCAGATCCGCCCGACGCTTCGGCCATAGGCCGCGACGGTCGCCCGGTCGCCCGCGCTTGCCAGTTCCTGCGCCGCCTCAGAGATCGGCAGCCAGAGCGGCAGGTGGTTTTCCTCCAGTGGCGGGCCCACCCGCAAGCCGGGCCGCCCAAGATAGATATGGCACAGCTTCTCTGCCCAGATCCGGTATTCGGGCATGAAGGTGAACCGCCGGAACACCCCCAGCTTCCGTTCCAGTCGCATGGTCCAGCCGGTCTCTTCCAGAACCTCGCGATGCAACGCTGGCAGCGGCGCCTCGCCCGGGTCTATCCCGCCGCCGGGCAGCTGGATTTCCGTCTCCTGCCCGAACTGCACCGTGGTCAGCACCTGGTCGCCCCGCACCAGCAGCGCATAGGCCCCCGGCCGCCGCCTGTAGGCTTGCCCCGCGCGCACCGCTTCGCCATACCGCCTGATCATACCCGCCTCCAGCCTCGTGTCCCTGCACTTGGACCTCACACCGGCCCTCTCTATATTGACCCCTATGCCAGCCGCGCACTGCCCAAGGAAGGCCCCTCCATGACACTTGCGTCAAAACTCGCCTGGGATGATACCGTCCTGCCGTTCCAGCTCGACCGTCCCGATATCCGGGGTCGGGTGGCACGGCTCGATGGCACGCTCGACGCCGTTCTGGCGCAGCATGACTATCCCCCGATGATCGAGGCCATGGTGGCCGAGGCCGCGGTGCTGACGGCCCTGATCGGCCAATCCATCAAGCTGCGCTGGAAGCTCTCTTTGCAGATCCGCGGCGACGGCCCGGCGCGCCTGATCGCGACCGACTTCTACGCTCCGGCCGAGCCCGGCGCGCCGGCCCGCATTCGCGCCTATGCAAGCTATGACGCCGACCGGCTCGCCCGCGAAACCGACGGCTTTGCCGCCATCGGCAAGGGCTATTTCGCGATCCTGATCGACCAGGGCAAGGATATGGAGCCGTACCAGGGCATCACGCCGATCGCCGGGGGCAGCCTCTCGGCCTGTGCCGAGACCTATTTCGCCCAGTCGGAGCAACTGCCCACCCGGTTCTCGATCTCCTTCGGGCGCAGTGCCGCGCCGGGCGAGGCCGAGCATTGGCGCGCCGGGGGCGTGATGTTACAACACATGCCCAAATCCGCCGCCGAGGCCGCGCGCGAAGGCAGCGGGGAAGAAGGCCTGCTGCACCATGGCGATCTGCTCGACGGGGCGGAGAACGAGGACTGGACCCGGGCCAATGTCCTGCTCGACACGGTCGAGGAGATGGAGCTGATCGGCCCCCATGTCTCCCCCGCCGAGCTGCTCGTGCGGCTCTTTCACGAGGAAGGGCCGCGGGTCTACGATGCCCTGCCGGTGCAGTTCGGCTGCACCTGTTCCGAGGCGCGGGTGCGGCAAAGCCTGTCGATCTATTCCGCCAAGGATATCGGCCACATGACCACGGACGAGGGTATCGTCACCGCCGATTGCCAATTCTGCGGCGCCCATTACGAATTCCGTCCGGAAACTCTCGGGTTCGAGGCGGTGGAGGGACCAGATGCCTCTGGATGATCTTGTCCGGCGGGTCGATCTGGCCCTGCGCACCCCGCGCGGCGGCTCCTCCGATTTCGACCTGAACCCGGATTTCCGGCTCACCCAGGAGCGCAAGCTTCGTCCGGCCGCGGTGCTGGTCCCGCTGATCGAGGGGCCGAACGGCGTGGAGCTGGTACTGACCAAACGGTCGTCGCGGCTGAAGCATCATCCGGGCCAGATCGCCTTTCCCGGTGGCAAGGTCGAGAAAAGCGATGCCTCCCCCACCGCCGCGGCCCTGCGCGAAGCCTGGGAAGAGATCGCCCTGCCGCCGGAGGCCGTGCGCATCCTCGGCGCGTTGCCCTGCCATGAGACCGTGACCAGCTTCAACATGCACCCCTATGTGGGCCTTGTGACCGACCCGGTAGAGCTGGTGCCCGAAGCCGGGGAGGTGGCCGAGGTGTTCCGCGTCCCTCTCTCCCATGTCACCGATCCGGCCCGGTTCCGGGTCGAACGTCGGCTCTGGCAGGGCAAGTGGCGGCATTTCTACACGGTGCCTTACGGTCCCTATTACATCTGGGGGGCGACCGCGCGGATCCTGCGGGGGTTTGCCGACGCGCTGCAATGAGCGTTCTCGCCAGCCGCCTGTCCCATCCGGGCGCGCAGCACGTGCTGGGCGTGCTGACCGGGGCGGGCCACGCGGCCTATTTCGTGGGCGGCACCGTGCGCAACGCCCTGATCGGGGCGCCGGTCACCGATTTCGACATCGCCACCGCCGCCCTGCCGCAGCAGGTGCAAACCCTGGCCGAGGATGCAGGGATCAAGGTCGTGGCCACCGGGATCGACCATGGCACCCTGACCCTCGTGCTCGACAAGACCCCGTTCGAGGTCACCACCTTCCGCCGCGATGTCGCCACCGATGGCCGCCGCGCCACCGTGGCCTTTGCCAAGGACGTGGCCGAGGATGCGCGACGCCGCGATTTCACCATGAACGCGCTCTATGCCACGGCGGCGGGGGAGGTGATCGACCCCTTGGGCGGGCTGCCGGATCTCGAGGCGCGGAAGGTTCGGTTCATCGACGATCCCGAGGCCCGGATCCGCGAGGATTACCTGCGGATCCTGCGCTTCTTCCGCTTCACCGCCTGGTATGGCGACCCGGCCAAGGGGATCGACGCCGAGGGGCTGACGGCCTGCGCGGCCCTTGCCGACGGCCTGCAAACCCTGTCGACGGAGCGGGTGACCGCCGAACTGTTGAAGCTGCTGGCCGCCCCCGATCCGGCCCCGGCCGTGGCCTCCATGGGCCAGAGCGGCATCCTCTCCCGGGTGTTGCCGGGGGCCGCCGATACCGCGCTGGCACCGCTCGTTCATCTTGAACCAACGCTCGATCTTGCGCCCGACGGCCTCCGCCGCCTTGCCGCGCTGGGCGGGGATGCGGGCGGTCTGCGCCTCTCCAAGGTACAGGCCCGACATCTCGCCACGCTCCGGTCCGAGAGCGGCGGCAATGATACCGCGCTGCACCTTGGCCAGCGGCTCGGGCCCGAGACCGCGGCGGAGGTGCTGGCCTTGCGCGCCGCATCCCTTGGCCAGCCGATCCCGCCGAATGCCCGCTCCGACATCGCCCGGGGGGCCGCGGCGACCTTCCCGGTGCGGGCGGCCGATCTTCCCGCCGATCTCGAAGGCCCGGCCATCGGCGCGGCCCTGGGCATACTCGAAGCGGCCTGGCGCGCGTCGGACTTCCGCCTCGACCGGGAGGCCCTGCTCGCGCGCTTGTGACACCGGTGGCTTTTGCACGCGCGGCCCCTATATTGCAGGGACAGCCCAAGGACTGCCCCCATGTTCCGCTTTTTCGAACGTCTCGTGGACCCCTATGTGGCGTACCCCGAGACGGATCGCCCACCCACGCGCCTCTGGCCCTTCATGCTTTCCTGGTCGCGCCCGTTTCGCGGCCTCTTTGTCGTGGCCGGGGTCATGTCGCTGCTGGTGGCGGCGGTGGAGATCGCGCTGATCTACTACATGGGCCGGGTGGTCGACCTGCTCTCGACCAGCAGCCCGGCAACCGTCTGGGCCGACCACGGCACCGAGCTGATCTTCGTGGCCCTGTTCATCCTGCTCTTCCGGCCCGCGCTGCAGGCGCTCGACGTGTTGCTCCTGAACAACGCGATCCTGCCGAATTACGGCACGCTCTTCCGGTGGCGCGCCCATCGCCAGGTGCTCCGCCAGTCGGTCGGCTGGTTCGAGAACGACTTCGCCGGCCGCATCGCCAACCGGATCATGCAGACCCCGCCCGCCGCGGGCGAGGCGGTGTTCCAGGTCTTCGACGCGATCAGCTTCGCGCTGGCTTACCTGATCGGGGCGGCGATCCTGCTCGCCGGAGCCGATCCGCGCCTCGCGATCCCGCTGATCGTATGGTTCGTGCTCTACGGCGCGCTGGTGCGCTGGACCATCATCAACGTGGGCCCCGCCTCCAAGGCCAGCTCCGACGCCCGGTCCGAGACCACGGGCCGGGTGGTCGATGCCTATACCAACATTCACGCGGTCAAGCTTTTCGCCCATCACGACCGGGAGCTCGCCTACGCCAAGGACGCGATCGAGAAGACCCGCACCACCTTCGCCCGCGAGATGCGGATCTTCACCACCATGGACATTGTTCTGGTGATCCTGAACGGCCTGCTTATCGTCGGCGTGGTCGGCTGGGCGATCCTGATGTGGGTGCAAGGCACGGCCTCGGTCGGCGTGGTGGCCGCCGCGACCGCCCTGACCCTGCGGCTGAATGCCATGACCGGCTGGATCATGTGGGCGGTCTCGACCTTCTTCCAGAACCTCGGCGTGATCGCCGAAGGGATGGAAACCATCGCCCAACCCATCACCCTCGTGGATGCACCGAACGCCGGGCCCCTGTCCCTGACAAAGGGCGAGATCACCCTCGACCGGCTCAGCCACCATTACGGGCAGGGCGCAGGCGGGCTCGATGCCATTTCCCTGACCCTGAAACCCGGGGAAAAGGTCGGCCTCGTGGGCCGCTCCGGCGCCGGAAAATCGACCCTCGTCAAGCTGCTCTTGCGGTTCTATGACCCCGATGGGGGCCGCGTTCTGATCGACGGGCAGGACATCGCCACCGTCACCCAGGACAGCCTGCGCGCCCGGATCGGCATGGTGCAGCAGGACAGCGCGCTCCTGCACCGGTCCGTGCGGGACAACATCCTCTATGGTCGCCCCGAGGCGACCGAGGCCGAGATGATCGCCGCCGCCAAGCGCGCCGAGGCCCATGACTTCATCCAGACCCTGCGCGACCCCCAGAGCCGCACCGGTTACGACGCCCATGTGGGCGAACGGGGCGTGAAGCTGTCCGGCGGGCAGCGGCAGCGGATCACGCTCGCCCGCGTCATCCTCAAGGACGCGCCGATCCTGATCCTGGACGAAGCCACCTCCGCACTCGACAGCGAGGTGGAAGCCGCCATCCAGAACACGCTCTACGGCGTGATGGAGGGCAAGACCGTCATCGCCATCGCCCACCGCCTGTCCACCATCGCGCAGATGGACCGCATTCTCGTGCTTGACGAGGGCCGCGTCATTGAGGACGGCACCCATGCCGGGCTGCTCGCGGCGGGCGGGCTATATGCAAGCTTCTGGGCCCGCCAATCCGGCGGGTTCATCAACACGGCGGAGGCCGCGGAATGACGCTCCTGTCCCGGATCGAGAACCTGATCGACGGTTTCCAACCCGCCGAAGGGCCGCCGCCCCAGACCCTGTGGGCGTTCCTGCGATGGTGCCTGAGCGGATCGATGCCGGTGCTCTGGATCGCCGCCGCGCTCTCGGCCTTCGCCGGCACGCTGGAGGTGTTGTCCGCCACCCTTCTGGGCCTCGTGATCGACACCGCGCTCACCGCCGGCCCGGAGGGCTTCTTTGCAAGTGAATGGCCCACGGTTCTTCTGTTCGCGGCCTTCTTCATCCTGATCCGCCCGGTGATTTTCGGACTGTCCTCGGCGGCCAATGCGATCGTGGTACAACCCAATCTCAACCCGCTGGTGCTGTCGCGCCTGCACCGCTGGACCATGGGCCAGTCGGTCAGCTTCTTCGATAACGACTTCGCCGGTCGCATCGCGCAGAAGCAGATGCAGACCGCCCGCGCCGTCACCGACATCACCGCCGAGGTGATCAACGTGGTCGCCTTCGCGCTGGCCTCGATCCTCGGCTCGGTGATCTTGCTGCTGACCATCGACCCCTGGGTCGCGCTGGCGCTCGGCGTCTGGTTCGTGGCCTACATGGCGCTGATCCGGGCGTTCCTGCCGCTCGTGCGCAAACGCTCCGCCGCCCGCGCCGGGGCCCGCGCCAACGTGACGGGCCAGGTGGTCGACACAGTCACCAACATCAAGACGGTCAAGCTGTTCGGCCATTCCGAACATGAAGATCAGGCCGCCCTCGACGCCATGGGCAGCTACCGGCGCAAGGCGCTCGATTTCGGCTATATCTCGTCGAGCTTCCGGTTCTGGCTCATGGCCATCGCCGGGGTGCTGCCGGTGCTGCTGATCGGCGGGACGCTGATCCTGTGGACACAAGGCACTGCCACGCCAGGCGACATCGCCGCCGCCGGGGCCATCGCCATCCGCATCGCCCAGATGACCGGCTGGGTCAGCTTCACGCTCATGGCAATCTACGCGAATGTGGGCGAGGTGGAGGACGGGATGCGCACCCTGACCGTGCCCCACGCCCTGACCGACGCCGACGACGCCAGCGCGATGGAGGCGCGTCGCGGACGCATCGCCTTCGAGGACGTGACCTTCATGTATGGCCGCGATGTGGGCGGGATCGACGGGATCTCCCTGACCGTGGCACCTGGGCAGAAACTGGGCCTCGTGGGGGCCTCTGGGGCCGGGAAATCGACGCTCACAGGCCTTCTGCTCCGGCTCTACGATACCGAAGAGGGCCGCGTGACCATCGACGGGGTGGATGTGCGCGATGTGACCCAGGACAGCCTGCGCCAGCAGATCGCCATGGTCACCCAGGAAACCGCCATGTTCAACCGCTCCGCGCGGGACAACATCCTCTACGGGCGTCCCGAGGCCACCGAGGCCGAGATGATCGCCGCCGCCAAGCGCGCCGAGGCCCACGACTTCATCCTGGAGATGCAGGATCACGCGGGCCGCGCGGGCTACGATGCCCATCTCGGCGAGCGCGGCGTGAAGCTCTCGGGCGGGCAGCGGCAGCGGATCGCCCTGGCCCGCGCCTTTCTCAAGGACGCGCCGATCCTCGTTCTGGACGAGGCGACCTCCGCGCTCGACAGCGAGGTGGAGGCCTCCATCCAGGACGCGCTCAACCAGGTGATGGAGGGCAAGACCGTCATCGCCATCGCCCACCGCCTCTCGACCATCGCGCAGATGGACCGGATCGTGGTGCTGGATCAGGGCCGGATCGTCGAGGACGGCACCCATACGGAGCTTCTGGCCAAGGGCGGTCTCTATGCGCGCTACTGGAACCGGCAATCGGGTGGCTTCATCGGGTTGACCGAGGCCGCTGAGTAGTCCGCCGAATAACCCCGTTGCCCGACGCCCGCGCGCCCGCTAAAGCGCAGGCATGCCCGAAACCGACCATGACACGCTGACCATCACCCGACTGGGCCTGCACGGCGACGGAATCGCCCCCGGCCCGGTCTACGCCGCCCGCACCCTGCCGGGCGAAGAGATCCGGGGCGAGATCACCGGCGACCGTATCGCCGCGCCCAAGATCGTCACGCCCTCCCCGAACCGGGTAAAGCCGCCGTGCCCGCTCTACGCCCGCTGTGGCGGTTGTGCCTTGCAACACGCCGCCGACCCGTTCGTGGCCGGCTGGAAGCGGCAGGTGGTGATCGACGCGCTCTCCGCCCACGGTCTCAGCGCGCCGATGCGCCCGATCCGGACCTCGCCGCCGCGCACCCGCCGCCGTGCGACCCTATCGGGGCGACGGCTGAAAAAGGGCACGCTCCTGGGCTTCCACACCCGCGCCAGCGACACGATCGTGGACATCCCCGGCTGCGAGGTGCTCGCCCCCACGATCACCGAAGCCCTCCCAAGCCTCGCCGAATTCCTGCCGGTCCTAGGCTCTCGCAAAGGGGAACTGGCCCTCGCCGTCACCGTCTCCGAGGCCGGGCTGGACGTGGACATCCGCGGCGGCAAACCGCTTGACCCCGCTCTGCGCCTCAGCCTCACCGCGCTCACCCAGAAGCTCGACCTCGCCCGGCTCAGCCTGGATGGCGAGGTGTTCCTCACCCTTCGCCCGCCCGCCCAACGCTTCGGCCCCGCCAGTGTCACACCGCCGCCGGGCGCCTTCCTGCAGGCCACCGCCCCGGGCGAGGCCGCCCTGCTGGCCGCGGTGGCCGAGGCCGTCGGCCCCGCCAGGCGCATCGCCGACCTCTTCGCAGGCTGCGGGACCTTCGCCCTGCCGCTGGCAACCCGCGCCGAGGTTCACGCGGTCGAGGGCGATGCCGATATGCTCGCGGCGCTCGACGCGGGCTGGCGCAAGACCCCGGGTCTGTCCAAGGTCACCACCGAGGCGCGCGACCTCTTCCGCCGCCCGCTCTTGCCCGACGACCTCGCGCGCTTCGGCGCCGTGGTCATCGACCCGCCCCGCGCCGGGGCCGAGGCGCAGACCGCGGCCCTGGCCTCCGCCCAACCCGACCGCATCGCTGCCGTGTCCTGCAATCCGGTCACCTTCGCCCGTGACGCCAAAATGCTCTGCGACGCGGGCTACGCCCTGCGCTGGGTGCAAGTGGTGGACCAGTTCCGCTGGTCCCCGCATGTGGAGCTTGCGGCCGCCTTCACCGCGCCCCATATCCAGCCCTGACCAAGAGGAAATCCCCATGACGGACCTGCGTGCGCGGCTGGCGGACTGGATCGAGTCCCCCCGCATCCGAAACTTCATCATCACCGTGATCATCGTGAACGCAGTGCTCCTGGGCATGGAAACCTCGCCTGCGCTCATGGCGGCGGCGGGCGGGCTGATCGTCACGCTGGACAAGATCTGCCTCGGCATCTTCGTGGTGGAACTGGCGATCAAGCTCTTCGCGCTGGGCGGGCGCTTCTTCCGCTCCGGCTGGAACATCTTCGACTTCCTGATCGTCGGGGTCGCCATCGTGCCCGGCGCGCAGGGCTTCTCGGTCCTCCGGGCGCTCCGCATCCTGCGGGTGCTGCGCGTGATCTCGGTCGCTCCGCGCCTGCGCCGGGTGGTCGAGGGCTTCGTGACCGCCCTGCCGGGGATGGGGTCGGTGTTCCTCTTGATGGCGATCATCTTCTATATCGGCGCGGTCATGGCGACCAAGCTCTTCTCGGCCAGCTTCCCCCAGTGGTTCGGCGATCTCGGCCGCTCGGGCTATTCGCTGTTCCAGATCATGACGCTGGAGTCGTGGTCCATGGGCATCGTCCGCCCGGTGATGGAGGTCTACCCCTATGCCTGGATGTTCTTTGTCCCGTTCATCATGGTCACCACCTTCGCCGTGGTGAACCTGCTGGTCGGTCTGATCGTGAACTCCATGCAGGAGGCCCATTCCGCCGAAGAGGTCGCCGCCACCGATGCCTACCGCGACGAGGTGATGGCCCGCCTCAAGGCCATCGAAGAGGCCCTCGCGAAACGTCCCCCGCCAAATTCGTGATTGGCCCGGCGGCGGAAAATCTGGCATCCTGCATGACAATAATAAAATTGTAATCTCTCTCGAGCAGGCTTCCATAATGACCCTTTCCCGCCGCGTCCTGCTGCTGGGCCTCGCCTTGGGGCTGTCCGGCTGCGGATCCTCGAAATTCCTGGACTATGAAGGCCCGGAGGTGACGCGCATCGTCGTCTTCAAGGGCGAGCGCCGCATGTACCTGATGAACGAGGACAGGGTCCTGCGCGGCTTCGACATCGATCTGGGTTTCGCGCCCCAAGGCCATAAACAGGTCGAAGGTGACGGCAAGACGCCCGAGGGGCGCTACCGCATCGATCGGCGCAACCCCAACAGCAGTTTCCATCTGTCGCTCGGCATCTCGTACCCCAACACGGCGGACGTGGCGCGGGCGCGGGCCATGGGTCAAAGCCCCGGAGGCAATATCTTCATCCATGGCCAGCCGAACCTGCTGGGCCCCCAGACCGAGGAAAACTGGACGGCCGGCTGCATCGCCGTCACCAACGCCGAGATGGAAGAGATCTATGCCATGGTCGAGGACGGCACGGTGATCGACATCTACCCCTGACGGATCAGGCGTTGGGGACGATCCGTGGCCCGGCGCCACCCAGAACCAGCGTCCACCACAGTTTGCCGCTGGGTTCCTGGTACCAGGCAAACCCCATGTCGCGGGCGGCCGGGTCCAGGATCACGTCGCGGGTGGCGGGCTCTGCCATCCACGCGGCCAGGGTTTCCAGCTCGGTCTCGAAGGTTTCCGAGATCAACTCCCCGCGAAACTGGCCCGGATAGCCGGCACGGGCGGCCCGCTCCAGGGGCGAGGATCCGTCCGAACCGAAATGCCAAGGCCGGTTCTGCACGGCCATGTCGCGCGCATGGGTCGCCGCGGCGGCGGTCAGCTCCGCGTTCAGGGCCAGCTGCGGCAAACCCGCCGCCTGGCGCAGCACGTTGACCGAATCAAGCATGGCGAACTGGATGCGCCCGGTGTCTGCGGCGCGGATGTTGTAGACCTGCGGCAGGGGTTTGCCGTCTGCGCCCAAAGTTGGCGGCGGCGGTGAACAAGCGGCCAGCGCAAGCAGCGCAAGGCTCAAAAGAACGCGAAACATGGCCCCAATCCCGGTTTTTTACGTCGTTCCCCCTGTCCTATGCGAAATTGGCTACCCGATCCAAGGGGGCTCGCCGCCCTTTGGCCATGACAGCCGTGTGAATTGCACTTTTCCGGTGATATTCGTATCTTCCGCACAACAATGTGACATCTGAGGAGCAGTCAGACCATGTCCAAGGACCATCGTTCTCCCTTGTCCCGCCGCCGGTTCTTGGCGGCAAGCGGTGCTGCGTCGACCCTGCTGGCAAGCCCGGCGCTTGCGCAGATGACCGGCACCACCGAGCTTGAGCAGGACGTCACCCAGACCGTGCGCCGCAACGTCTCCAGCTTCCGCGCGCTGGACTGGCGGCCCTATTTCTCGAACACCCGCAACGGCGCGGTTCTGGTCGATATCTCGTCCCGGGCGCTGCATTTCTGGTCCGAGGATCAGACCGAGTACAAGCTCTACCCGACCTCCGTGCCCCTGACCGAGGACCTGACCCGCACCGGGCGCACGAGCATCACCAAGAAGGTCGAAGGCCCCAGCTGGCGTCCGACCCCTGCAATGCGGCAGCGTAATCCGGAATGGCCCGAATTCATCCCGCCCGGGCCCGACAATCCGATGGGCACCCATGCCATGCACCTGACCTGGACCTATTACCGGATCCACGGCACCCACGACACGCGCAAGATCGGGCGCCGCTCGTCGAATGGCTGCATCGGTTTGTTCAACGAGGATATCGCGGAGCTGTATTCCAAGTGCAAGGTCGGCACTCAGGTCCTGTTGATCTGACCCGGAGGATCCGGTCCCCGACTCTCCCCGCGGCGCCCTGTGGCGCCGCGTTCGTTTTCAGCGCAGGCCGCCTCGACGTGCCGCCGCCGGAAGGCACCGGAAAGCGCTTCAAGAACCTGTCACAATCCCCGGAATTTTCTGAGAGAACCGGGCGAGCATGCGCCAGACCGATCAATTCCGCCCGCCGATGGCCCGAGACTGCGCAAGAGTGTTGCTATTTTGACGACATTTACCTGTCCGAAAGGCCCTTGATATTGGCCCGATTGCATTCTGCAGGTTCTCCTGCTTAAAAAAAGTGTACGAGGTACAGTCTAGAACGCTCACCAGCGTCTTCTGGCGTGTCCAAGTCGTAATTGTGAGCATCTCTTTGGAGGGAACCATGAAAAAGCTCGTCCTTGCCGCCGCTCTGGCCGCAGCAGCAACCACCGCAACCGCAGGCTCCATGGAAGAGCCCATGATGGAAATGCCGGTGATCGTCGAAGAAACCAACACCAGTGCAACCGGTTGGGTTGTTCCGCTCCTGCTGGTCGCGGTTCTGGCGGCTGTCGCAAGCTAATCGCTTCGCACCGACCTAGTTATGGATCGAGGCGGCCCTTGGGCCGCCTCTTTTCGTGTGATCATCCGGCTGTGACCACCTGAGGGCCGCGCCGCGGCCCGCAGGTCCGTGGATCAGCCCTTCGGCGCGATCCAGCCCGCAAGGTTTTCTTCCACGACCTTGGCCAGCGCCGCGATATGGGCGTCGTCGTCATTCAGGCAGGGGATATAGGTGAACTCTTCGCCGCCCGCCTCCTCGAAGCTCTCCTTGATCTCTTCGTTGATCTCTTCGAGCGTTTCGATGCAGTCGGCGGAAAATGCCGGCGCGATCACCGCGATCTTCTTCTTGCCGGTCTCGGCCAGGCGCGCGACCTCTTCGACCGTGTAGGGCTTGAGCCATTCCTCCGGGCCGAACCGGCTCTGGAAGGTGGTCACGATCTCGCCCTCCGGCCAGCCCAGCCGTTCCTTGAGCAGGCGCGACGTCTTCTGACACTGGCAGTGGTACGGGTCACCCTCCATCAGGTACCGCTTCGGCACTCCGTGATAGGACGCGACCAGCACGTCGGGCCGGGTCTCCATGTCCGCATAGGCGCGCTCCACGGACTGGGCCAGCGCCTCGATATACATCGGATGCTCGAAATACGGCTCCACCGTGCGCACGATCGGCTGCCACTTGATATGCTCCAGCGACCGGAAGAACTGGTCGCAGGCCGTGGCCGAGGTCGCGCCCGCATATTGCGGATAGAGCGGGAAGAACAGGATCTTCTGGCAGCCCTGCTTCTGCAATTCCTCCACCTTCGACTTGGTGGACGGATTGCCGTAGCGCATGCAGAAATCCACCACCACGTCATCGCCGAACCGGGCCTGCATCGCCGCCTTCATCTTGGCGGTCTGATCTTTGGTGATGGTCATCAGCGGGCTCTCCCCCGCCTCTTCGTTCCAGATCGACTTGTAGGCCGCGCCCGAGCTGAAGGGCCGCTTGGTCAGGATCACCAACTGCAACAGCGGTTGCCAGATCCAGGGGCTGTAATCGATCACCCGCTTGTCGGACAGGAATTCATTCAGATACCGCCGCATCGACCAGTAGTCATAATTGTCCGGCGTCCCGAGATTGGCCAGCAGCACGCCGACCTTGCCGAAATTGACCGGCGGGTGATCACCGGGCAGGTGGGACGAGGTCGTCTTGGACATCATGTTCATCGGTTCTGTGCCTCTGTCAGCCATCGCCGTCCCTGCGTGGGGTCGGGTCGGTCACTGGGTTCATATCTCGGTCGAATTCCACGGAACCAAGGGCTTCGGCAAGCCTGTGGGACGCGGAGCCCGGTTTCAGCGGTTGCGGTTGCGACGCCGCAGGCGCCCATCCGGTCAAAAAAGCAAACTGGAACGTAGCGCGCACGCGCCCGTTGTCCCCCGGAAATTCACGGGCATAGATTTCCACCGCCCGGGCCAGCACGTCGCGGCGCAGAAACCGGCGCTCGCGCTGGGCCAGGGCATTGGTCTCGCCCATGGCGCGCAGCTCCCGCATCAGGTGCAGCGGCGTGGCATATTCCACCGCGCGCGGGGACAGATCGGCCACCGGCAGGGCAAAGCCCGCCCGCTGCAGAAGCCCGCCCATGTCCCTCAGGTCGCCCATCGGCGCCACCCGCGGGCTGAGCCCGCCGCGTTGTCGGGTCTCGGCTTCGGCCAGCGCCACGCGCAGCTCGCGCAATGTCTCGCCCGCAAAGGCCACGGCCAGGAACAGCCCGTCAGGTTTCAGCGCCCGGCGCGCCTGCACCAGCTGGCCGACCGGATCGTCGGCCCAATGCAGCGCCAGCGCATGGATCACCAGGTCATGGGCGCCTTCGCGCAGGTCCAGAACTTCCGTGTCGGGCACGACCACGGCTTCCGGCACGGCATCTGCCCAGAATTCGGGAAAACCGGTCACGATCGCGGGCTTGGTAAAGCTCCTGTTAACCTCGTCCAGTCTTTCCTGAACCTCATGGAGAGCTTCGACATGCAGAAACGACTCGGGCCCCGTCCCCTTGCGGGCCCGGGCACGGTGCGCCTCCAGGGCGGCACGATCTGCAAGTCGGGGCGGTACGCTCATGATGAACCTTCAATTGAGAGGCGTATTTAAGTGTTTCACGGGCAATTGCAAACCGCCTTGCGGACGGTCTATCCGCCAAGTTGCATCACGTGCCGCGCGCCGGTCGCCAGCGATTTCGGCCTTTGCGGCGAATGCCTGCGCCAGACACCCTTCATCGCCGGGGGGATTTGCAACACCTGCGGGGTGCCCGTTGCGGGGCTGTCCGAGACTGAAACCGACATCTGCGAAGACTGTCTGACCATCCCGCGCCCCTGGTCCCGGGGCCGCGCGGTGATGACCTACCAGGATATGGGCCGCACGCTCGTGCTGCAGCTCAAGCATAGCGACCGCACCGATCTCGCACGGCCCGCCGGGGCCTGGCTGGCCAGGGCGGCGCGGCCGCTCGTGCAGGGAAACACGCTGGTGCTGCCGGTGCCGATGCATCGCACGCGACTTCTGCGGCGCACCTATAACCAGGCGGTGCTGCTGGCGCGGGTCGCGGCCCGGCATCTCGAACGGCAGATGGTGCCAGACCTTCTGACCCGGACCCGGCGCACGCCGATGCAGGACCAGCGCAGCTTCGAGGAACGCTTTGCCAATCTCGACGGGGCGGTGTCGGTCTGCGGCGCCCGCGCGCGCAGTGCCGGGATCGCCGGGCGGCACGTGCTGCTGATCGACGACGTGATGACCAGTGGCGCGACCCTGGCGGCCTGTGCAGCCGCCTGTCTCGAGGCCGGCGCGGAGGAGGTGGACATCGCCGTTCTGGCCCGCGTCCACCGCGAGGAATTCGTCGGTCGCCCGCGCGCCTCCCCGGATCCTGCGTCCTGAAATAAGACTTTCGGATTTACACATAATGTGTCAGACTAAGTTTACACATTGGAGTGAGTCCGATTCAGACCGTCAGTCTCAGCCTCTTTCGCTTCGACAGCGCACTTGACCGCCTCTGGGCGCTCGCCCAGATGGGCGCGGCCCGGTTCAGCTTGCCCAGGACACCGGATATCGGGTTCTGGAAGCTCTGCGGCTCCGGCTCGGGCGAAGGCTTCACACCCGTTCCCAACACCTCCGTCTACGCCATCCTCGCGACCTGGCCCGACGCGGCCACCGCCCGGGCCCGCACCCGCGAGGCCCCGGTCTGGGCGCGCTACCGCGCCCGCGCGGCCGAGGACTGGACGATATTCCTTGCCCCCACCTCCGTGCGCGGCGCGTGGTCGGGCCAGACCCCGTTCGAGGTGACCGCCCCCGCGACCCCGGGCCCCCTGGCCGCGCTCACACGCGCCACGGTGAAGCCCAGCCGGGCGCTGAAATTCTGGAAACACGAGCCCGCGATCAGCGACATGATCGGGCGCGACCCCAACGTCATCTTCAAGATCGGCATCGGCGAGGTCCCCCTGATGCAGCAGGTCACCTTCTCGATCTGGCCCGATGCCACCAGCATGTGCGCCTTCGCCCGCAAGGGCGGCCCCCATGCCGAGGCGATCCGCGCCGTCCGCGACGGCGGCCTCTTCGCCGAAGAGCTCTATGCCCGCTTCACCGTCCTGGGCGATCACGGCACGTGGGAGGGGCGCCGCCCTCTCGCCAGCCTGACCGCCCCCACGCCCACCGATACGCCCGCCGAGGAATACGCATGACCCATCCCTTCCCGTTCTCCGCCATCGTGGGCCAGTCCGAAATGAAACAGGCGATGGTGCTCACGGCCATCGACCCCTCCATCGGCGGGGTGCTGGTTTTCGGGGATCGCGGCACCGGCAAATCCACCTCCGTCCGCGCGCTCGCCGCCCTTCTGCCCGAGATCGACGTGGTCGCGGGCTGCCCCTGCAACTCCGCCACGCCTGCGGCCGTGCCGGACTGGGCCGAAGGCGTCGGCACCGAGATCGTCTCGAAACCCACCCCCGTGATCGACCTGCCCCTCGGCGCCACCGAGGACCGCGTCGTCGGCGCGCTCGACATCGAACGGGCGCTGACCCGGGGCGAGAAGGCGTTCGAGCCCGGCCTGCTGGCCCGCGCCAATCGCGGCTACCTCTATATCGACGAGGTCAACCTGCTGGAGGATCACATCGTCGACCTGCTGCTCGACGTCGCGGTCTCCGGCGAGAACGTGATCGAACGCGAGGGCCTGTCGATCCGCCACCCCGCGCGCTTCGTCCTCGTCGGCTCCGGCAACCCCGAGGAAGGCGAGCTGCGCCCGCAGTTGCTCGACCGGTTCGGGCTCAGTGTCGAGGTCGCCTCCCCCAACAACATCGATGACCGGATCGAGGTGATCCGCCGGCGCGACGCCTACGAGATGGATTACGACGCCTTCATGGCCCATTGGCAGGGGGAGGATGCCTCGCTCCGCAAGCGCATCCTCGAGGCGCGCAAGATCCTCCGCGCCATCGAAACCCCCGACGCCACCCTGCGCGACTGCGCCGAGCTCTGCGTCGCCCTCGGTGCCGACGGTCTGCGCGGGGAGTTGACGCTGCTGAAGGCCGCCCGCGCCGTGGCCGCCTATTCCGGGGCCGAAACCGTGGGGCGCGCGCACCTGCGCACCATCGCCGCCTCGGCCCTGCGCCACCGCCTGCGCCGCGACCCGCTGGACGAGGCCGGGTCCACCACCCGCGTCGCCCGCGTGGTCGACAGCGTCCTGGCCTGAGGGGCCGCGTGATCCCGCCCACCCATATGGACCCGGTCGAACGCTGGGCCCAGGCGGCCACCGCCGCCGCCCTGCTGGCCATCGACCCCGAGGGGCTCGGCGGGCTGTGGCTCCGGGCGCGCTCCGGCCCGGCGCGCGACCGGCTGCTCGCGGGCCTGCGCGGGCTGCTCACCGCCCCGCGCCGCATGCCCCCCGGCATCGCCGACGCGCAGCTTTTCGGCGGCGTGGACCTCGCCGCGACCCTGTCTGCGGGGCAACTCGTGCGCGCCCCCGGCCTGCTCGGCAGCGGCCCAGTCGCCCTGATCGCCCCCATGGCGGAACGGATGACGCCGGGCCTTGCCGCCCGCCTCGCCCAAACCCTGGACGCATCCCAGGGCCATTGCCTCATCGCCCTGGACGAAGGGGCCGAGCCCGACGAACGCCTCGCCGCCTCCCTCGCCGACAGGCTGGCGCTGCATATCGACCTCGACGGGCTGGCGCTGGCCGACTGCCCGCCCCCCGCCTTCGACGCGGAGGAGATCGCCCGCGCGCGCACCTACCTGCCCCATGTGCGCCTCGGCCCCGACGCCCATGCCGCCCTCACCGTCGCCGCCCTGCACCTCGGCATCGACAGCCTGCGCGCCCCCCTGCTCGCGGCCCGCGCCGCCCGGGCGCTTGCCGCGCTCGATGGCCGCGACACCGCGGACGAGGACGACCTCGTGACCGCCACGGAACTGGTGCTCGCCCCCCGCGCGACCCGTTTCCCCGAGGAGGACACCGACGAGGCCGAGCCGCCCCAGGACGCCCCCGAACCCCCGCCCGAAACCGACACCGCGCCCGAGGACGAACTGGACGAGACCGACCCGCCGCAGCGCCTGCCCGAAGAGATCCTGCTGCAGGCCGCCAAGGCTGTCCTGCCGCCGGACCTGCTGGCCAGGCTTGCCGCCGCCAAGGCCCCCAAGACCGCCAAGTCCGGCGCCGGGGCCGGGGCCGCGAAGAAAGGCAACCGCCGGGGCCGCCCCCTGCCGTCCCGCCCGGGCCGGATCGACGGGCAGTCCCGCATCGACCTCGTGGCCACCCTGCGCGCCGCAGCACCCTGGCAGACCATCCGCCGCAAGCTGACCCCCGACGCCCCGCAAAAGGTGCTGGTCCGGTCCGAGGACATCCGCCTGCGCCGGTTCGAGGAAAAATCCGACCGCCTGCTGATCTTTGCCGTGGACGCCTCCGGCTCCGCTGCCCTTGCGCGCCTGGCCGAGGCCAAGGGCGCGGTCGAGCTGATGCTGGCCGAGGCTTATGCCCGCCGCGACCACGTCGCCCTCATCGCCTTCCGGGGCACCGGCGCGGACCTTCTGCTGCCGCCGACCCGGTCGCTGGTCCAGACCAAGCGCCGTCTCGCCGCCCTGCCGGGCGGGGGCGGCACGCCGCTGGCCGCCGGGCTGCGCGCCTCGCTGGACCTCGCCGCACTCAGCAAGGGCCGCGGCCTCAGCCCCACCATCGCGCTCCTGACCGACGGGCGGGCCAATATCGCGCTCGACGGCACCGCCAACCGGCCCGCCGCCGCCGAGGACGCCCGCGCCATGGCCCGCGCCCTGCGCGCCCAGGCGACACCCTCCATCGTCATCGACATGGGCAACCGGCCCCAGGCGCAGCTGCGCGATCTCGCGGGCGATCTGGCCGCCCCCTACATCCCCATGCCCCGCGCCGACAGCCAGCGTCTCTCCACCGCGGTGACGGCGGCGCTCGACTCATGAACTGGAACCTGGAGAAGGCCCACTGGCCTCATGCCGGGGCCAGTCGCTTCCTGCGTGTCAGCCCGCACCAATGGCATGTGCAGGTGATGGGGCCGGACAAGGGGCAGGCGCCGACGCTGTTGCTGCTGCACGGGGCGGGGGCCTCGCTGCACTCCTTCGCCGACCTGATGGACCGGCTCGCGCCGCGCTTCCGGCTGGTGGCCGTCGACCTGCCCGGACACGGCTTCACCACCAAGGGCAGCTCCATGCGATCCAGCCTCGACGCAGTGGCGGAGGATCTGACCAAGCTGCTCGTGAAACAGGACCTTCTGCCCGACGCGATCATCGGCCATTCCGCCGGGGCCGCCGTTGGGCTGGAGCTGACGACGCGCCTGCCGACCCCGCCCCGGGGCCTCGTCGCCCTGAACGGCGCCTTCGCGGAATTCGACGGGGTCGCGGGCTGGCTCTTTCCGATGCTGGCCAAGATGCTGGCGCTGAACCCGTTCACCGCGCTGGTCTTCGCCAACACCACCACCCCGCGCAGCGTTCGCCAACTGATCGAGGCGACCGGCTCCGAGCTGACCGAGGCGCAACTCGGCCTCTACTTCCGGCTGGTGCGGGACCGCGCCCATGTCTCCGGCGCGCTGGCGATGATGTCCCGCTGGGACCTGCGCCCCCTCAACCGCAAGATGCCGAATATCGACACCCCCGCGCTGTTGCTGACCGGCGCGCGCGACAAAGCCGTGGCCCCCCAGGTCTCGATCGACGCCGCGCGCAAGCTGCCCAACGCCACGACCCGCACCCTGCCGGCCCTCGGCCACCTGATGCACGAAGAACGCCCCGACCTGATCGCGGCGGAAATCGAAGGGTTCCTGGCCGGTCTCGACCTGCATCCGGCACGATCGCAGACGTCCCGCTCCGCCTAGGGCTTGGTGTCGTCCTGCTCCAGCCGCACCCGCAACTCCCGCAGGATCGGCAAGACCGCGCGCACCTTCTCCGCCCCCAGGCTGGAGGTCATCTCGGCGATGATCGGCGTGATCACCTGCAAGGCCGCATCCCGCGCCGCCCGCCCCGCCGGGCTGACCGCCACCAGCTTGCGCCGCGCATCGTCCCAGTCGGGCCGGATATGCACATGCCCCGCCGCCTCCAGCTTGCCCAGCGTGTTGGTCATCGCCCCCTTGGTGACGTGGAAACTCCGCGCCAGCTGTGCCGGGGTCCGCTCGGCCGAGGTGTTCGCCAGATGGTTCAGCACCGAGAAATGGCTCAGCTCCATCCCCTTCGGCAGGGCCTTGGACAGCCGCGCGCGGGCCAGCTGATCGGTGGTGATCAGTTCCGACAGAAGGGAAATCGCAAGGGCGTCATTGACCGTGTTCATACCGGGCCAGCATAGGGGGCATCCGCCGTGAGGGAAGGTATTTTTCGCCGCGCTGCGGCAATTTCCGTCCGGTCCAGATCGACGAAACACACCCCCGGCGCGGTCCCCCCATCGGCCAGCACCCGCCCCCAGGGGTCCACAGCCAGGCTGTGCCCATGGGTGCTGCGCGCCTTGCCCCGGGTCGCCGGGTGCGTGCCGGTCTGGGCCGGCGCCAGCACCCAGGCCCCGCATTCGATCGCGCGTGCCCGCAGCAGCGGCTCCCAATGGGCCGCCCCGGTGACCGGCGAGAAGGCCGAGGGCACCGTCAGGATCTCTGCCCCCGCCCGGGCCAGACCCCTGAAAAGATGCGGAAATCGCAGGTCATAGCACACGGTCATCCCGATCTTGCCAAACGGCGTGTCGGCCAGCACCGCACGATCCCCGGGCCGGTATCCGTCGCTCTCGCGATAGGTCTCGGCCTCCGACACGGCCACGTCGAACATGTGGATCTTGTCATACCGCGCCGCGATCCCGCCCCCGGCATCGATCAGGATCGACCGGTTGGCGAACCGCCCCTCCGCATCCTCCGTGGTCACCGCCAGCGAGCCGAGCAGCACCCAGACCCCCCGCCGCGCCGCGAACTCCCGCATCGCCGCCAGCATCGGATCGTCCGCTTCGCGCCGCAGCACCGCACGCTGCCGGGTCCGGCTGGTGGACAGGCAATTGCTCACCTCCGGGCTCAGGACAAATCCCGCGCCCTCCGCCACCGCCTGCGCCGCCAACCCCTGCAGTTGCGCCAGGTTCGCCTCCGGATCGTCGCCGGAAGTCATCTGCACCAAAGCGGCGCGCATCAGCCCGCCAGCAGCGCGTCCAGCTTGCCCGCCCGCTCCAGCGCATAAAGCTCGTCACAGCCGCCCACATGGGTCGCGCCGATGAAGATCTGCGGCACGCTGGTGCGCCCGCCCGCCCGTTCGATCATCTCGGGCTTCTTCTGCGGCGCACGCCAGACATCGGTCTCGGCAAAGCTCACGCCTTTCTGGGACAGCAGCTTCTTGGCGGCATGGCAATAACCGCACAGCGGCGAGGTATAGATTTCAACGGGCTGCATTCTGGCCTCCGGGATGGATCTGTCCGGTATATAGGCAACCCCGGCAGCGCGGAAAAGACAGCGCAACCGTGACAGAAATGTTGTCAAGTAAACTAGACACCTATATCGTCTCAGTATGATGACACGAGTCGACCCCATCTCCGCCGCCGAAGCCGTCACCGGCCCCCGTCAACGCGCCATCGTGATCGGCGCCGGTCTCGGGGGGTTGGCCGCCGCCATGCGCCTCGGCGCCAAGGGCTACGCCGTCACCGTTCTGGACAAGCTCGACCGGACCGGCGGGCGCGGCTCCTCGATCTCCCAGGACGGGCACCGCTTCGACCTGGGCCCCACGATCATCACCGTCCCCCAAGTCTACGAGGCCCTGTGGGAGGCCTGCGGCCGCAACTTCCACGACGACGTGACGCTCAAGCCGCTCGACCCGTTCTACGAGATCCGCTGGCCTGACGGCTCCAACTTCTTCGCCCGCCAATCGACCGAGGCGATGGAGGCCGAGATCACCCGCCTCTCCCCCGGCGACCTGAAAGGCTATCGCCAGTTCCTCAAGGATTCCCAGCGCCGCTATGTCGTGGGGTTCGAAGGCATGGTGGCCGAGCCGATGCACAAGGCCTGGGACACGATCAAGGTCCTGCCCGAATTCGCCCTCCTGCGCGCCGACCAGTCGATCCTGAAACTGGCCAAGAAACGGGTTAAGGACGCCCGCCTGCGCATGGCGCTGTCGTTCCATCCGCTCTTCATCGGCGGCGACCCGATGAACGTCACCTCCATGTATGCCCTCGTCAGCCACCTGGAAAAGGAATTCGGCGTCCATTACGCCATGGGCGGGGTGCAGGCGATCGCCGACGCCATGGCCCGGATCGTGGCCGACCAGGGTGGCTGGGTCCGCCTTGGCGAGACTGTCGACGAAATCCTCGTGACCGAACGCAAAACCCGCGGCGTCCGCCTCGCCAGTGGCGAGGTGCTGCACGCGGATGTGGTCGTCTCCAACGCCGATGCGGGCCACACCTACAAACACCTCATGCGTCAGGCCCCCAAGAAACGCTGGACCAACGCCAAGCTCGACAGCCGCCGCTGGTCCATGGGTCTTTTCGTGTGGTATTTCGGCACCAAGGGCACGGCCGGCATGTGGCAGGATGTGGGCCACCACACCATCCTCAGCGGCCCGCGCTACGAGGGCCTGCTGCGCGACATCTTCATCAACGGGCGGCTCTCCGACGACATGAGCCTTTATGTCCACCGCCCCTCGCTCACCGATCCCAGCGTGGCACCCAAGGGCGACGACACCTTCTACGTCCTGTCGCCGGTCCCCCATCTGGGCCATGACAATGGCGTCGACTGGGCGACCGAGGAACCGATCTACAAGGCCAAGGTGCTGGCCGAGCTGGAAAAGACCATGCCCGGCATCGGGCGGCGCATCACCACCGAAACGGTGTTCACGCCGGAAACCTTCCGCGACAGGTATCTCTCGCCCAACGGCTCCGGCTTTTCCATCGAACCGCGCATCCTGCAATCGGCCTGGTTCCGACCCCATAATGTCTCCGAAGAGGCCGAGGGCCTGTTCCTCGCCGGCGCGGGCACCCATCCGGGCGCAGGCGTGCCCGGCGTGATCAGCTCGGCCGAGGTGCTGGCCAAGATGGTCCCCGACGCCGCCCCCGTCGCCACCCCGGCCCCCCTCGCGCAGGCCGCGGAATGAGCCTCGACACCGCGCCTTTCGCCCCGACCGCGCTCGCCTATACCCAGGCCGATCTCGACCACTGCAAGGAGGCGATCCGCCACGGCTCCCTGTCGTTCCACGCGGCCTCCCGGCTTCTGCCGAACCGGGTGCGCGACCCGGCGCTGGCGCTCTATGCCTTCTGCCGCCTGGCCGACGACGCGGTGGATCTGCACCATGAAAAGCCCGCCGCCGTGCTCGATCTGCGCGACCGGCTGGACCTGGCCTATCGCGGCCAGCCCCGCAACGCGCCCGCCGACCGGGCCTTCACCGCGATGATCGAGGCCCATGACATGCCCCGCGCCCTGCCCGAGGCCCTGATCGAGGGCTTCGCCTGGGACGCGATCGAACGGCAATACGATACCCTGTCGGATGTGCGCGCCTATTCCGCCCGTGTCGCCGCCGCCGTCGGCGCGATGATGACCGTGCTCATGGGGGTGCGCGATGCCGATGCGCTGGCCCGCGCCTGCGATCTGGGCGTGGCGATGCAGCTGACCAATATCTGCCGCGACGTGGGCGAGGACGCCGCCGAAGGCCGCCTGTATCTGCCCCGCGCCATGATGGCCGAGGAAGGGCTCGACCCGGAGGCCTTTCTCGCCGACCCGCGCCCGTCCGAGGCGCTGACCACCGTCACCCGCCGCCTGCTGGCCGAAGCGACCCGGCTCTATTACCGTTCCGAGGCGGGGATCGCGGCCCTGCCGCGCGCCGCCCGTCCCGGCATCTTCGCCGCGCGCCATATCTATGCCGGGATCGGCAATGAAGTGACCCGCGCCGCGTTCGACAACATCACCCGCCGCGCCCATACCAGCGCCGGGCAGAAACTCGGCTGGATCGGCCTGTCGGTCCTGCGCACGGGGGTCAGCATGGTCATGCCGCGCTCCGCCGTGCTTCACGCCGACCCGCTGCCCGAAACCGCCTTCCTGGTCGAGGCCGGCGCCCGTATCGCGGACCGCTCCGCCTGGGGCGCGGGGCGCTCCGGCAACCTGCTTGGCCTCTTCGCGCAGCTCGAAGCCCGCGACCGCGAGACCCGCGGTATGGAACCTTACGGAGGCCGCCCTACTTAACCTGTCATGGAATTTGATTGGATCGTCTTCGGTGTCTTCATCAGTGCCTGTTGCGCCGCGGCGGCAACGGGTTCCATGTTTCCGCCCGACAAGTGGTACGACGCCTTGCGCAAACCGTCCTGGAACCCGCCCAACTGGGTGTTCCCGGTGGTGTGGTCCATCCTCTACATCGTGATCGCCGTGGCCGCCACGCGGGTCGCCGTGCTCGATGGTAACGCGCTCGCCATGGCCTTCTGGGGCGTGCAAATCGCGCTCAATACGCTCTGGTCGCCGGTCTTTTTCGGTCTGAACCGGATCAAGGCGGGGATGTTCATCATCGTCGCGCTCTGGCTCGCCGTGTGCGGCGCGATGGTCAGCGCCTGGCAGATCGACATGGTCGCGGGCCTGTTGCTGGCCCCCTATCTCGTCTGGGTGTCGATCGCGGCGGCCCTGAACGCGGCGGTCTGGCGGCTCAACCCCGACAAGGCGGGCGGCCCCGCCACCGCCTAACGCTTCGCACGGGGCCCGAAGAACAGCCAGATGATGAAGCCCAGCAGGGGCAAGAACAGGATGAACAGGCACCAGATCACCTTGGCGCCCGTGCTCGCGGTCGAGCCGATGGTCGAAATGATCGCCCACAGCATCGCCACCAGCAGCAGGAAACTGCCAATCCCGACAACCTCGATCCCCATCTTGCGTCCCTTTCAGTCCTTGAAGGCCCATTTCGACCGGCGCGGCACCCGCACTGCCAGCATCGGCATCAACCATGGCCCCCGGAACCGGTCAAGATCCAGCGCCTCGAACACACCCGTCACCCGCTCGCCGTGCAGCGTCGTCTCCACCCCGCAGCGGTTGTAGAACGGCGCATCCAGCATGTGCTTGACCTGCCTGGGCTTTGTCCCCGGATCGGCCCGCGTCTCGCGCTTGATCGCCCAGAGGGACCGCGAAAACCGGGTCTTCGGCGGGGCTTCGAGCGTTTCCACCGACCCGTCGCGGCCAAAGCTCAGCGCCACGGCCAGGTCGCTCCCGTCCCGCCGCGCCACGTCATAGAACGACGCCGTGCCCGCCCGTGTCGGATACCGCCCCCAGGTCCAGTAGCCGAAATCCGCCTCCAGCGCCCGCGTGCCGAAATTCGCATCGAAATACCCGTGCCCGCGCCAGCTCCAGCCGTCCTCGCCCAGATCCACCTCGATCTCCGCCGTCGGCGCGAAGGGCCGCCAGACATGCGCGCCATCGGCGGTCAGCGGCACCTCCACCGAGGTCAGCGCGCTGGGATGGATCGTGACCGTCCCCTGCACCCTCTGCCCATGCGGCGTCGAGATCTCGTTGATCTCCACCACCAGCCGGTCGCCGTCCCAATGCAGTGCCGAAGGCCCGACCTCGAAACGCTCCGGGCTCTGGCGCAGGGCGCTGCGGCCCCGGTCGGTCATGGTCCAGCGCCCGCCGGGGCCATAGGTCGCCACGTTGATGCAGACATGGTTGTCCGGCGACTTGCGTCCGGACCAGCGGTACCAGGGCGAGAAAACCGACCCTATGAAAGCGATGATCGAGATCGCGCGGGTGCCGCAGTCGCTGATCCCGTCGATATACCACCATGCGTAGCCGTCCGCCGGAACGTCGAGGTTGAAGTTCGGTCGCTCAAGATCGCCGCGGCCGCGTGCTTGCCGGAAAGGGTCGCCATCGGAATGCCCGCCCCCGGATGCGCCCCGCCCCCCGCTAGGTACAGCCCCGGCAGCTTCGTGCGCGCCTGGGGCCGCTGGAACGCCGCCATCAACCCGTGCGGGCTCCGCCCGTAGAGGGATCCGGCCGACCCGGGAAACAGGCGCGCGAAGTCCCGCGGCATGGTCAACGCCTCCCGTCCGGGGCGTTCCGGGAATCGCAGCCCCATGGCTGCGAAGCGAGTGAAGACTTGCGTCTGACATGCGTGAAACTCCTCGTGGTCGTCCCGCAAACCGGCTGCACCGGCGACCGGGGGGCCGTTCATGATGACCTCGAATCGCTCGGGCCCGGCGGGGGTCAGCCCCGCGCCCCGATCCTCGGCACAAAGGTAAAGCGTCGCGTCCCGGGGCATCCGCCCGGCCGCGAGATCGTCGAACTCCCGCGCCGGATCATCCGCGAAAAACACGTTGTGATGGACCAGGTCGCGCCCCTCGGGTTGGCCCGCGAAAGACCACACATAGGCCGAGAGCGAGCGCTCCGCGATCCCAGGGGCCGCCACGGCGGGCTTGGCCGCCGGGCCCAGCAATCCGAGATGCAGCGCGCGCGGATCCCCGTTGAACACCACCGTGTCCGCCGCGATCCGGGCGCCATCGGTCAGATGCACGCCCGCCACACGCCCGCCTTGCGTCTCGATCCGGGCAACGCAGGTATCATAGCGCAGATCCGCGCCCTTTTCAGCCGCCAGACGGGCGAGCCCCTGCGCCAGCGCATGCATCCCTCCCTCCACGCGCCAGACGCCCTGCGCTTCGGCCTGCCAGATCAGGGCCAGCACCGCGGGCGCGGCATAGGGCGAGCCGCCAACATAGGTGGCGTAGCGCCCGAAAAGCTGCTGCAACCGCGGGTCGCGAAACCGCTTGGCCAGGCTGCGCGCCAGCGTGGTCAGCGGCCCCATGGCCGGGATCACCGAAGGCTGCGCCAACACGTGCCGCGTCAGCCCCGCCAGATCCGGCGCCGGGTTCTGCATCATCGGCCCGTCGAAGGCCGCGAACAGCTTCGCCGCCTGAGCCGAGAACGCGGCGAAGGCCGCCGCCTCCCGCGGGCCGGCGAAGGCGCGCACCGCCGCCTCGGACGCCTTCGCGTCGGAAAACAGGTCCAGCGTGCTGCCATCGGACCACCAGTGCCGCGCCAGCACCGTCTCTCGGTGCAGGGTCACGTAGTCCGACAAACCCGCCTCCACATCGTCGAACAGCGATTCGAAAATCGGGCGCAGGGTCATCACCGTCGGGCCCGCATCCACGGGCCCCGCCGCGCTCGGCAGGGTGCGCATCTTGCCCCCCGGCCCCGACAGCGCCTCCAGCACCGTCACATCGCACCCGGCATGGGCCAGACGGATGGCCGACGCCAATCCGCCCATCCCCGCGCCGATCACGACGACCTTGTCTTGCGCGCGAGTCATCACATTCCGATCCAAAACATGACCTTGATTGTTGACAGGCGCGGGCAAACTGTCCAGTCTAATTTACAGTACCGTGTCATTAAACCGTGACACACTCACTTTCGGAGCGGCCCATGACCCCCCAGACGCGCATTGAAACCGCCCTCGACATCGCCCTGATCCGCAGTCGCGCAGGCTCCTGCCCGCCGAAGCTGGCCTCGGCCCTCGAATACGCGGTCAAGCCCGGGGGCGCGCGAATCCGCCCGACCATCTGTCTCAACGTGGCCCGCGCCTGTGGCGACGATGCACCCGGCCTGACCGACGCCGCCTGCGCCGCGATCGAGCTGATCCATTGCGGCAGCCTGGTGCATGACGACCTGCCCGCCTTCGACAATGCCGATGTCCGGCGCGGCAAGCCGACCGTCCACAAGGCCTGGTCCGAACCGCTCGCGGTGCTGACCGGCGACACCCTGATCATCATGGCGTTCGAGCAGATCGCGCTCGCCGCCCGGTCCGACGCCCTGCGCGCCGCGACCCTGACGCTGGAACTGGCCCGCTACTCCGGCATGCCCCACGGCATCTGCGCCGGCCAGGCATGGGAGAGCGAGGCGCAGGTCGACCTTTCGGCCTATCACCGGGCCAAGACCGGCGCGCTCTTTACCGCCGCGACCCGGATGGGGGCCGCCGCCGCCGGGGCCGACCCCGAGGCCTGGACCGAACTGGGCGCCCGCATCGGCGAGGCGTTCCAGGTGGCCGACGATCTGCGCGACGCGCTTTATGACGAGGAAACCCTGGGCAAACCCGCCGGGCAGGACGTGGTCAACGCCCGTCCCAACGCGGTCTCCGAACTGGGCGTGCAGGGCGCGATCAAGCGGCTCGACGACATCCTGTCGGGCGCGATTTCCTCGATCCCCTCCTGCCCTGGCGAGGCCGCGCTCTGCGAGATGGTGCGCAAGACCGCCGAGCGGCTGACGCCGGTGATACCGAACCTGGCGAGCGTGCGGACGGCCTGAGCCATGTCCATGTCGCCCGGCACCTACCTTCGGTTCTCCTTTCTGCCCGAGAAAAACGCCTTCTATCGCTGGTGGGTCCGCCTCGCGGGCTCTTCGGCGTTCCAGTCCTGGGCCAGTGCCATGCCGGGCACCCGGCGGCTGGCGCGCAAGGATGGCGAGGCGCTGTTCGACCTGGTGTCGGGCTTCGTGTACAGCCAGGTCCTCCAGGCCTTCGTCACCCTCGACATGCCCGCCCTTCTGGCGAGGGAGCCGCTCCCGGCCTGGCGTCTGGCTGCTCGCACCCGGATGGAGCCGCGGCAGATGGAAGTGCTCTGCCAGGCCGCCGCCTCCCTGAAACTGCTCAAGCGCCGCCGCGATGGCAGCTACCAGTTGGGCCGCCTCGGCGCGGCCCTGCCCGGTGTGCCCGGCCTCGCCGAGATGATTCGCCATCACGACGTGCTCTACCGCGACCTGCAGGACCCGATGAAGTTCCTCAGCGGCACCCAGGAGACCGAGCTGGCCCGATTCTGGCCCTATGTCTTCGGGCAGGCCGGAACCAACGACCCCGAGATCGCCGAGCGGTATTCCCGCCTGATGGCCGACAGCCAGGGCCTCGTGGCCGAGGAAACCCTGCGCACCATCGATTTCGACGGGGCGCACCGGCTGATGGATGTGGGCGGCGGCACCGGGGCGTTCCTGCGCGCCGTGCGCGAAAAACACCCGGATCTGCGCCTGCGCCTCTACGACCTGCCCGCGGTGATCGAGGGGGCGGCGCTGCCCCCCGGCGCCGACAAGACCGGCGGCTCCTTCCGGGACGCACCCGCCCTGCCCAAGGGCGCGGACGCGATCTCCCTGGTGCGGGTGCTTTACGATCACGCGGACGCCACGGTCGCGGACCTTCTGCGCAAGGTCTTCGTGGCCCTGCCCGCGGACGGGCGCGTGGTGGTCTCCGAACCCATGGCCGGGGGCGACCAGCCCACTCGCACGGGCGACGCCTATTTCGCCTTCTACACCATGGCGATGCAGACCGGGCGCGCGCGTTCGGCCCAGGAGATCGCCGATCACCTGACCCGGGCAGGCTTCGTGGACGTGGTTTGCCACACCACCTACCGCCCCTTCGTCACCGGCGTGGTTTCCGGGCGCAAGCCCGCGTAACTTCTCGCATTTCAGACTGTCTAATTTAGTTGACATATTATGCTGTAAGAGTAATCTTACAGATAACAACCAGCCGCGACATCGAGTCACGAATGTCAGGCCAGAGTTTTGAGGGGAACATCCATGCACGCGACAGCCGTTGTTCTGACCGGTCCGAAGGCTTTGGGGCTCCAGGACGTGGCGGTCTCGGACCCCACCGCCACCGACATCGTGGTGCGAATCGATCACTCCGGCATCTCCACCGGCACCGAGAAGCTCTTCTGGTCCGGCAACATGCCTCCGTTTCCCGGCTTCTCCTTCCCGCTCGTGCCCGGCTACGAGGCCGCGGGCGAAGTGGTCGAGGCCGGCGCCGACACCTCCTACAAGCCCGGCGACCGGGTCTTCGTGCCCGGGGCCAACTGCTACGGCGACGTGCGCGGCCTGTTCGGCGGGGCGTCGAACCTGCTGGTGAGCAAGGCCGACCGCGTCGTGCGAATCGACGAGAGCCTGAAGGCCGAAGGCGCCCTGCTGGCGCTGGCGGCCACCGCGCGCCACGCCATGGCGGGCCTGAACAAATCCGTGCCGGACCTGATCGTGGGTCACGGCGTGCTCGGCCGCCTTCTGGCGCGCCTGACCATCGCCGCCGGGGCCCCCGCGCCCACGGTCTGGGAAATCTCCGAGGACCGCGCCAAGGGCGCGACCGGCTACCAGGTCATCCACCCGGATGCCGACGAGAAGCGCGACTACCGCTCGATCTACGATGCGTCCGGCAATGCCGAACTCATCTCCAGCCTCATCATGCGGATCCAGAAGGGTGGCGAGATCGTGCTCGCCGGGTTCTACGACCAGATCACCTTCCCCTTCCCCCCCGCCTTCATGAAAGAAGCCCGCCTGCGCATCGCCGCAGAGTGGGACCGCGATGATCTCATCGCAACCCGCGCCCTGATCGATTCCGGGGCGCTCTCGCTAGAGGGACTCATCACCCACACCACTCGGGCCGCCGACTGCGCGAACGCATATCAGACCGCGTTCGAGGATCCGTCCTGCCTGAAAATGATCCTGGATTGGAGCGCGACCGCATGACACTCGATGTCCCGAACCTGAAATCCGACTATGACCAGCGCCTTCGTGACGAGGCCGCCGAAGAACCCACACTGGAAGTCCCCCAGGGCGAGCCGACCAAGAAGACCCAGATCATCGCGATCTACGGCAAGGGCGGCATCGGCAAGAGCTTCACGCTCGCCAATCTCAGCCACATGATGGCCGAACAGGGCAAGCGCGTGCTGCTCATCGGCTGCGACCCGAAATCCGACACGACCTCGCTGCTGTTCGGCGGCAAGGCGTGCCCGACAATCATCGAGACCTCGACCCAGAAGAAACTCGCCGGCGAGGAAGTCGCCATCGGCGATGTCTGCTTCAAGCGCGGCGGCGTCTTCGCAATGGAACTCGGCGGGCCCGAGGTGGGTCGCGGCTGCGGCGGACGGGGGATCATCCATGGCTTTGAACTGCTGGAAAAACTCGGGTTCCACGATTGGGACTTTGACTATGTGCTCCTGGATTTCCTCGGCGATGTGGTCTGCGGCGGTTTCGGCCTGCCTATCGCTCGGGATATGGCCCAGAAAGTTATACTCGTAGCCTCCAACGACCTGCAGTCGCTCTATGTCGCCAACAACGTCTGCTCGGCGGTGGAATACTTCCGCAAGCTCGGCGGCAATGTCGGCGTCGCGGGCCTCGTGATCAACAAGGATGACGGCACCGGGGAGGCCGCGGCCTTCGCCAAATCCGTCGACATCCCGATCCTCGCGGCGATCCCGCAGAATGACGACCTGCGCAAGAAATCCGCGAATTACCAGATCGTCGGCACCGCCCAGAGCGAATGGGGCGAGCTCTTCGCCGCGCTGGGCGACAACGTCGCCGAAGCCCCGCCCATGCGCCCGGCGGCCCTCAACCAGGACCAGCTGCTCGCGCTCTTCGACAGCAAGGATACCGGCGGCGACGTGGTGCTGGAACCGGCCACCATGGAAGACATGCGCGGCAAGAACGCCAAGCCCATCGAGTCCCTCGAAGTGGTCTATGACGATGTCTGAGCGCGCAATCACCACACCTGCGCGGGGAGGTTCCCATGGATGACCCCCGCAGCATGATCACCACCGGCGAGACCCGTTACGACGACGCCGACCAGGTCGAAATCAACGAAGGCGCGGACCGCGACCCGGTCCCCGCCGGCATGAACGTCAAGCCCGACGGCATGGGATGCCACGCCCCGGGCGAGCAGATGGAGGCCGCCGCGCGCGCGTCGGGCATGGGCGAGATCCTCGACCAGTACGCCGCCGACTACCCGCAAGGCCCCCATGACAAACCGCAGAGCATGTGCCCGGCCTTCGGGTCGCTGCGCGTGGGCCTGCGGATGCGCCGGGTCGGCACGATGCTCTCGGGCTCGGCCTGCTGCGTCTACGGCCTGACCTTCGTGTCCCATTTCTACGGCGCGCGCCGCTCGGTCGGCTACGTTCCCTTCAATTCCGAGACGCTTGTGACCGGCAAGTTGTTCGAGGACATCCGGGAGGCCGTCCACAAGATGGCCGACCCGGAGCAATATGATGCCATCGTCGTCACGAACCTCTGTGTTCCGACGGCTTCGGGGGTGCCGCTGCGGCTGCTGCCTTCGGAGATCAACGGCGTGCGCATCGTGGGCATCGACGTGCCCGGTTTCGGGGTGCCGACCCATGCCGAAGCCAAAGACATACTCGCGGGCGCAATGCTCAATTACGCCCGCGCAGAGATCGAGGCAGGCCCCGTCCAGGCGCCTGCGTCGGGCAAGACGGATCGTCCTACCGTAGCTCTGCTTGGTGAGATGTTCCCGGCTGATCCCATCGGGATTGGCCAAATGCTCGCGCCACTCGGTCTGGCGGCAGGTCCGGTCGTTCCCTGTCGTGAGTGGCGCGAGCTATATGCTGCACTGGATTGCGGCACGGCCGCCGCGATCCACCCGTTCTACACGGCCGCTGTCCGTGAGTTCGAAGCCGCCGGACGGTCCATCGTCGGCTCGGCCCCCGTGGGCCATGACGGCACGGCCGCCTGGCTGGCTGCCATCGGCGACAGTTTCGGCATCTCCGCCGACAAGATCGCCGAGGCGCAAAACACATTCCTCCCGGCGATCAAGGGCGCGCTTTCCGCCGCACCCATCGACGGCACCATCACGCTCTCGGGGTATGAAGGCTCCGAGCTCCTGGTGGCGCGTCTCTTGATCGAATCCGGGGCGAACGTGCCCTATGTCGGCTCGGCCTGCCCGCGCACCAAGTGGTCCGACCCGGACCGCGAGTGGCTGGAGGCCCGCGGCGTCAAGGTGAAGTTCCGTGCCTCGCTGGAGGACGACTGCGCCGCCATGGAGGCGATCAAGCCGGACCTCGCCATCGGCACCACCCCGGTGGTGCAGAAGGGCAAGGAGCTGGGCATTCCCAGCCTCTATTTCACCAACCTGATCTCCGCGCGTCCCCTGATGGGCGTGATGGGCGCGGGCTCCCTGGCGCAGGTCGTGAACGCGGCCATGGCGAACAAGGATCGCATGACCCATATGCGCGAATTCTTCGAAGGCGTCGGCCACGGCGACACCGCCGGCGTGTGGGAAGGCGACCCGAACGTGCGCGAAGACTTCCGCGCCACGAACCTCAAGAAGCTGGAGCGCGCCGAGAAGGCCCGCGTCGCGGCGAACGGGGGTGTGAAATGTTGAGCGCACATCCTGGTGTTTCGCGCCTTCGGCACGACTCGGCGGGGGCTCTGCCCCCGGCCTTCGGCCTCCCCCGGAGTATTTTTGCACAAAAGAAGTCGCAGCTTGGTGAACAGGGCGTTACCGCAGCGCGCGGAGGTGCCCGACACTTGTCCGACATCTGCCCGACAGATGTCCGACGCTTTGCCGACGCCTGTCTTCCCCGGATTGGAGGTGTTCCATGCTGATCCAGGATCATGACCGCGCGGGCGGGTATTGGGGCGCGGTTTACGCCTTCACCGCCGTCAAGGGATTGCAGGTGGTGATCGACGGCCCGGTGGGCTGCGAGAACCTGCCGGTGACGAGCGTTTTGCACTATACCGACGCTTTGCCGCCCCATGAGTTGCCCATCGTCACGACCGGGCTCGCCGAAGAAGAGCTCGGCCGCGACGGGACCGAAGGCGCCATGAAGCGCGCCTGGAAGACCCTCGACCCGGCCCTGCCGGCGGTGGTTGTCACCGGCTCCATCGCCGAGATGATCGGCGGCGGCGTGACCCCGCAAGGCACGAATATTCAACGGTTCTTGCCGCGCACCATCGACGAGGATCAATGGGAAGCCGCCGACCGGGCGATGACCTGGATCTTCACCGAGTTCGGCATGACCAAGGGCCGGATGCCCCCGGAGAAGAAGCGCGAAGAGGGGGCAAAACCCCGCGTGAACATCCTCGGGCCGATGTACGGCACGTTCAACATGCCCTCCGACCTCGCCGAGATCCGGCGCCTGGTCGAAGGCATCGGCGCCGAGGTCAACATGGTGCACCCGCTGGGCGCGCACTTGGCCGAGATGCGCAACCTGGTGAATGCGGATGTGAACATCTGCATGTATCGCGAATTCGGTCGCGGGCTCTGCGAAGTGCTGAACAAGCCCTATCTGCAAGCCCCCATCGGCATCGAGAGCACCACGAAATTCCTGCGCAAACTCGGGGAGTTGCTGGGTCTCGACCCGGAGCCGTTCATCGCCACGGAGAAGCATTCCACGATCAAGCCGGTCTGGGATCTGTGGCGCTCGGTCACCCAGGATTTCTTCGCCACCGCGTCCTTCGGGATCGTCGCGAACGAGACCTATGCAAGGGGCATCCGCAACTTCCTCGAGGTCGACATGGGCCTGCCCTGCGCCTTCGCGGTGGGTCGGGTGGCCGGCAAGAAGACCGATAATGACGAGGTTCGCCAGATGATCCACACCAAGCGCCCGCTGGTGCTGATGGGGTCGATCAACGAGAAGATGTACCTGGCGGAGATGGCCAGCGGGTTCGGCCCGAAACCGGCCTTCATCCCGGCCAGCTTCCCCGGTGCCGCCATCCGGCGCGCCACGGGCACGCCGATGATGGGTTATGCGGGCGCGACCTACCTGGTCCAGGAGGTCTGCAACGCCCTCTTCGACGCGCTTTTCCATATCCTGCCCCTGGGCAGCGAGATGGACAGTGCGGCGGCGACCCCCACCACGCTCCGGCGCGATTTCCCCTGGGACGACGACGCCCAGCGGCTGCTCGACCGGATCGTCGCCGAACACCCCATTCTGACCCGCATTTCCGCCGCCAAGACCCTGCGCGACGCCGCCGAAAAGGCCGCGCTGGAACAGGGTGACGAGCGGGTCGTGATCGAAACAGTCCGGACCCTGCAACCCGCAGGTTTCGAAGAAACGCATTAAAAAAGGGAGCGATGATCATGGCAGATCAGACAACGAACGGCCCCGTGACCCACAGGGCCCACAAGATGCCGAAGGCCGAGTTCTACACGTATTTCGCGATCATCTTCATCGCGGCCGTGCCGGTCGCGGCGCTGAGCTGGCTTCTGGCCACGGTCAAGAGCGGCAGCTTCCAGAAAAAAGGGCCGATCGCCCGCGCCTGGTCCCAGGCCCGGATCATCACGCCCATGATCTTCGCCGCCTGAGCGGAAAGATCCCGAATTTCGGCTCCCCCGTGTGGGGAGTTGGATTGCCGGCAGGGGATGAGCCCTTGTCGGGGCCCGGCCGCGGGGTTCGCGGTATCAGCATAACTTTCCGGAGGAATGCACATGGCTGATAAATCCGACCTGTCCTTCACAGGTCTTACCGATGAGCAGGCTCAAGAGCTGCATTCGGTTTACATGAGCGGGCTCTGGCTGTTTTCGGCCGTCGCCGTCGTCGCTCACCTCGCCACGTTCATCTGGCGTCCTTGGTTCTGAGGAGCACTGAAACATGTCTAAATTCTACAAGATCTGGCTGATCTTCGACCCTCGCCGCGTGTTCGTGGCCCAGGGCGTGTTCCTCTTCTTGCTGGCGGCGATGATTCACCTCGTCCTGCTCAGCACCGAGCACTTCAACTGGTTTGAACTGGCGGCTGCAAACGCTGCCATGTGATCGGTCCCCCGCGTGATGCGGGGACCGGACCAGGCCTACGACCCCTGCTGCGGGCGGACACCCGGATCGGCCGCAGCGTACCAACACAAACATGACAACTGACGGCTGGTCTCGACAAACGTACCGCCGCCACTTGCGGAGACAGACGATGGCTTTGCTCAGCTTCGAGAGAAAGTATCGCGTCCGTGGAGGGACGCTGATCGGCGGCGATCTGTTCGACTTCTGGGTGGGCCCTTTCTACGTGGGCTTCTTCGGGGTTACGACCGCCTTCTTTGCCTTGTTAGGCACCATATTGATCTTCTGGGGCGCATCCCAGCAGGGGACATTCAATCCCTGGCTCATCAACATCGCGCCCCCGGACCTGAGCTACGGGCTCGGGATGGCACCGCTCATGGAGGGCGGGCTTTGGCAGATCATCACCATTTGCGCCATCGGCGCCTTCGTCAGCTGGGCGCTGCGCGAGGTCGAGATCTGCCGCAAGCTGGGCATGGGGTACCATGTGCCCTTCGCTTTCAGCGTGGCGATCTTCGCCTATGTGACGCTGGTGGTTTTCCGGCCGCTGCTGATGGGCGCCTGGGGGCACGGATTCCCCTACGGGATCTGGAGCCACCTCGACTGGGTGTCGAACACCGGATACGCCTATCTGCACTTCCACTACAACCCGGCCCACATGATCGCGGTGACGTTCTTCTTCACCACGACCCTGGCGCTGGCTCTCCACGGGGCGCTGGTTCTGTCCGCCGCAAACCCGCCCAAGGGAGAGGAAGTGAAGGGTCCGGACAACGAAGACACCTTCTTCCGGGATTTCATCGGCTACTCGATCGGTACCCTGGGCATCCACCGCGTGGGTCTGCTCCTGGCGCTGAACGCCGGCTTCTGGTCCGCCGTCTGCATCATCATCTCCGGTCCGGTCTGGACCAAGGGATGGCCCGAATGGTGGAACTGGTGGCTCGAAATGCCGATCTGGCCAAGCCAAGTGGGATTGTAAGCCATGCCTGAGTATCAGAACATATTCACACAAGTCCAAGTTCAGGGCCCGGCAGAGCTCGGCGTGGACAACGAGAACAACCTCACCGAGGAGCGCACGACGGGGACCGGTTTCTCCCAGCTCATCGGTTGGATCGGCAACGCCCAGCTGGGCCCGATCTACCTGGGGTGGTTCGGCATCATCAGCCTCGTGACCGGCACGCTCTGGTTCAATATCGTGGGCTTCAACATGCTCAGCCAGGTCGGCTACAGCATTCCGGAGTTCATCCGGCAGCTGTTCTGGCTGGCGCTCGAGCCGCCCTCGCCGGAATACGGGCTGCGCATGCCGCCGCTCGATGACGGCGGCTGGTTCATCATCGCGAGCTTCTTCCTGCTCGTGTCGGTGATCTCCTGGTGGTTGCGGTCCTATCAGCTGGCCGAGATGCACAAGATGGGCAAGCACGTGGCCTGGGCCTTTGCCGCCGCCATCTGGCTCTTCCTCGTGCTGGGTCTCTTCCGTCCCATCCTGATGGGCTCCTGGTCCGAGGCTGTGCCTTACGGCATCTTCCCGCACCTCGATTGGACCACGGCCTTCTCGATCCGCTACGGCAACCTCTACTACAACCCGTTCCACGCGCTTTCGATCGTGTTCCTCTACGGTTCGGTTCTGTTGTTCGCGATGCACGGGGCCACGATCCTCGCCGTGACCCGCTTCGGCGGCGACCGGGAGCTGGAGCAGATCTACGACCGCGGCACCGCCTCGGAACGTGCGGGTCTCTTCTGGCGCTGGACCATGGGTTTCAACGCCACGATGGAGGGTATTCACCGCTGGGCCTGGTGGTTCGCCGTGCTCACGCCGATCACCGGCGGGATCGGGATCCTGCTGACCGGCACCGTGGTGGACAACTGGTTCCTCTGGGCCGTCGAGCACAACTTCGCGCCCGATTACACCCAGGACTACGGGTATGAAGCCTACACCACCTACGATGGCTTCCTTGGCCGAGAGGAGGGCAACTGATGCTACCCAAATGGTTCGATGAGTGGAATTCGAAGAATCCCACGGACATCTACAAGCCGGCGATCGTTGTCGGTGTGGCGGGTGGCGCCGTCTTCGCAGCCGCGCTGCTGGTGAGCTGGGGACAACCCCTGGCCACCGACAGCATGCAGACCGGGCCGCGGGGCACGGGCATGAGTGTGCCCGAGTTCGTCAGCGACCTGGACACGCCCGATCCCACGATCGAGGTCTTCCTCGCCAGCACGTCCGACCCGGTGATCCCGGAAGAGGGAGCGCAGACGGCGGGCGAGGCCTATGAGAATGTCGATCCGGTGCTCGCCGATCTGACGGTCGAGAACTACGACCGTCTTCTCGCGGCGATGCGCAGCTGGACCGGTATTCCCGATCTGCTGGAGGATCCCGATCACTACCAGTCCAAGGTGGCGATCAACATGATCCAGATGAACCAGACCATCAACGAGGAATGGGCGGGCCACGTCTATGCCAATGCGGAGGTCGGCGTGACATGCTTCACCTGCCATCGCGGGCAGGCTGTTCCGTCCGAGGTCTGGTACCGTATCGATCCCGTGACGGAGAACACCTCCGGCTGGGCCTCGGTGCAGAACCGGGCGACCTCGCTGTCGCAGTTCACCTCGCTGCCTTCGGACGCGCTCTACCAGTACCTGCTCAACTACGAGCAGATTGCGGTCCACGACCTGGAATCCCGGGTCGAGACCCTGCCGGGGGATCCCACCTGGCAGAACACCGAACGGACCTACAGCCTGATGAACTACTTCTCCAACTCGCTGGGTCGGAACTGCGTGTTCTGTCACAACAGCCGGGCCTTCTACGACCCCGCGCAGCACACGCCCCAATGGGCGACCGCGATGCTCGGGATCTCGATGGTGCAGGAGTTGAACAACGAGTGGATCGTGCCCATCGGCGAGGCGCATCTGCCACCCGAACGGCTCGGCCCGGTCTATAACGACGTGCCGAAGCTGGCCTGCAAGACCTGCCACAAGGGCTACCAGCAGCCGCTGCAGGGGCTCAACGTGGTCGCGGACTGGCCGGAACTGGCCACGACCGAAGGGCCCTTCTACGACTAGGCCACTGGCCTTCCCCTTCCGGGTCCCCGCCTTGCCGCGGGGGCCCGGGCTCCGGACCCGCAGGCTTGCCGCCGGTCCATCCCGACCCCCTCGCGCAGCTCGACCGGCATGAGCGCGACATGGGATCGGCGCGTGCCCCGGGCCCGCATTTCGCACCAGACCGCGATGGAGGAGACCACCATGACCAACCCCCGCCCGAAAACCCCGACACTCGACCGCGTCGCCTGTCCCGCCGATCTCAAGGCGCTGACCGACCGGGAGCTTGCCACCCTGGCCACCGAACTGCGCGCCGAAGTGATCTCCGCCGTGTCCGAGACGGGCGGGCATCTCGGCTCCTCGCTCGGCGTGGTCGAGCTGACCGTGGCGATCCACGCAGTGTTCAACACGCCCTTCGACAAGCTCGTCTGGGACGTGGGCCACCAATGCTATCCCCACAAGGTGCTGACCGAGCGCCGCGACCGCATCCGCACCCTGCGCCAGAAGGGGGGCCTGTCGGGCTTCACCAAGCGCAGCGAGAGCATCTATGACCCGTTCGGCGCGGCCCATTCGTCGACGTCGATTTCCGCCGCGCTGGGCTTTGCCACGGCGCGCGACCTGGGCGGGCCCACCGGCGACGCCATCGCGGTGATCGGCGACGGCTCGATCAGCGCCGGCATGGCCTACGAGGCGATGAACAACGCGGGCTCCGAGAAGCGCCGCCTCTTCGTGATCCTGAACGACAACGAGATGTCCATCGCCCCGCCCACGGGCGCGATGTCCACCTATCTCAGCGATCTGGCCTCGTCTGGCCCGCTCTATGCCTTGAAGGAACTGGCCGAGGGCGTGGAACGCAGCCTGCCCGGCCCCTTGCGCGAAGGGGCGCAGCGTGCGCGCAACCTGGTGACCGGGGAGCATGGCTCCTCCGCGACCCTGTTCGAGGAGCTGGGCTTCGACTATATCGGCCCGATCGACGGGCATGACATCCCGCAGCTGTTGCAGGTCCTGCGCGCCGCACGGGCCAAGGCCAGCGGCCCGGTCCTCATCCATGCCTGCACCGTCAAGGGCAAGGGCTACTCGCCCGCCGAGCTGTCCGACGATTGCTACCACGGGGTCGCCAAGTTCGACGTGGCTACGGGCAAGCAGCAGAAATCCGCCCCCAACGCGCCCGCCTATACCAAGGTGTTCGGCGCGACCCTGACGGCGGAGGCCGAGCGCGACTCGCGCATCTGCGCGGTGACCGCCGCCATGCCCGGGGGCACGGGCGTCAACATCATGGGCAAGCGGTTTCCGGGCCGGGTCTTCGATGTGGGCATCGCCGAACAGCACGCGGTGACCTTTGCCGCCGGGCTTGCGGCGGGAGGCATGAAGCCCTTCTGCGCGATCTATTCCAGCTTCCTGCAGCGCGGCTATGACCAGGTGGTCCATGACGTGGCGCTGCAGAAACTGCCGGTGCGCTTCGCCATCGACCGCGCCGGGCTGGTGGGGGCCGATGGGCCGACCCATGCGGGCGCCTATGACATCGCGTATCTGTCCAACCTGCCCAACATGACCGTCATGGCCGCCGCCGACGAGGCGGAGCTTGTGCATATGGTCGCCACCGCGGCGGCCTATGACGACGGGCCGATCGCCTTCCGCTACCCGCGGGGCGAAGGCGTGGGCATCGAGATGCCGGAGCGCGGCAGCCTGCTGGAGATCGGCAAGGGCCGCATCATCCGCGAGGGCGGGTCGGTCGCGATCCTGTCGCTCGGCGCGCATCTGTCGGAATGCCTCAAGGCCGCCGAGGATCTGGAGGCGCGCGGCATCGGTGTCACCATCGCCGATGCGCGGTTCGCCAAGCCGCTGGATACCGACCTGATCGCGCAGCTGACCGCCAGTCACGAGGCGCTCATCACCGTCGAACAGGGGGCCGAGGGCGGCTTCGGGGCCATGGTCCTGCACTGGCTGGCCCGGACCGGGCGGCTCGACGGGACCCTCAAGATCCGCACCATGACCCTGCCGGACCGTTTCATCGACCAGGCAAGCCCGGCGGATATGTACCACGATGCGGGGCTCACCGCGCGTCACATCGCGGGGCAGGTGCTGCACCTGATGGGGGCGGAGACCGCGCTGCTGGAGGCGACGACGGCCTGAGGGGCGCGCCCCCCTCAAGCTCAAGTCTCCAAATATCCTCGCCGAAGGCAAAAATCAGCCCGGTGTGTCGCAAGACGCACCGGGCTTTCGGTCTCAGCCGGGGGGCGACCAGGTCAGCTCGTGGCGACCGTGCCGAAAATCCGCTCCGAATGTTCCGCGAGATAGATGCGCAGCCAGGGCGTGTACCGCTCCGGCCGACGCTTGACCTGGGCATTCAACTCGTAAAGGTCGACCCATTTCACCTCGGCCACTTCCTCGGGGTTGGGCGCGACTTTCAGGTTTGCGGGCGCCTCGGCGATGAACAGGTCCACCACCTCGTGCTCGATCAGCCCGTTGCCCACATCGGCCCGGTACTCGATCCGGTCGCGATGGGCAGGGTAGAGCCCGGTGATGCCCAACTCTTCGCGCAGGCGGCGCACGGCGCAATCGGCCGGGCTCTCGTCCCAGAGGGGATGGGTGCAGCAGGTGTTCGCCCAGAGCCCGGGCGTGTGGTACTTGTCCAGCGCGCGCCTCTGGATCAGGGTCTCCGGCCCTCGCATGACGAAGACCGACACGGCCTTGTGCCGCAGGCCCCTTTGATGGGCCTCCAGTTTGCCGACGGGCCTGAGGGCACCGTCGATCCAGGCAGGGACGAGATCCTTCATACCCGCACCGGCGAGATCAGCCCGCTGAGATGGGCGAGGTTCTTCACCCCGATCTTCAGGTGCGCCATCGGGCGCGCCCGCACCAGTTTCTTGTTCATGTAGGCCTCGAAGGTCAGCCGCTGCACATCGACGTCATGGCAGAGCGACACGAACCGCTCCCGTCGCTCATCCGACCGATAATAGGCGTCCTGCATCGCGCCCAGAACGCGAAAAACTGTCCCATGCTCCTTGAGGAAGCGTTTGCGGGCCTTGGCCAGCGCCTTGACCTGCCCGGTGCGCAGGCATTCGAGCGCGGCTTCGCCCGCGACCCGACCCCCGGCCATGGCGTAATAGATCCCTTCCCCGGAGGAGGGTGCGACCACGCCCGCGGCGTCCCCGGCCAGAACCAGGTCGCGGCCATTGTCCCATTTGTCCAGCGGTTTCAGGGGGATCGGCGCGCCCTCCTTGCGGATGGTCTCGCATTCGCTCAGGCCCGCGCTGTCGCGCAGGAGCTTGGTTGCCGCCTTCAGGTCCGTGCCGTCCACGCCCGTGCCCATGCCCACGCTGGCGGATTTGCCGTGCGGGAAAACCCAGCCGTAGAAATCCGGCGAAACCACGCCGTCATAGATCACGTCGCAGCGTGTGGGGTCGTAGGTGTCCGACACGCCCTCGGGCGCCTTGATGATCTCGTGATAGGCGATGACATAGGGGATGGTGCTGCCGCCGGGCACTTCGGCCCGGGCCACGTCCGACCGCGCGCCATCCGCGCCGATGATCAGCTTGGTGCGGATCGCGACCTCTTCGCGGCTGGTCTTGTCGCGATAGACGACCCAGGTGCCCTTTTCCGACCGGTCGATCCGCAGGAAGGTGCCGGTGTGCCGATCCGCGCCCGCCTTGGCGGCGCGGTCGCGCAGGAACTCGTCGAAGAACTCCCGGTCGACCATGCCGACAAAGCCGTTCTCGATGGGGATGTCCACGTGCCGCGCCGTGGGCGAGACCATGCGGGCGGTGTTGATCTTGGCGACGATCTGGCTCTCGGGGATGTCGAAATCCGCGATCAGTCGGGGCGGGATCGCGCCGCCGCAGGGCTTGATCCGCCCGGCGCGGTCGATCAGGGCGACCTTCTTGCCCGCGCGGGCCAGGTCCTCGGCAGCGGTGGCACCGGACGGGCCGCCTCCGACCACAACAACATCATAGGTCATTCCAATTTCCCCCTCATTCTCCGGGAACCAAGGCACCGTCGGTCCGAGCGGTGCGCGACTGTCGCACGCCATCCACCACGTGCCAGGCCATCAGGCCCGCAACGAGGAAGAGGGCGGCTTCGAAAACAAAGACGGCGCCGAACGCGTCGGCATCCGTGGCGGTCACGGCGCGCAGCAGGTCGGCACTGGCCGCCCCCATAAGCCCGCCGAACCCCGCGGCAATGGCCTGCGCCGCACCCCAGAGACCCATGCGGGTCCCCTCGCGCGCCTCGCGGCCCTCGCCGGCCAGCTGCATCATCGCGCCGATGGCGGCCACGGCGAAGGTGCCGTTGGCAAAGCCCAGGAACACGACCGCGGGCACCAGCGGGGCGGTTGGCCCCACCTGTCCCAGCGCGGTGATCAGCGCCAGCGCCGCGGCCGAGCCGATGCAGCCCGCGATCACCCAGAATTTCAGCGATCCCCAGCGCAGGCCCGTGGCGCAGACGCCCACCAGCACCATGCCCAGGAACACGCCGCCATTCTGCGCCCCGCTGAGGGACGTGGACTGCCCCGGCGTGAAGGCGAAGACGAGGCCAGCGTAAGGTTCGAGGATCAGCTCCTGCATGAAATAGGCGGTCATGGACAGGAAGATGAAGATGGTGAAATTGCGCGCCTTGCGCTCGGCCCACACCTCCCGCAGCCCGTCGAGGAAGGGCAGGGCGGTCTCACGCGGGGCGGTGACGGTGATCCGCCGTTCGATCCCCCAGACCGCGACAGTGGTCAGAACGACCGCGCCCAGGGTGACGATGGCCACGATTTTCAGCAACAGCGCCGGGGAATAGGGGTCGAGGAAGCTGCCCACCGTGCCCGCGGTCACCGCAATGCCCGCGATCATCATCAGCCAGGTGATCGTGGCCGCCGCCGCGCGCCGGCGCGGATGGGTCGCGGTTGCGAGCAGGGCCAGCAGCGATGTGCCCGACGCGCCCACGCCCACGCCGATCAGCGTGTAGGCCAGGATCGAGGCCAGCAATCCGGGCAGGAACGCGGCCTCCATCAGCACCACGCCGTAAGCCGCCAGCATCGCGCCGGAGGACAGCACCGCCATCCCGCCGATGATCCAGCGCGTGCGCTTGCCGCCCGTGTCAGACTTGTAGCCCCAATGGGGTCGGCTCAACTGGATCGCGTAATGCAGGCCCACGAGCAGGCCGGGCAGGACCGCGGGCAGGGCCAGTTCGACCACCATCAGCCGGTTCAGGGTCGATGTCGTCAGGACCACCACCGCCCCGAGACAGAGCTGCACCAGCCCCATCCGGAAGATCGACAGCCAGCCCAGCATCTCAGACGCCCCCGAGCCCGCGCAGGGCGAAGGCGGTGACCATCATCCCCGAGACATAGAACAGAACGCCGGTCCCGTTATACCAGGGCGCGCGGCCCTTGGGGTCTTCCATCATCTCGCGCATCGCCCAGAGTTGCAGCACCACCAGCGCCAGCACCACCAGCGCCCGGTCGCTCAGACCCCAGGCAAAGAGCAGCCCGATCACCGCCAGTTGCGGGATCAGCATGACGATGCAGGCGATCTTCGCGGCCCGTTCCGGCCCCAGCGTCACGGGCAGGGAGTTCACGCCCATCTGCCGGTCGCCTTCCAGGGCCTTGAAATCGTTGAGGGTCATGATGCCATGTGCGCCCAGGCCATAGAGGACCGCGACGATGACGATCTCCCAGCTGGGCGCGCCGGTGACCATCACCGCAGCGCCGGTGAACCAGGGCAGGCTTTCATAGCTGAGGCCAACCAGCCCCGGCCCCCACCAGCCGGATCGTTTCATGCGGATCGGCTCGACCGAATAGGCCCAGGCGGCCATCACGGCCAGCACCGTCGCCCCGAACCCCCAGGGCCCGAGCGCGAGACCCACCACCAGCGCGAGCGCCGACATCATCAGCGCGATCCACAGACCCCAGCGTCCGGGCACCCGGCCCGAGGGGATTGGGCGGTTCGGCTCGTTGATCGCGTCCACATGGCGGTCGCACCAGTCATTCGCCGCCTGGCTCATGCCGCAGACGATGGGCCCGGCCAGCAGAACGCCGAGGACCAGCGGCCCCCAATGTTCGGTGATCGAGGCCCCGCTGGAGACCACGCCACAGGCATAGGCCCACATCGGCGGGAACCAGGTGATGGGTTTGATCAGCTCCAGGGCCGCGGACGGCTCGGGCAGTTTTCGGGGCTGTAAATCAAGGCTGACACTCATGTGTAAATCAAACACTACAACGTGAGTCGCAGCAAGCCTGTCTAGCTGGATTTACACTTTTATTTTGTCGCAGGCGCCCGAGAGGGCCGGCAAACGCCTATTCGTCGCCGCCCTTGTTCAGAAGCCCGTATTTCCGCAGCTTCACATAGAGGCTCTGGCGCGACAGGCCGAGCATTTCGGCCGCCGCCACCCGGTTGTTCCGGGTCAATCCGACGGCGGTTTCGATGCACATCTTCTCGACCACGTCGGTGGTGGCCGACACAATGTCCTTGAGCGGGGCAGAGCCCACCAGTTCCATCACGTTCTGCATCGCTTCGCCGGACACGGCGCCGTTCACCGGCGCGGCATCGCGCACCACTTCGAGCCGCGAGGCATCGCGGAACACGAAGGCAAATCCGCCGTTCTGGCGCGCCTCCAGGTGGGTGGCCGAGATCTCCACCGACAGTTGCGAGCCATAAGCGCTCTCCAACCGGGTGGAATAGACCGGCATCGACCCGTGACGGGACGCGTTGTCCATCATCACCTTCAGGTCGACGGAACCGCGGGCGAGGAAATCGCTCAGGGACTTGCCCTTGATGTCGCCCAGCTGCCCGACATCGGTCAGGTTCAGGAAGGCTTCGTTCACGTTCCGGATCATGCCGGTCGTGTCGGTGAAGACCACCGCATCGGCCCCTTCGCGGAACAGCAGGGTCAGAACCTCGCTCAGCTCCTCGGCGATGACCTCCTGCGCCCCGGCCCCTTCGAGCCGACACAGCAGCGTCTTGTCGCCCGAGGCGCGGAACAGCCGTGCCTGGATCTTCAACTCCTTGGCCGTGCGCTTGGTGTGGGCGGTGACCGAGGAGTTGGTGTCCGAGGTCGCCGCGCCCATCAGCTGGTCGAGCAACTCGCCCCGCTTGAGCCCGTTGAACTCATGGCCAAACAGGCTGCCCACCAGGGCATCCGCCTCGGCGCCCAGAACCTGGGCCGCGGCGCTGTTCATGTCGGTGATCCGACCGCTTGAGGCATCCACCAGCACCAGCGGGTCGCGGGTCGATTCCATCACCACGCGGTAGCGGGTCTCGTAATCCCGGTGGGATTCGTAGTCCTTCTCCAGCGCCAATTGCGCCTTCACCAGCCGGTGCTGCAACTCCGCCACCGGGCGCAGGTCGCGCCCGAGCATCAGGATGAGGTTCTCGTCCCCGGTCCGATGGAGGGTGTAGCGGATCGGGAATTCCCAGTTCGCATTGTCGAAATGGTTCACCTCGATCGCATCGGTCGGCGGAACCTCGCCTTGCTGATAGGCGGACAGTTGCTTTTCCAGCTTGGCGAGGGAATCCTCAGCCAGGAACTCGCGTATGTCGCGCTTCTGCCAGTGGTCGAGGCGCCCGATCGTCGGGTTGAGCGGGTTGACGACAAGGGACTGGACCGTCCCCTTGAGATCGAGGACGATGGCCAGATCCGCGGCCGTCGCGACAATTTCGTTGAAGTGCTCCGGCGCAATACGCGGTGCAGAGCGGTCGTCCCAGAAATCTCTTTCCCGCGTGTTCATTACTGACTCCTGTCGGCCCGGGGCATCCGGGCTCAAGCACGGTTACGATTCAAGTCTTGGTCGTTGCGTCGTTTCGATCTTGCAAAGCCTTAGTGCCTCCTCGGCGCTGTCCGCTACAAAGTCGGCGCCGGTCATTCCGATGATGTCGAGGCCTAGATCTGTAACCGGGCCACCTACCACGATGGGTGTGATACGCGGCACGCCAGTGCGGATTGTTTTCACCAAATCGCGTACCGATGCAAGAGTCCTGCGGCACGAGGCGGTGACACCGACCAGAGCAAAGTTGTTCATATGCACCAGGCGCAGGATCTCGGCCTGATTGTTTCCAAGCGTCATGTGGACCCGAACGCCGAGCCGCCGAAACTGCTCGGCTACCACGAACACACCCAGAGTATGTTGTTCGATGCGCGGCACGATCAGCATGATCGCCGGGCCTTCTGCCTCGGTGTCCCGCGTTTCGATGCGGCGGGTGCCGATGTTGCGGACCGTTTCCTGCAGCCGGGCGGTGCCGATTGTGACATCCGCGAAGCTCAGCTTATCCGTCGACCACAACTCACCCATATAGCGCGCGGTGGCGGGAACGACAGCCTCGATCACATCATTCGCGGTCACGCCGCGTTTCATGATACGGGCCAGGATCTCATGCCGGGCCACCTCGTCGAAGGCGATATAGGCCTCGGTCAGCGCAAAGAGCTGCGCCAGCGGCGCGTCCTGTCGGGCACCTTCGGGCGTCTCGGCAAGAACCTGCAATGCCTTCGCGGCGAGTCGCTCGACCTCACCGGGCGAGAGGTGAATGTTCGAGCCGGGCAGGCCGGATCCATGTGAGTGATGCAGATCTTCCACGCCAGCCCCGGTCCGCCCCGGGGTGTCTATGGGATCTTGCAGGTTGTCCGGGGTGGACACTTTTCCTGTGTCAGTATCGCGCACCGGACCACTATTGTCAAAGTTATTGGACACCAGCGCCCGGAAGGCGGCCACCTCGGCGTCCGGCGAGGATTCGGCGCGCATATTCTCTTTGTTTATTAGGTCTTTCATGGCCGAATCACCCGTGCTGTCTCTTCTCCAGTATTCCCCAGCATTGTGTAAGTTTTAGTTGACACTTTCAACTGCTCATATGTAAATTCGACAAAACAGTCATTTACCGGAGGGGGAGTCGCCGGATGTCAACCGGTCTGAACACCCAAGAAAACAGGGTCGGACTCTATACGCCCGAACAGAAGAAGCGCCGCGACGAGTCTGTCTGGACGCTGATTCAGGGGATTCTCGCGCCGCTGCAGTTTCTCGTTTTCGCGATCTCGCTCGTGCTCGTGGTGCGCTACATGATGACCGGCGAGGGCTACGTGCTCGCCTCGATCTCGATCCTGATCAAGACCGGGTTCCTCTACGCGATCATGATCACCGGCGCGATCTGGGAGAAAGTCGTGTTCGGCCAGTACCTTCTGGCGCCCGCTTTCTTCTGGGAGGACGTGGTCAGCTTCTTCGTGATCGCCCTCCACACCCTCTATGTCTGGGCCTTTCTCAGCGGCACCATCCCGCCCCAGGGCCAGATGCTGATCGCGCTGGCGGCCTACCTTGTCTATGTCGTGAATGCCGGGCAGTTCCTCTGGAAGCTCCGCATGGCGCGCCTGCAAGCGGAGGCGATGGCATGAACAAGCCCGTCACGACCATATCCCCGGGTTGCCGCGACACGCCCATCCTCAAGCAGCGCGGTCAGCGCGAAGTGTTCTGCGGCCTGACCGGAATCATCTGGCTGCACCGCAAGATGCAGGATGCCTTCTTCCTCGTGGTGGGCTCGCGCACCTGCGCGCACCTGCTGCAATCGGCGGCGGGCGTGATGATCTTTGCGGAGCCGCGCTTTGGCACCGCCATCCTCGAAGAGAAGGACCTCGCCGGGCTCGCCGACGCCCAGGACGAGATCGACCGGGAGGTCGAGCGCCTCCTGTCCCGTCGCCCTGACATCAAGCAGCTCTTCCTCGTCGGCTCCTGCCCGTCGGAGGTGATCAAGCTCGATCTGGGCCGTGCCGCCGAACGGCTGACCAGGAAATTCGCGCCCCATGTGCGGGTGCTGAACTATTCCGGCTCCGGCATCGAGACGACCTTCACCCAGGGCGAGGATGCTTGTCTCGAATCCATGGTGCCCGTGCTGCCCGAAACCGAGGCGCGCGAGCTGCTTCTGGTCGGCGCGCTGCCGGACGTGGTCGAGGACCAGGCGCTCGGCCTGCTCGACAAGATGGGTATCGGCCCGGTCCGCGTATTGCCCGCGCCCCGTGCCGACGGCACCCCCGGCGTCGGCCCCAACACGGTCTACGCGGTCCTGCAACCCTTCCTCGGGGAGACCTGCTCGGCGCTGGACCGCCGCGGTGCCCGCCGCATCGACGCGCCCTTCCCCTTCGGCGAAGAGGGCACCACCCTGTGGCTCCGGGCCATCGCGCGCGAGTTCGGCGTCTCGGACGAGACCTTCGAGGCGGTGACCGCCGCCCCCCGCGCCCGCGCCCGCAAGGCCATCGCCGCCGCGGCCGAGACCCTGCGGGACAAGTCGATCTTCTTCTTCCCCGACAGCCAGCTGGAAATTCCCCTCGCGCGTTTCCTGACCCGCGAATGCGGCATGGCCGCGATCGAGGTGGGCGCGCCTTACATTCACAAGGGGCTCGTCGGTCCCGATCTGGACCTCCTCGCCGCCGGCCCGACCCTGTCCGAAGGCCAGGACGTGGACATGCAGCTCGATCGCTGTCGCGCCGCCCGGCCCGACCTGACGGTCTGTGGGCTGGGCCTCGCCAACCCGCTGGAGGCCGAGGGGCTGACCACCAAATGGGCGATCGAGCTCGTCTTCACCCCGGTCCATTTCTACGAACAGGCAGGCGATCTCGCCGGGCTCTTCGCCCGCCCGATCCGGCGTCGTGAAAAGCTGCGGCTGGAGGTGGCGGAATGAAACTCACCGTCTGGACTTACGAAGGCCCGCCCCATGTGGGGGCCATGCGCGTCGCCACCGGCATGACCGGCCTGCATTACGTGCTCCACGCGCCCCAGGGCGACACCTATGCGGACCTGCTCTTCACCATGATCGAGCGGCGCGACCACCGCCCGCCGGTCAGCTACACGACCTTCCAGGCCCGCGATCTCGGCTCCGACACGGCGCATCTGTTCAAGGATTCCTGCCGCGACGCCTATGAGCGGTTCAAGCCCGAGGCGATCATCGTCGGCGCGTCCTGCACCGCCGAACTGATCCAGGACGACCCGGGCGGCCTGGCCGAAACCATGGGTCTCCCGATCCCGGTGATCGCGCTGGAACTGCCCAGCTACCAGCGCAAGGAAAACTTCGGCTGCGACGAGACCTTCTTCCAGATCGTCCGCGCGCTGGCCAAGCCGGTCGAGAAGACCGCCCGCGTGTCGTGCAACATCCTCGGCCCCACGGGCCTCGGCTTCCGTCACCGCGACGATGTCGAGGAGCTCACGGGCCTTCTGTCCGAGATGGGCGTGGATGTGAACGTGGTCGCGCCCATGAGATCCAGCCCGTCGGATATCGCCCGGCTCGGGGCCGCCCATTTCAACGTCATGCTCTATCCCGAGACCTGCGAGGCCGCCTGCCGCCACCTGGAGCGCGCCTTCCAGCAGCCCTATACCAAAACCGTGCCCATCGGCGTCGGCGCCACCCGCGACTTCATCGCCGAGGTGCAGGGGCTGACCGGCGTGACCGGCGCCCCGGATGAGAGCCGCCTCCGCCTGCCGTGGTGGAGCGCATCCGTCGACAGCACCTATCTGACCGGCAAGCGCGTGTTCCTCTTCGGTGACGCCACCCATGTGAAAGCCTCCGCCCGCATCGCCCGCGACGAGATGGGCTTCGAGGTGGTGGGGCTCGGCTGCTACAACCGCGAGTTCGCACGCGACATCCGCAAGCTCGCCAAGGAGTTCGGGCTCGAGGCGCTGATCACCGACGACTATCTCGAGGTCGAGAAGGCCATCGAAGAGGCCGCGCCCGAGATGATCCTGGGCACCCAGATGGAACGCCATATCGGCAAGCGCCTGGGCATCCCCTGCGCCGTGATCTCCGCGCCCGTCCATGTGCAGGACTTCCCCGCGCGCTACTCCCCCCAGGTGGGGTTCGAGGGCGCGAACGTGATCTTCGACACCTGGATCCACCCGCTGGTCATGGGGCTGGAGGAACACCTGCTCGCCATGTTCCGCGAGGATTTCGAGTTCCACGATGCCGCCGGGCCGTCCCACCACGGCGGCCATGCACCCAAACCCATGCACGACGCGCCAGCGGCATCCGCCGCCGCGGGGGCCGAGGCCTCGATGGCCGAGGAAACCGCCGCCCCGTCGCAGGATGCCCCAGCCGCCACCGGCGGCGACGTGACCGTCTGGCTCGCCGATGCGGAAAAGGAATTGAAGAAGATCCCCTTCTTCGTGCGCGGCAAGGCCAAGCGCAACACCGAGAAATACGCCCTCGAACAGGGCGTCACCGAGATCAGCGTCGACACGCTTTACGAGGCGAAGGCCCATTATGCTCGATAACTCGACCCTCCCCGGGACCGGCCTCGCGCCGACCCCCTACCGGTTCGTGATTATCACGTTGGACAGTCACGTGCTCGGCCCCGCCGCGCGGGTGAATGCGGCCCTGCAAAAGGACTTCCCGGGCCTGCAGGTCTCGGTCCACGCCACAGGCGAATGGACGGAAAACCCCGCCGCGCTCGAGGCCACCAAGGCCGCCATCGCCGAGGCCGATATCGTCGTCGTCAACCTGATCTTCCTCGACGACCAGATCCAGGCGATCCTGCCCGCCCTGCGCGCCCGCCGCGCGGCCTGCGATGCCATGGTCTGCGTCATCGCCGACCAGATGCTCGTCAACCTCACGAAGATGGGCGATGTGGACCTGTCCAAGCCCGCTTCGGGCGCCATGGCGATCCTCAAGAAACTCAAGCCCAAGACCAAGAAGACCTCCTCCTCCGAAGGGCAGATGAAGATCCTGCGCCGCCTGCCCAAGATCCTGCGGTTCCTGCCGGGCAAGGCCCAGGACCTGCGCAACTACTTCCTGACCATGCAATACTGGCTGGACGGCTCGGATGAGAACACCGAGGAAATGCTGCGTATGCTGATCTCGGCCTATGCCCGCCGCCCGGGCTGGTCCGAGGTCACCGCCAAACCGCCGATCGAATATCCCGAGGTGGGGCTCTTCCACCCGTCGCATCCGGCCCGCGTCTTCACCGACCTCGCGGAACTGCCCGGCACCGCCAAGCCGGTCGCCACCATCGGCCTGCTGATGATGCGCAGCTACATCCTCAGCCGCGACAGCGCCCATTACGAGGCGGTGATCGACGCCTTCGAGGCCCGCGGCGTGCGTGTCATCCCGGCCTTCGCGGGCGGGCTCGACGGTCGCCCGGCGATCGAGCGGTATTTCCGCGACGCGCGCGGGGCCACCGTGGACGCCATGGTCTCGCTCACCGGCTTCTCCCTCGTGGGCGGCCCGGCCTATAACGACAGCGCCGCCGCGGTCGAGGTGCTCGAAGATCTCGACATCCCTTATATCGCTGCCCATCCGCTGGAATTCCAGACGCTCGGCCAGTGGGCCGCCGCCGCGGGCGGGCTCGGCCCGGTCGAGACCACCATGCTCATCGCCCTGCCCGAGATCGACGGGGCCACCAACCCCACGGTCTTCGCGGGCCGCCACGGCGAGGACCGCTGCACCGGCTGCCAGTACCGCTGCCAGTCCCCGGGCAATACCAAGGCGATGTCCCCCTGCCTCGAACGGATCGACGTGCTGGCGGAGAAGGCCGTGCGCCTCGCCTCCCTGCGCCGCAAGGAAAACGCCGCCAAGAAGGTCGCCGTGGTCCTGTTCGGCTTCCCGCCCAATGCGGGCGCTGTCGGAACGGCGGCCTATCTCAGCGTGTTCGAGAGCCTCTACAACACCCTCGCCCGGATGAAGGCCGAAGGCTACGAGGTCGAGGTGCCCGAGAGCGTCGACGCCCTGCGCGCCGCCGTGCTGCAAGGCAACGCCAAGCAATACGGGCAGGAGGCCAATGTTGCCGCCCATGTCAGCGCCGATCATATCGTCGCCAACACCCCGCCGCTCGCGGTGATCGAAGACGTCTGGGGCCCCGCCCCCGGCAAGATCCAGTCCGACGGGCGCGGCGTGTTCATCCTCGGCCAGCATTTCGGCAATGTCTTCGTGGGCGTCCAGCCGACCTTCGGCTACGAGGGCGACCCGATGCGCCTGCTGTTCGAGCGCGGCTTCGCGCCCACCCACGCCTTCACCCAGTTCTACATGTGGCTGCGCAACACCTATGCCGCCGACGTGGTGCTGCATTTCGGCATGCACGGAGCGCTGGAATTCATGCCGGGCAAGCAGGCGGGCCTCGGTGCGCGCGACTGGCCCGACCGGCTGATCGGCGAGATGCCGAATGTCTATCTCTATGCTTCCAACAACCCGTCTGAGGCGACCCTGGCCAAGCGCCGGTCCAACGCCGTGACCGTAACCCACGTGACCCCGCCGCTGGCCACATCGGGTCTCTACAAGGGGCTGGCCGAGCTGAAGGACAGCATGGCGCGCTACCGGGGCCTCGCCCCCGATGCCGACGAGCGCGCCGAGCTGGCCGCCCTGATCGCCCAGCAGGCCGAGGCGGTGGATATGGACGGCAGCAATCCCGATGGCCTCTGGCTCAAGCTGCTGGAGACCGAGGATGCCCTGATCCCCGACGGGCTGCATATCGTGGGCCGCGCGCCCACCGAGGCCGAAATCGAGGCCCATCTCGACGTGATGCCCGATCAGTCGCCCGAGACCCGGGCACGGGTCGCCGATCTGCTCAAGCAGGATGGCGAGTTGCAGGGCCTGATGAAGGCACTGTCGGGGCGCTATGTCTCGCCGGTGCCCGGCGGCGACCTGATCCGCTCCCCCGAGGTGCTGCCCGCGGGCCGCAATATCCACGCGTTCGACCCGTTCCGCATGCCCACCGCTTTTGCCATGCAGGACGGCGCGCGCCAGGCCGAGGTGTTGCTGGACACCCACGACACACTGCCGCGTTCCATCGCGCTGGTGCTCTGGGGCTCGGACAACATCAAGTCCGATGGCGGCCCGATCGCCCAGGCGCTGGCGCTCATGGGCGCGCGGCCCCGGTTCGACGGCTACGGCCGGCTCTGCGGGGCCGAACTGATCCCGCTGGCCGAACTTGGCCGCCCGCGCATCGACGTGATCATGACCCTCTCGGGCATCTTCCGCGATCTGCTGCCGCTGCAGACCAAGATGCTGGCCGAAGCCGCCTATCTCTGTGCCGTGGCCGACGAACCGGTGGAGCGGAACTTCATCCGCGCCCATGCGCTCGCCTATGCCACCGAGATGGGCTGCGACATGGAAACCGCCGCCCTGCGGGTCTTTTCCAACGCCGAAGGGGCCTATGGCTCCAACGTCAACGCTCTGGTGGACAGCTCCTCCTTCGGCGAAGAGGACGAGCTGGCGGATGCCTACGAGGCGCGCAAGAGCTTCGCCTATGGCCGCTCGGGCAAGGCCTCGGCCAATCCCGAACTGCTGCAAAAGACCCTGCGCGACGTGGACATCGCCTACCAGAACCTCGAGTCGGTCGAGCTGGGCGTGACCACGGTGGATCACTATTTCGACACGCTCGGCGGCATCGCCCGCGCGGTCAAGCGCGCCAAGGGCGGGCAGGAGGCGGCCGTCTATATCGGCGACCAGACCCGCGGCTCCGCCAAGGTGCGCACCCTCAAGGAACAGGTCGCGCTGGAAACCCGGTCGCGGTCCCTGAACCCCAAATGGTTCGAAAGCATGCTGAAGCACGGCCACGAAGGCGTGCGCCAGATCGAGGCCCAGGTGACCAACACCATGGGCTGGTCGGCCACCACCGGGCAGGTCGAGCCCTGGGTCTACCAGCGCCTGAGCGAGACCTTCGTTCTGGACGACGAGATGCGCAAGCGGCTGGCGGACCTGAACCCCCAGGCCAGCGCGCGCATGGCGAACCGCCTGATCGAGGCGTTCGAACGGGACTACTGGCAGCCGGACGCAGACACGCTGGCCGCCCTTCAAGACGCAGCAGACGAAATCGAGGATGCCCTCGAAGGCATCACAATCGCGGCGGAATGACCATGAGGCCGCAACTGAAAGGGATGATGACATGAGCCCACTGGATACAGCCCCCCCGGTTCTCAAGGGCGAGGACGGCGAAGGATCGGTGCAAGTGCATCAGGACGACTCGATGAAGATCGAAGGCGCGAAAGTGTTCTCGGTCTACGGCAAGGGCGGGATCGGCAAGTCCACGACCAGCTCGAACCTGTCGGCCGCCTTCTCCAAGCTGGGCAAGCGCGTGTTGCAGATCGGCTGCGACCCCAAGCATGACAGCACCTTCACCCTGACAGGGAGCCTGGTTCCCACGGTGATCGACATCCTCAAGGAGGTGGATTTCCACGCAGAGGAACTGCGCCCCGAAGACTTCGTCTTCGAAGGGTTCAACGGCGTGAAATGCGTCGAGGCCGGCGGGCCGCCCGCCGGCACCGGCTGCGGCGGGTACGTGGTGGGGCAAACGGTGAAGCTGCTGAAGCAGCACCACCTGCTGGAAGACACCGATGTGGTGATCTTCGACGTGCTTGGTGACGTGGTCTGCGGCGGGTTCGCGGCGCCCCTGCAACATGCGGACCGGGCACTGATCGTCACTGCGAATGATTTCGACAGCATCTATGCGATGAACCGCATCATTGCCGCGGTGCAGGCCAAGTCCAAGAACTACTCCGTGCGGCTGGCGGGCTGCGTCGCCAACCGCTCCCGCGAGACCGACGAGGTCGACCGGTATTGCAAGACCGTGGGCTTCAACCGGATCGCGCACATGCCCGACCTGGATGCGATCCGCCGCTCGCGGCTCAAGAAGAAGACCCTGTTCGAAATGGAAGATGCCGAGGACGTGGTGCAGGTCCGCAAGGAATACATCCGCCTGGCCGAGACCCTGTGGAACGGCACGGAGCCCCTGGCGCCCGCGCCGCTGCCCGACCGTGAAATCTTCGAGCTGCTCGGATTCGACTGATGACCACCCTCGTGACCCCTCGGCCCCCCCTTTGGAGAGCCCGGTAATGCCCGCCTACGACCAGACCCTGACCCGCGTCGAAGACTATTTCGACCGGACCGCGACCAAGACATGGGAGCGTCTGACATCGGACGCGCCCGTGTCGAAGGTGCGCGCCACCGTGCGCGCGGGCCGCGACCGGATGCGCGACATCATGCTGGCGCAGATGCCCGCGGACCTGTCGGGCAAGCGCGTGCTGGATGCGGGCTGCGGCGCGGGGCAGATGACCGCCGAACTGGCCGCCCGCGGGGCGGAAGTCGTCGCCATCGACATCTCGCCGAGCCTGGTGGAGATCGCCGAAAAGCGCCTGCCGGATGCCCATCGCGGCCAGGTCACCTTTACCTCCGGCGACATGCACAATCCCTCCTTGGGTGATTTCGATCATGTCGTGGCGATGGACAGTCTGATCTACTACGAAGCACCGGATATCGGTGCCTCGCTGGCGAAGTTCTGCCCCCGGGTGCGCGGCTCGGTGATCTTCACCGTCGCCCCCCGCACCCCGTTCCTGATGACCTTCTGGGGGGTGGGCAAGCTCTTCCCGCGCGGCGACCGGTCCCCGACCATGATCCCCCATGCGCCCGCGCGGCTGTCGAAGGCCGCCGCCGAGACGGGCGCCCGCGGGGCCATCCGCGAAGTCGAGCGTGTGACCTCCGGCTTCTACATTTCCACCTGTCTGGAGTACCGGGCATGATCTTCACCAAGGCCCAGACCAAGCGTCTCGCCAGCCAGTTTCTGCCCTTTGCAGACGCGGCCAGCGACCAGCTGCCCCTGGGCCAGCTGTTGCGCCTGAGCCTGTTCCAGGTCTCGGTCGGCATGGCCACGGTCATGCTGCTGGGCACCCTGAACCGGGTGATGATCGTGGAACTCAGCGTGCCGGCCATGCTGGTGGCGCTGATGATCGCCATCCCGGTCCTCGTCGCCCCCTTCCGGGCGCTCCTCGGGTTCCGCTCCGACACCCACAAATCCGCCATCGGGTGGAAGCGTGTGCCCTACATGTGGTTCGGCACCCTGTGGCAGTTCGGCGGGCTGGCGATCATGCCGTCCTGCTTGCTGGTGCTGGGCGGGGACGTCTATATCGACATCCCCTTCGCCGGCGAGGTGCTGGCGGCGCTGGCCTTCCTGATGACGGGGCTGGGGCTGCACATGACACAGACCGCGGGGCTCGCGCTCGCCTCGGACCGGGCCACGGACGAAACCCGGCCGCGGGTGGTGGCGCTGCTCTACGTGATGTTCCTTCTGGGCATGGGCGTCTCGGCCGTGATCATCGGCTGGCTGCTGCGCGATTTCAGCGGCATTCGCCTGATCCAGGTGGTGCAGGCCACCGCGGGCGCGACCCTGATCCTGAACCTGATCGCGCTCTGGAAACAGGAGATCGTCTTCCCGACGACCGCCGAGGAACGCGCCGCACCGCGCCCCTCCTTCCGCGCGGCCTGGGACGACTTCGCCGCGGGCGGGCAGGCGGGCCGTTTGCTGGTCGTGGTGTTCCTCGGCACGCTCGGCTTCAACATGCAGGACGTCCTGCTGGAACCGTACGGCGGCGAGATCCTCGGCCTGTCGGTCTCGGCCACCACCTTCCTGACCGCGATGTGGGCGGCGGGCGCGCTGATCGGCTTTGCCATGGCCGCGCGCTGGCTCAAGGACGACATCAACCCGTTCCGGATGTGCGGGCGCGGGCTGCTGATCGGGCTGGCGGCCTTCTCGGCGGTGATCTTCGCGGCCCCCATGGGCTCCAACGAGCTGTTCTTCGTCGGGGCGGGCCTGATCGGCCTCGGCGGCGGGCTCTTCTCCGTCGCGACCCTGACCGCGGCCATGACCATGCCGGCGGATGGGCTGGCCGGGCGCGGCCTGGCGCTGGGCGCCTGGGGCGCTGCACAGGCCACCGCGGTCGGTGTGGGCGTGGCCCTGGGCGGCACGATCCGCGACGTGGTGAATGCCGCCGTGTCCACCGGCGCCTGGGGCGAAGCGCTCAACGATCCCTCCACGGGCTACTCCGTGGTCTACCACCTGGAGATCGCCCTGATCTTCATCACCCTCATCGCCCTGGGGCCGCTCGTGCGGGCCCATGCGCTGACCCGTAACGACCATGCAACAGGGGAGACCGGCAAGATCGGGCTCGCCGATTTCCCGACCTGACGCCGGATACGAAAGGATACCTCCATGGAAGAGACATTCTTCGGCAATTTCGACCTCGCCAGCCTCTCGCTCTGGCTGTTCTACGGCTTCTTCGCGCTGCTGATCTACTATCTGCAGACCGAAAACATGCGCGAGGGCTACCCCCTCGAGGATGACGACGGCAACACCGCCGCCAACCAGGGGCCGTTCCCGCTCCCGAAGGAGAAAACCTTCAAGCTGCAACATGGCCGTGGCGAGCTGACGCTGCCGGGCGAAGACGTGCAGCGGCGCGACAATCTCGCCCTGCGCAAGACGGCCCATGGCAACGGCTTCCCGATGGAACCCACGGGCGATCCCATGCTCGACGGGGTGGGCCCGGCCAGCTGGTCCAAGCGGCGCGACGTGCCGGAACTGGACGCCCACGGCCATCCCAAGATCGTGCCCATGTCGGCCGCCGAAGGCTTCGGCGTGTCCGCCGGGACCGACCCGCGCGGCCTGCCGGTCATGGCGGGGGACGGCGAGATCGTCGGCCTGGTCTCCGACATGTGGATCGACGAAGCCGAGCAGCTCGTCCGCTACCTCGAGATCGAGCTCGACCCGGAATGGGGCGACGGCAAGCGGCTCGTGCAGCGTGAAATGGTGCGGATCAAGTCCGACCGGGTGAAGGTCCGCTCGATCTACGGCAAGCACTTCAAGAACGTGCCGAAAACCAAGTCCCCGAACCAGGTCACCCTGCTCGAGGAAGACAAGATCATGGCCTACTACGCGGGCGGCACCCTCTATGCCGACGAGTCCCGCCTCGAGCCGCAATTGTAACGACAAACACGGGAGCCTTTCGCGATGTCAGACCATCACGACGATTTCCATTTCGAGCCTGTCGAAGGGCTCCCTGAACTGCCCCCCGAGGGCGAAACCATCCTGTGGCAGGGCAAACCGAACTGGTGGGCCCTCGCCAAGGAGAGCCTGGCGCTGAAATGGGTCATGGGGTACTTCGTGTTCCTCGGGGCCTGGCGCTCGGTGGCGCTGATGGCGCAGCACGATACCCTGACCAGCCTGAAGGGGATGATCCCCTTCCTGATCCTCGGCCTGATCGTCTGCGGTATCCTGACCGCGATCGCCTGGACCCAGGCGGTGACCACGATCTACACGGTCACCAACCGCCGCATCGCCATGCGGATCGGGGCGGCGCTCACGATCACCTACAACTTCCCCTACCGCTGGATCGGGTCGGCCGACCTCGACCTGCGCAAGTCCGGCACGGGGACCATCGCGCTCAAGCTCACGGGCGACACGCGCATGAGTTACCTCAACTGCTGGCCCCATATCCGCCCCTGGCACATCCGCGACCCCGAGCCTGCCCTGCGCTGCATCCCCGATGCGGCCAAGGTGGCCGAGATCATCGCAGAGGCCGCCGAAAGCGCGGTGTTCCGCGCCAAGACCCAAGCCCAGCCCGAAACCGGCAAGGCCACCGTGGATGCGCAGACCGCATCCGGCGCGGTGCCCATGCCCGCAGAATAAGGATCCCTGTCCGATGAACGACCCCGCAACCCATGAGCTCGCGCGCCGCGACAAGGAGATGATTCCGACCCTCCTGCTGCGCGCCATGCTCTTTCTGGTGGTCGCCTGCCTGGTCCTCGTGGCCTATGCACGCATCACCGACCGACCCCTGGAGGCAAAGTTCCCCGATCAGCCGATCGTGGAAGAGCGCATGATCCAGATCTTCGGCGAGATGAACGGCGCGGCCCGCGTTCTGGACGGCGAAGGCCGCCTGGTGGCGGACCTGTCGCCCGAGGAAGGCGGCTTCATCGCCGGCATGACCCGGGCCCTGTCCCGCGAGCGCATGAAAGTCGGCGTCGTCGACAGCGCGCCCGTGCGCCTCGTGCGCTACGAGGACGGCCATCTCGCACTGATCGACCCGGCCACCGGCTGGGAAGCCAAGCTGATCGGCTTCGGCATGGACAACACCGCCGCGTTCGAGCGGCTGCTCTACACCCCGATCCAGGAGGGCTGAGACATGGGATTTTTCACCAAGACACGCGAAACCGCTCCGTGCACCGTGAGCATCAGCCACCGGTTCGAAGAGCTGTCCGCCCACGTGAAGTTCAATAACGGCGCCGTTGTCTATCCCGGCGACGAGGTGCTGGTGCAAGGGGCCGAAATCATGGCCCCCTACGGTGAAGTGGTCTCCGAGGACCGCGTCGCCGTCATCACCCGCGCCAGTGGCCTGGAGCGTCTCTGGACCCGGATGACCGGCGATCTCGAATTCATCGAACTTTGCGAATTTTCATTCTCCGAGGAGGTCACGCTATGAACGTCCAGACCCCAGCAACCCTGAACGGCACCACGTCTTCCGTTTCCAATCACGGTGTCGCCGAAGAGGGGATGACCTCCGAGAAGGCGACCGAAGTGGCGATGCAGGACACGCTCCTGACCCCGCGCTTCTACACCACCGATTTCGACGAGATGGACGCCATCTCGGTCGAGAGCATCCGCGACGAGTGGGATCCGCTCATCGCCGAGATGGAGTCCGACCCCAACAAGGGCCATTTCAAGAAAAACGAGGACTGGGACCATGTCGATTGGGACGGGATGGATCCGGAATTGCGCAAGGAATTCATCGACTTCCTGATTTCCTCCTGCACCGCCGAGTTCTCGGGCTGCGTGCTCTACAAGGAAATGAAGCGCCGCGGCTCCAACAAGGACATCACCCAGCTGTTCCAGCTCATGGCCCGGGACGAGGCGCGGCATGCGGGCTTCATCAACGACGCCCTGCGCGAGGCGGGCATCGCGGTGAACCTCGGCTTTCTGACCCAGCAGAAGAAATACACCTACTTCCGCCCGAAGTTCATCTACTATGCGACCTACCTCAGCGAGAAGATCGGCTATGCACGCTACATCACGATCTTCCGCCACCTCCAGGCGCATCCGGAGCACCGCTTCCACCCGATCTTCAAGTGGTTCGAAGAGTGGTGCAATGATGAGTTCCGCCATGGCGAGGCCTTCGCCCTGCTGATGAAAAGCGACCCGAAACTGACCACCGGGCGCAACGTGCTCTGGATCAAGTTCTTCCTCACGGCGGTCTACTCGACCATGTATGTGCGCGACCACCAGCGGCCCGCCTTCCACAAGGCGCTGGGCGTGGATACCGACTGGTACGGCCAGGAGGTGTTCAAGAAGACCTCCGAGATCTCCAAGCAGATCTACCCGATCACGCTGGATATCGACCATCCGCGCTGGATGCCGAACCTCAAGCGGATGGAGAAAGCCTCCCGCGACATGGCGGCGGCCAAGGCCAAGGGCGGCCTCGGCGGCCTGATCGGCAAGGCCTCCGCGGGGGCGCGGGCCGCGATGGCCTTCGTCGCGCTCTACACGATCCCGGCGCACAAGCATGACGTGCCGACCGACACCCGGCTGGAGCCGGCCTACTGATGTTCAGCTCGCCCTGGATCATCGCGCTTTGCGCCATGTTCATCTGGTGGTTCGCCACCGGGGCGATCCTGTGCATCGTGAAACACGCCGACCGCCGGGGGCCCCGCGCCCACCTGCGGTCGGTGATCCTGACCGCGCCTTTCGGCCTGCTCGGGGTCTACGGCTTCTCGGCCTCGCTGACCGAGGCCACCGTGCCCGGCGTCTGGATCGCCTTCGCCTCGGCGCTGCTGGTCTGGGGCTGGATCGAGCATGCCTTCCTCGCCGGCATCATCACCGGTCCGAATTCCTACGACTGCCCCGAGGGCTGTTCCGAGTTCGAGCGTTTCTTCCGCGCCTGGGGCACCATCGCCTATCACGAGATGCTGCTGCTGACCGTGCTCATCGTGATGGGAATCACGGCCTGGGGGGCCGACAACAAGTTCGGCTTCTGGACCTTCTCGGTCCTCTTCATCGCCCGGATCAGCGCCAAGCTGAACCTTTTCCTCGGCGTCAGGAAGATCAATACCGAGTTTCTGCCCACCCCCCTGTCGCATCTGCCGAGCCATTTTCGCATCCGGCCGATCAACTGGCTCTTTCCCTATTCCGTCACGGCGCTGACCTTCGCCATGACCTGCTGGTTCGAGCGGCTCTATGCCGCCGAAACCGCGGCCGCGACCGTCGGGTTCACCTTGCTGGCCGTGTTCACCGCGCTGGCGCTCCTGGAACACTGGCTGATGGTCGTGCCCCTGCCGGATGAAAAGCTCTGGCGCTGGCTGATGCCCGCCAAGGACATGCCCGCCAAGGAAAAGCAGGGCTGACACCGCGGGCCCCCGCGGCCTGCCTTTCGAATCGATCCCTCTGAATCCCGATCTCTCCTCCTGCCAGCATATGGCAGGGCGGCGCGTCGGCGCTGCCCACCCCCCTTCTGTGCGCCATGGGGCTCAGGAAGGTGTAAGTTTTAATTGACACTCAAACTGTCTAACTTGTAAGATTTTCGGATAAGACGGAGTGAGGACGCCCATGGACTTTGACGCCCTTTTTGCCACCCAGCTGAACCAGCTGAAAGAGGAAGGCAATTATCGCATTTTCGCAGAGCTCGAGCGCGAATGCGGCCAACACCCCAAGGCGCAGTGCCATGGCGAAGACGGCAAGCGACAGATCACCGTTTGGTGCTCGAACGACTATCTCGGCATGGGCCAGCACCCCAAGGTGGTGAAACGCATGCAAGAGGTGATCGGCCAGTGCGGCGCGGGCGCGGGCGGCACCCGCAACATCTCCGGCACGAACCACCATCACCGGCTCCTCGAAGACGAGTTGGCGGATCTGCACGGCAAGGAAGACGCGCTGCTGTTCACCTCCGGCTACGTGTCGAACTGGGCCGCGCTCAGCACCCTCGGCGCCCGGCTGCGCGACTGCGTGATTCTCTCCGATGAACTCAACCACGCCTCGATGATCGAAGGCATGCGCCACTCCCGCGCCAAGGTCGTCATCTGGAAACACAACGACCCCGCCGATCTGGAGGCCAAGCTCGCGGCCCTGCCCGCCAACTGCCCCAAGATCGTCGCGTTCGAGAGCGTCTATTCCATGGATGGCGACATCGCGCCCATCGCCGAGATCTGCGACGTGGCCGAGAAATACGGCGCCATGACCTATCTCGACGAGGTGCACGCCGTGGGCATGTACGGCCCCCGCGGGGCGGGCATCGCCGAACGGGACGGCGTGATGGACCGCGTCACCCTGATCGAGGGCACGCTGGGCAAGGCTTTCGGCGTGGTCGGTGGCTACATCACCGGCAGCAAGACACTCTGCGACTTCATCCGCTCCTTCGCGTCGGGCTTCATCTTCACCACCGCCCTGCCCCCGGCGGTCGCGGCCGCGGCGCAAACCTCGATCCGGCACCTGAAGGAAAGCAGCGCCGAGCGCGACCTGCAAAAGGTCCGCGTCGCCCAGCTGCGCCAGATGCTCGACCGCGCCGGCATCCCGCATATCGACAACCCGAGCCACATCATCCCGGTGATGATCAAGGACCCGGTGAAATGCCGGATGCTGTCGGATTACCTGATGGACGAGTTCGGCATCTACGTGCAGCCGATCAATTACCCCACCGTGCCCAAGGGGACCGAGCGTCTGCGGTTCACGCCGTCGCCGAATCATTCGGTGGACGACCTGCGCCACCTGGTCTCCGCGCTGGAGGTTTTGTGGAAGCAATGCGCGATCTCCCAGGCGGTGGCGTAACGCCGCCGCCTATAGGTCCAAAGTCCGGTTGAACTTTCCTCCCGTTTCGGGCGTATTACCCCAACACGGTTTAACCAGCCCCCTGGGAGGGAAACATGAAACTGACTATCGTAGCCGCCGCCACGTTGATGCTGACGTCGATGTCCGCACCGGTGCTCGCCGATGACCTCGCGGCCACTGGCGATGCCGCCGAGGGCGAGAAGGCTTTCCGCCAGTGCCAGTCCTGCCATGTCGTGCAGGATGCCGACGGTAACACCCTTGCCGGGCGCGCGGCCAAGACCGGCCCGAACCTTTACGGCATTTCCGGCCGCACCGCCGGCTCGGTCGAAGACTTCCGCTACAGCGATCTGCTGCTCGCAGCGAACGAGCAGGGCGTGGTCTATGACGAGGCCACCTTCGTCGCCTATCTGCAGGACCCGACCGGCTACATGCAGGAAGTCACCGGCACTGGTGAGCGCGGCAAGATGAGCTTCCGCGTCCGCAAGGAAGAGGATGCCGTGAACCTGTATGCCTATATCAAGTCGCTCTCCGAGTGATCGGCACGATATCTTGATCACCGAACGCCCGGCACTGCCGGGCGTTCTCGTTTCAGCGACCCGCGCGGCAGCCGGTGACCCCCGGCCCCCGATCCCCGCCGCCTTGACAGACCCGCCCCCCTTCGCGATAGCCGACAGGCCATGACAGCGCCCGACACCCAGTCTCCTGCCCCCGCGGACAAGCCCCGGCGCGAGCCGATGTTCACCCCCGAGGACAAGGCCAACATCGCCTGGTTCTGGCGCGGCTACCTGCGCGAGAAGCTGCCCTGGCTGATCGTGGTCTTCGGGATGGTCATCGCCCAGGGCTTCGTCTACCAGCAGTTCCTCCGCCTGACCGAAAGCGGCCTGCGCGTCATCTTCGACAGCGGCACCCTGCGCGATCTGGTGGTGATCTGTGCCGCGGTGTTCGGCGTCTTCGCGTTTCGCGGCGTGATGAGCTACCTGATCCCCCGGGTCAGCGTCTGGATCGCCGCCGATGCGGTGGCCAAGCTCCGCCGGGAGCTGATCCACCACCTGATGGAACTGGATCTCGCCTTTTTCGAACACACGCCCCCCGCCGCCATGATCCAGAAACTCGTGGGCCAGGTCGAAGGTCTGGGCAATTTCGTCGGCCAGACCACGGTGAAGGCCGGGCGCGACATCGCCACCGTGGTGATCGTGTCGATCTATCTCGCCTACCAGCAGCCCCTGCTCTTCGCGAGCGCGGCCATCGTCTTCCCGGTGATCATCCTGACCATGCAGCTGGTGTCGCGAAAGGTGAAACTGGTCCAGGCCCAGACCGAGAACGCCATGCGCGACTACATCTCGACCATCGACGAGACCATGTCCGGCATGCGCACGGTCAAGATCGCGGGCCAGGAAGAGGTTGAAGAGGACCGGCTGGTCAAATCCACCAGCCGCCTGCGCCGCCTGACCATCCGCCGCAACGCCGCCCAGGCGGTGATCCTGCCCTGCATCGACTTCGCCGCGGCCTTTGTCTACATGCTGGTGATCGGCGGCGGCGGCTACATGGTGATCAGCCCCGCCTTCGACGTGGACGGGGCCGCGATCATCGCCTTCCTGATCGGGCTGGTGCTGATTTTCGACCCGGGCCGCCGCATCGCGCAATTCGTCGTCTCGCTCCAGGGGGCATTGGTGCAACTGCGCCTCGTGCGCGGGCTCTATGACGAACGCGCGGGCATCGTGGATGCCCCCGACGCGGTGTCCGAATTCGACACCGGCGCGGACCTGACCCTCGACAACGTGACCTTCGGCTACGAGCCCGACCGCCCGCTCTTCCGCGACCTGTCGCTCACCTTCGGCGGCGGGCAGGTCACCGCCATCGTCGGGCCCACCGGCTCGGGCAAGACCACGATCCTCAGCCTGCTGGGCCGCCTCTACGACCCGATCGGCGGCACGGTTCGCATCGGCGACATCCCCGTGAACAAGATCCGCATCTCCGACCTGCGGCAGGCGTTCTCCGTGGTCGCCCAGGACATCGTGATCTTCAACAGCTCGATCCTCGACAACATCCGCTACGTGAACCCCGACGCCACCGATGCCGAGGTCCGCGCCGCCGCCGAGGCCGCCGAACTTGCCGATGTCATCGCCGAGCGCGGCGACCTGCCGGTCGGCCCCAAGGGCGCGCAGCTCTCCGGCGGCCAGAAGCAGCGCATCGCCATCGCCCGCGCCTTCCTGCGCGACGCCCCGATCATCCTGCTGGACGAGGCGACCTCCGCCCTCGACCAGAAAACCGAGGACAAGGTCAAGCGCGCCCTCGGACGGCTCGCCCGGGGCAAGACCACCATCATGGTCGCGCATCGGCTGTCGTCGGTGATCGACGCCGACCGGATCTACGTGCTGGAAACCGGCGCGCTGGTCGAACAGGGCACCCATGCGGAACTGCTCGCCAAAAACGGGCTCTATGCGCAGCTGTTCGACAGCCAGAAGCAAAGCTACGGCAACTAACGCGACTGTCGCCTAAGGTTCAACAAACCTTCATACTGTCGTCAAGGAACCCCGGGCACACGGGGGCCTGAGACGCATAAATGGGGGAGACCATGCGACATATCCTGCCACTGCTTGCCACCGGCCTGGCCGCCGCACCGGCCCTGGCCCAGACCGCCGACGTGATCGAGCTGGGCCCGCGCCCCTTCTACCTCGTCGACCGGATGGAGGACGGCCCGCTCAAGGAAAAACTCATGTCCTGCATGGGGCAGGAACCCAAGCGCACGCTTTTTTCCATCGGCCATCGGGGCGCGCCCCTGCAATTCCCCGAACACACGGTGGCGTCGAACCTCGCCGCCGCGCGCATGGGGGCGGGCATCCTGGAATGCGACGTGACCTTCACAAAGGATCTGGAACTGGTCTGCCGCCACGCCCAGAACGACCTGCACACCACCACCAACATCCTCGCCACACCCCTGGCCGAGACCTGCGTGACCCCGTTCACCCCCGCCTCCGGCGACCAGAACGCCACTGCCGAATGCCGCACCTCCGAGATCACGCTGGCCGAGTACCGTACGCTGGTGCCGAAAATGGACGCCGCCAACCGCGCCGCCACCAGCGTCGAGGACTATCTCGACGGCACGGCGGGCTGGCGCACGGATCTCTATGCGGGCGAGCCCACGGGCATCATGACCCATGCGGAGTCGATTGCGCTCTTCAAATCCCTCGGCGCGAAATTCACGCCCGAGCTGAAAAGCCCCTCGGTCGAGATGCCCTTCAACGGCTTCACCCAAGAGGACTACGCCCAGAAGCTGGTGGACGAGTACAAGGCCGCCGGCATCCCGGCGTCGGATGTCTGGCTGCAGAGCTTCAACCTCGACGACGTGCTCTACTGGATCTCGGCGGAGCCGGAGTTCGGCGCGCAGGCCGTCTACCTGATGGACGAGTACAATATCGATGGCTACTCGCCCATGGACCCGGCCACCTGGCCCAACACCATGGCAGAGCTGAAGGCGATGGGCGTGAACTACATCGCGCCGCCCACCTGGATGCTGGTGACCACCCGCGACGGGGCCATCGTGCCCTCCGAACTGGCGGTGCAGGCGCAGGCGGCGGGGCTGAACATCATCACCTGGACGGTTGAACGCTCCGGCCCGCTGGCCACCGGGGGCGGCTGGTACTACCAGTCCATCGCCGACGTGACCGACAGCGACGGCGTGGTCTACGAGCTGATCGACGTGCTGGCGCAGGATGTGGGCGTCAAGGGCATCTTCTCCGACTGGCCCGCGACCACGACCTTCTACGCGTCCTGCATGGGCCTCGACTGAGCCCCGGCGCGCGAGACCCCGCCCGCCCGCACGGGCGGGGTCGCTGCCCTTGCCGTTGCGCCGGGCGCCGCACCACCGTGCGGAGGTGCCATACACTTGCCCGACACATGTCCGACAGGGGGCCGACGCCGATCCGACGCGGGATTTACGCTGAAATTGCGGCGGGTTACGCGGGCCGGATCGAGGCGGTGACGTAGTTCACGCTCAGGTCCCGGTCCGACAGGGACCATTGCTGCGACAGCGGGTTGAACACCATGCCCTTCTTGTCCACCGGCTCCAGCCCCGCCTGTTCCAAGAGCTTCGTCAGCTCGTCGGGGGTCAGGAACTTGCGCCAGTCATGGGTCCCCTTGGGCAGCCATTTCAGCACGTATTCCGCCCCCACGATCGCCATGGCGAAACTCTTGGGGTTCCGGTTCAGGGTCGAGCACAGCATGATCCCGCCGGGCTTCAGCAGGTCCTTGCACGCGGTCAGGTAGGCCAGCGGGTCGGCCACATGCTCCACCACCTCCATGTTCAGCACCGAATCGAACTGCTCCCCGGAGGCGACCAGCGCCTCCGCCGTGGTGTGGCGGTAATCGATCTCCAGCCCGGATTTCTCCGCATGCAGCCGCGCGACGGGCAGGTTGCCCTCGGCCGCATCCGCGCCCACCACCGTGGCCCCCAGCCGCGCCATGGGCTCGGCCAGAAGCCCCCCGCCGCAGCCGATGTCGAGAATGCGCAACCCCTTGAAAGGATTGGGTGATTTCAGGTCGCGCCCATACTCCGCCGCGATCTGCCGGGTGATGTAGTCCAGCCGTACCGGGTTCATCAGGTGCAGTGGGCGAAACTTGCCCATCGGGTCCCACCATTCGGCGGCCATGGCCTCGAACTTGGCCAGTTCCGAAGTATCGACGGTCTGCGTGTTGGTTGTCATGGACTTCTCTGATGCAACTTGCGAAGGATGGGGCGGGTGGATCTCAGCACTATATAGAGCAGCGATGACACGAGCGGCGAGCCAAAAACACGCAGCGGAGTATCTCTACCCGCCGCTCGATCCCTACGACCAGCGCGTGCTGCCGGTCTCCGGCGGGCACCGGATCTATGTGGAGCAATGCGGCAATCCGCAAGGCATCCCCGTGGTGGTCCTGCATGGCGGCCCCGGCGGCGGCTGCAGCCCGGCCATGCGGCGCTATTTCGACCCCGACACCTACCGGATCGTGCTCTTCGACCAGCGCGGCTGCGGCCGCTCCCGCCCCCATGCCTCGGTGGAGCACAACACCACCTGGGACCTTGTGGACGACATCGAGGCGATCCGCACCACCCTGGAGATCGACGCCTGGGACGTGTTCGGCGGCAGCTGGGGCGCGACCCTCGCGCTGATCTACGGACAGACCCATCCCGACCGCGTTACCCACTTGATTTTGCGGGGCGTTTTCCTGATGACCGACGCCGAGCTCGACTGGTTCTACGGCGGCGGCGCGGCGCAGTTCTGGCCCGATGTGTGGAAACGTTTCGTCAACCTGATCCCCGAGGAAGAGCGCGGCGACCTGATCGCGGCCTATAACAAACGGCTTTTCAGCGGCAACATGATGGAAGAGACCCGCTATGCCCGCGCCTGGTCGGCCTGGGAAAACGCGCTGGCCTCGATCCATTCCGAGGGGCTGACCGGCGAGAGCCCGGCGGAATACGCCCGCGCCTTCGCCCGGCTGGAGAACCATTATTTCCTCAACAAGGGGTTCCTCGACGAGGATGGCCAGATCCTGCGCGACCTGCCCCGGCTTGCGGATGTGCCGATTACCATCGTGCAGGGGCGCTTCGACATGATCTGCCCGCCCGCGGGCGCCTGGCAGATCGCCGAGGCGCTGCCGCAGACCGACCTGCGGATGATCCCGCTTGCCGGGCACGCCTTGTCGGAATCTGGGATCAGCGCAGAGCTGGTGCGGGTGATGGACCGGCTGCGCTATGGACGGCGCCCGTCCAACTGACCTGTCGCGCCGGGCAGAAATGCCCTATATCCTTGGAGTGACACAGCCAGAGCCGCGAGCCCTTATGGACACCGCAACCCGACGCAAACTGCTGAAAACCGGTCTTGCCGCGGCGCTTTTTGCCGCCGGCGGGATGCCGGTGGCCGCGGGGGCGCGCAGCGGCGGGCGGTTGCGCGTGGGGCTGAGCGGGCGGCCGGGCGGGCACCGGTGGACCCCGCAGGCGGGCTTCGGCCTGTTCCAGAGCCTGACCGGGGCGGGCCTGCTCTTCGATACGCTGACCGAGATCGCGCCGGACGGCCTGCTGCAGGGCAGTCTCGCCACCGCCTGGGTTCCCAGCCGCGGCGGGGCGGTCTGGACCGTCGATCTGGACCCGGAGGCGCGGTTCCATCACGGCCCGGGGCTGGTGGCCGAGGACGTGATCGCCTCGCTCGACCTGCATCTGGCGCCGGGCGCGCCGGGCTTCGGCCTGCGGGCGCTGGTGGCGCGGATGGAGGCGCTCTCGCCCCATCGGATCCGCTTCGCGCTGCATGCGCCGAACGCGGATTTCCCTTACCTGCTGAGCGATCCCGTGCTGCTGATCGGCCCTGCCGCGGGGCTGGCCGACGCCTTCGCCCAGGGGGTCGGCACCGGTCCTTACCGGCTGGTCAGCTTCGATGGCGACCGCCTTCTGGCGGAGCGCGTGGGCGCGCCGTCCGGCGAGGGGGCGGGCAATTGGTTCGACACGGTGGAGGTGCTGGCCCTGCCCGACGCGGATCACCGTACGTGCGCGCTGCTGGAGGGGCGGGTGGACGTGATCGACCGGGTGCCCCAGGCGCAGCTGGCGCGGCTCGCCCGGGCAAGGGGGCTGGAGGTGCTGGCCCTGCCGGCGACGGAGTATATCGAGCTGACCGCGGGTCCGGCCGGATCCCCCATGGCGCAAACCGCCCTGCTGCGCGGGCTGCGCGCCGGGCTCGACCGCGGCGCGCTGGCCCGTGCGGAGGGGCTGCGCCCGGCGCTGGCCCATACGGGCGATCCCGAGGCCGCCCGGGCCGAGCTGGCCCGGTTTGCGGGCCGCCCCCTGCATCTTGCCATGGACCCGGATCTGGGCGCCGAAGGGGCGCGCGTGGTCGGTGCCCTGGCCGGGCAGCTGCGCGGTCTGGGCCTGGCCCCGGCTTTGGCGGGTCCGGGTACGCCCGCCCATCTGCGGGTGCGGCGCGGGCCGATGCGCGCCACCCTGGACTGGACGCTCCGCATCGCCCTGCGCGGTCCCGGGGGCACGACCCCCGTCGCCGGGCGCTGGGCGCTGCCTGCCGAGCGGCCCGAGCTGCTGGCGCGGGCGGTGGAGGCGGGGCCTGCGCTGATCCTTGCGGTGGGGGATGCGAACCTGGTGGTCTCCGACCGCGTCGGACGTCCGGACCGCACCGGGGAGGGCTGGGATCTCGCCCATGCGCGCCTTGCGCGCCGCTGGTGGCGGAGCTGAAAACAGGTCCGCAAGGCTGACAGATTCGCGGGTCTTGAGACTTTGGTCGCAGGGCAAATTGATCGAGAACCAGCGTGGCCGGACCCGCGGACCACTACCCAGTAATGGTTACGTGCGACTTAAGCGCCCGATGCGTTAGCCCTAACTGCGGCAACGCGCCGTATTTGGAAATCCGACGGCAAATCCCGGTCCCCAGCGCAATTTCGCCCAAACCCCTTGAATTACGGGAAAAATTACCATGAGGTTAATAAGTTTACAGCATTATTTGCAAAATAGGAATTTGTTTACAGAAAAATCCCCCGAAAACAGTAAGTTGTTGTGAGCTTCACAAAGCATGCTACCCCTTCCGCGCAAGTCTGACGTCACGTCTCAGGAGGGGAAATCCAGATGACCGAACAGAAACCCATCGCATCGGGCGAGATCATCAAGGCGGTATCGGAAGAGTTCGCCGCGAACGCCCATATCGATTCATCGAAGTATTCTGAGATGTATGCG
>NZ_JARAMN010000008.1:0-209917 GCF_028807315.1 Dinoroseobacter sp. PD6 | reverse complement strand
CTCGCCGCAATCAAGGGCGCAAAAGGCTCAAGCAACGAGTAAACCAAAGCCAAGGCCGACCCCGAACACACCCGGGGTCGGCCATTCGTCTGCAAAAAGAGGACCCTGAACGACTGACTTCATGCATTTGCACGCGGACCCGGTTCGTGGCACCCTGATTCTGGTTTTCGGAGAGTGGCCACATGGCGAAATCGACGTCCCGCACCGCCATCCTCGGGTTGGTCGCCTGCGCCTGCATGGCCCTGCCCGGCGCCGCGGACGTGCAAAAGAGCAGCCAGGGCACGGCGACCGTCTCCAAATCCAGTCTCGCGGCCTATTACGCCACGCTGGAGGCGCAGTTCCTCGCACAAGGCAAGATGAAGACTGCGCGCCATGTGCCCAACGCCCCGATGGACCCGGTCTCTCTCCAGCGCGACTTCGTCCATATCGCACTTCACAAGGAATATGGCAGCGGGTTGAGCGCCTCGGGCAGCAAGACCGCCAAGCCGCTTCTGCGCTGGGAAACGCCCGTGCGGGTGCAGGTGCAGTTCGGCCCGAACGTGCCCAAGTCGAACCGGGCCAAGGATGTCCGGACCATCTCGACCTATGTCAACACGCTGGCCCGCGCCACGCGCCACCCGATCACCCTGAACCCGCACAAGCCCAATTTCCATGTGCTCGTGGTGACCGAGGCGGAGCGGAAATCCCTGGCCAAGACCCTGCCCAAGCTGATCCCGGGCATTGCCGCCTCGACCGTGAACAGTATCGCGCGGATGCGGCCCAACCACCTGTGCATGGTGGTGGCCGAGCCCCATGGCGACCGGCGCAAGGGGTTTCGCCGCGCGGTGGCGATCGTGCGGGCCGAGCATCCGGACCGGATGCGCGTCTCCTGCATCCAGGAGGAGCTGGCCCAGGGACTGGGCCTGTCGAACGACCACAAGGAGGTCTGGCCGTCGATCTTCAACGACGACCAGGAGTTCGCCCTGCTGACCAAGCGCGACGAGAAGCTGCTTGGCATGCTCTATGACCCCCGGCTGCGGTCGGGGATGAAGATCGACGAGGTCGCGCCTTACCTGCACGCGGTGGCCAGCGCGCAGTTCTGAACGCGCTTCAGGTGCGCCGCGCCTCGAACACCGCCCAGGCCTCTTCGAGCTTTTCCAGGTCGAACCCCGGCGCCCGGGCGGGCCCGAGAATCAGGGCCTCGTTCTCGATCACCGTGGCGATGGCGGCCTCGAGTGACGGGATCGCGTCCTCGGGGATGACCAGCGCGCCGTGGCGATCCGCATGGACGAGATCGTCCTCGGCGACCTGCAGGCCAAGGATCGACACCTCGCAGCCCAGTTCGCGGACATGGACGAAGCCATGGCTGACCCCGACGGAGCCCGCCAGCACCTGGAAGCCATCATCATGGACATCGAGATCGCGCATCACCCCGTTGGTCACGGCCCCGGCCATGCCCAGCCCCTTGTGGACCGCCACATGGACCTCCCCCCACCACCCGGCGATGCAGTTGGGGTAATCCAGATCCTCGATCACCGCGACGGTGGGCTGCGGGCCGCGGGCCATCGCCCGGTAATAGGCGCGGCGGCGGGCCTTGATGGTGTCCTCCGCCTCGGTCGGGGGCGCGAGCCCTGCGATCCTGGCGGTGCGGGCGCGGCCCACCATGGGCGGCATGCCGGGGCGGGAATGCTGCATCGTGCCGCGCGTGAGGCGGGCAAAGCCGCGGCCGCCCTGCACCACCTCGATGGCGTTGCAAACGGTCGGGGTGTCCACGGCCCGGAGGCGGTCAAGCAACGTGGGAGGGATCGGTCTGCGGTCCATGGGAGTCCTCGGGGTTGGGGGAAAGCACCTGGGCAAGCCCGTCGCGGATGGCCTGCGCCACCCGGTCGGGGTCTTCGAGCAGGGCGAAATGGCCCAGCCCATCGGGGACCGCGAGGGTGGCACGGGGCATGTCGCGGGCGATGTCACGGACCGTGTCCGGCGGGGTCATCCGGTCTTCGGCGCCGGTGACGAACACCGTGGGCAGGTGGGTCACACGCAGGGCCGCCGCCGCGCCGGGGCGGGAGGCGGCGAGGTCGGTCTGGGCCGGGATCAGGGACGCGGTCGCCGCGGCCATGGCGGCCACCCGGTCGCGCAGTCCCGTGCCCCGGGCGGTGGACATGGCGTCCCAGTTCTGTGCGACCCAGGGTGGGCCCTCCCCCGCCAGCACCCGGTCGCGCACCGCAAGGCGGCCCGCGCGGTTCTCGGGCGGGTCGGGATGGGGGTTCGCCGCCAGCAGGACGAGCGCCCTGGCGCGCGCGAGGGCGGGCAGGTTGTGCGACAGGATCAGCGCGCCGAGGCTGAAGCCGCAGACGATCTCGCCCCCCCGCACCGCCGCGCGCAGCCGGTCGCCATAGTCGGCGACCGAGGGCGCGTCGGGCATCAGGACCCGTCGGCGCACTGGGGGGACCCCGAGGCGGTCGAGGATCGGCGCGAACACCTCCCCCGTGCACAGGGTGCCGGGCACCAGGACCCAGGCGTCGGAAGCATGGGGGATCATGGCTTACTCGGCCACGAGGCCATAGCTCGGGATCAGGTGGGCCGCGGCCACGTAACCCTGGGCATCCAGGGCGAGGTCCTTTTCCGCCGCCGCCGCGAGCACCTGCGGCGCGAAGCGGGGCCGTTTCTGGTGGTCGCCGGAGACGATGATCAGGACTTCGACCGGGCTGTCGGAGGTATTCACGAAGGCGCGGGTGATCCCGGCGGGGATCGAGAATGTCTCCCACCCGCCGAGGTCGAGGGTCACGTCGCCCTCGGGGTTGAGCCTCGCCCGCAGCCCGTCCGTGCGCGGGATCACCACCATCTTGTCGTCGAGGGTGAAGGGGGAGACGGTCTGCCCCGGTGCGACCCGGAGCCATTCCATGGAGAACCCGTGGGGGTTACGGATCTTGGCGGCGTGGTCGCGGTTCTGGCTGATGCCGTGGCCGATCACCGGGGCGATCTCGGCGCCGCAACCGTCCAGCGCCCGGTCGATGAAGGCGGGGCGGAAGTCGCGCTCGGCGGTGCTGACGAGGCGCTCGCGCATCTCCTCGGGGCTGTAGTGGCGGAGCTTGGCGACCTCCGCATCGCTCATCGGCGGCAGGGTTTCGCCCTCGCCGGGGGTGGGGTCGCCCCGGGTGGTGTCGATCAGCACGTTGTTGCGCGACAGGTAGAGCCCGTAATCGGCCGCTTCGCGGAGGATGTCGGGATGGAAGATCACGCCGCCGGTGTTGTCGCCGCCCAGCGTGGTGAAGATCCAGCCTTCGCCCGCGCCGGTATTGGTGAAGCCGCGGAAGATCCAGGTGGGCACCGACAGGATGTCGCCCGGGCGGCCGACCATCTCGTGCTCGCCGTTCGAGCCCCAGCGGAAGGTGTATTCCCCGTCATAGACCATGAACACCTCGGCGGTGAAATGGATGTGCAGGTTGTTGGTGATGCCCGTGGGCATGGCGGCAGCCCCGATGTTGAACCCGTGGGCTTCGGGCAGGTTGATCACCTGCTCGGAGGACGAGGTCACGCCGGGGCCGATGATCGAGTAGTTCTGTTTGAGGTGGGAGCCGGGCTTCTTGCAGTCGATGAAGGCGACGGTGCAGGAGGTGTAGTCGCTGCGTTTGACGCGGCGGGCCTCGGCTTCGGTCTGGGTGATCCGGGTCATGGTCAGGTCCTGGGTTGGGGCGTGTGTTCGGGGCGTGGGGTCCAGCCGGGCGGGTGCCGGGCGGAGCCGCGGACGATCAGGTCGCCGGGGATCTCGATCTTCTCGGGCGGGGCGTCGGGCTCGGTGATCCGGGCGATGAGAAGGTCGACCGTCTTGCGGGTCATCCGTTCCAGCGGTTGGCGCACCGTGGTCAGATCGAAGGTCTTCCAGCCCGCCATGGGCGCGTCGTCATAGCCGATGACCGAGACATCCTCGGGCACCCGCAGGCCCAGTTCGGCGCGCAGCACTTCGAGCACGCCGAAGGCCATGTGATCGTTGGCGGCGAAGATCGCGTCTGCGCCCGGCCCCTCGGCAAAGAGCTTGCGGGTCTCGTCCATCGCCACGCTGCGGCGGAAATGGCAATCGACACAGGCCACCGGGGCCAGTCCGGCCGCCGCCATGGTCGCCAGGAACCCCGCCTGCCGGTCGCGCCCGTTCATCGACTTGCGCCATCCGGCGAGATGGGCGATCCGGGTATGCCCGCCGGCGATCAGAAACTCGGTCGCCGCCCGTGCCCCGGCGACATTCGCCGCCGTCACCATCGAGACATCCGGGTCCGCCTGCCCGCGGTTGAAGAGCACGCAGGGGATGCCCGACTTGCGCACCCGCGCCACGAGGCTGTTGGACAGGCTGATGGAGGCAAGGATGATCCCGTCCACCCGGTCCGCCAACAGGTCGTCGACGATGGCGTCGACCTCGTCGGACTGGTTGCCCGCGAAATAGACCGTCACGGAATAGCCCCGCGCATTCAGGGCCTTGGAGAGCCGCTGCAACGCGTCGCTGAAAAACCCGTTCTTGAGATAGGCGAGCACGATGCCGATGCGGAAGGAATGGCCCGAGTTCAGCGACCGCGCCACGAGGTTGGGGATATAGCCCAGCTCCCGTGCGGCGGCGCGGACGCGGTCGGCCTTGGCCGGATCGACGGCCGCCGAGCGGCTGAAGACGCGGCTGACGGTAGGCTGGCTCACCCCGGCGGCCCGCGCCACATCCCTGGCTGTCACGCGCGTCGATCCCATGGGGCTACATCCTGATGCGCTCTTCGGTGTCCGGATCGAAGAGGTACAAATGGTCGGTGTTCAGGCTGATGCCGACGACATCGTCCTGTTCTTTGCGCAGGTGCCGGTCACCGCGGGCGATCACCCGCTGCTTGCCCCATTGGACGGTCAGAAGGGTGCTCTCGCCGGTATTCTCGAAGGCATAGATGGTCACGTCGATATCGCCCTGCCCGGCCTCGTGGACCTGCATGTCGTCGGCGCGCACCCCGAGGATCGCGCGCGCCCGGTCCGGGGAGGGCACCTTGACCAGCCGGGTGCCGCCGGTGGTCACGAACATGCCGTCCTCGACCGAGCCGTTGATCAGGTTCATGGCAGGCGAGCCGATAAAGCCCGCCACGAACAGGTTGGCGGGGTCGTTGTAGATCTCGTCCGGGGTGCCGAGTTGCTGGATCACGCCGTGCTTCATCACCGCGACCCGGTCGGCCAGCGTCATTGCCTCGATCTGGTCGTGGGTCACGTAGACGGTGGTGATCTGCAACTCGCGGCTGAGATGTTTCAGCTCCGCCCGCATGGTCACGCGCAGCTTGGCGTCGAGGTTCGACAGCGGCTCGTCCATCAGGAAAACCTTGGGCTTGCGCACGATGGCGCGGGCCAGGGCCACGCGCTGCCGCTGCCCGCCAGAGAGCGCCTTGGGCTTGCGGTGGAGGAACTCGGTCAGCTCCACCTGCTCGGCGGCTCTTTGGACCCGTGGCGGGATCTCGGCCTTGTCGACGCCGCGCACCCGCAGGGGATAGGCGATGTTCTCGAAGATCGTCATATGCGGATAGAGACCGTAATTCTGGAACACCATGGCCACGTCGCGGTCCTTGGGCAGGTCGTCGTTGACCATTCGGTCGCCGATCCAGATCTCGCCATCGGTCGGATCCTCCAGTCCGGCGATCATCCGCATGGTCGTGGTCTTGCCGCAGCCCGAGGGGCCGAGCAGCACCAGGAATTCCTCGTCGCGGACATGCAGGGACTGGTTGTCCACCCCGACGAAATCGCCCCACCGCTTGGTCAGGTCCTTGAGGATCACCTCGGCCATCAGCGCACCGCTTTCTTGTAATTGTTCTCTAACGTCAGTGTCACCGCACCGCCCCCATCGTCATGCCCTGGACAAAGTATTTCCGGATCATCAGGGCGAGCACGAACATCGGCGCCATGATGATGATCCCCGCCGCCGAGAGCAGGTTCCAAAGATCGCCTTCCTCCCCCTTGAAGAGCGCGAGCCCGATGGGCAGCGTCACCGCGTCCTTGTTCGTGAGGATCAGCGCGAAGAGGAACTCGTTCCAGGCGATGATGAAACAGAAGATGCCGGAGGTCAGCAGACCCGGGGCGGCCATGGGCAGCACGATGTTCCAGATCACCTGCAACCGCGAGGAGCCGTCGACCATCGCCGCCTCTTCGGTGTCCAGGGGGATGCCGTCGATGAAGCCCTTGATCATCCAGATCGCGAACGGCATCACGATGGCGAGGTTCACCAGGATCAGGCCCAGCCGCGTATCCAGCAGGCCGATATCCCGGAACATGATGAAGAAGGGCAGGATGATCACCACCGCCGGCAGGAATTGCGTGGCCAGGATCACCACCAGCATCGCGGTCTCGCCCACCAGCCGGAACCGGCTGAAGGAATAGGCCGCGAGCGTGGCGATGGGGATGGCGATCACCACCGTGACCAGGGCGACCACGGTGGAGTTGAACAGCTTCTCGCCCAGCCGGTAGGGGTCGTCGAACACCGTGCCGAAGTTTTCCAGCGTCGGCGTGAAGAACAGCTTGAGTTGATAGACATCCACGTGGGATTTGAACGCCGCGAGGAAGATCCACAGGATCGGCACCAGCATCACGAACATCGCCGCGATGATCAGGACCGCGTGGACCGCGCTCCAGAATTGTTTGCGTTGTTTGCCGGTCATCGCTCAGTTCTTCCGGAAGACGAACTTGGCATAGGCGTAGGTGAGGAAGATCATCGGGATCACCATCAGCCAGGCGACCGAGGCCGAATAGCCGATCTGCCCGTATTTCATGCCGTTGAAGTAGATGTAATGGCTGAGCGTCTGGGTCGCGGTGCCCGGCCCGCCGTTGGTCAGCATGAAGACCTGGTCGAAAGTTTTCAGGCTGAAGATGGATTTCAGGATGATGACCACGGCCAAGACCGGGCCGAGCTGCGGCAGGGTCACGTCGCGAAAGACCCGCCAGCTGCTGGCGCCGTCGACCTGTGCGGCTTCGATAGTGTCGCGGGGCACGCTGGCCAGACCGCCGATCAGCACGAGCGTCAGGAAGGGGATCCAGCCCCAGACATCGGCCATCACCACCACCGCGAAGGCGAGCGTCGGGTCGGCGAGCCAGCTGACATCCGCCAGCGGCGGAATCATCACGCCGAAGAACGCATCGAAGAGGCCGAATTCGGGGTTGAACATGAACCGGAAGGAGACGCCGATCAGCGCCGGGCTCATGGCGAAGGGCAGAATCAGCAGGGTCTGGGCCGAAACCCGCAGGCGCCCGCCGGGCGCCAGCAGGAGCGCCAGGCCCAGCGCCAGCAACGTGGTCAGACCCACGGTCACCACGGTGTAGAGCGCGGTGACATAGACGGAATTCCAGAAGGCGGGCTCTTCGAAGAAGGCCCAGGCGTAGTTCTCCCAGCCGATGTATTGCTCCAGCGAGCCGGGGCGGTTGAGGCGGCCCACGGTGAAGGACATGCGCGCGGCTTCGATCAGGGGCCAGATCGCCGTGGCGAACACGACCACCACCGCCGGCAGCACGAGAAGGTATTTCAGGGTGTTGTCACGCATGGTCCCGCCGCTCGCAATCTGGCAGCCGGGGCGCGGATGACCGCGCCCCGTGCCCTGGGGTTACTGGATCCGGCCTGCGCGCCGCAGAACCCGGTCCGCGCGGTCGGCCGCGGCGGTCATGAGTTCCTCGACATCGCCGCCCGCGGCGGCCTCGGCGATCGCGGCGGACAGGATGTCGCCGACCTCGGACCATTCCGGGATCTGGGGCATGATGTCGGATTCCTTCAGGCTCTCCCACGCGGCGGCCTGGATGCCGTCATTGGCGGCGTTCACCTCTGGGTCCTGCAAGGACGAGATATGGGTGACCACGTTGTTGATGATGGTCTTGCCGCCCACCTCGCGTTCGATGGCGTTGGCCTTGTCCATCTCGGGGTTGGACAGCCATTTCAGGAACTCCCACGCCGCCTCCTGGTTCTCGGAATACTCCGAGATCGAGAAGGGCATAGAGATCGCATAGGTCTTGGTCACGCCCTTATAGGAGGGCATGCCCGTGAAGCCGACCTGGTCCTTGGTCAGGGTGGAGCTGTCGGGGTTGTAGAAGCCGGAATAGGCCCACCACCACACCGGCATCATCGCCGAGTTGCCTTGCATGAAGGACTGCCGCGCGTCCTGCTCGACGAAGGCGAGCGAGTTGGGATTGGTGATCTGGTGGACGGTGTGCAGCTCGATATAGTCCTTAGTGGCCTGAATGCCCTCGGGCGTGGCCCAGGCGGCGGTGCCGTCCTCGTTGAAGATATCCGCCCCGGCGGCCCACAGGAAGTTGAGCCAGATGAACAGGTTCTGCCGGTTGCCGTCATTGTTGTAGTAGAGCGCGAGCGGCGCGATGTCGGGGTTGGTTTCCTTCAGCTCCTTGCCGATCCGGATCACGTCCTCCCAGGTCTCGGGCGGCTCGGGGATCAGGTCCTTGCGATAGAACATCAGCTGCGGATGGGCGCGCAGCGGGAAGCCCAGCGTCTCGCCCTCGAACTGCGCCGAGCGGGCGAAGGCCGCGGGGTAGCGGTCCATGGAGATCCCGTCACGGGCCATCAATTCGTCGATCCGCTTGAGCCAGTGGGCGTTGGGCGGTCCCCAGCTGTCGAGGTAGTTGACCACATCGAAGGTGCCGTTGGCGGCGATGCCTTCGGCATTGATCTTCTCCTGAAGGGAGCCGAAGGGGATGAAGGTCCACTCGGTCTCGATGCCGGTCAGCTCGGTGAACTCCTCGTCCCGCAGCATCAGCCCGTCGAATTGCGGAGTGACCACGCTGAGGATGTTGAGGGTGGTGCCTTCGAAGGGCTTGCCCGGCAGCAGGTTGTATTTGCCAAGCTCTTCAGCCGAGACCGTGACCGGGGCCATGGCGACAAGGGCCGCGGTCGCGACCGTGGCCAAAAAGGTTCTCTTGCGCATCTCTTCCTCCCGTTGCGACGCGTTATTGGCTCGACTATACCCATCTTGAATACGCATTCAACAGGCATCTAAATCACGAGTCTGCCAGCCCACGCCGACGCGCGCGCCGGCACGGGGCAGCCACAGGAGACCAGAACCATGAGACCGAACAAGCTGCGGGCGCTGCTCGCGCAAGACACGCCGATCGTAAATGCCTGGCTGTCGATCCCGTCGGGATACGTGGCCGAGGGGGCGGGGCACCAGGGGTTCGACAGCGTGACCGTGGACCTGCAGCACGGGCTGATCGGGTTCGAGACCGCGGTCAGCATGCTCCAGGCGATTTCGGCCACGGAGGCGGTGCCGCTGGTGCGGTCGCCGTCGAAGGCGCCGGAGGTGATCATGCATCTGCTGGATGCGGGCGCCTACGGGTTGATCTGTCCAATGATCTCCACCCCGGAGGAGGCCGCGGCCTTCGTCGCGGCCTGTCGCTATCCGCCGCAGGGCAGCCGGTCCTTCGGTCCGGCGCGCGGCAAGCTCTATGGCGGGCCGGATTACTTCGAGGCGGCCAATGCCGAGATCCTGGCCATTCCGATGATCGAGACCGCCGAGGCCGTGGACAGGATCGAGGCCATCCTCGCCGTGCCCGGTGTCAACATGATCTATGTCGGGCCAAACGACCTGGCGCTCGACCTGGGCGAGGGGCCGGGGGCGGAGCGGCATCCGGGGGCCACCACCGACGCCATTGCCCATGTGCTGGACCGGGCGCGCGCCGCCGGGGTGGCCACGGGCATCTTCTGCGCCGATGGAGCCCTGTCGCGCCAGCGGCTGACGGAGGGGTTCGACCTGGTCACCCCGGGCAATGATTTCAACCTGCTGATGGGGGCCATGTCGGCCGCGATCGCCGAAACCCGCCGACCCTGATCGGCGCTCTGCGGCCAGGGATATTGCACCCGTGCCGCGCAGGGGTCATAACCCGGGCCACGGTCACCGGAGAGCACCCATGCAGAACTACCTGGATTTCGAGAAACCTCTGGCCGAGATCGAAGGCAAGGCCGAGGAGCTGCGGGCCGTGGCGCGCAAGTCCGGCAAGATGGATATCGAGAAGGAGGTCTCGGCGCTTGACCGCAAGGCGGCGCAGCTTCTGGGGGACCTCTATGCGGACCTGACGCCCTGGCAGAAATGCCTGGTGGCACGGCATCCCGAGCGGCCCCATTGCAAGGACTATATCGACGGGCTGTTCGAGGAATACACGCCCCTGGCCGGGGATCGGAATTTTGCCGACGATCATGCGGTGATGGGCGGGCTGGCACGGTTCAACGACACACCGGTGATGGTGATCGGGCATGAGAAGGGCCATGACACCAAGACCCGGATCGAACGGAATTTCGGCATGGCCCGGCCCGAAGGCTATCGCAAGGCGATCCGGCTGATGGACATGGCGCACCGGTTCGGCCTGCCGGTGATCACGCTGGTGGACACGCCCGGGGCCTATCCCGGCAAGGGCGCCGAGGAACGCGGGCAGTCCGAGGCCATCGCGCGCGCCACGGAGAAATGCCTGCAGATCGGTGTGCCGCTGATCTCGGTGGTGATTGGCGAGGGCGGATCGGGCGGGGCGGTGGCCTTTGCCACGGCCAACCGGGTCGCGATGCTGGAACACTCGATCTATTCGGTGATCTCGCCCGAGGGCTGTGCGTCGATCCTGTGGAAGGATGCCGACAAGATGAAGGAAGCCGCCGAGGCCCTGCGCCTGACCGCGCAGGATTTGCAGTCGCTTGGCGTGGTGGACCGGGTGGTGCCGGAGCCCGTGGGCGGCGCCCAGCGCAACAAGGACGAGATGATCGCCCGGGTCGGTAAGGCCCTGGCGGGGATGCTGGGCGATCTGCACGGGCGCAGTCCGGCGGAGCTGGTCAGCGACCGGCGCAAGAAATTCCTGGCCATGGGGACCAAGGGCCTGGCGGCCTGAGACATGGCATTGTTGCACGCAAGGGGAGGTGCTCATGGGACGTCTGATGGCTATGCTGGTGCTGCTCGCGACGGTGATCGCGGTGCCTGATCGCGCGCCCGCGGAGACCGCGACGCTGGAGGTCACCGTCGGCTACCGGGAGCGGATCGCCCTGCCCCCCAGCGCGCAGTTGGAGGTCGAGCTGCTCGACACCTCGCTTATGGATGTGGCGGCCACGCGGATCGCGTCGCAGCGGGTGGTGATGACGGGCGTGCCAATGAGCTTGTCCCTGCCCTATGACCCGGCGGTGATCGACCCGCGGATGACCTATACGGTGTCCGCCCGGCTGTTCAGCGGGCGCGAGGTGATCTTTCGCAGCACCCAGGCCTATCCGGTGCTGACCCGGGGGGCCGGGTCCGAGGTCGAGATCACCTTGGAGCAGGCTCGCAGGGCCGTGCCGGAGCCGACCCTGACCGGGACACTCTGGACCGTGACGGAGGTGGACGGGGCCCCGGCGCGCTTGCCGCGCCCGCCGACGCTGGAGCTGACCGAGGACGGAGCGGCGGCGGTGTTCGCCGGGTGCAACAGGCTGGCGGGCCGCGCCGAGATCGGGCCGGGCACGCTGTCCTTCCCGGGGCCGATGGCGGGCACGATGATGGCCTGTCCGGAGCCCGAATCCCTGTGGGAGCGGGACATGATCGCCGCGCTGGAGGCCGTGCGACGCTACGAGATGGAGGGCGAGATGCTGCGCCTTCTGGATGCCGATGGGGCCGTGCGCATCCGCCTGCGCCCCTAGCCTCAGACGCTGGGCGTGCGCCCGCAAGCCTCGAATTCAGCGACAGCCGGGGCCGCGCCGTCCAGCGAGAAGCCGACGGAGGCGGCGCCGAGCAGCCCTGTCGCCGTGGTGTTTTCCGCAAGGCCGCGCAGCACGTTGCCAAAGCCCCGATCCGTAACCGTGAGCGCGCGGCCTGCCTGTGACAGCACATGGCGATCGGTGGAGATCGTCAGGCCCTGCCCGCCCTCGAACCGCAGGGCGAAGACCGGCCCGCTGGGCCACGGCTCCGGCGCGGTGAGGGTGATGGTGTAGGTCGGCCCGGCCGGGTCGTAGGTCAGGCGCACCTCCGCACCGGGTTCGGCATGCTCCAGCGTGCACAGGGGGCCATCGGTTCCGGCCTCCCACCCCAGGGCGGTGGTGGGAAGCAACAAGAGAAGGGGCAGGATCAGGCGCATGTGCCTGAGATAGGCGGGATGCCCCGCGCGGCGAGGGGCGGTCATGGGGGTGCGGGGCCGAACAGGGCCGCGCGCGCCCCGGTGATCCGCGCCCACATCTGGTCGCCATGGGAAAAGTGCCACCATTCGGTGGGGTTGTTGGCCAGCCCCTCCCCCGCCATCAGCCAGAAGAGCAGGCGGCGGTTATCGCGGGCCTCCAGCGCCGAGAAGGACATCGCGTCCTCGGTCGCCTCGAACGCGTCGGTGTTGGACAGGGCGGTGACGTCGTCGAAGATCGAACCCATGAAGAGATGCGCGCCGCTGGCGCTGTCCCGCAGGGTCAGGTCCACCGCGCCACCGGTCGCATGGGGCGGGGGCGAGGCCGGGTCGATCCGCCCGCCCGGCGCGCCCTTCGCCCAGTAGCGGGTGACTTCGGCCTGCAGCGCCGCAGCGTCCAACTCGGGCCGTGCCCGGCGCAGGTAATCGGGCATCCAATGGTCGTGGAAATGGTTCTGCACGGCGATGGGGCGCCAGGCATCGAACACCCAAATCTCCAGCCCGTAGGCCGCAAGGCGGTCGTTCACCCGCGCGAGACGCTGGGCGACGGAGCGGCGAGCGCGCAAGGCCGGGATGCTGCCGGTAATGTTAGCATGGTAGGGCGGGTTATGGGTCGCGTGGTAGTGGTTGGCCCCGGCGATCCCGTACTCCGCCAGATCGACCATCGGGTCGGCATGGAGCGCATGGGCCGGGTCGATCGGATGGGCGCGGTAGTCGCCCTTGCGCGCGGTGGCGGTGGCGACCTCGGCGACGAGGGGCCGCGCGCGCAGCGCGGCAAGCGGACCGTCGGAAAGGCGCAGGGGGCGGGCGGAGCTCATGGCGGCCAGACTGGGTGGAGATGCCGCCGATTGCAACTCCGCGCTTGACCCGCCGCGGCGCAGACCGCCATATCCGGGCCAACGCGCGAGACCGGAGGACCCCCATGAGCCGCATCGTCTATGTCAACGGAGACTACCTGCCCGAGGAAGACGCGAAGATCTCGGTCTTCGACCGCGGGTTCCTGTTCGCGGACGGGGTCTATGAAGTGACCAGCGTACTCGGCGGCAAGTTGATCGATTTCGAGGGGCACGCGAAGCGGCTGGAGCGGTCCCTGTCGGAGCTGGACATGTCCGCGCCGGTCACCATGGACGCGTTGCTGGAGATCCACCGGGAGCTGGTCGCGCGCAACGAGGTGCACGAGGGGCTTGTCTACCTTCAGGTGACGCGGGGCGCGGCGGATCGGGATTTCGCATATCCTGCCGAACCCAAACCATCGCTGGTGCTCTTCACCCAGACCAAGACGCTCGCCGATACGCCGGTGGCGAAGACCGGGATCAAGGTCATCTCGATCGAGGATCAGCGCTGGGGCCGCCGGGACATCAAGACCGTGCAGCTGCTCTATCCGTCCATGGGCAAGATGATGGCCAAGGCCGCCGGGGTCGATGACGCCTGGATGGTGGAGGACGGCTCCGTGACCGAGGGCACATCCAACAACGCCTATATCGTGACCAAGGCCGGCACCATCGTGACCCGACACCTGGGCAACGAGATCCTGCACGGGATCACCCGCGCCGCCGTCCTGCGGTTTGCCCGCGAGGCGCAGATGACCGTGGAAGAGCGTTCCTTCACCATCGAGGAAGCCAAGGACGCGGCGGAAGCCTTCATCACTTCGGCCTCGACCTTCGTGATGCCTGTGGTGGAGCTGGATGGGGCGCAGATCGGGGACGGCACGCCTGGCCCGGTCGCCACGCGGCTGCGGGAAATCTATCTCGAAGAGAGCCTGAAGAAGGCGGTCTGACCCACGCTACGCCCCTGTCCAACGGGGGCGCGGTCGTGCCATGACTGAGCCCATGGCGCGATTCACCATCGAACAGATCCGGACCTTCCTCGCGGTCGTGCGGCTGGGCAGCTTGCACCGGGCCGCGGCGGCGGCGGGTCTGACCCAGCCTGCGGTGACCGCGCGAATCAAGAACCTGGAACATGCCCTGTCCTGTGCCCTGTTCGAGCGGACCTCGGGGGGGCTGAAACTGACCAAGCGGGGCGAGTTGCTGGTCGCCCATGCGGAGAAGTTCGAACACCTGGTCGAACTGGTCCAACGCGATGTGGTGGACCCGGCGGGGCTGGAGGGGCGGCTGCGGATCGGTGCGTCGGAAACCGTGGCGGCCTGCTGGCTGCCGGAGCTGGTCTCCCGTCTGCACGGGGCCTATCCCAAGCTGGAGATCGAGCTGAAGGTGGACGTGTCCAGCGACCTGCGGGAGGCGTTGATCAATCGCGAGATCGATCTGGCGATCCTGCTGGGCCCAATTTCGGAATACTCGGTCGACAACATCCTGCTGCCCGGCTTCGATCTGGCCTGGTACACCGCCGCCTCCGGGCGCCGGGTGGCGGATGAGACCAGCTACCTGATGCGGCCCGTGCTGACCTATGCCCGCAACACCCGCCCCTACCGGGAGTTGAAGGCGCAGCTCTTCGAACGGGTGGGGCCGGATGCGTCGCTGTTCCCGTCCTCGTCGCTCTCGGCCTGTTTTCGGCTGGTGGCGGCGGATATGGGGGTCGCGGCCCTGCCCCGCTCCCTGGGCGAGACCCATGTGCGGGCCGGGCGCATCCGGGAGTTCGATCCCGGCTGGGTGCCGAGCCCGTTGCAGTTCACCGCGTCCTTCGTCAGCGAACCCAAGAGCCACCTGACCGAGACCGCCGCGGCCTTGGCGCTGGAGGTGTCGACGGACTACGCCGAGCAACATGGGTAATAAACCAAAGTTATCGCCAAGGGTAAAATTATTCGATTTGATTTTATGCCTTGGCCCGCGCACTGTCGTCAGGTCACGGGGGAGGTCGGCATGTACCAAACGCTCAAGCACAAGCCCCTCGCCGAGGTCCGGGCCGCGATCCGTGCGGGGCAGTACTGCTCCCACACGGCGGGGCTGGGCAAGGGGTTCCTGCAAGCCAACCTGGCAATCATGCCGGAGGCCTATGCGCTGGACTTCATGCGGTATTGCCAGCGCAACCCGAAACCCTGCCCCCTGAGCGGTGTGTCGGACACCGGCAATCCGATGATGACCACCATGGGCGGGCAGATCGACATCCGCACGGATGTGCCGGCCTACAACATCTATCGCGACGGACGGCTGGCAGGGTCTGTGACGGATATTCGCGACCTCTGGCAAGACGACTTCGTGGCCTTCGCGTTGGGATGCTCGTTCACCTTCGAGCACGCGCTGCAACAGGCGGGCATCGCGCTGTGGCATATCGACAATGACAAGACCGTGCCGATGTACCGCTCGGGCATCGACACGGTGCCCGCGGGCCCGTTCCGGGGCAAGATGGTGGTGTCCATGCGCGCGATCCCCGAGGACCGGGTCGCCGAGGCGGTGGAGATCTCGCGCCGCTTTCCGTTGGCCCATGGCGCACCGGTCCATTGGGGCGATCCCGCGGGGCTGGGCATAACCGATCTGGCCCGCCCAGACTGGGGCGATCCGGTGCCCGTGCCCGAGGGGCATGTGCCGGTCTTCTGGGCCTGCGGCGTGACCCCGCAAGTGGCGCTGGAGGCCGCCTCCATGCCCATCTGCATCACCCACAAACCCGGTCACATGCTGATCAGCGACATCCCCGAGGATGCCGAGGTTCCGATCCTGCGACCGCAAGACCAACATACATCTCAGACCCAACAAGGAGAGACCCATGACACGCACGCTTAGCCTTCTGGCCCTCACAACCGCGCTGGCCACGCCGGCCTTCGCCGAAGAACTGTCCGTGGTCGGCAGTTGGTCCGGCCTGCCGCTGCACAAGCAATACGAGGCCCCGTTCTGGGGCGAGACCCTGCCCGCGGCCTCGGGGGGCGAGATTACCGTGGCGCTGACCACGCACAACCAGATGAACCTGGGCGTGGGTGACGTGTTCCGCCTGCTTGGGGACGGAGTGTATGACGTGGCGATGACCGTGGCGGATTATGCCGTGGCCGATGCGCCGGAGCTCGAAGGGCTGGATGTGCCGCTGCTGGCGCTGACGGCGGACGAGGCGCGCGCTATGGTCGACGCGGCCCGCCCGATGGTCGACGACATCTACGCCGCCCGGTTCAACAGCAAGGTTCTGGCCATCGCGCCCTACCCGCCGCAGGTGGTGTTCTGCAACGCCGAGGTGTCGGAGTTGGCGGACCTTGAGGGGCTGAAGGTGCGTGCCTCCGGCAGGATGACGGCGAAATTCCTCGAAGCGCTGGGTGCCGAGGGCGTGAATGTCAGTTTCTCGGAAGTGCCCGGCGCGCTGCAGAAGGGCGTGGTGGACTGTGCCGTGACCGGGGCTGGATCGGGCTATTCGGCGGGCTGGTGGGAAGTGTCCACGCACCTGATGGCGATCCCGCTGGGTGGCTGGGACAGCGTGGTGACGGCCATGAACATGGACCGCTGGAACAGCCTGAGCGCCGAGAAGCAGGAGCTGATCATGTCCCAGGTGCAGGCGGAGTTCGAGGCCCCGGCCTGGGCCAGCGCCCAGGACGCCCTGGTCAATGACATAGCCTGCCTGACCGGCAACGGGGAGTGCCCGTCCGGCGAGGCGCGCGACATGACCCTGGTCGAGGTGTCCGATGCCGATTTCGAGAAGGCACGCGGCGTGCTGGTCGGTGAAGTTCTCCCCGACTGGGCGGAGCGTGCGGGCGGCGACTGGGCCGAGCGCTGGAATGCCAGTGTCGGCAGCGTCGTCGGTGTGAGCATCGGCGGCTGAGGCCCGACCCCCGGGGGATCCCATGGAAGAGAGCCTGCTGCACATTCTGCGCCGCCTGAACCGCGGCATCGCGCTCGTCACGGGCGTGGTGCTGATGGGCTGCGCCGCGATCGTCCTGGCGGATATCGTGCTGCGGCAAATGGGGTCCTCCTTCGGCGGGACGGATGAGATCTCGGGCTACGTGATGGCCATTGCCACCTCCTGGGGGATGGCCTTCACCCTGCTGGAGCTGGGCCATGTGCGCATCGACATCCTGCGCGGCCGCGTGGGCCAGCGCGCCCGCGCCTTTTTCGACCTGTTCTCGATGCTGGTGCTGACGGGCACGGTCACGCTGATCGCGTACAAGTGCTGGCCCGTGGTCGCACGGTCACTGGCCAACGACTCGCGGGCCAACACGCCGCTGGAAACCCCGCTGGCCTGGGTGCAGATCCCGTGGTTCGCGGGCTGGGTGTGGTTCGCGGTGGTCGCCTGGCTGACCTTTGTCGCGGCGGCCATGCTGGTGATGAAGGGGCGGTTCGAGACAGCGGATGAAGCCATCGGCTGCTTCGGGGAAGAGGATCTGGCGAAATGATCTGGGCCATTTCCGCGGGGCTTCTGGGGCTGCTGGCGCTGTCGATCCCGGTGGGGATCGTGCTGTTCCTGCTGGGCTTCGGGGTGGATGCGTTCTTCAGTCCCTTTCCGCTGATCCGGGGGCTTGGCAACCTGGTCTGGTCGACCTCGAACAATGCCACTCTGATCGCGATCCCGTTCTTCGTGCTTCTGGGCGAGATCCTTGTACGCTCTGGCATCGCGACGCGGACCTATTCCGCGCTGGACCGCTGGGTCAGCTGGCTGCCCGGCGGGCTGGTGCATGCCAACGTGGCCACGGCCACCATGTTCTCGGCCACCTCCGGCTCGTCGGTCGCCACGGCGGCCACGGTCGCCACGGTCGCCATGCCACAGGCGGAGAAGCTGGGGTATGACCCGCGGCTCTTTTCCGGGGCGATCGCGGCGGGCGGCACGCTGGGCATCATGATCCCGCCATCGATCAACCTGATCGTTTACGGGTTCCTGACCCAGACCTCGATCCCGCAGCTTTTCCTTGCCGGGCTCGTGCCGGGCATCGCGCTGGCGCTGGGGTTCATGGCGATCACGGTGGTGATCTGCCTGATCCGCCCCGAACTTGGCGGATTGCGCCGGACCTTTCCCTTCCCCGAGATGCTGCGCGCGCTGCTGCAGCTGATCCCGATTATCCTGCTTTTCACGGTCATCATCGGCACGATCTACAAAGGCTGGGCCACCCCGACCGAGGCCGCCGCCGTGGGCGTGGCCGGCGCGGTGGTGATCGCGGCGCTCTTCGGCGGGGTGAGCGTAAAGATGTTCGCGGACAGTATCCTCGGCACCATCAAGATCACGTCCATGATCATGCTGGTGGTCATTGCCGCCTCGTTCCTGAACTTCACGCTGGCCTCGGCGGGGCTGGGACGGGAGCTGCAATCCCTGCTGGACGGTCTGGGCCTCACGCCCACCGGACTGATCCTGGTGGTGGTGCTGATCTATATCGTGCTGGGTTTCTTCATCGAGACGCTGTCGCTCATGGTGGTGACGATCCCGATCATCGTGCCGCTGGTGGTCGCACAGGGGTTCGATCCGATCTGGTTCGGCATCCTGATGATCGTGCTGATCGAGATGGCCCTGATTACACCGCCGGTTGGTCTGAACCTCTATGTGGTGCAGGGGGCGCGCAAATCCGGGAAGATGAGCGAAGTGATGGTGGGCGCGATCCCTTACGTGATCGCCATGCTGATCATGGTCGGCCTGCTGATCCTGTTTCCGTCCATCGCCCTTTATCTTCCATCTGTGCTGAGCGGGAGCTGACCCATGCGTTTCGACACCCCCACCGGGCCCCTGGAGGTCACCCTGAGCGCCGCCCATGTGGCGGGCTGGACCGGGCGCGACCGGGCGGCGGTGGACCACCATATCGCCGAGCTGGCCGAGATCGGGGTGCCGCCGCCCTCGGACGTGCCGCTTTACTACCGTGTGGCGCGCGACCTGCTGACCCAGGCGGAGGAGGTTCAGGTGCTGGGCCCCGATACTTCGGGCGAGGTGGAGCCACTGATCCTGCGCGTGGACGGGGCGCTGTGGCTGGGGCTGGCCTCCGACCATACGGATCGGGCGTTAGAGGCGGTTTCGGTCGCCGCGTCGAAGCAGATCTGCGCCAAGCCGGTGGGCCGGGGCCTCTGGCCCCTGGCGGAGGTGGAGAGCCATCTCGATCAGCTGCGCCTGACCTGCGACATCGAAGAGGGTGGCGATTGGGTGCGATACCAAGAGGGCACGCTCGCCAGCATCCGCCCCCTGCCCGAGCTGATCGCGGGCGCGGGGCTTGGCGAGGGATCGGCGATGCTCTGCGGGACGCTGGCGGCCAAGGGCGGTGTGCGCCCGGCGGCCCGGTACCGGATGTCTCTGATCGACCCGGTACGGGACCGCGCGCTGTCGCTGGCCTACGCGGTCACGACCCTGCCTGTGGTGGCCTGACGCCTGCCGCGGTCCGGCTTGTGGCGGCGGGAGTTCGCCGTTACCGTTTTGCACAACGCATTGAAAACCAGCGGGGATCGGTCATGACCTGGAAACTTCACACGCTTGCCATCGCTTCACTCGGACTCAGCGCCTTGGTCACCCCGGCGCTCGCCGCGGATTGGAAGTTCAACAACGGGTTGCCCGAGGGTCGAAGCGAATCCCAGCAGCTTGACCAATTCGCCGCGGATGTGGCCGAGCTGACCGAGGGCCGGGTCAATATCGACGTGTTCCATGGCGGGTCGCTCAACCTCAAGAACGAGGATGTGGTGCGCTGGCTGCCCCAGGGCGCGGTGGAGATGGGTCTTGTCTGGGCGAATTACCTGGGCCGTGACGCGCCCGCGCTGAACGCGGTGCTGGTGCAGGGTTCGGTCGGCAGCCCGGAGGAGTTGATCACCGTCCTGCCGGAAATCCAGGAGATCTATGCCGAGGAACTGGCCGAATGGGGCATCGTGCCTGCGGGCTACATGGCGTTGCCGCTCTTGCAGGCGTCGATCTTCTGCAAGGGCGAGCCGGTGCGCACCCTCGACGATCTGCGCACCAAGAAGCTACGCGTCTGGAGCGGCGACCAGGTGGAGACCTTCACCAAGCTTGGCGTGGCGGCCCAGATCGTCGGGCAAACCGAGCTTTACGTGGCACTGCAGACCGGCGTGGTGGACTGCGCGGTGTACCCGGCGCTTTTTGCACACACGATCTCGCTGCATGAGGTGACGGATTATGCCTCCTACCTCTATCCGGTGGCGGGCGTGCCCTATGTGCTGGGTGTGAGTGAGGGTGCCTGGGAGGACCTGAGCGACGCGGATCGCGCGGCGATCACCACCGCCGCGGACCGGGTGTGGGAGCGCACCAACGCCTATGAGGCCGCCGAGGAGAACGAGATGGCCGCGCGGGCCAAGCTGGAAGAACAGGGGCTTGAATTCCTGGAGCCGTTCTCGGACGAGGACCGGGCGGCCTTCCTCGAAGCGGCCTCCGCCACCTGGGCGGAACTGGCCGAAGAGGCGGGCGGAAACGCCCCGGCCTACCGGCAGCGGATGCTCGACGCGCTCGGGCGCTGAGCATGGCCGAGCCGCGCTTGGTGCGCCTGGCCCGGCACCTTGAGCGCGGGGTGACGCCGATCTGCCAGGCGCTTGCCCTGCTGGGCGCCGTGGCGGGCAGCGCCATTGTCGGTCTGATCGGCGCCAGCGTGGCCATGCGCCATATCGCCAACGCGCCCTTCCGGTTCACCGAGGAGCTGGTGGGGCTGTTGATGACCGCGGCATTTTTCCTGGTGCTGCCGCTCGTGACATTGAAATCCGAGCATGTGCAGGTGCGCATCCTGCTGAACGCCCTGACGGAGCGGATCGCCTGGGTCGTGACCGGGCTGGCCGCGCTGTTCGGCATCATGTTCTGTGCGTGGCTCTTCTGGCTCTCGATCCCCTGGTTCGAGTTCGCCTTCGCCCGCACCATCAAGACCGAGGTGGCGCGGCTGCTGCTCTGGCCCTGGATGGCGCTGTTGCCGGTGTCGATGGTCCTGACCGCGCTGGCCTTCGCGATCCGGGGGGCGGTCCGCGACTGATGGCAGGGTTCTGGGGCGTTTTTCTGGGCGGATTGCTGGCCTTTGCCGGCTCGGGTCTGGCGCTGGGGGCCGCGCTCGGCCTGACGGGCCTATTGATTCTGCACTTCGTCGCCAACGGCGCCACCTTCGTGGCGGTGGACGCGGTGTGGAACGTGCTGAATTCCTTCACGCTGAGCGCGATACCGCTCTTCATCATCCTCGGCGAGATCATGCTGCGCTCCGGCGTCAGCGCACGGATTTATTCCGCCCTGTCCCCGGTGTTCATGCGGGTGCCGGGCGGGTTGCTGCACACGAATGTGGCGGTCTGTACGCTCTTCGGGGCGGTCAGCGGATCGAGCCTGTCGACCGCCGCCGCCGTGGGGTCGGTTGCCTATCCCGAGATGACGCGGCGGGGCTATGATCGCCGGACGGTGGTGGGGTCGCTGGCGGGGGGCGGGACGCTGGGGCTGCTGATCCCGCCGAGCCTGTCGCTGCTGATCTTCGGGGCGTTGACGGAGACGTCCATCGGGCAGCTGTTCCTCGCCGGGCTGGTGCCGGGGCTGCTTTTTGCGGCGATGTTCATGGTTTATATCTACCTTCGCTGCCGTATCACGCCGACCCTCGCCCCGGCAGAGGCCGCCCGCCCCCCGGGCCGCGAGATCCTGCGCGGGGTGCTGGGTCTGTGGCCCTTCCTGCTGCTGATCCTGTCGATCATGGGCAGCATCACCCTGGGCTTTGCCACGCCGACCGAGGCTGCGGGGATCGGCGTGATCGCCACCATCATCATCGGGCGGCTGTGGGGCACGCTGACCCTGCGGGCGCTGGCCGAGGCGGTTTATTCCGCGATCCGGCTCTATGGTGCCATCGCTTTCGTGGTCATCGGGGCGACGATCCTCGCGCAAGCGGTCAGCCTGCTTGGCGTACCACAAGCGATCCTGGAAACGGTGCGCGCCTCGGATCTGGGCCCGCTCGCGGTTCTGGCGGTAGTGGTGCTGGTCTACCTGGTGCTGGGCTGCTTTTTCGATGGGCTGTCCCTGATGATCATGACATTGCCCATCGTTTTCCCGCTGCTCACGGGGTTGGGATATGACGCGATCTGGCTCGGGGTGATCATCACCATCCTGATCGAGATCGGCCAGGTCACGCCGCCTGTGGGACTGAACCTGTCGGTGCTGGTCTCGGTCACCAAGAACGCGGTGTCCCTGGGCGAGGCGGCGAAGGCCACGGTGCCCTATTGGCTGATTCTGCTGGCGGGGGTGGCGATCCTGACCGCCCTGCCGGCGCTGGCGCTGTTCCTGCCCGGGGCGCTGATGTAGCTGTGCCGTCCGCTCGGTCGAGGGCAGCGACGGGAAGCGGGTAAGCGTTCGGGATGGCGCGGTCCTGCAAGGTCAGGGGCACGCGCCACTAAGGTATCCCTGGCGAGGGGCGCCATCGCAGGCCTGCGTCCGTCCGAGCGCAAGATGCCCGAACGGACGCAAGGCCCTCGGTCGGAGGGGCGTATCAGACGGTCGCGCCCTTGTTGCGGATCGCGCAGCCCAGGGTTCCGGCGACCATGCCCACCACTACCGCGACGACCGCGTCGAGCAGGTAGATGTTGTCGAGCGTGAAGCCGGCGAAGATCAGGGTCTCGACCACGCCGACAACACCGCCCAAGATCGCGGCGAGCCGCCAGTTCCGGGTCATCATGCCCAGGGCCAGCCCGAGAACTCCGGGCAGGCTGAGGGCGTTTCCGCCGATGGTTCCAAGAAGATCGAGCATCACAATGGCCTCTTGTTACGGGTTTTCCGACAGCTTGCGCCTGCGCGTCAGTCTGCCGGAGCTGTGTCCAGATAGTTGCGCAGACGGGAGGTGTTGCTTGCCAGCGGCTCGTCGGCATGGCTGGCCATCGGCCCTGCCAGCTCGCGGGTGATGCGCTGGTATTCCTCCAGGTGACCGGGCGGCAGGCTGTGCGCGATGCCCTGGTGACAATCGATGCAGGTCATGCCGGTGTCGATGGCCCTCTGGTGTTCAACCGCGGCACGGTTTTCCTGCAAGGTGAAGTCCATGTATTCAAACTCGTGGCAGTTGCGGCACTCCCGGCTGTTGGATTTCTTCATCTTCGTCCAGACGGCCGACGCCATGGCCAGGCGGTGCTCCTCGTAATCCTCGGGGGTCGAGATCGTCCCGACGATTTCGTGGTAGACATCCTTCACCGCGATGATCTTGGCCTTCATCTTGTGGTTCCATTCCTTTGGCACGTGGCAGTCCGCACAGACCGCCCGCACCCCGGAGTGGTTGTTGTAATGGATCGTCTCGCGGTACTCGCCCAGATTGGTTTCCATGGTGTGGCAGGAGACACAGAACTCTTCCTTGTTCGTTGCCTCCAGCGTCCAGTGAAAGCCGCCCCAGAACAGGATACCTGCAACGAAGCCGCCGATCAGGACGAAGCCCACGCTGAAAACCGTGGTGGGGAGCCAGAACCGGTCCCAAAGCCCCATGAGCCCTTTGCGACGCGGATCTTTTTCGGGGGAATCTGCCATTTCGGGTGTTCCTTTCGTGCTCTCGCCTCAGCGAACCGTCGGGGAGGACGGCTCGAACAGGTTTTCGACCAGGGCGGGCGCGTTGGCCTGCGGCACATGGCATTGGTTGCAGAAGTACCGGGTGCCCGCGATGTGATCGAGCTCGTTGCCGTCGCGGTCCAGGTAGTGGGTCATGGACAGGGTGGGCGCACCGCGCTCCCCCGCCTTTGTCCAGTCATGACAGGTCAGGCACTGGTTGGTGCGCAGATCGATCTGGTACTGGCTGATGGCGTGGGGGATCAGGGGCGGCTGCTGGCGGTAGTTCCGCTGCATTCGGGTCTCGATCTGTCCGTGGTTCTTGTCGAGATGGACGGGTTCGTCGACCTCGGCGCCCCGGAGGGTAATCACCTCGGCTTGCTGGGCCATGGCCAGACCGCCGAAAACGAGGATCGTTGTCAGGGCGGCGAGGCCCAGTGTGACCGGCTTTCTCATTGGGGCACTCCTTTGCGTGTCATGCGATGCGCCCCGCGGGCGCAGTCAGGGGGTCAGGGCGGTCGTCGACACGGTCGTCGAACCGGTGAGTGAAATTGAAAACGTCCATGGCGCAGACATCGATGCAGCGGCCACAATTGGTGCAGTCGGGCGACAGGATCAGCGGGCTGGAGCCGGGCTTGCCCTTGAGCGCGGGCGAGATGACCTGCTGTTCCGGGCAGACGGCGTAGCAGTCCATGCAGTCGTCGCAGGCGCTGCGCTGCGCGGCGCTGATGCGCACGACGCTCTTGTGGCCCAACAGCCCGTAGAAGGCACCGACCGGGCAGACATGGCCGCACCAGCCCCGGCGCGACACCACGAGGTCGAAGACGAAGATCGCCGCCACCATGCCCCAGGCCGCGCCCATCCCGAAGACGAGACCGCGATGGACCATGGTCACGGGGTTGACCAGTTCCCAGGCGACCGTCCCGGCGAGGGCCGACACGAGCAGCGCGATGGCCATGACCCACAGCCGGGTCTGGCGCTTGGGCTGCCAGCCTTTGGAGAGGCCCAGTTTGACGTGCAGCCAATGGGCCGCGTCCGTTACCGGGTTGATCGGGCAGACCCAGGAACAATAGACCCGCCCGCCCAGGACCGCGTAGACCCCCAGAACGATCAGCGCACCCACGAGGGCCGAGGTCGCGGGCAGATGCCCGGCCACGAGGCTTTGCAGCGCGATGAATGGGTCGGTCAGCGGCAGCACGCCCAAGGTCAGCGACCCCGCGAGCGTGCCCTGCACGATCCAGATCCCGAACCACGGGCCGAGCAGGAAGAGCATCAGGAAAAACAGCTGGCTCGTCCGACGCAGCAACAGGTAGCGGTTGGCGCCGATCCAGCCCTTCTTCTGCCGGGCCTCCAGCCCGACCGGCATCCGGGTGCGCGCGCTCATTGCCCCGTCCCCGGCAGCTTGAAGGCAGGCTCGAACCCGCCCGGCGTCGCGAGATTGTCGGTGCCCGGTCCGGGCAGACGATCCGGCAGGTCGATGATCCCTTCGACCACCGGGCCGCCCTTGGCGTCCTTTTCCTCCCAGCCCTTGCGGTAGTGCTCGGCCGGGGTAGCGCGGGCCATGCGCAGAGGCAGGACCTTGATCGCGGCTTCGGGCAGAACACAGCTTTTCTCGCACATCCCGCAGCCGGTGCAGTGATCCGCGTGGACCGTGGGGATGAACATGGCGTGGTGACCGGAGCGCGTGTTGTGCGACACGTCGAGCGTGATCGCCTCGTCGATCACCGGGCAGACCCGGTAGCAGACATCGCAGCGCAACCCCTGGAAGTTGAGGCAGTTTTCCTGATCCACCAACACGGCCGTGCCCATCCGCGCGTCATCGATATCATCGAGCGCCGGATCGAGCGCCCCGGTGGGACAGGCCGCGACACAGGGAATGTCCTCGCACATCTCGCAGGGCACATCGCGCGCGATGAAATAGGGCGTGCCGGTTGCCGGGCCGTCGCTGCCGAGCTCGGCGAGGACGAGCGTGTCATAAGGACATTCCCGCACGCAGAGCCCGCAGCGGATGCAGGCCGACAGGAAAGCGGCCTCCGTCAGGGCCCCGGGGGGCCGCAGTGCCTGGGCCGGCAGGGCCCGGGCATCCCGGGCCAGCCAGGCCAGGCCGCCGCCTGCGAGCATGCAGCCGCCTGCCATGCGCGCCGCATCCTTGAGGAAACGACGGCGATCGGGCGATATGTCGGGCACCGACATGGGACCTCTCCGTGACGCGCCTCAGGCCCGTTCCACCTTGCAGGCGCATTTCTTGAAGTCGGTCTCTTTCGAGAGCGGGCAGGTCGCATCGAGCGTCAACTGGTTGATCAGCTGGCCTTCGTCGAACCACGGCACGAACACGAGACCTTGCGGCACCTTGTTCCGGCCCCGGGTCTCGACCCGGCTGAGCATGTCCCCGCGCCGGGTGGAGATGTTGATCTCCTGCCCGCGCCGCAACCCGCGCGCCTTCGCATCCTCGGGGTGCATGTAGACCACCGCCGCCGGATAGGCCCGGTGCAACTCGGGCACACGCCGGGTCATCGACCCCGAATGCCAATGCTCCAGCACCCGCCCAGTGCAGAGCCACAGGTCGAACTCGGCATCCGGCACTTCGGGCGCAGGCTCGTAGGGGGCGTAGATGATCTTCGCCTTGCCGTCGCTGTGGCCATAGAACCGGACGCCCTCGCCTTCGGGCACATAGGGGTCGTAGCCCTCGCGGAAGCGGTACAGGGTTTCCTGGCCGTCCACCACGGGCCAACGCAAGCCGCGCGACTGGTGGTAGGTCTCGAAAGACGCCAGGTCATGGGCCTTGCCGCGGCCGAAACCGGCATATTCCTCGAACAGGCCCTTCTGCACGTAATAGCCGAAATGCTCGGACTCGTCGTTGTCGAACCCTTCGGCGGTCTCCGACAGCGGGTACTTGTCCACCTTGCCGTTGGCAAAGAGCACGTCGTACATGGTCTTGCCGCGATGCTCGGGCATCTTGGCGAGCAATTCCTCGCCCCAGACCTCTTCGATGGTGAACCGCTTGGAGAATTCCATCAGTTGCCAGAGGTCGGATTTCGCCTCGCCCGGGGCCTTGACCTGCTGGCGCCAGAACTGGGTCCGGCGCTCCGCATTGCCATAGGCGCCTTCCTTTTCAACCCACATGGCCGTGGGCAGGATCAGGTCGGCCGACATGGTGGTGACGGTCGGATAGGGGTCGGACACGGTGATGAAGTTTTCCGGGTTGCGATAGCCCGGATAGCCTTCTTCGTTCATGTTCGGCGCGGCCTGCATGTTGTTGTTGCACTGCACCCAGTAGGCGTTCAGATCGCCATCCTTGAGCTTGCGGTGCTGCAACACGGCGTGGAAGCCGGGCTTGGCGGGGATGGTCCCCTCGGGCAGGTTCCACTTCTTTTCGGTCAGGGCGCGGTGCGCGTCGTTCATCACGACCATGTCCGCCGGCAGGCGGTGGGCAAAGGTGCCGACCTCGCGGGCGGTGCCGCAGGCCGAGGGCTGCCCGGTCAGCGAGAAGGGCGAATTGCCCGGCTCGGAGATTTTGCCCACCAAAAGATGCACGTTGTACATCAGCGAGTTGACCCAGGAGCCGCGAGTGTGCTGGTTGAAGCCCATGGTCCAAAGGCTCATCACCTTGCGGTTGGGGTCGGCATATTGCTCGGCCAGCTTCTCCAGCTGCGCGGCGGGCACGCCCGAAAGCTCGGAAACCTTGTCGACCGTGTATTCGGCGACGCTGGCGGCGTACTCGTCGAAGCTGATCGGTTCCAGCTTGCCGGAATTGGGGTTCTCCGCTTCCTGCTGCAGGGCGTGTTCATCCCGCAAGCCGTACCCGATATCCGTCGCGGTCTTGGTGATGTTGACGTGCTTGGACATGAAGTCCTCGTTCACGCGCCCGGTCGAAATGATGTAGTTCGCGATGTAGTTCAGGATCGCGAGATCGGTCTGCGGCGCGAACACCATGCCGTTATCGGCAAGCTCGAACGAGCGGTGCTCGTAGGTGGACAGCACATGCACCTCGGAGCCCGGCTTGGTCAGGCGGGTGTCGGTGAGGCGCGACCACAGGATCGGGTGCATCTCGGCCATGTTGGAGCCCCAGAGCACAAAGGTATCCGCATGCTCGAAGTCATCGTAGCAGCCCATCGGCTCGTCGATGCCGAAGGTGCGCATGAAGCCGACCACGGCGGAGGCCATGCAGTGCCGCGCGTTCGGGTCGATGTTGTTGGAGCGGAAACCGGCCTTCATCAGCTTGGCGGCGGCATAGCCTTCCCAGACGGTCCACTGGCCCGAGCCGAACATGCCGACACTGGTCGGCCCCTTCTTGGCCAGCGCTTCTTTCCACTTTTGCGCCATCACGTCGAAGGCCTCGTCCCAGGACACCGGCTCGAACGTGCCGTTCTTGTCGTAGACGCCATTGGTCTTGCGCAGCAGGGGCATCGTCAGGCGGTCTTCGCCGTACATGATCTTGGACAGGAAATAGCCCTTGATGCAGTTCAACCCGCGGTTCACCGGGGCGTCCGGGTCACCTTGGGTGGCGACCACGCGGCCTTCCTTGGTACCCACCAGCACCGAGCAGCCGGTGCCGCAGAACCGGCAGGCCGCCTTGTCCCAGCGGATGCCCGTCGAGATGGCCTGGGCTTCGGCGGCGGTGCCATTGGCCAGCGGGATCCCCGCAGCGGAAGCGGTCGCGGCCGCGGCGCTGGCCTTGAGGAATGTCCGGCGAGAGTCAGAGATGGTCATGGGTCTGGGCTCCGGATTGAGTGGGGCTGGAAAGCGGAGCCTGCGCCGGGGTGTCGGTCAGGTCCTCGAAATGGTGATAGGTCAGGGTGACGGACAGAACGCCGGGGATCTGGTGCAGGGCCATGATCGTCTCGGATGCGCGCAGCGACGGCGTGTCCTCGACGACGACGACGAAGCGGCCTTCGTCAGACCGGCCGTGGATCTCCACGCCGTCCATGGCAAGCATGTCCTCGGCACATCCATCGACCCGATCGGGTGCGGCGTGCACAAGGCAACCACAAACATTCATGCGACGTCCTCCCGTCCGTTTTGTTGAGTTTTGGTGAGCTGGAGTGCTCCGACTGGGCAGCTTGCTACGCATTCGCCACAGCCTACACATTGATCGAGATCAATCTCAGCGAGCGCGCGACCTCCTGTCATCAATCGGAAGCTGATCGCGCGCGCATCGCAGCTGTCCTGACAGGCCCGGCAGGACACGCCCTGCTGCGACAGGCAGGCCGAGGATGCCTCGGCGCGCCAGGGCCAGTCGTCCACCCGGGCGAGATCGAGCGCGTCCGTCGGACAGACCTCGGCACAGATCCCGCAGAAGGTGCAGGCGCCTTGCGCGGGCGAAAGTTGCGGTCGCCCGCCCTCGTCCAGAACCAGCACGTTTTCCGGGCAGGCTTTCTGGCAAAGGTCGCAATTCCGACACAGGTCGAGGAAGTGATCCGGGTGCGCGCCGGGGGGGCGGATCGCATTCGAGTCGTCGCAAAGGGTGGCTCGGCGCAGAAACCCGCGCCGACTGACCTGCTGGGTCATGTCGCTTCCTAGGTATTTTTTCGTGCGATTCCCGCGCGTTCCGCCCGAGTTATCGCTATCATTCAACCTTAGCGCGTAAAAAACTTCCATGTCGTTGGCGCAAATTGACGCGCAAAGCTGACATTTAATCTGTCAGGAAAATATGACTTTCAAATAAGGGTTTAGGGTCGCCAGCAGGCAGGGCAAATGGGCGGAACCAGGCCGCGGCAGACGGCGTCCCGCATCCACCTGCGCGGGTACTTCTCCGATTCGGGCCAGCAGGACACCTTGCGCCAGTCGATGGCAAATTCCGCTTTGCGGTCCCGCGGGACACCGGGCGCCCTGCGCCAAAATGCCCACCCGCCCCGCGGCAAAGGAGACACGCTTGACGTTTGTTAAGGACAGATTCGACTTGCCCGGCGAAGCTCCTGAGCATGAAAAACGGAGTGATCTCAGGGCTGACTCGGCGCCGGTTTCTCGCGCTTTCCGCGGGCGCCTTGTGCGGCGCGAGCAGCGTTGCCGCGGCAAGCCGACCCGTGACGCGTTGGCAGGGCACGGCCCTTGGCGCCGATGCCTCCGCGCAACTCGTGGGGCTGGACCCTGCAAGCGCGTCCGACATCCTGGTCGGGCTGCAGCGGGAGTTGCGGCGGCTTGAAACCCTGTTCAGCCTCTACCGGCCCGAATCCCAGGTTTCGCGGCTGAACCGGGAGGGTCGACTGGATGCGCCCGCGCCCGAGCTTCTGGAGGTTCTGGCCCAATGCGATGCGTTGCACCGGGGAACCGGGGGAGCGTTCGATCCGACCATGCAGCCGCTTTTCGCGACCTTTGCGCAGGCGGCGGCGGCCGGCCGGACCCCTTCGGGCGACGAGGTCGCACGGGCCCGCGCCGCGGTCGGCTGGCACCATCTGAGGATCGGCACCGACAGCGTAGCGTTCGCAAGGCCCGGCGGGCAGCTGACGCTCAACGGGATCGCGCAGGGCTATATCAGCGACCGAATCGCTGCCTGGCTGCGGGACCGGGGTTTGACCGACATCCTGCTTGAGGCGGGCGAAATCGTCGCCCTGGGCCACGGGCCGGACGCAACGCCCTGGCGCTGCCGTATCGCGGATGCCGCCGGCACCTCGCGCCGCGAGCTCCGCTTGCGGGATCGGGCGATCGCCACATCCGCCCCGGATGCCATGACGCTTGCGGGCGCACGCCACATCTTCGATCCGGCCAGCGGACGCAGTGCCGACAGGGGGCGTATGACTTCCGTGTCGGCCCCGGCCGCGATGCTGGCAGACGGGCTGTCCACGGCCCTGTGCGTTCTGCCGCCGGACAGCCATGCCACCGTCATCGCCCGGTTTCCCGGTGCGCGTGTCGAGTTTGCCACCTGAAGCCACCACACCCGAGCAATATAGGAGGACCCCATGCTCATCAGAACGATCACAACCACCGCCGTCCTGGCCGTGCTTGCCCTTCCGGCCCTGGCCGAAGGCGACCCGGAAGCCGGAGAGAAGGTGTTCAACAAGTGCAAGGCCTGCCATGCTCTTGGCGCCGATGCCAAGAACAAGGTCGGGCCGGTCCTGAACGGGATCATCGGCGCGCCCGCCGGCCAGGTCCCGGACTTCAAGTATTCCGACGTGTTGTTGGAGATGGCCGCCGACGGGCTGGTCTGGGACGAAGCCAACCTGGCCGCCTACCTGACCAAGCCGCGCGACTTCATGAAAGGCACCAAGATGTCTTTTGCCGGTCTGCGCAAGGAAGCGGATGTGCAGAACGTCCTGGCGTACATCGCAAGCTACGAGTGAGCTTGATCCGGGCGGACGCTCAACGGCGTCCGTCCGCCTCGTCCATCAGGCGGCGGATCCATTTGCCCGTGGCCCAGGCCGCGGGAATGCCCAGAAGCAGCCCCGCCAGAACAGCGGCCACCGGGGACAATTCCTGAATCCCGAAGACCCGCCCCATCAATGCAAGCATGAAGAGGTTGACCGCGACGGCCCCGGCCGCCAGCGGATAAAGCAGCACGGCCAGTTTCCAGACCGGCCAGGGCGCATCGGAAGAGTTCTGCGCGTTCATGCCGCGACCTCCGCGATCTCGCTGGCCTGCAGTTCGCGCGCGATCAGGTGCACCATACCCGGCGTCGTCCCGACGGTCGGCAGAACCAGCCCGGCGAAATGGCTTTGGGCAATGGCGTCGGGAACATCGCCCATGGCGTGACCGGCGTTGGTGGCGAAGCCCGGCAGGCAGATCGCCGGTCCCGGCACCATCGCCAGCACATCGGCCAGGTAAGGCGCCTGTTCGAGATAGGCGGGAATGACCATGCGCAGGTCGGTCAGATCGGTGATATCGCGCGCCAGCCCCGCCGCCCAGGCCTCGGGGATCGGCCCGCGGGCCGATCCGTGCGCAGCCAGGACCACGGTGGTCTCGGACGGGGTCAGCCCGGCCTCGGCCATCGCCTCGGTCAGCATCTGGGCGCAATGGAACTTGAACCCCGGTGCCTGCCCCAAGGGCGTCAGGACGCGGGTCCCGGCGCGGCCGATCGCGGCAAGGCAGTCGGGCAGGATCCGGCGGATGATCCAGCCGTCACACATGAAGACAGGAAAGACCACCGCCTCGGGCGAGAGCCCGTCGAACGCCCGCTCCAGCGCGCCGGGGGCAGCCACGGTCGCCCCCCGCACGCGCCAGCCAGGCAATTCGGCGGCCACGTCGCGGGCAAGCTGCTGCAGCGCCAGCTCCGTGGGTTCGGGGTCGGACGGTGCCCCGTGAGCGATCAGCACGGCCTCCGGCATGTCAGTGGCTCGTGCCTTCGGAGAAGGTGATCTTGTTCCAGACATTGTATTTCCCCGATGGTTTGTTCATGGGCAGGCGCTTGACCTCTTCGAGCGTGGCCGCATCATAGACGATCACCGCGCCGTCTTCTTCCCAGATGCTGACAAGCGCATGGGTTCCGTCGCGGTCGAACTCCACATGGGCAACCGTGGCGCCGGGTTCCGGGCGCAGGGTCTTGACGATCTCCAGGCTCTGCTTGTCGATCACGTGCATCACGTCCTTGTTCGGACCGAAGAACACGTCGGCCCAGACATAGGGCGTGTTCTCATGGCTGCGCAGGAAGAAACCCGGGCCTTCGGTTTCGATCGTGCTCAGGACCTCCCAGCTTTCGATGTCGATTACAGACAGCTTGCCCTCGCGCAGGTGCGGCGTGGCCATGACGCGGGTGTCGCCCCGGATCCAGGAGATGCCGGAGCCGAGATGCGGCATGCCCGGAAGGGGCAGCTTGGCGATCTCGCGCCCGACATTGAGGTTCACGACCACCCCGTGCGCCCCGTCGCGCGCCGCCCCGATCAGGAAGCGGTAATCCGGGGTGAAGAAGAAATCGTCGATCGGCTCGGCGGTCTCGATCCGGCGCCGGGCGAAGAGCCCCTCGGAGGAGGCGATCGCCTCGACCATGTCCTTCTCGCGGCTGTGCACGAAGCCTTCGTAGACCGGGTCGGCCTCCGGGTCCGTGGCCACTTCCCAGATTTCGGGAGCGTCCTTGAGTGCGAGGATGAAGCTCTGCCGCTGGGGTGCCTGGTAGACCGCAGAGACCCGGCTGGTCTGCCCGGATTTCGAGATCACGTCCATCACCCGCGCCACGGAGAGATCCTCGGTCGACAGGATCGTGAGTGTTTGGGGCAGGTAATTGGCCACCGCAAGCCACTTGCCGTCATGGCTCATGGCAATGTTGCGACTGTTGAGGCCCGCGCGGACGCGACCGACCTCCTGCAAGGACCACAGGTCGTATTTCTGGACCCAGCCATCGCGGGACATGACGAAGACGAAATGCCCGTCCGGCGTGAATTTCGGGCCGCCATGGACGGCAAAGGGGGTTTCGAATCGGTCGAGCACGTCCCAGCTGTCGCCGTCGAGCACGCTGACATGATGATCGCCGGTCTCCACGACCAACGTGATGTTCATCGGGTCCGCGTCCCAGACCGGGGCCGGTGCCGCGACATAGCCCGCGTTGATGGTCGCGCTGGCCGCGATCTGCTCGGGACCCCAGGCGGGGATCTCGTTCAGCGGGGTGTTGAGCCATTCCGCAAGTGCGGCGATGTCGGTCTCGGGGATCACATCCTCGAAACCGGGCATCTGCGTGGCGGCACGGCCATGGGCGATCACATCGTGCAGGTGCGGGCCGCGCATGCGGCTGAGGGTTTCGGGGATCAGCGCGGGGCCGGTGCCGCCAAGACGGTCGCCGCCATGGCACATGGCGCACTCCTCGGCATAGATTTGCGCAGGATCGGCCAGCGCCGGCGTGGTCAGGGCGACCAGAACCGCGAGGCTAGACAAAAGCCGGCTTGGGGTCATGTCGGTCTCCGATGAAAGGTCTGACGGTCAGGCGGTCGATATCCGTTGCAGTGCCGGTTTCGGCCGCGGTGAGATAGCAGGCAGGGTCTTCGGCCCAGGGGTCACCGGTCAGCTGAAGCGCGCGAATGCGCGTGTTGCCGCCGCAGACCGCCTGGTGGGCACAGGCTCCGCACCGGCCCTTTAGCGGCCGCGGACGGCGGCGCAGCTCGGCCAGCATCGGGTCGGGCCCGGTCCAGAGCTCGGAAAACGGGGTCTGCTTGACACTGCCGACGGTGTATTCGGACCAGTAGGTGTCAGGGTGCACGTCGCCCTGGGTGTCGATATTGGCAACCCCCACGCCCGAGGCATTTCCGCCCCAGGCCTCCAGGTGCTTGCGCAGATGGGCCACTTGCGCGGCGGGGAAATTGGCTTTTGCCCAGTTCAGGAAATAGACCGCGTCGGCATCGTTGTTGCCGGTCACGATTTCCAGCGGATGGCCCCTGCCCTCGGCACTTTCCAGCGCGCGTGCGATCAGCAGGTCCATGGCGCGGCGGGTGCGGGCATGGTCGGCATCCTCGCCCCGGTTCTTGTTGCCGCGCCCGGCATAGACCAGGTGCGACAGGTAGAACTTGTCCACCCCCTCGTCATCGCAGAGCTTCAGAAGCTCGGGCAGCTGGCTCTCATTCTGTTCGGTGATGGTGAAGCGCAGGCCCACCTTGATCCCGCGCCGCTTGCACGAACGCACGCCGGCCAGCGCCTGTTCATAGGCACCGATCACGCCGCGGAAAGCGTCGTTGGTGGCGCCGATCCCGTCGATCGAGATGCCGACATAGTCGAACCCGATCTCCGCCACGCGGTCGGCCTTGGACCCGATCACGCCGGTACCGTTGGTGGACAGGGCCAGCACGCGGGTCAACGCCCGCGCGCGTTTGGCCAGCGCGAAGAGGTCATCGCGCAGCAAGGGTTCGCCCCCGGACAGGATCAGCGCGGGCACCTTGAAGCGTCCGATATCCTCCAGCGTTTCGCGGGCCTGGGCCGCCGTCAGCTCCCCGGGGAAATCCACATCGGCCGAGACCGTGTAGCAATGCTTGCACTTGAGATTGCAGCGCCGCGTCAGGTTCCAGATCACGACCGGCTTTGGCGTGCCCCTGGCGATACGCGGCGGGGTCGGATGATAGAGCTGGTCGAGATAATGGCTCAGCCGGAACATGTCATTTCCCCTTTGCCAGCCGCAGGCCGGTCTTTTTCAGGATGCGCTTGGAATAGAGGACGTCCGACGCCCGGCAGGCCGCTCCCAGCAGGGTGGCGATCTCGGCGCGCTTGGCCTCGACCTCGTCTCTGGTGTCGCCATGGACCATCGCGAAGAGGTTGTAGGGCCAGTCTGGCAGCGCGCGGGGCCGCTCGTAGCAATGGGAGACAAAGCCGAGCGCGCCAATCCGGGCACCCAGCTCGGCCACATCCGCATCGCGCACGTCCCAGACGGTCATGCCATTTGCGGTCATGCCCAGCTTGTAGTGGTTGGGCGCGATGGCGATCCGGCGCATGATCCCGCGAGCCTTGAGGCTACGCAGGCGCGCCATGACCTGGTCCTCGGGCATCCCGAGCGCCTCGGCCACGGCGGCATAGGGCTCGGACACCAGGGGCAATCCGGCCTGGGTTTCGGCGATGAGCGCTCGGTCGATATGATCCATTTTCATGCTGCCACCCGGAACCCGATGAAAAACTCCTGCAATTTCGGAAAGAGTAGAACGGGAAGGCCCGTTTCCGCCTCGATCCGCGCCTGGGCCTCGGTGATGCCATCCTCGGTTTCGGTCGCGAGAACGAACCACATGTTCAGCCGGTGCGTACGTTCATAATTATGCGCCACCTCGGGCAGCGCATTGACTTTGGTTAGGACCGCGTCGAACGCGTCCGCGGGCACCTCCATGGCGCACAGGCACAGGCCGCCCCCCATGGCCGCAGCATCATAGAACGGGCCGAAGCGGGTGACATAGCCTGCCTCCCGCATCCGGGCGATACGGGCGATCACGTCATCTTCGGTCAGGCCCAGCGCATCGCCCACGACAGCAAAAGGCGAGGCCGCGATCGGAAAGCCGGCCTGCAACTCGTTGAGCAACAGCCGGTCAGTGGCATCAAGGGTCATGCGGGTTCCTTTCGCGGCAGGTCGATCAGGGCGCCGGTCTGCTTGAAGCAGCGCAGCGAGAACAGGATCTCATGCGGCACTCCGCGCAGTTCCGGCAGGGCGCGGGCGCGTTTCAGGACCGCCATCGCGTCCTCGCGGCTGCGCCCGTGGATCATGTTGTAAAGCGTGTAGGGCCAGACACCCGGCACGGCCTTGCGCTGATAGCACAGGGTCACGCCCGGCACTGCGGCAAGCGCCGGACCCGCCTGGGCCACCTGTGCGGGCGGCACCTGCCACACGACCATGGCATTGGCGCGCCATCCAAGGGCCCGGTGACGCACGATCACGCCGAACCGGGTCAGATAGCCCTCCTCCAGAAGCCGGGCGGCGCGGCGTAATGCGCCAGCCTCGTCGAGGTCGCAGACCGGGGCCACCGCGCGAAACGGGCGGGCAACCATCGGCAGTCCCGTGGAGAGGACCTGCATCAGCTTGCGGTCCGTGGCATCGATCGCCCCCAGCGTGGCGACCCGGGACGGTTCGACACCATGGGCGGCCTTGCCGCTCATGTCGAAGCCTAGGTCGATGTTGAACGGCGCCACCAGACGCAGGTCGAGCACCCGCAGGCCCGTCTCTGCCCCGATCTGGGCGAGTGCGGCATCCACATGGGCACGGTCGGGGCCGGTGGCCACGAACCAGATGTTCCAGCGATGCTCCCGCAGGTAGGAATGGTTGACACCGGGTTGCGCATTGATGATGGCCGCGGTCTTTTCTACCTCCCATTCGGGGGCGGAGACGGCCGCGAGGGTGCTGGCCCCGGCGGTGTTGGGTCGGCAGGTCGCGCCGAAGCGGGTGACCGCCCCGCGCGCCACGAGCGCCTGCATCCGGGCGAGGACGGTGTCTTCGGTCGTGCCCACGGACTTGGCGATCTCGGCAAAGGGACGCGCGACCACGGGTACGTTGCGCTGAAACTCGTTCAGTAGCCGATCGTCGAGAGAGATTTCAGCCAGTGTCATAGCATCACAATCCTATCCGGTGAGCGCGCGCGGTGAAGAAGATGCCCGAGGGGCTCTCCGCCGCGATCTCACCCGTCAGCGCAAAGGTCTCGGTGTCGTAGATCAGCACCTTTCCGGCGTCGCGGACGGACACCCACACCTCGTTGCCGCGTGGGGCGAATTCCATGTGCAGGATCGCCGGGCCAGGCTGGAAGCTGTGAATGACGTCGCCGGTCGCGGTATCGAGCACCTGGATCGTGTCGTTGAGCGGATGCGCGAAGTTCACCCAGACCTGCCGCCCTCCGGGGCGTGCGACGGCGAAGACCGGCTGGCCGTGGGTCGCCGTGCGACCGACTTCCTCGAAGCTGCGGGAATCAAGCCAGAGCACCTCGTGACGGCCGACAGCCGGAAGCGCGAAGCGATCCCCGGCAAGTGCCCAGCCTTCGAGATGGGGCATCTTGTAGACCGGCAGCGGTTCCTCGCCGCGACCGTAGCCGGGCAGGATGCGGCGCGGGGTGGGCTCGGCCTCCCACAGGTCCAGCAGGCTCAGCCCGTCTTCGCCGAACAGCCCGGCGATATAGGTGCGGCCATCACCGGTGATCAGCGCGTCATAGGGGTTCTCGCCCATACCGGCTATGATCAGCGGCTCGGGGTCCGGCTGGTTCATGTCCACCAGCCAGGTCTCGCCGCTGTCCCACATGGTGAAGGCAAACCGCCGACCGGGGACATCCACGAGGCCGATGGTCTTGGCCCCGGTGTCGAAACTGGCCACGTGCTCGAGGGTATCCGCGTCGAAGATGCGCACGCCGCCCGGCTCGTAATTGGCCACGGCGACCAGCGTGCCATCATCGGAGATCGCGCCGCCGATGGCATTGCCCGACTGGATCACCCGGCCCACGATCTGTCCGGTCAGCAGGTCGAGCTTGGTCAGACCCCCATCGCGCCCGAAAACGAAAGCATACCGCCCGTCATCGGAAAACACGACGGAAGCGTGGGAGAGGTCTCCGAACCCCTCAACCTGGTCGAGCACCGTGTGGGTGCTGCGGTCGACGATCAGGACAGCGCCCGTCGCGCGTTCGATCACCACGCCCAGCCCGGCGGTGCTGCGGGGTTCCGAGGCGAGCGCCTGGTTGAACCAGAACGCAAAGAGCAAAGTCAGGAACAGCAGGGTCGAGGCGATGGGGCGTACCATGGGTCTACTCCGTTGCAAGAAGATAATCGGCGATCCACGCCGCTTCGCGTTCGGTCATCAGCGCGCGCCAGGGGGGCATGGCGGTACCGGGCAAACCGTCGAGGATCATCTGAGCGAGATCTTCGGGCGCCCAATGGGAAAGGGCCTCGGCGCGCAGGTCCGGGCCAAGCCCGCCCTTTCGGGTCAACCCGTGGCAGGACCCGCAATCCTGCAGGACGAGCCGTTCGAGCGCAGCGGTATCCAGCGGTGTCTCGCCGGCCTGCAGCGGCCCCGCGGCACACAGGATCAGACAGAGCGCTGCGACGGTCCTAGACATGGAGCACCTTCACCTTGTCGTTCACGCGCCCGACGGCTTCGGGCATCACGGCGCCGACATCGGTCGCCAATTCGACGACGCGCCCGATGACAAACAGGACCGGGCTGGGAAAGACGCGGGCTTCCACGTCGGTGGCGACACGGCTGAGGTTGGTCAGGCAGCGCTGCTCGCCCGGGGTGGTGGCGCGGGACACGGCCAGCACGGGCAAGTCCGCGGGCAGGCCTTCGCCAATCAGGTTGCGGGAGATCTCGGCGATATTGGCGCCGCCCATGTAGACCACGAGGGTGGTGTCGAGATCGGCCAGGCTCGCCCAGTCCAGGTCCAGCGGTTCATCCGCCTTGCGATGGCCGGTCACGTAGCGCACGCCGGTGGCCAGGCCGCGATGGGTCAGGGGCACACCGGTCGAGGCCGCGGTGCCTTGCGCGGCGGTGATGCCGGGCACGATTTCCACGCGGATGCCATGGGCCCGCAACTCAGCGGCTTCTTCCGAGCCCCGCCCGAAGATGAACGGGTCTCCGCCCTTCAGGCGGACCACGTCCTGGCCGGTCATGGCGATGTCCACGAGCATGTCGTTGATTTCGGATTGCGGCACCGGGTGGAAGCCTGCGCGTTTGCCGACAGAGATCAGCCGCGTGCCTTTCTTGGCGAGATTGACGATCTCGCTGGGGACGAGCCGGTCGTGAACGATGACTTCGGCGTCGAGGATCAGGCGCAGGGCGCGCAGGGTCAGAAATTCCGGATCTCCGGGACCCGCGCCGACGAGGCTGACTTTTCCAAAGGGTCTCATGGGGGGTTCTCCTAGCTGCGGGCTGGGCCTTCTTGAAATTCTGGAGAAGGACCCCGGAGGCGCGGAGCCCCCGGGGTCCAGGACGGCGTCAGTAGACGTCGGCCCTGGTGTTGTAGACGTTGAACTTGCCGGTCGGCGTGATCAGGCGCTCGTCCTTGATCACGTGCTTGGGCTGCAGCGTCTTGTCGTCGACCACCACGATGGCGGAGGTCAGGTCAGCGGCGTTCCAGACAGAGAACCAGATCTCGTTGCCTGCCTTGTTGAACTCGCCCTGCACCACGCGGGGTTGGCCCTCGGTGATACCGGCCCACTCGACGATCGGCAGAACCGTGTATTCCGGCTCTTCCTGGCCAAGCTCGGACACCTTGAAGACCGCGACCGATCCTGACACCTCGGCATCCGGGTTGAGCGGTGCGTCCACATAGAGGTGCTCGGAGGTCGGGTGCGACTTCACGAAGAGCGACCCGCCGCCCATGGCATAGAGCTGCTGGACCACGGTCCAGGCCTCGTCAGGGTGACCTTCGGGGTCGGTGCCGATCAACGCCACCGTCTCGTCACCCAGGTGCGAGGTTGCCCAGACCGGCCCGTGCACCGGGTGGTTCAGGTTCGCGCCACGCCCCGGGTGGGGGGTCAGGCCATCGGAGTCGAGCAGCGCCGTCAGTTCGCCTTCCTTGGTGTCGATCACCGCGATCTTGTTGCGGGCGTTCGCCGCCGTCAGGAAGTACCGCTTGGTGCTGTCCAGACCGCCGTCGTGCAGGAAGCGCTCGGCCTCGATCTCGGTCACCTTCAGGTTGCGGATGTCCGAGTAGTCGACCAACAGGATCTTGCCCGTCTCCTTGACGTTGACGATGAACTCCGGCCGGTAGTGCGAGGACAGGATCGCCGCCACGCGCGGTTCGGGGTGGTAGGTCTGCTCGTCGAAGATCATGCCGCGGGTGGACTGGATCTTGAGCGGCTCCAGGGTGTCGCCGTCCATGATCACGTATTGCGGCGGCCAGTAGGCCCCGGCGATCGCGTACTTGTCTTCGTAGCCTTCCATCTTCGAGGTTTCGACCGACCGCGCTTCGGTGCCGATCTTGATCGTGGCGACCGTTGCGGGCTCTTCCATCCACAGGTCGATCATGTTGATCAGCGCGTCGCGCCCGATCACCATCAGGTACCGTCCCGAGGCCGAAATCCGGCTGATATGAACCGCGTAGCCGGTTTCGATGATGCTGTGGATCTCGTAGGTGGCGCCGTCGATCAGGGCGATCTGGCCCGAATCGCGCAACGTGACAGAGAAGAGATTGTCGATATCGATATCGTTCATCTTCTCTTTCGGGCGGTCCTCCGGTGCCACGAGCACCTTCCAGGTCTCGCGCATCTCGGCCATCCCGAATTCGGGCGGCTGCGCGGGCTCCAGCAGAAGGTAGCGGGCCATCAGGTCCACGTCTTCTTCGGTCATCTCGCCCGAGGTGCCCCAGTTGGGCATGCCCGCCGGGGAGCCATAGGTGATGAAGTCGCGCAGGTACTCGTAGCCGCCTTCGCGGGTGAGGTCAGTCGTCAGCGCCTTGCCGGTCGCGCCCTTGCGCAGAACCCCGTGGCAGCCGGCGCAACGCTCGAAATAGATCGTGTTGGCCTTGTCGTACTCGGCCTGCGAGATCACAGGATCACCGGGCTTGCGGCCGGGAATTTCGATGTTGAGTTGCCCAAGCGTTGTCATGCTGGGCTCATAGGCGCCCGCGGGGCTGTTGGCGTGGTCTTCGGGCTTGTCCTGCGCGATTGCTCCGCCCGCTGTCAGGACTGCGAAAAACGCGGCACTGGCAAGTAGGCTCGTTCGCCGGATTGCGGATCTGGTCATCTCAGGATGTCTCCATTTCGCTGGTGAGGCCCCCCGACCCTGAGCGAGAAACGACTCCCCGGCCTTGACTTTGGTTAAGGGTGGACAGGTGGTCGCGGCAGATACTCTGCACCATGCACAGACTGATCCTTCTCATTCTGGGTCTGGTGCTCTGGCTTGGAGCCGGCGCCACAGCCCCCCTGATGGCCGCTGGCGGCGGCGTACTGCCGGGCGACACGCTGGCCGTGAGCACACCCGACCCCGCCCGGGCCGCCCGCCTGATCGGGGTGGCACCGCCCGTGCGCCTTGTCCGAGAGGATGCCCCGGTTCCCGGCTGGACGGTCCTCGCCAATGGACAGGTGGCCGGGTATATCGGCTCCACCTGGGAGTTGTCGGGGTCCGTCGGATATTCGGGCCGGCCGCTCGACGTGCTCTTCGGGCTGACACCGGATGCGCGCGTCTCGGGGGCCGAACTGGTCCAGCACAACGAGCCCATTCTGACACTCGGCATATCGACCGAGGATATCGAGGCCTTCGTCAGCAGCTTCGCAGGCCTGAACCTGCGCGCCCCGCAGGAGACCCGGCTGGCGCAGATCCCGGACGTGATCTCGCGTGCGACCGTCTCCACCGGGGTGATCCGCGATTCGATGCTGCGCAGCGCGCGCACCCTGGCCCTGGGGCGCGGCGTGATGGCGGGCGATGGCGGGATCGACCGCGTGGCATTCGAGCCGCGCGACTGGGACGCGCTCGTGACCTCGGGCGCCCTCGCCCATACCCTCGTGACGATGACCGATGCCCATGAGGCCCTCAAGGATGGACGCCTGCCGCCCGAACCGGGACCGGGCGCGTTCCTCGATCTCTGGATCGCGGTTCTCGACCCGCCGACCATCGGCCGTAACCTGCTGGGCCAACAGAGCTTCACCAGTGCCGTGGGCGGGCTCGGTCCAAACGAGGTCGCACTCTTCGTGGCGTCCCGCGGGCTGCATTCCCACCGCGGCACGGCCTGGCGGCGCGATGGCGTGTTCGACAGGCTCAGCTTGCGGCAGGGCGAGACGGTCCATGTCTTCACCGAAGACGACTATGTGCGCATCGACCGGCTGGCCGCCGACGGAGCGCCGGAGTTCAAGGAGCGCAGCGTGTTCCGCATCCGCGGCGATTCGGGCTTTGACCCGACCGCGCCCTTCACGCTCGAAGTCCGGGCGACCCGCGCCACCGCTTCGGGCGACGTGGTCTTCACGATTCCGGTCGACTACAGCCTGCCCGCGGCGTTCCTGTTGCCCGACGCGGCACCCGACACACCGCTGTGGCAAACGGTTTGGCAGGACAAGCGCCCCGAGATCGCAGGCGTGGCCACCATGCTGGCGGTGCTGACCCTGATCCTGTTCGCGCAGGAGGGCTTCGTATCCCGGCCCCGGCTCTACCGCGCCGGTCGCATCGCATTTCTTGCGACCACGTTGGTCTGGCTCGGCTGGGGCATCAATGGACAGCTCTCGGTGGTGCAGATCGTGGCCTTCCTGCATTCCCTGCTCTCGGGCTTCCGCTGGGAGACCTTCCTGATCGACCCGGTGATCTTCATGCTCTGGAGCTTCGTGGCCCTGGGCCTGCTGTTCTGGGGCCGGGGGGTCTATTGCGGCTGGCTGTGCCCCTTCGGCGCGCTGCAGGAGCTGACCAATCGCGCGGCACAGGCTTTGCGCGTGCCGCAGATCGCGGTGCCGCAGCCGATCCATGAACGGCTCTGGGTGATCAAGTACGTTCTGTTTGTCGGGATCGTTGCGCTGTCCTTCTATTCCATGGAACGCGCCCTGGTCCTCGCCGAGGCCGAACCGTTCAAGACGGCGATCTCCATGCGGATGCTGCGCGCCTGGCCTTTCGTGCTGTTCGTGCTGGCGATCCTGACGGCCGGGTTATTCATCGAGCGGTTCTACTGCCGCTACCTGTGCCCGCTGGGCGCGGGGCTCGCCATTCCCGCAAAACTGAAGATCTTCGACTGGCTGCACCGGCGGCCGCAATGTGGCCGCGAATGCCGCCTGTGCGAGCAGAAATGCACCGTGGGCGCGATCGACCCACTGGGCCGGATCAACCCGAACGAATGCATCCTGTGCCTGAAATGCCAGTGGATCTTCCACGACAAAGACACCTGCACGATCCTGAAACGCCGCGCCCGAAGCACCGCTGCGGCCCCCGGAGGTTCCCCATGAAACAGAGCTTGCACCGCCTTTTCGGCGACGGATTTCGCATCTTCTTCCTCGCGGCGGGCGTGTTCGGCCTGCTGGCGGCGATCTACTGGCAGGCGTGGCTGGGGGTTCATGCCTTCGGCGGCATGGTGACCGAGCACAGCTTCGCGCCGCCGCCGCACCTGTGGCACGCCCATGAGATGATCTTCGGCTATGCCGGTGCGGCCCTGGGCGGGTTCTTCCTGACGGCAGTGCCCAACTGGACCGGGGCCAAGGCCGCGCGGCACGGCTTCATCGTGCTGGTCGCGGGGCTGTGGCTGGCTGGGCGGGTGGCGATCTGGATGTCCGGCAGCCTGCCGCCGGTTCTGGTCGCGGCGGTGGACCTCGCGTTCCTGCCGGTGCTGGCCACCAAGATCCTGACCCAGCTTCTGAACCGCCCGAAGCCACAGAACATGATGTTCCTTGGGCTTCTGACCCTGGTCTGGCTGGCCAATGCGACGGTCCATGCAGACTGGATCGGGCTTGGCGGGCCAGGCGCCGAAGTCGGCCTGCGCGCCGGGCTGCTCGGCATCTGCGCAATGATCGCGGTGCTGGGCGGGCGCGTGACCCCGGCCTTCACCCGCAACGCGATGACCCGCGCCGGACGGGAGACCGACCTGCCCGCGTCGCGCAAGCCGGTCGAGCTGATTGGGATCGCCCTGGCCATCGGGCTGCCTGTGCTCGTGCTCGCCGAAGCCCCCGAGCGGCTCATCGCGGTGCTGGCCGTGATCTGCGGTGCTGCACAACTCGCGCGGCTGGCGGGGTGGCGCACCGGCTGGACCCTGGGACAGCCGATCCTGTGGAGCCTGCACCTGGCCTTCGGAATGCTCGGGGCGGGGTACCTGCTTCTGGGGCTGTCGCTGACCGGCATGGGCAGCGAGGTCGCCGCCTTGCACGTTCTGGGGATCGGAACGGTGGGCGGGATGACCGTCGCGGTGATGTCCCGGGCGATCCTGGGGCATTCCGGACGCGCCCTGGTTGCGCCGCGCCCCGTCGCGCTGGCTTTCGGGCTGATCGGGCTGGCCGCTGTCATCCGATGGGTCGGTTCCTCGGCCCAGATCGACCTCTACTTCGCGGCGATGCTGGTCGCAGGCGCCCTGTGGATCGCGGCTATGGCCTTGTTCGTCCTCAGCCTTTTGCCGGCCATTCTCGGATCGAGCGCCGCGGAGTAACGCAAGCGGGCGCGGCAACACGCCCCGGTCTTGACGTTGGTTAAGACTCCCGCCGCGCCCGCAAGGCACCCTGAAGAGGTCCTAAACCCTCCGACAAGGAGCACTACCCATGAAAGACGTCATGACGAAAGGCATGGCCCGCAATATCTTCTACGGCGGGTCCCTGTTTTTCCTAGCGATCTTCCTTGGCCTTACTGCACATAGCCATTTCTATATCGTGAACACCTCGACCGCGTCGATGGAGCTCACCGACAGCGTGGTTCTCGGCAAGAAGGTCTGGGAAGACAAAACCTGTGTCAACTGTCACTCCATCCTCGGCGAAGGCGCCTACTTCGCGCCCGAGGTTGGCAACGTGATGACCCGCTGGGGCGTCGTTGACGATCCCGAAGCGGCCTTCGAAACCCTCAAGGGCTGGATCCAGGCAATGCCGACCGGCATCGAGGGCCGTCGCCAGATGCCTTACTTCGAACTCACCGATGAGGAGATCCGCGGTCTGTCGGACTTCCTGATCTGGACCGACAAGATCGACGCCCAGGGCTGGCCGCCGAACGACGCCGGTTAAGGAGAGCAAAGCCATGAAATACGAATCACAGAAAATCGCCTATGCCTATTTCGCAACGGCTCTCGGGCTGTTCGCGATCCAGGTTATCGGCGGATTGCTGGCGGGGTGGGTCTATGTCTCCCCCAACACGCTATCGGAACTGGTGCCTTTCAACACCATTCGCATGTTGCACACCAACAGCCTCATCGTCTGGCTCCTGCTGGGCTTCTTCGGGGCAGCCTATTTCCTCATCCCCGAGGAGGCGGAGCGCGAGATCCATTCGCCCATGCTCGCCTATGTCCAGCTGGCGATCCTGGTCGTCGGCACCCTGGGTGTGGTCGTCACATACCTGTTCAACCCGTTCGAGGGCCACTGGCTGCTCGGCAAGGAAGGACGTGAGTTCATCGAACAACCGAAATGGGTCAAGGCAGGCATCGTCGTGGCGGCGCTGATCTTCCTCTACAACGTCTCCATGACCTCGCTGAAAGGCCGCAAGACCGCGATCACCAACATCCTGTTGCTCGGTCTGTGGGGTCTGGCGCTGCTGTTCCTGTTCTCCTTCTACAACCCGCACAACCTGTCGCTCGACAAGATGTACTGGTGGTACGTCGTGCACCTGTGGGTCGAAGGCGTGTGGGAGCTGATCATGGCCTCCATCCTGGCCTACCTGATGCTCAAGCTCACCGGCGTGGACCGCGAAGTGGTCGAGAAATGGCTCTATGTCATCGTCGCCGCCGCGCTGTTCTCGGGCATCCTGGGGACCGGGCACCACTACTACTGGATCGGCACGCCGGGTTACTGGCAGTGGATCGGATCGATCTTCTCCAGCCTCGAAGTCATCCCCTTCTTCGCCATGATGGCCTTCGCCTTCGTGATGGTCTGGAAGGGCCGCCGGGATCACCCGAACAAGGCCGCGCTGCTGTGGTCGCTCGGGACTGCGACCCTCGCGTTCTTCGGTGCCGGTGTCTGGGGCTTCCTGCACACGCTGCACGGGGTGAACTACTATACCCACGGCACGCAGATCACTGCCGCGCACGGTCACCTGGCCTTCTTCGGAGCCTATGTCGCGCTCAACCTCGCGATCATAAGCTACGCGATGCCGATCCTGAAGGGCCGCGATCCGTACAACCAGGTGCTCAATATGGCATCCTTCTGGATGATGGCCGGCGGCATGACCTTCATGACCTTCGTGCTGACCTTCGCGGGCACCGTGCAGACCCACCTGCAGCGCGTCATGGGCATCGACTACATGAGCGTGCAGGACGATATCACCATCTTCTACTGGATGCGGTTCGGATCCGGTGTGGTCGTGGTGCTCGGGGCGTTGCTGTTCATCTACGCGATCTTCGTGCCCCGCAAGGAGATCATTGAACCCAACGACCGGTCCGTTGCAGCCGAAACACCTGCGGAGTGACTACCATGGATGGATCACACATGAACGGGAATGGGGCTTCGGCCCCGTTCTACCTCGCCCAGGGCGATGAGTGCAGCCTCTTCGAAGCTGCCTATGACAACAACCTGCCGCTGCTGCTCAAGGGCCCGACGGGCTGCGGCAAGACCCGCTTCGTGGCGCATATGGCGGCACGGCTCGGGCGGCCGCTCTACACGGTGGCCTGCCATGACGACCTGACCGCCGCCGACCTGGTGGGACGCTACCTGCTCAAGGGGGGCGAGACGGTCTGGGTCGACGGGCCGCTGACCCGCGCGGTGCGCGAAGGGGCGATCTGCTATCTCGACGAGGTGGTCGAAGCCCGCAAGGACGTCACCGTGGTCCTGCACCCGTTGACCGACGACCGGCGCATCCTGCCGATCGACCGCACCGGCGAAGAACTCGAAGCCGCCCCCGGCTTCATGCTCGTGGCCTCCTATAACCCGGGCTACCAGAATATCCTGAAAACCCTGAAACCCTCGACGCGGCAGCGCTTCCTGTCGCTGGAGTTCGGCTTCCCGGCGCCCGCGCATGAGGTCGAGATTGTCGCCAGCGAAAGCGGTCTGTCCGTCGAGCGCGTCAAGCCGTTGGTGCGACTTGCAGGCAAGCTGCGCGATCTCAAGGGCCAGGACATCGAAGAAGGCGTCTCCACCCGGCTGATTGTCTATGCGGCGACACTGATCGCCAAGGGCATGCCGGTGGAGCGCGCCATTCGCACCGCGATGATCGAACCTCTCACAGACGAAGAGGACGTGAAACGCGGACTGACCGATCTTGTAACAGCCGTCTTTGGGTGAGGTATGGTATGAGCAAGATCGAGATCGAGCCATGGGAACCCGAAGAAACCGTCGGGAAGCTGTGGCACGCTCTGGCCAGTCGTCTTGATGCGCCCGAGATTTTCTCGGACGCGGCCGTTGAACTGACGGAGATATCAGGGCGTCTGGCCGTTTTTTTCCGTGGACTTGGCGGCGATCCAGCCGTCGAGTTCCGCGCCGCAGCCGACGAGGCAGTGGGCCACAGGCTCAGTTGGCGGCGTCGGCTGGGCACCGAGACCGAGCGCCATGCGCGCGCCAGTTTCGATGGCGAAGCTTTGCGCCTGCCCGAGCGGCTGGCGGTGTTTCCGATGCGGGAGGCCAATGCGGCGCTCTATCTCTGGCTGACGGCGGCCGCGGCCCATGCGCCGGACCCGGTCGTCCCCGAGGACCCGTTTCACGACGACATCGCGGGGCTGCAGGCCGCCAAGACCATGCTGACCGCGGCTTGCGCGGAATGCCCGGGCCTGGTACCGCTCTTCGGCACCCTGGCCGAAGCCGCGCTGCAGATGCGCCGCGATCACAGCCTGCCCCCGCAGGAGGCCGCCACAGAAGCGGTCATCCGGCGCCTGCTCGGCCACCCGGCCCCGCTGCAAGGGCTGGCCGCCGAGATCGACGCGGTGCTCGAGGGCGCACCGCTCGACACCCTGCCGCCCGCCGCGCGACGGTATCGCCCGCACAGGCCGGTGCCGCTCTGGCCCGATCTGCGCCCGGTCGCCTTCAGTGCCCGCAGCGAGGTCGAGACCCGCGACACGGACGGCCCCGCCGAGGAAGGCAGCGAGAAAACCCACCGCGCCCGGCGGCGCAAATCCGAACAGGCAGAGCGTCAGGACAGCCTGATCCTGCACAAGTTCGAGGCGATCCTCAGCTTTGCCGAGTTCCTCAACCTCAACCGCCGCGTGGATGACGACGACAATGACGACGCCAAGAAGGCCGCGGACGATCTCGACGAGATCGGGCTGGGGCAGATTTCCAAGGCGCCGGCCACGAAGTTGAAACTGCACCTGGACCTTGCGCCCGAGGATGCCGACCGCGAGGCGCTGTCGGATGTCCTGACCTACCCGGAATGGGAGGCGCGCAGCGGCAGCTACCTGCCGCACCACGCGCGCGTGCTGGCCAGCTGGGCCGACCCGGTCCAGACCGACGCCCTGCGCGCCCCCGATGCCCACCGCCGGATCGAGGCCGTGCGCCGCCAGTTCGAGGCCTTGCGCCCCGGCCGCGTGGTCCTGCCCGGCCAACCCGAGGGCGAGGAGCTGGACATGGAGGCCTGCGTTCGCGCGCAGGTGGATCTCGTCACCCGCGGGGCCGGAAGCGAACGCATCTGGCGTCAGACCCGCCCGCAGGCGCGCGACCTTGCGGTTTCGATCCTGCTGGACGTGTCCCGCTCCACCGAAAGTGCCGTGGCGGGCCGCCAGGTGATCGATATCGAACGGGAGGCCCTGACAGCACTGGCCTGGGGCCTGCAGGCCTGCGGCGATGAGTTCGCCATCGATGCGTTCTCGTCCTTGCGACGGGACCGTGTCTACCTGACCCGTTGCAAGGGCTTCGGCACGCCGATGAACACCGGGGTCGAAGCGCGCATCGCCAGCCTGCGCCCCGGCTTCTACACGCGGATGGGGGCGGCGATCCGCCATGCCTCCGCCGGGCTTGCGCGACAGGCACGCAAACGGCGCCTGCTGCTGGTAATCACCGATGGCAAACCCAACGACCTCGACCATTACGAGGGGCGTCACGGGGTCGAGGACACCCGCATGGCCGTGCGCGAAGCACGCCGACAGGGCCACGCGGTCTTCGCCATCACCATCGACAGCCGCTCGAAGGCCAGTTTCACCCGGATGTTTGGCGCGGGCGGCTTCTCGGTCGTGCCCGATCCCAACCGCCTGATCCAGGCGCTGCCCGCGATCTATCGTCAACTGATCGGCGCATGAGCGACACATCGCGGGACCCTTTCGACGAGCTGCCGGGTGGCCTGATGATCTGGGTGCTCGTGGTCAGCGAGCTTCTGGTGTTCGGCGCGGGACTTGCGGCCTTTCTCGGGGTCCGGATCACGGATCCCGGCGGGTTCGCCACCGCACAGGAGGCCCTGCACCCCGTCCGGGCGGGCATCAATACGGTCGTTCTGGTCACCAGCGGGCTTTTCGCGGCGCTGGCAACGCAGGCCTGTACGGCTGGACGGACGGCGGCCACGCGCGGCTGGCTTGCGGCGGCCGGGACGCTCGGGCTGGTCTTTCTCGTGATAAAGGGCAGCGAGTTCGCGGATCTCGCGGCGCTGGGGCTGTCGACCGACACCCACGCCTTCTTCACTTTCTACTTCCTGCTCACCGGGTTTCACGCCGCCCATGTGGTCGCGGGTGTTCTCGTCCTGGCCCTGGTGGCCTGGCGCCCGCGTCCGGCCCCGGTCGAGGCGGCGACAGCGTTCTGGCACATGGTGGACCTGGTCTGGGTGCTGCTCTTTCCCGTGATCTACCTGATGGCATGAGAGCGGCGCCGCATATCGTGAGCCTCCGGGCCTGGGGCGCGCTACTGGCGTTGACGGTGCTGGGCACGGTCCTGTCGCAGGACGCGGTGTCCTGGCTGCGACCGCAGTATGCGGGGCTGGCGATCCTCGCGGTTGCGATCGCCAAGGCGCGCATCATCCTGCTGGATTATCTCGGCCTGCGTGGCGCGCCCAGCTGGCGGCGGGGCGGTGTCACCTGCCTGGTGTTTGCCGGGCTGCTTCTGGCCGGGCTCTACATGGTTGGCTGACGCTCGCCGGCGCTACATCATGCGCTGGCGTGGCACCTCGCCCGTGCCGTCTTCGTCGGCGAAGTCGCGCAGGGTGTCGATGCAGGCGATCTCCGCATGGTTCTGCTTGATCGTGACGCCCTGGGACTTGAGGCGCGCAAAGGCGCGGCTGAGGCTTTCGGGCTTCATCCCGATGCGCCCCGCGATCAGGATCTTGTCATAGGGCAGCATCACGCGGCAGCTCCCTTCATCGCAGGTCACGAGCGACAACAGGAACTGCGCGACGCGCTGCGCTCCGGAGCGGGCCTTGAGCTGCTCCACCTCCGCTACAAGCGCGTGCAGATGCGCAAAGGTCGAGGACAGGATGGCGATGCAGACCTCCGGATGGGAGCGCATGACATTGAGCACCTCGGCCGATGGCACCTGCACCACACGCACATCCGTGGCAGCCTCGGCCGCGACCGGATAGGTATCGTTGCGCAGCGCCACCGCCTCGCCGAAACTATGCCCCCGGGTGAAGACTCCGACCACCGCCTCGCTGCCATTGGGGGTGATTCGATACAGCTTCACCCAGCCGTCGATCACGATATAGACCGAGTGCGCGTCCTCGCCGTGGGAAAACAGCACCTGGCCGCGGTCATAGCGTTTGACCGAAGACCTTTTGAGGATCTTCGTGGCCACCTCGTCCGGGCAGTTCGACAGCAGCAAACTCGCTTTTGCCGTATTGAGATGCGATAAAGCCATGGCCCTACTTGCGCAGCACGCAGCGCTCAAAGCTACATGCTTAATCGTCGCATGAACGAGTCATCTTTGCGCTGCGGCCCTACTGGGCCGCGCGGGGCATCCGGGCGAGCTGGCACCGGGTCCACAGCGTTTCGAGCGCAGTGCACAAACGGTCGAGATCCGCCGGGTCGTGGACCGGCGACGGGGTAATGCGCAACCGCTCGGTCCCCTTGGGCACGGTCGGATAATTGATCGGCTGGATATAGATGCCGAACTCGTCCAGCAGCGTGTCCGAGATGAACTTGCACTTCACCGGGTCGCCCACCATCAGCGGAATGATGTGGCTGGGGTTCGGCACATGGGGCAGGCCGATCGCATCGAACCGGGCACGCAACTCGGCCACGCGCTCTTGCTGGATGCGTCGCTCGATACTGCTCTGCTTGAGATGCCGAACAGAGGCGCAGGCCCCGGCCGCCACATGGGGCGGCAGAGCGGTGGTGAAGATGAAACCCGACGCGAAGGAGCGCACGAAATCGCACAGGTCCGCGCTCGCCGCGATATAGCCGCCGACCACGCCAAAGGCCTTGCCCAGCGTACCCTCGATCACCGTGATGCGGTCCATCAGCCCTTCGCGCTCGGCCACCCCACCGCCCCGCGGACCATAGAGACCCACCGCGTGCACCTCGTCGAGATAGGTCATGGCATTGTAGCGGTCGGCCAGGTCGCAGATCTCGGCGATCGGGGCGATATCCCCATCCATGGAATAGACGCTCTCGAAGGCGATGATCTTGGGCCGCTCAAGAGGTTGGGCCGCCAGCTTGGCCTCCAGGTCGGCCATGTCGTTATGGGTCCAGATGACCCGGTCGGCGCGGGAATGGCGGATGCCCTCGATCATCGAGGCATGGTTCAGCGCATCGGAGAGAATCAGACAATCGGGCAACATCGCGCCCAGGGTGCCCAGCGCGGCCCAGTTCGAAACATAGCCCGAGGTGAACAGAAGCGCCGCCTCTTTGCCGTGGAGGTCCGCCAACTCGGCTTCGAGCGCGACATGGTCATGGGTCGTGCCCGAGATATTGCGCGTCCCGCCCGCGCCTGCGCCGGACCGATCAAGCGCGCCGTGCATCGCGGCCAGGACATCGGGGTGCTGGCCCATGCCGAGATAGTCGTTCGAGCACCAGATGGTGACAGGACCACTGCCCGAACCGCTGCGGCGCGTGGCGCGGGGAAACGCCCCCCTGTGACGCTCGAGATCGGCAAAGACCCGATAATTGCCTTCTTCGCGAAGTTGGGCGAGCCGGTCGGCGATATAGCGGTCGATCTGCATGGAGGCCTCCTGGAACTGTCTGCCCCAAGGCTAAAACCGGACTCCGCGCCGTTCCTTAACCAACGTCAAGACATCGCGCCGCGTTCGGTGCGACCAAGCGTTCCCGAGGACTCCTTGCGCGCACTGGAACCGGCGACATGACCTTGAACGATAGCGCCATCGCAAAACAGGCGAAGTTTTTCACCCGGATGGACAAGACCGTCGCGGACAAGATCCTCGCCGGCGCGCGGCCCCTCGCGCTGAACCGCGGTGAGCCCGTGTTCGTTCAGGGCGAGCCGCCGCGGGCGATCTACCTGGTGACCGAAGGGTGGCTGAAACTGTCGCGCCTGTCGTCCAACGGCACGGAGGCGGTGTTCGGCGTGTTCACCCGGGGCGACACCCTCGGGGACCCCTTGCCGTCGGGTGATATGGGCCATCCGGTGAGCTGCCACGCGGTCACCCCCGGGCGTGTGCTGGAAATCCGCGCCGACGCGCTCCTGGCCCGAATGCGGCAGGACCCCGATGTGGCCGAGGCTCTCCTGTCATCGGCCTTCGATCATGTCACGAACCTCTTTGCCCAGGTGGAGACCCTGGTGGCCCGCAACGGCGCGCAGCGCGTCGCGGAATTTCTTGTCAGCCTGGCACCGGTCCGCGAAGGCGCCTGCACCCTGAGCCTGCCTTATGAAAAGGAACTCGTGGCAGGCAGGCTCGGCCTGAAGCCCGAAAGCCTCAGCCGCATCCTGCGCCAGTTGCGCGCGCAAGGCGTCGTCAACACCCGCGCCTCGGTCCGAATCGAGGACGTCGCGCGTCTGGCCGAATTTGCCGACAACCGTGTCCGCTGAGGTCGCAGGCGCATGCTGAGCCTTTTCGTCGCAACCCTCGGGCGCCGCTCTGCACAGACGCTTGCTGCACACGGCCTGCGCAGGCCTTTTCCCCAAACCCGCACCTGCGGCATGTCTTTTGGTCGCAGCCCCCACTTAACAAAAGTCAAGGAGACGCGTTCGCCGTTCCCGCAGCCTCTTCGCATGATCAAGGGACTGAATCTCTGCCTGCTCTGGCTTTGCATCACGCTGGTGGCCGCCCATGGCGCGCTTGCCACCGGCGGGGGTGACAGAACCGGTGGGCTCATCCCCATGGTTCTGTGCGCAGGCGACGAGTCCGAGACCGTCTGGATTGATGCCAATGGCAATCCGGTCGATCCGGCGCGGCATTGTATCCAGTGCAAGCACTGCCTCGGCGGGATGGACCTCGCCCATGCGTCGAATGCGACCGCGCCTGGCCTTACGCCTTACCACCTGGTTCCCGTGAACTGGTCCGTCCCGGATCAGTCCGGTCAATCCAGTCAAATCAGAATCCCCATGCCGCGCGCCCCTCCGGGGCCGAGCGACGTGACATGCCGCCCCGAAGCCCCTGGCGACGCGGCAATGCTGCAGGCGCACCAGACGATGCTGCCGCGCGGCGCAAGGCTGTCCCTCGTCCTCATCGGCGGCGAACCCGGTCAGGAGCCCCGATGACCCCCCAACGATGGATCGCCCATTTCCTCCTTCTGCTGACCCTGGCGATGCCCGCATGGGCCGACCCCGTTCTGCCCAGATACCTCGCCAAGACCCCCGCAGCCGACCTCGTGCCCGGTGCCGAGGGCTACGGCCCCATCCGCGAGGACGTGCCCGTAGCGCCAATCCTCAAGGATGGCGAGGTCGCCGCCTGGGCTTTCATCACCTCTGATTTCGTCTCCACCACCGGGTATTCGGGCAAGCCCATCGACGTACTCGTCGCGGTCGCCCCGGATGCCACGGTCAGCGCGGTCAGGCTGGTCAAGCATTCCGAACCCATCGTGCTGATCGGTATCCCCGAATCCGAGATGCGTACCCTGATCGAGGCCTATGCCGGGCTCGACCTCGTGGCCGAGGCGGAATCCGGCGGCACGGCCCATGAGCTTGATATCATCTCGGGCGCGACGGTGACGGTGATGGTGATCGACGACTCGATCGTACGCTCCGGCCTGCGGGTGGCTCGCGCGCTTGGCCTCGGCGGGCTGGCCCCGCCCCCGCCCGACACCGGCCCCGCCTTCGAGCTGGATCTCGACGCCCCTGCCGCGCCGGACTGGATGACCCTGGAAGGCGACGGCACCCTACGACGGCTGTCGTTGGACGTGGGCCAGATCAACGCCGCCTTCGCCACCATGGGCGATCCGCGTGCCGCCGAACGCGCCCTGACCCTGCCGCCCGAAACCACTTTCATCGAAATGCAGACCGCGCTCGTCTCCCACCCGGCCATCGCCGCGTCGCTGCTGGGCGAGGCCACGGCGCGCAACGTCGCCGACTGGCTGGAACCGGGCGACCACGCCATCGCGGTCTTCGGCCGCGGGCTCTACAGCTTCAAGGGCTCGGGCTATGTGCGCGGCGGCATCTTCGACCGGATCGTACTGATTCAGGACGAGATCTCGGTCCGCTTCCGCGATCGGATGCACAAGCGCATCGTCTCGGTCGAGGCAGAGGGCGCCCCTGTCTTCGTGGAAGCCGACCTGTTCAAGATCCCGGCCGACAGCGGCTTCGATCCTGCCGAGCCGTTCCGCATCCAGCTGCTGGTGCAGCGCGAGGTTGGCCCGATCGAGAAGGTCTTCACCACGTTCGACCTCGGCTACCAGTTGCCGGCGGGCTACTTGCGCGCCGTGACACCTCCAGCCGCGCCTGCGCCGTCCAACGCAGTCAACGACCTGCTGGCACAGGACGAAGCCGCGGCGCAGCAGGCGCTTTGGAAACGGATCTGGGCGGACAAGACGGTCGAGATCGCAGTGACCGGCGGGCTGCTGGGTCTGCTGACGCTGGTGTTCTTCTTCCAGGGGATGGCGACGCGCAACGCGCGGGCGTTCTTCTGGTTCCGGATGACGTTCCTGAGCGTCGTGCTGGTCTATCTCGGCTGGTATGCCAATGCACAGCTGTCGGTGGTCAACCTGATGGCGCTCTTCGGCGCGCTGACCACGGATTTCAGCTGGCAGGCCTTCCTGCTCGATCCGCTGACCTTCATCCTGTGGTTCGCGGTCGCCGCGGCCCTGCTATTCTGGGGGCGCGGGGCCTATTGCGGCTGGCTCTGCCCGTTCGGCGCCTTGCAGGAGCTGACCAACAAGATCGCGCGCGCCTGCCGCATTCCCCAGTGGGAGTTGCCATGGGGCCTGCACGAGCGTCTCTGGCCAGTCAAATACATGATCTTCCTGGGCCTGTTCGGCGTCAGCCTCGCCAGCCTGGAGCAGGCCGAGCACCTGGCCGAGGTCGAGCCCTTCAAGACCGCCATCATCCTGAATTTCCAGCGGGCCTGGCCCTTCGTGGCTTATGCACTGGCCTTGCTGGCAGCCGGTCTCTTCGTCGAGCGGTTCTTCTGCCGCTACCTGTGCCCGCTGGGCGCGGCCCTGGCGATCCCGGCCCGGCTGCGCATGTTCGACTGGCTCAAGCGGTACCGCGAATGCGGCAATCCCTGCCAGAGCTGCGCCAACGAATGCCCCGTTCAGGCGATCCACCCGACTGGCGAGATCAACCCGAACGAATGCGTGAACTGCCTGCATTGTCAGGTGCTCTATCAATCCGAAACGACCTGCCCGGTCGTCATCAAGAAACTCAAGCGCCGGCAATCGGTGGGCTCCGTGACCCCGCGCGACCTGACCGGGCATCCAAACGTCAAGACACCTCAACCAGCTGAATGAAGGGACAGACCATGACTGACAAGACACCCAAAGGCGGGATCTCCCGCAGAGGCCTTCTGGGCGCAACCGCCGGAGGCGCGGCTCTGGCCGGAACCTATGGCGGGCGGGCCATGCTTGCCGGCGGCGCCCTCGGTGCGGCGACCGCAGCCTCGACCACCAAGGCCAGCGCGGCCGCCGAGTCCACCCACGTGGCCCCGGGCCAGCTGGACGAATATTACGGCTTCTGGTCCTCGGGCCAGACCGGCGAGGTGCGCATCATCGGCGTGCCCTCCATGCGCGAGCTGATGCGGATCCCGGTTTTCAACATCTGCTCGGCCACCGGCTGGGGCATCACCAACGAGTCCAAGAAGATCCTGACCGAGGGCCTGACGGAGAAGACCAAGAAGTACCTCGCTGCCAACGGGCTGGAATTCCCGCGCAACGGCGATCTGCACCACGTCCACATGTCCTTCACCGAAGGCAAGTATGACGGGCGCTTCCTGTTCATGAACGACAAGGCCAACACCCGCGTGGCCCGGATCCGTTGCGACGTGATGAAATGCGACAAGATCATCGAGATCCCGAACGCCAAGGGTATCCACGGCCTGCGTCCGCAGAAATGGCCGCGCACCAACTACGTGTTCGCCAATGGCGAGGACGAGGTGCCGATCGTCAATGACGGCCAGATCCTGGACAAGCCCGAGGAGTACACCAACTTCTACACCGCCCTGAACGCCGATGAGATGACCGTCGCCTGGCAGGTCATGGTGACCGGCAACCTCGACAACACCGATGCGGATTATGAGGGCAAGTACGCCTTCTCGACCTCCTACAACTCGGAAATGGGCATGACTCTCGCGGACATGACCGAATCCGACATGGACCACGTGGTGGTGTTCAACATCGCCGAGATCGAGAAGGGCATCGCCGAGGGCGACTATATCGAGTTGAACGGCGTCAAGGTCATCGACGGGCGCAAGGGATCGAACAAGAAGTACACCCGCTACATCCCGATCCCCAACAACCCCCATGGCTGCAACATGGCGCCGGACAAGGTGCACCTTTGCATCGGCGGCAAGCTGTCGCCCACGGTTTCGGTGATCGACGTGCGCAAGCTCGACGCGCTGTTCGAAGAGGATGCCGATCCGCGCTCGGCAGTCGTGGCAGAGCCGGAGCTGGGCCTCGGCCCGCTTCACACCTGCTTTGACGGGAAGGGCCGGGCCTATACCACGCTCTTCCTCGACAGCCAGGTGGTGCAATGGGACATCGCCAAGGCCGTGGAGGCCTATGGCGGCGCCGACGTGAACCCGATCCTGTCCAAGACGGATGTGCATTACCAGCCGGGCCACAACTCCACCGCCGAGGGCGAAACCCTCGACGCATCGGACAAGTTCTACATCACGATGAACAAGTTCTCGAAGGACCGTTTCCTGAATGTCGGCCCGCTCAAGCCCGAGAACGAGCAGGTCTTCGTGATCGACGACACCAAGCTGACACTGGTCCATGACGGCCCGACCTTCGCCGAGCCCCATGACAGCATCATCGTCCATCCCTCCAAGGTGAACCCGGTTTCGGTCTGGGATCGGAACGACCCGATGTGGGCCGAAACCCGCCGGCAAGCCGAGGCCGATGGAATCGATCTCGATGACTGGCAGGAGGAAGTGATCCGCGACGGCAACAAGGTCCGGGTCTACATGACCAGCCAGGCACCGAACTTCTCGCTGGAAACCTTCACGGTGACCGAGGGCGACGAGGTGACGGTGACGGTCACCAATCTCGACGATATCGACGACCTGACCCACGGCTTCACCATGGGCAACCACGGCGTCGCGATGGAACTCGGGCCCCAGGCGACCGCATCGGTGACCTTCACCGCCGCCCAGCCCGGCGTCTACTGGTACTACTGCCAGTGGTTCTGCCACGCGCTCCACATGGAGATGCGCGGCCGGATGTTCGTCGAACCGCGGGACGCCTGACCATGGTCCGTCTCCTGGTGCTCGCCGTGCTCCTGACCCTGTCGATGCCCCTGGCCGCGGCAGAGCGACGGCTTGCGCCAGGGGCACCGGGCGACCTGCAAACCGCCATCGCCGGGGCCAGTCCCGGCGATGTGCTCATCCTAGCCCCCGGACGCTATCCCGGGGCACTCCGGATCGACGTGCCCGTCACCCTGACCGCCGAAGGAGGCGAGGCGATCATCGACGGCCTCGGCCAGGGCACCGCCGTGGAGATCGCGGCAGAAGACGTTACGATCCGCGGGCTGACGGTCACCGGCTCCGGCATGAGCAGCAAGGACCTCGACGCCGGGATCAAGATCCTGCGCAAGGCCCACCGCGCCGTGATCACCCATAACCGCGTGCTGGGAAACCTGCACGGCATCGACATTCACGGCGGCCATGACGCCCTCGTCGCCCATAACGAGATCGTCGGCACCCTCCAGCCGCGCCTGAACGATCGCGGCAACGGCATCTATGTCTGGAACAGTCCCGGCGCCGTGGTCGAGGGCAACTCCGTGCGCTACGGGCGCGACGGGATCTTCGCCAATACCTCGAAGAAGAACGTGTTCCGGAACAACATCTTCCGCGACCTGCGCTTTGCGGTACACTACATGCACACCCATAACAGCGAAGTGATCGGCAATGTCAGCATCGGCAATCGGCTGGGCTATGCGATCATGTATTCCAACCGCGTGGTGGTGCGCGACAATCTCAGCCTCGGTGACCGCAACCACGGCGTGATGCTGAACTTCTCCAACAACACCGACGTGGCGAACAACCTGGTGCGCGGCGGGTCCGAAAAATGCCTGTTCATCTATAACGCCCACAAGAACCTGATCTACGACAACCGGTTCGAAGGCTGCGACATCGGCATCCACTTCACCGCCGGCTCCGAGCGCAACGTGCTGACCGGCAATGCGTTCATCGGCAACCGCGAGCAGGTCCGCTATGTCGGCACCAAGACCGTGGAATGGAGCCATGAGGGTGCCGGGAACTACTGGTCCGATCACCCTGCCTATGACCTGAACGGCGATGGCGCAGCCGACAACGTCTTCCGGCCAAACGACCTGATGGATCACATCCTGTGGTCGCAACCGGCCGCGGCCCTCCTGCTGGGCGCGCCCGCGGTGCAGCTCGTGCGCTGGTCGCAATCGTCCTTTCCCGCAACCTTGCCGGGCGGTGTCGTCGACAGCCACCCGGCCATGACGCCCGTAACCATTCCCGTGCCGGACGCGCTGCTGGCGCTCGAAGCCGCCGCCGCCGGACGCTGGGACGAAGGAGACCAGGATGACTTCGATCCTGAAAATTTCAACGCTCACTAAGCGGTACGGCGACGTAACCGCCCTGCGCGATGTATCGCTGGAGGTCGCCGCCGGGGAGCGTGTCGCCCTGCTGGGCCATAATGGCGCGGGCAAGTCCACGCTGATCAAGATCGTCCTCGGGCTGATCGATGCAAGCGCCGGGCAGGCCTCGGTGCTCGGGGCCGCACCCGGCTCGGCGGCGGCGCGTCGGCAGGTGGCCTACCTGCCGGAAAACGTCGCCTTTCACCCGGCGCTGACCGGGCTGGAGCAGTTGCGCCACTACCTGTCCCTGCGCGGCGCCGATCCGCGGCAGGCGGGCGAACTGCTGGCGCGGGTCGGTCTGGGGGATGCGGGCAAGCGCCGGATCGGCACCTATTCCAAAGGCATGCGGCAGCGCGTCGGCCTCGCCCAGGCCCTAATCGGTTCGCCCAAACTGCTGGTGCTGGACGAGCCGACCTCCGGGCTGGACCCGGTGTCACGACGCAATTTCTACGACCTGATGGACGGGCTGGCCGCCGAGGGTGCCGCGATCCTGCTGTCTTCCCATGCGCTGACCGAGGTCGAGGCGCGCACCGACCGAATCGCGATCCTGTCCGAGGGTCAGTTGATGACCGATGGCAGCCTGCCGCAACTCAGGCGCCGCGCGAACCTGCCGGTCACCATGATCATCACCCCCCATAACGGCTACGGCAGCGACATCGTCGCCGCCCTGCCCAATGCGATCCGGCTCGACACCGGCGTGAAGCTCACCTGCAGCCAGGACGAGAAACTCGCCACGCTCGCCCAGATCGCCGCCCTGGGGTCCAAGGTCGCCGAGCTGGAGGTGATGCCGCCCAGCCTCGAAGACCTCTACAGCCATTTCAGCCGGAGGACCGGAGAATGACACGCATCCTCGCGACGGCAAAAACCGAACTGCGCATCGCCATCCGCAACCGCTGGGTGCTGATCGCGCTGATCCTGATGGCGGTGTTCTCGCTGGTCCTCGCCGCGGTGGGGTCCGCCCCCACCAGCGGCGGGCTCGGGGTCGACCGGCTGTCGGTGACGGTGGCGTCGCTGACTTCGCTTTCAGTCTACCTCGTGCCGCTTCTCGCGCTGCTGATGAGCTTCGATGCCATCGCCGGCGAGGTGGAACGGGGCACGCTGCCGCTTCTGCTGACCTACCCGATCACCCGGCAGGAGGTTCTGCTGGGCAAGCTACTGGCCCATCTCGCGGTGCTGACCCTCGCGGTGGTCGTGGGCTACGGTCTGGCCGCCGCGATAGCCTTTGCCAGCGATCCCGACGCCGGGGCGGGGCTGGCCGCGTTGTGGCGGCTGACCTGGACCTCGGTACTCCTGGGGGCGACCTTCCTCGGGGCGGGCTACGGCCTTTCGGCCCTGGCGCGGCGGCCCTCCGGTGCGGCGGGGCTGGCGATCGGGCTCTGGCTCGGGCTGGTGGTGCTTTATGATCTCGCCCTGCTGGCCGCGATCGTGGCCGATGGTGGCGGCTGGTTCACCACCGACGTTTTCCCCTACGCCCTGCTGGCCAACCCGGCGGATGCCTTTCGCCTGTTCAACCTGACCGCCTCCGGCGCCATGGCCGCGGCCAGCGGGATCGGCGGTGCGGCCGGCACGATCCCCGTCTGGCAATCGCTGCTACCGGTGCTGATCTGGCCGATCTGCGCGACCGCCTTGGCCGGGCTGGCCTTCCGCAAGGTGACGCCATGAGAGCCCTGCCCCTTATGTTCCTGCTCGCGCTGGCGGCCTGCAAGGACGACGTGCAGCAGCAGATCGTCGATCCCGTGGCGCTGACCCCCGAGGCGACAGGCCATTTCTGCCAGATGAACCTTCTGGAGCATGAAGGTCCCAAGGCCCAGGTCCATCTCGAAGGCCTGCCCGGCGCGCCGCTGTTCTTCAGCCAGGTTCGCGACGCGGTCGCCTACATGCGCCTGCCCGAACAGACCCACCGGATCCTCGCGGTCTGGGTCAATGACATGGGCGCGCCGGGCGCGGACTGGGCCGATCCGGGGGCCGAGAACTGGATCGCGCTGGACTCTGCGCAGTTCGTGATCGGCTCGCGGCGCGACGGCGGCATGGGCGCACCCGAGATCGTGCCCTTCGCCGATACCGCCGCCGCGCAGGCCTTCATGGCCGCGAGCGGCGGCACCCTGGTCGCGCTCGACGACATCCCCGACAGCGCCGTGATCGCCCCCGTGCAGATCGGCGACGACACCGAGGACGACGCGGATTTCGACCGTCGCCTGCAATCCCTGTCCAACCGCAATGAAGGATGACCCCATGCTCACCCGTCGCAGAGTTCTGAGCATCGCCGCCGCGGCCTGCGCCTGGCCCGCCGCCGCCCGAACGCCCCTGCACGTGGAAACCGGTTGGGCCTTGGGTACGCAGGTTTCACTGCGGCTGGCCCATCCCGAGGCCCCCGTGATCGCCGCCGCGGCCCTGGCGGAAATATCCCGCCTGGAAGATATCTTCAGCCTCTATCGGCCCGACTCGGCGCTTTCCCGGCTCAACGCCGTGGGTCGGCTGGAGGCCCCGCCGGCGGAGCTTTTGGAATGCCTGTCGCTGGCGGGCGCGGTCTACCACGCCAGCGCGGGGCGTTTCGACCCGACGATTCAGCCACTCTGGCGGGCGCTGGCCACCGCCGCGCAAACGGGCCGCCCACTGTCGAACACCGCTCGGCGCGCAGCGCTGGAGGTGACCGGCTGGCCCAAGGTGACCCTCGAGGCCCGCGCGATTTCCTTGCCTTCCGGCGCGGCGCTGACCCTGAACGGGATCGCGCAGGGCTATGTGGCGGACCGGGTCGCGACGTTCCTTGCGGACCGGGGCCTGACCAACACCCTGATCGACACCGGCGAGTTGCGCGCGCTCGGCCACGACCCGCGGACCGGCGGCCCCTGGCCCGTGCGCTTCGCGGCGGGCGGCGACATTGGCCTCGCCCAGCGCGCCCTTGCGACCTCGGCCCCTCTGGGCATGACCTTCGGCGGCGATGGGGTGCAGGGCCATATCCTCGATCCCCGGACCGGCAGCAGCACCGCATCGCCCTGGGCGGCCCTGTCGGTCTCGTCGTCATCGGCGGCCCTGGCTGACGCGGTCTCCACCGCCGCGTGCCTTTGTGACACCCGCGCCGATGTGATCGGGCTCTGCGACGCCTTCCCGGACACGCGCCTGGAAGCTGCGCATCGCGCGTAGGGGACGGGGTTATCATCCCAAAGCGCCACGGACGGCCAGCGCGCGTGCCATGAGAAACCCGGCCCGCATCGCCGTGACACCGGGGGCGGAAGCCGTTCCAAAGTGACCTGACCGGTCTCGGTGCAAGCACAGGTCCGGCAGGATCGTCTCGTTCCCTCCGAGCACACCACGCCTGATGCTTATCCCGCCTTTACCGATGCTCTCGGGCGGCGCAGAGCCTGCCTCTGCTTGCCCAAGCGCGGTATCCGCCCAAGGCAGAAGCCAGAAACCAGGTCGCCTCCGACAAGAACCTTCCGTTTTCCCGAGGCAATTCTCGCAATTATCAAATTATCCCGAAGGGAGTTGTCGGGCTTTCGAGGGTGTTTGACGGTCAGCGCGACCGCCATACTCGGGCTGAGTCCTCAACTTGCGGAGTGCATATGACACCGAAGTATTTCGCCCCTCGCGGCGGCCATCCCGGACAGGAACAACTGCTCACGGATCGCGCGATCTTCACCGAAGCGTATGCCGTCATTCCGAAGGGAACGATGCGAGATATCGTGACGAGTTTCCTGCCCTTCTGGGACAAGACACGGCTCTGGGTGATCGCGCGGCCCTTGTCTGGCTTTGCCGAAACCTTCTCGCAATACATCATGGAAGTCGCCCCGGGCGGAGGCTCGAACACGCCGGAGCTCGACCCGGGCGCCGAGGGCGTGCTGTTCGTGGTCGAGGGCACGGCGGCGCTGACCCTCGCGGGCACCGAGCACGAGATGGTGGAGGGCGGTTATGCCTATATCCCGCCCGGCGCCGATTGGGCATTGCACAACAAGAGCGATGACATGCTGCGCTTTCATTGGGTGCGCAAGGCGTATGAGGCGGTGCCGGGACTGCCCCTGCCCGACCCGATTGTCGCCAATGAACAGGACATCCCGCCCACCGAGATGCCCGGCACCGATGGCAAATGGGCGACGACCCGGTTCGTGGATCCTGCGGATCTGCGCCACGACATGCATGTGACCATCGTGACCTTCGAGCCCGGCGGCGTCATTCCGTTTCTGGAAACCCATGTGATGGAACACGGACTCTATGTTCTGGAAGGCAAGGCGGTCTACAACCTCAACAACGATTGGGTCGAAGTCGAGGCGGGGGATTACATGTGGCTCCGCGCCTTCTGCCCTCAGGCATGCTATGCGGGCGGTCCCGGCCGGTTCCGGTACCTGCTCTACAAGGACGTGAACCGCCACATGAACGTGTCGGCCTTGTCCGGCGGCGCGCGGATGCCAACACCGTTTCGGACGGCGGCGCAATAAACGCCCGCCCGTGGATGTGCGTTTGGCAGACCCCTGAAAACGCGGACCCATGCCACAGCGCATTGCCCCGGTCTCCATGGCCCGGGGCTTTTTTTTGTCTGGCATCCGGGTCGGTATGCCGGGCTTCTGACTGTCAGGCGGGGATCATTCTTGATACGCCGCGCCCGACCGACACACACCAAGATACCATCAAGGGAAAGATGACATGATCGAACGCATCGAAACCGGGGAACGGTCCTCGAAGATCGTCAAGCACAATGGCGTGGCCTACCTGACCGGGCAGGTCGCGGAGGGCGAGACCGTTCAGGAGCAGGTCCGCCTCTGCCTCGAGAAGATCGACGCCCTTCTGGAAAAGGCCGGATCGTCGCGCGAGAACATGCTGCGTGTCACGATCTGGCTGGCCGACATGAAGGATTTCGCCGGTCTGAACGAGGTGTGGAACGCCTGGGTTCCGACGGGCCATGCGCCGGCCCGCGCCTGTGGTGAGGCAAAGCTCGCGCGGCCCGAACTGAAAGTCGAATTCATCGTGGACGCGGCTTACGACTGACATCGCGCGACCCGCAACAGAAAAGGCCCGGTCGATGTGACCGGGCCTTTTGCGTTGCTGTGCGTGGGGTGGGATCAGACGTGATCGTCCTTCACAAGCTCCCCGTGACCATGCCCGGCCATGCCGCCGGAGACTTCCTCCGTGGCCTCGTCGCTCAGCTCGTCCGGCAGGATGAGGTTGAGGACGATGGCGATCAGCGCCGCTGGCAGCAGCCCGGAGGTCAGCAGGACCTTGATCGTGCCCTCCAGATGCTGAAGCGCGCCCGGCTCCTGCTGCAGGCCCAGACCGACCGACAGGGAAATCGCGAAGATTACCATGTTGCGGCGATTCCAGCGCACATCCGACAGCATCGAGATACCCGCCGCCACGACCATGCCGAACATGACGATCACGCCGCCGCCCAGCACTTCGATCGGGATCGAGGAGACAACCGCACCCACCTTGGGCACCACGCCCGCCGCGATCAGGAACAGCGCACCGATGGTGACGACATGGCGGCTCATGACGCCGGTCATGGCGATCAGCCCCACATTCTGGCTGAAGGACGTGTTAGGCAGCGCGCCGAAGACCCCCGAAATGGCTGAGCCGACACCGTCGGCATAGGTCGCCCCTTCGATCTCCTTGTCGGTCGCCTCGCGACCCGCGCCGCCCTTGGTGATGCCCGACACGTCGCCGACGGTTTCCACGGCTGACACGAAAGCCATCAGGCAGAAACCGATGATCGCGGCAGCGGTGAACTCCACCCCGAAATGGAACGGGTTCGGCAAGGCGAAGGTGGCGGCGCGGGCGACATTGTCGAGGCTGACCTCGCCCAGCGTGAAGGCATAGACATAACCCGCCAGAAGCCCGATCAGCACCGCCGAGACCGACAGCATGCCCCGGGCGAAGAACTTGAGCCCCAGCGTCACGAAGATCACCACCAGCGCCATCGTCCAGTTGAGAAGCGAGCCGTACTGCTCCGTCCCGATGGCAGGCACGCCGCCGGCTGCATACTGGATGCCGACCTTGACCAGGGCGAGACCGATCATTGTGACCACCAGGCCGGTGACCAGGGGCGGCAGGGCAAAGCGGATCTTGCCGATGAAAAGCCCCAGGCAGGCATGAAACAGGCCGCCCACGATAACGCCGCCCATGACAACGGCGATAGCGTCGACACCCTTGCCCGCAACGAGCGGGATCATGATCGGAATGAACGCAAAGGACGTGCCCTGAACGATCGGCAAGCGCGCGCCCACCGGGCCGAGTCCGATGGTCTGGAACAGGGTCGCAACCCCCGCAAAGAACATCGACATCTGAATCATGTAGATCATCTGCGGGAAATCGGGGCTGTTCGAGCCGAAGCCGAACCCGGCCGCGCCGCAGATGATGATCGCCGGCGTCACGTTCGACACGAACATGGCCAGCACGTGCTGGATCCCGAGGGGCACCGCCTTGTGAAGCGGCGGTGTGTAATTGGGATCGCGGAGCTGTTCCGGCGTCCCAATGGTTGCATCTGACATGAGTGTCCCTCCCTTTTGATGCTGCGCGACCCTCCAAAGCCGCGCATTTCTTATTTTTCGATGGTGTATGGTTCGTCGAACCAGTGCTCCTCCAGGTTCGGCCCGTCCGTGACGCGGTCCACAACCATGAACAGGGCCGCCTGGGGCGGTGTGTCCGACAAGGGGCACAAGACCCCGTGCCAGACATTGCGCCCGATGTTCACGCCCTGCCCCGGCCCGGCGATGAAGGCGCGCGGGTTGTGCGGTGCGCCGGCCTTGTCCTCGGCCAGCACCACGAGATAGGTACCCTCCTGCATCGGCAGGAACGCCTGGCTGCCGTGGGGGTGACGCTCCATCATCTCCATCCGGTATGGCAGCGAGAACGACGCCGACTTGAAGACGCTGATGCCCGCGTCCCCCGCGATGTCGAGGGAGGCACGATCATGGAAGCGCCCGCAAAGCCCCTGGTTGATCAGCTTGTCCGCCGCGCCCTCGGCTTCGATCAGCTCGGCCAGGCCCGCGATGGCCGCCTGTGAGATCGGTTCGGCTTTCAAGGTGGGTGTCATGCGCCCAGCTTCTCGATCAGGCGCAGTTCCGCGATACGCTCCACCTGGCGGCAGGCCTCGGCGAACTCGGTCTCCCGGTCGTTTTCGATACGGCGGTGGAACGCGTCGAGGATCGTGGCCTTGGTGTTGTCCTTGACCGCGATGATGAAGGGAAACCCGTGCCGCGCCACGTACTGCGCGTTGAGCTTCTGGAATGTCGCGCGCTCCGCATCGGTCAGCAGGTCGAGCCCCGCGCCCGCCTGTTCCGCCGTGCTTTCCGCGGTGAGCTTGCCCGCCGCCGCCAGTTTGCCCGCAAGATCCGGGTGCGCGGTCAGAACGCTCAGCCGTTGCGCTTCGGACGCGCCGCGGAAAATCCGGCACAGGGCGTTGTGCACCCCGGCGGCATTGTCATGGGTCGGACCAAGCTCCAGCGCGTGGGCGCCTTCGGCGATCCAGGGGCTGTGCTCGAAAATGCTGCCGAACGCGGCCACAAAGCTGTCGCGATCCATCTCGGAGGGCCGTCGCTGCGCGGCGGGGGGGTGTTGCTGCGTCCAATGGTCGGCGATCTGTTCGCGCGTGGCGAACCAGACGCCCTCGTGTTTGCGGAAATGCTCCAGCGCACGTTTCAGCGCCATGGCCCGCCCGGGCCGCCCGATCAGGCGGCAATGCAGACCGATGGACAGGATCGCCGGATGCCCGGCCTCTCCTTCGGCATAAAGCATGTCGAAACTGTCTTTGAGATAGCTCTCGAACTGGTCGCCATTGGTGTAGCCCGCCTGGATCGCAAAGCGCATGTCGTTGCAATCCATCGTATAGGGCACGATGAGCTGGTCCTTGCCGCCCGCGCGGATCCAGTAGGGCAGATCATCGGCGTAACTGTCCGCGATATAGGCCAGGTCGGCCTCTTCGGCCGCCAGGTCGACCGTGTTCATGGAACAGCGCCCGGTATACCACCCGCGCGGCGCGCTGCCGGTCACTTCCGTATGCAGCTGGATGGCCTCGCGGATCTGCGCCCGCTCTTGCTCGGGGTCCATATCCTTGTGCTCGACCCATTTCAGCCCGTGCGAGGCGATCTCCCACCCGCTGGCCTTCATCGCGGCAACCTGCGCCGGGGCCCGCGCCAGGGCGGTGGCCACGCCGTACACGGTGACCGGCAGGTCCTTCAGAAGCCGGTGCACACGCCAGAACCCGGCCCGCGCGCCGTATTCATAGATCGATTCCATGTTCCAGTGACGCTGCCCGGGCCAGGGGGCCGCCCCCGTGATCTCGGACAGGAAAGCCTCTGACGCCGCATCCCCGTGGAGGATGTTGTTTTCGCCCCCCTCTTCGTAGTTCAGCACGATCTGAACGGCGATCTTCGCCCCACCGGGCCATGTTACGGTCGGCGGGGTCGCGCCATATCCTGTCAAATCTCGGGGATAGCGGTTCACGTTTACATTCCTCAAAAGTTGCCGCTACGCAATATAGCAATACAATCGTTTTGTTTTTCAAAAAAAAATTGATACAGCCTCTTGTCGATCCGGATTTGAAGCGCGCAGACCAGTCTGTCAGACACTGGGCCCAACGAAAGGGAGGGTTTCATGGGCGGATACTTGACGACACATGTTCTCGACACGGCGCGCGGGTGCCCTGCACAGGGGCTCAAGATCGAGCTCTTTCGCATCGAAGGGGAACGCAGGACGCATCTCAAAACGCTGGTGACCAACGACGACGGCCGGACCGACGAACAGATCCTGCCGACGGATGCCTTCCGGACAGGTGTGTATGAACTGGTCTTCCACGCGGGTGCCTATCTCGATGCGATCGGAACGCCGCCCGAGGCCCCACGCTTTCTCGACGTCATTCCGCTGCGGTTCGGAATGTCGGAGGCCTCTCACTACCACGTGCCGCTTCTGCTGTCGCCGTTCGGGTATTCGACCTATCGCGGAAGCTAGGCTGACGCGCCCGGTCCGAAGCGGTCTGCGCTGACCACGTCCGAGATCTTTTCGATGATGTACTCCATGAAGAGGCGGGTCTTGGGATCCTGCCTCTTTCTGTGGGTGAACAGGCAGGCCATCTGGATCGGTTCCGGCGGCGTGTCCTCGCAGACGGGCACGAGACGACCGTCCTGCAAATGGTCCGTCACCTCGAAAACCGGCTTCATGGCAATCCCGTGGCCTGCCAACGCCCAATCGGTCAACACATCCCCATCATCGGATTCGTAGCGCCCCGCCACACGGAACCGTTTCGGCCCCTGGTCCGTCACCAGGCGCCACTGGAATTCCGTTGCCCCGGGAAACCGCAGGTTGAGGCATTCGTGCCCCTCCGAGACCAGGGCATCTCCGTTCTGGGGATGCCCACGGCGCGCGATATAATCCGGCGATGCGCACAGCACCCGACGCACATCGGCGATCTTGCGGATCCGCAAGTTGCTGTCCTCGGGGTGTCCCAGGAAGAACGCGAGGTCGAGCCCCTCCGTGGTCAGGTCCACCTTGCGATCCGTCATCCTGAGCCGCATCCGGACCTCGGGGTAGAGCTCCAGAAACCCCGGCACCTGCGGCGCGATCAGACGGCGGCCGACACCGAGAGGCGCCGCCACGTAGAGCGACCCCTTCGGATTGTCGGTCATGTTGATCACCTGCGCCTCGGCATTCTCGACGGCTTCCAGCACTTCACAGGCGGCCCCGAAGAACGTCTTGCCCTGATCCGTAGGCGCCAGGCTGCGCGTGGTGCGCTGAAACAGGCGCACCCCAAGATGCTCCTCCAGCTGCGAGATGCGCGACGAGGTGACCGCCGGGGAAATCCGCAGGTCCCGACCGGCCGCCGACATGCTGCCCAGCTCGTAGACACGGACAAAGGTGCGGATGTTGTCGAGATAGGACATTATTCTGTTTTTTTTGATGCTGCTTGGCCTTGGGTAGATATAGCGGAACAATCACGCCCCGCATAGAGTGCCTGCAAAGACAGGCTTGGAGAGAGACACATGTATGATTTGGCAATCCTCTGGGATTGGATCGCGTTCTCGGTCCGCTGGTTGCACGTGATCACCGCGATGGCGTGGATCGGTGCCAGCTTCTATTTCATCGCGCTGGATCTGATGCTGAAACCCAACCAGGCCCTGCCCGACGGCGCCTATGGCGAGGAATGGGAAGTGCATGGCGGCGGGTTCTATCACACCGTGAAATATCTGGTGGCCCCTGCGCGGATGCCCGAGCACCTGACCTGGCACAAATGGCAAAGCTACGCGACATGGCTGTCGGGCGCCGCCCTCCTGGCGATCATCTATTGGGTCGGCGGGGAGCTTTACCTGCTCGATCCCACCAAGGCGGACCTGGCCCTTTGGCAGGGCATCGCGATCTCGGCCGGATCGCTGACGATCGGCTGGTTGCTCTACGATGCCATGTGCAAGTCGCGGCTCGCCGATAGCCCGACGCTGTTGATGCTGCTGCTGTTCGTCATCCTCGTCATCATGTCGTGGGGCTACAACCAGATCTTCACCGGGCGCGCGGCGCTGCTGCATCTGGGCGCGTTCACCGCGACGATCATGACCGCGAACGTGTTCTTCCAGATCATGCCGAACCAGCGGATCGTGGTCGAAGACCTCAAGGCCGATCGCCAGCCGGACCCAAAATACGGCAAGATCGCCAAGGTCCGGTCGACCCATAACAACTATCTCACGCTGCCGGTCGTGTTCCTGATGTTGTCGAACCACTATCCGCTGGCCTTCGCCACGGAGTTTGCCTGGATCATCGCCAGCCTGATCTTCCTGACGGGGGTCACGATCCGCCACTATTTCAACACCATGCACAAGACCGGCAAGGGCCCGATCTGGACCTGGGGCGTGACGGTCGGGCTGATGATCGCGATTGCGTGGCTCTCCACCTTCAGCAGCGGCAACACCTTTGAGGACGCCGAGGCGCGCGCGCTGACCCCCTATGAACAACAATACGCCTCCGCCGCGGGGTTCGACGCCGCCTACGAGGCGGTCCTGGGCAACTGCTCCATGTGCCATGCGCGCGAGCCGCTGTGGGGCAACATGCAATGGGCGCCCAAGGATGTGCACCTGGAGACCCCCGGCGACGTGGCCCGGCAGGCCAGCGCAATCTACCTGCAGGCCGGTGTGAGCCACGCCATGCCCCCGCCCAGCGCCGTCCAGATGGGTGATGAGGCGCGGCAGGCCATCGTCGCATGGGTGCGCGAGGTGCGGAGCCAGTAGCCCGCCACGCCGCGCACCTCTCCGCACGATCCCACCCGACGGTTTCGCAGCCAAGACGTCGCACAGTTGGCGCAGCGCAGCCAAATCAGGACCGTGCAATGGCCGCGCGCGCGACAGCTCGCCTTGCAGGTCCAAGCATGTTTTTTATGCACTGCGAAAGCCCCCCCGGGAGGCGGGCCCGAACGGGTATCTTTCGGGGCGCTGTCTGGGCATTCTGAGGGCGCCCAACCGCCAATCAGCGGCCAGGGACCTTCGCCCCGGAGACGGATCAAGCCATGCTCACGGATGAAAACTTCAACGGCTTTCTCGCCTTTGTCTTTTTCATGGCTGTGCCGCTCGCGGCGCTGCTCGGGGCGATTATCCGGCGGCGTTACCGCAAGGCCATCGCGCGCGCCATGCGCGCGGGCACACCCAGCCCCGGGGCCGCCTTCGCCGTGCCCGGCCCCAGCCATCCCAACGGCGCCGCCCTGCAGGTCGATGTCGCGCCCCTGTCCCGCGCGCCCCCCCTGCGGCCCGCGCTCGCGCTGCGGTATCTCGCGGCGGGCCTGGCCTTCGCGCTTGTACTGGTGACGGTGATGTTCCTGCTCGACGGGATCGGCTTCGCGCCCCTGCGCTTTGCCGTGGTGGTGGCGGCCTTCCTGCTGCCCGCGCTGATCATGGCGCTCTACGTGGCCGGGCTGCGCTGGTACTGGATGGTGGCGGCGGGAGTGTTCTGGACATGGCTGCTCTATGTCATCGCCCCGGAGAGCAACGACGTCCTCGGCATTCTCGTCGGCCCAGCGCTGATGCTGGCGCTTCTGGTGGGCAACCCGGCCCTGCGCACCACTGCCGTGCCGCTCTTCATGGTGGCGGTCGCGCTGGTCGTCCCGCTCGTCTTCGCGCTCGAAGCGATCTACCTGATGATGTTGGCGGGGGTGCTTGATTTCCTGCTCTTCCTGCTCCCTCCGGGCCTGGTGGCCGCGATCTACGTGATCCTCGGCCTTGCGCTGATGCTCGCGGTCGGGACGGGGCTCGCGCTGCTGGTCGTGCGCGCGGTGGCGCGGCTCACGGCCCGCTCCAGCGAGTTGATGATGCAGCATGACCTGCTGTGGCTCTTCCAATGCGTCTGGGTCATCGGTCTCGGCTGGGGCAGCCACGGCCCGCTGACCCTCGCCTACCTGCTGGCCTTCGCCGCCTACCGGGGCACCCTCGCCCTGCTCCGCCCCCGCGCCCCGGCGCAGGAGACGCATCTGCTGCTGCGGGTCTTCGGCCAGCAGGGCACCCAGACCCGCCTCGCCCGTTCGCTCCTACTGGACTGGCGGCAGCGTGGCCCGGTCCTGATGATCGGCGCCGAGGATCTCGCCACCGAAACCCTCGACGCGCCCGAACTCGCCGCCTACCTGCGCCGACGCCTGTCGGATCTCTTCATCGACAGCCCTGTGGACCTGGCGGCGGCCAGCGCCGCCGGCACCGCGCGGCAGGGCGACGGGCTCTTCCCGATGCAGGACTACTATTGCCGCGACAGCACCTGGCAGCCCACGGTCCTGACACTGATGGCTCAGGCCAGGCGCATTCTCGTGGACATGCGCGGCTTCGACCCGGCCAACCAGGGTATCCTGTTCGAGATCGACGCCCTCGCCGCCCGCGTGCCCACCGACCGGCTGCTGGTGGTTTGCGCGCCCGATGCGGTCGAGCAGGTCACCGCGCTCTTTGCCGGAGCCTGGGCACGCGCGGGCCGGGAAGGACAAACCGACCGCCTGACCCTGCGGACCGCCTAAACCCCCTGCCCATCAGGACGCAGCGCGGTCTCGATCCGCTCCAGCGCCTCGCGCGCGGCCTCCTGCCCCTCCAGCCACTGGCGATGCTCGTTCGAGATCTGCTCGTTCACCGCCGCGCCAAAGGCGCTCGCTGCCCCGGTCCGGCCCGCCGCCACCGCCGCGCGCACCTCGTCGAGCTTGGCCGTGATCGCCACCAGCGCCGAATAGGTCCGGTCGTAGCGCTCCGCGTTGCGCCGGTCCTGGGTCATCTGCTCGCGCCCGATGGCATAGGCCCCGATCGCCGCCCCGAACACGCCGAGCGCCGAGATCGCCTGCAGCGACCCGTCCGCGCCGACACTGACAAAGCTCGACAGGGTGGCCAGGAATGCGCCTGCCGCCCCGATGGCGAGCGTCCGGTTGGCGCTGGCCTCATGCTGCCGTGCGCGGTGGTCATAATACGTCCGCTGCACATCGAAATGGTAACGGCGCACGTATTCCAGCGCCAACATCGCGCTCTCCTGCGGCCCCTCCGCCGCGCGCGCAAGCAGGCCACTGAAATAGCCGATGCGGTGGGTCTCCGCCTCCGCTCGCTTGCCCATCCAGGTCTCCAGAAGCCGCCCGTGCCGCAACCAGTAAAGCCCCGCCGCCCCTGCCGCAGCACTGATCGCCGCGCCGACGCTGAGCACCGTTGCCCCCGCGCCGTAGCCCGCCAGCGGCCCGCCCGCGCCGGCCAGGATCGTCCAGGCCATGGCCCCGGCCCCGAAGACCGAGGTGAACAGCGCACCGAGATTGGCGCAACTCATAGCCCGCCGGTAGCCCCGCTGTGCCGCGATGGCTGCCGCATCGAACCGGGCATAGGATTGCACCGCACTGCGCGAGGCCGCCGAAACCATCAGATCGGCCAGCACGGGCGCCTTCTCGCGATATCGCGCCTCATGGGCCGGCAGGTCGAGCAGGTAGTCGCCCTCGCCCTTGCATCCGATGATCTCCTCCGCCTCGCGCCAGTCCATCGCCCCCTCCTCCGCCAAAGGTGCCCAAACGTCTCATGCCAGCCTGCAACCTGTCCAGTCGCCCCGCGCCTTGGGCAGGGTCGAGGCACGAACCGCCGGGCCACGCGCGCAGCAGAGGCGTTTGACCAACACGGCAAATTTGTGGGATCACGTCGCATGGGCGGTCTGGGTGCTCTCGGTCCGACCGCAAACGCAGCAGCCCGAACGAGGGACATCGTGAAAGCCTTCTTCCTGATGGCCAGTCTGAGCGTGATGCTTCTGTCCACTTGCGGACCAGCGGTGCGCACATTCGAGCAGACGCCGTCTTATGCACCGGACCAGCCGACACGCACGCAGCTTGCAAGGGCCGTCAGCCAGCTGGGCGACCCGCGCGATGGCCGGTCCGGTGTCAGATTGATCGGCAACGGAGAAGAGGCGATCGCCGCCCGCCTTGCTCTGGCCGCCGCCGCCGAGCAGACGATCGACGCCCAATACTACCTCTTGCACGATGACCTCACCGGACATGTCTTCGCCTGGAGCCTTCTTCAAGCCGCGGATCGGGGCGTGCGGGTCCGTCTCTTGCTCGATGACATGGACACAGGGGGCTATGACGCTGCCACGGCGGCCCTCGATGCCCATGAAAACGTCGAGATTCGGCTCTTCAATCCGTTCTGGCGGGATCAGAACCTGCTTGCCGCCGGTCTGACCGACTTCAAGCGGATCAACCGGCGGATGCACAACAAGTCGATGACCGCCGACAATGCCATGTCGATTGTCGGGGGGCGGAATATCGGCGACGAGTATTTCCTCGCCAAGCGGGACATGAACTATTCGGATATCGACGTTCTGGTGGCAGGCCCCGTTGTGGACGCGGTGTCCACCAACTTCGATGCATACTGGAACAGCAGGTTCGCGGTGCCCGCCCGCGCCGTGATCGGCGCACCGAAAGACATGAGCCTCGATGCAGCGCGCGACCGTCTCGACGCACTCATCGGGGATGCTCGCGAACTGGAATATGCCAGCGTCATCCGCCGGGCGAGGGCGCAGAACTTCACCGCCTCGACCCTCGCGCTCGAATGGGTGCCTGCAAGGATGTATTCCGACCCGCCGTCGAAGGCGGCAGGTGCAAACGATGACGGGGAAATCCTGGCGTCGCAGCTCGCAAAATACTTCGCCGCGGCGAAATCGGACGTTCAGATCATTTCCGCCTATTTCGTGCCGCGCGACCGCGGCAGCGCCTGGCTGGCCGAGCTCGAGGACAAGGGCGTCGAGGTTTCCGTAGTCACCAACTCACTGGCTTCCAACGATGTGAAACCGGTTTATGCGCATTATGCCAAGGACAGACGAAGGCTTCTGGAAAGCGGGGTCAGCCTTCATGAGCTGCGACCCGATGCGGACCGCGCGCAGCGGCGGGGCGTGAACTGGGGTCAATCGCAATCCGGTTTGCACGCCAAGGCCTTCACCATCGATGATCGGTACCTTTTCGTGGGGTCGTTCAACTGGGACCCGCGTTCGGTGAACATCAACACCGAGATGGGCATCCTGATCGACTCGCCCACGTTCACCGCCAACGCCTCGGAAGCTCTGTCAGAGGCCCTGGAGGCCGAGGCATTTGCCGTTCGGCTCGAAGAGGACAATCGGATCTCGTGGACCGAGACCGACCCGGATGGCACCCAAAGGATCTATTATCATGAGCCGACCGGGTCCCCCTGGGACCACTTCGTCGCGGGGCTCTATGCTCTGCTGCCCATCGGCTCGCAACTCTGAGGCTGCCTGTTCCCAGCGGTTTCTGCGGGCACCGCGTCAGGCAAAGAGCACGGTACAAGAAGATGACTGGTGCTGCGAAAACGGTGTCGTGGTGATCCGGTCGCGCCGGAGCCGTGTACTCGCACCGACCCACCCTCCGTTACGGGATCGTGTCCACGACGCCCCGCGCGGCCTCCGGGCCTGTTTCGGCGGCGGCCGAGCACAAAGGCCCCGCCACTGCCTGGCACAGACACAGACCGACTTGCGCAGGCGTCAGCCCTCGTCCGCCATGGCGACCGTCCCGATCGGGTCGCACCCCTCCATGCAGCGCTCGTTCATCGTGTCGGGCCGTGTGTCGGTGATGAACGCGTCCCGGTTCGGCATCTGGATCTCCGGCATGGTCTCGGCATTCATGACGAAATCCTCCGGGATCAGGCCATTGAGATGATAGAGATAGGCAGATACCGCGTAGACCTCGTCATTGGTCATGGAGTGCGGATTGTCCAAGGGCATCGCCCGGCGGACATAGTCGAACAGGATCGGCGCATAGGGATACATGCTGCCCGGGGTCAGGACGCGGCGGCTTTCGGTCATGGTGCCGATGCCCCCCACCATGGAGCCGTACATCAGATCCGCACCGCCCTCCGCATTCTCGCCGTGGCAAGCGACGCAGAGCTCGTCGTAGACCGCCGCGCCTTCGGCCACGGTGCCCTGTCCTTCGGGAAGGTTACCCCCCGACGGGGTCGCAATCGCGATATCCCACAAAACAAGGTCCGCCTCCGAGATCGGCGTGCCAAAAGCGGCGTCCGGCCGGTCCCAGTCGGAGGCGAACGCCGGAAACGCGGTTGCCGCGAGAAACACCCCCGCCGCACGGATCAAGTTACGCGATTGCATTGCCGACCTCCCCGTTGGAATCGATCGTCCATGGGAAGATCGCATTGTTGTGCTGCACGAAGCCCGAGATCTCCCGGACTCGCGCCAGTTGCTCGGCGGTGGGCTGCACGTATCCCGTGCTGTCGACGGCGCGACTGGCAATCTTCGCCGGCGTTCCGTCCCAGTTCCACCGGAACCGGAAGCGCGTCAGGCACTTCTCCATCACCGGGCCTTCGAGTTGCGCTTCGACCCAGCTGCGCCCACCATCGACGGTCACGTCCACATGGCTGATCGTGCCGTTTCCGGACCACGCAAAGCCGGACAGCTCCACCGGGCCCGGTCCGGGCAGGCGCATGCCCCCGGACGGGTTGGTGATGACCGATTTCGCCTCCATCTCCATGGAGAACTGCCGCCATTTGCCATCCGGCATGGGGTCGGTATAGCGCGCGGTCTCGCCCCGAACGTGCAGCGGTTCGTCCGTCACATAGATCCGGCGCAGCCATTTGACGTTGGTGTTTCCTTCCCAGCCGGGAAGGATCGCACGCACCGGATAGCCCTGCTCCGCCCGCAGCATCTCACCATTCTGACCATAGGCCAGTAGCGCATCATCCATGATCTTGTCGATCGGGATCGATCGCAGATGCCCGGACCCATCGGCGCCCTCCAGAACGACCCAGCTCGCGCCGTCCTGCAGGCCCGCTTCATCCAGAAGCCATGACAGGGGGATGCCGGTCCATTGCGCGCAGGACAGAAGGCCATGGCTTTGTTGCACGGTGGTCGAACGTGCCTCGCGCCAATCCGTCAGCCCGTTGCCGGAGCACTCCAGAAAATGAAACCGCGAGACCGAAGGATACCGCATCAGGTCGTCCATCGAGAACAGGAGCGGCTGCCGCACCATTCCGTGGATCGCGACCCGGTGCACATCCGGGTCAATCCGGGCAACGCCGTTATGGTGGCGCTCGAAGAACAGCCCGTTGGGCGTCGCGATGCCCAACTGTTGATGCAGAGGGGTCATGCTCCAGTCAGAATAGTTCTGCCGATTGACGAAAACATCCGTGCGCCTGCGCCGGACGTGGTCCTCGTACTCGATCGGCATACCGTAATCCGTCTCCGGGATCGGATCGCCCATGGTCCGGTTGCTTTCGGGTACGGCAAGCGGCGCGGCCCGGGCCGCAAGCCCGGCGACGGCAGCAGCCCCAAGCCCGGCGCTGGCCCCCAGAAAAGCGCGGCGACCAGAAGACGCCAGCAGGCGCGATGAAGACTTCTCAGGTTGGTCCATGAAAGCTCTCCCAATGCAAGTAAGGTTCGATCATTGCCCAGTAAAACGATTCGAGGCAATTTTATTATCTTACATTCAATAATTTGATTTTATTATTTCGATCAACCGGAATTGGCCGTTCGTCCAGCTTGGGCAGGGACAGGATGCGCCAGCACTCCGCCTCCATGGCCCCCAAGGCGCATGCCGAAATCAGGTTCCGCGTTTCGCCCCTTGAAACCGCGCGATACCGACCTTGGCTGAGGCCCCCCTGATTTCGGGCGCATGGCACATGTGACCGGCCGAAAACCATGCCTGGCCTTTCGTCTCGAAAAGACCGTTACAGCCACCGCGCAGGCTCAACGCACAAGACCCACCGATACCAACCCACCCAAAAAGCAGATCACGCACGGATCGGTCATTTGATGAAACAGTGGTGAGCCGTGCAGGATTCGAACCTGCGACCCACTGATTAAAAGTCAGTTGCTCTACCAACTGAGCTAACGGCCCACTCTGGCGGCCCGTTTAGCCAGTGGGTTCAAGACGGTCAAGGGTGGAATCTCCACAAATCCGCAGCTTCTGGATTATGCCGCGGATCACGCGTATATGCCCGCCATGACCGATACCGCACCAGACGGCCTGCCCTTCTTCAAGATGCACGGGCTTGGCAACGACTTCGTCGTGATCGACGCGCGCGCCGCACCCCGGCCCGTGTCGGACCGTCTGGTCGCGGCCCTGGCCGACCGGCACCGGGGCGTCGGGTTCGACCAGTTGGCCGTGATCGCGCCCGCCCCCGAGGCGGACGCCCACCTGACCTTCTACAACGCCGACGGCTCGACATCCGCGGCTTGCGGCAACGCCACCCGCTGCATCGCGCGGATGATCCTGGACGAGACCGGCGCGACAGCCCTGCGCCTGTCCACCGACCGGGGCCTGCTGCTGGCCGAGGACGCGGGCGACGGCCTCACCCGCGTCAACATGGGCCAGCCCCAGACGCTCTGGTCCGAGGTGCCCCTGGCCGAGGCGATGGACACGCTCGAACTGCCGATCGAAGGCACCCCCACCGCCACGGGCATGGGCAACCCGCATTGCACCTTCTTCGTCGCCGATGCCGAGGCGATCCCGCTGGACACCTTCGGCCCGCGCTACGAACACCACCCGCTCTATCCCCAGCGCACCAATGTGCAGGTGGCCCAGATCGTCGGCCCCGACCATATCCGCATGCGCGTCTGGGAACGGGGCGTGGGCGTGACGCTGGCCTCGGGCTCGTCCTCCTGCGCCACCGGTGTCGCGGCTGCCCGGCGCGGGCTGACCGGGCGCAAGACGCGGATCGACCTCGATGGCGGCACGCTCTGGATCGACTGGCGCGAGGACGGGGTCTGGATGACCGGCCCGACCATGACCGTGTTCGAGGGCCGCCTGACCCCGCAATTCCTGGCCGAGACCGCCCGATGACCGCGCCGCGTTTCACCACCCTGGGCTGTCGCCTCAATGCCTACGAATCCGAAGCCATGCGCGAGATGGCCGAGGCCGCGGGCCTGTCGGACGCGCTGGTGGTCAACACCTGTGCGGTGACCGCCGAAGCCGTGCGCAAATCCCGGCAGGAGATCCGCCGCCTGCGCCGGGACAATCCCGACGCCCCGATCATTGTCACCGGCTGCGCCGCCCAGACCGAGCCCGAAACCTTCGCCGCCATGCCCGAGGTCACCCGCGTCCTCGGCAATACCGAAAAGATGCAGCCCGAGACCTGGGCGGCGCTGGTCCCCGACCTGATCGGCCGGACGGAACGCGTGCAGGTCGACGACATCATGTCGGTGCGCGAGACCGCCGGACATCTGATCGACGGGTTCGGCCGCCACCGCGCCTATGTGCAGGTCCAGAACGGCTGCGATCACCGCTGCACCTTCTGCATCATCCCCTACGGGCGCGGCAATTCCCGCTCCGTGCCAGCCGGCGTGGTGGTGGACCAGATCAAGCGGCTGGTGGACCGGGGCTTCAACGAGGTGGTGCTGACCGGCGTGGACCTGACAAGCTGGGGCGCGGACCTGCCCGGCACCCCGCGGCTGGGCGATCTGGTGATGCGCATCCTGCGCCTGGTGCCGGACCTGCCGCGCCTGCGCATCAGCTCCATCGACAGTATCGAGGCGGACGAGAACCTGATGCGCGCCATCGCGACCGAACCGCGCCTGATGCCCCATCTGCACCTGAGCCTGCAGGCCGGGGACGACCTGATCCTCAAGCGGATGAAACGCCGCCACCTGCGCGACGACGCCATCGCCTTCTGCGAAGAGGCCCGCCGCCTGCGCCCCGAGATGACCTTCGGCGCCGACATCATCGCGGGCTTCCCGACCGAGACCGAGGCGATGTTCGAAAACTCGCTTCGGCTGGTCACCGACTGCGACCTGACCTGGCTGCACGTCTTTCCCTATTCTCCGCGCAAGGGCACCCCCGCCGCCCGGATGCCCGCCGTCCCGGGTGCTGCGATCAAGGACCGCGCCGCCCGCCTGCGGGCCCTGGGCGCCACCCAGGTCGCGCGCCACCTGGCCGCACAACAGGGCCGAACCCACAAGATCCTGATCGAATCCCCCCGCCTGGGCCGGACAGAGCAGTTCACCGAGGTCGCCTTCGCCGAGGACCGCCCCGAGGGCCAGATCGTCGAAGCCCGGATCACCGGCATCGCAGGACAGCGGCTGGCGGCCTGATCGGCCACCCTCTCGGAGCGTCCTTGAAACAGCATCAAGGTTACCCGCCGCGCCGCTCCGCGATCCTGCCTCCCTCGTTAACCGGCACAACGCGCCCGAGCCCTTCTTTTGTGCAAAAATACTCCGGGGGAGTCACCGCAGGTGACGGGGGCAGCGCCCCCGCAGGTCATGAGCCTCTCCTCCCCGCCCGGCGGCCTTAACCTTTGTAAACGCCGCCGCGCCGACCCCGCGAAATCCGCCGACAAATTTTTCCGACGAATCCGGTTAGATCAAGGACTTCCAGAGATTTGTTTCGCGTGCGAAACATTCGCTTTTCTGCATGTGTTTACCCGCAGGCCCCAAATCCGCGCCCGCATCTTCATCTTTGCCCAAATACTCACGACCCCACACCCGCCGAAAATGCCCCGTCAGACAAGATCGACTCCGCCCGCGACTCGCCCTATAACGTGAACAAAAAAAGAACATATGGATTCATGTCACCGGCACGCCGTATCCTCGCCCTGTGGTTTCCCCGTCTCGGGGCCGAACGCGCCCTGCGCATCGCCCGCCCGATCGAACCGGGCCCGTTCGCCACGGTCGCCGAACAGGGGGCAGCCCAGGTGCTCGACAGCCTCTCGATCGCGGCCAGCGAGAGGGGGTTGCAGCCGGGCCAACCCCTGCGCGACGCCCAGGCGATCTGCCCCGCCCTGCTGACCCGGCCCGCCGACCCGCCGGGGGAGGCCGCGTTTCTCGCCGCCCTGCGCCGCTGGGCGGGCAAGGTCTCCCCCTGGGTGGCGGCGCAACCGGACAACACCCTGGTGATCGACCTGACCGGCTGCGCCCATCTCTTCGGCGGCGAGGCCGAGGTGATCGCGCTGATGGAACGGGACTGCGCCGACATGGGGCTGAGCGTGCGCGCCGGGCTCGCCGACAGCCTCGGCGGGGCCTGGGCGCTGGCCCATTACGCGGGCCGCCGCCTCGACCCGGTGCGCAGCGGCGACGCCATCGACCAGGAGGCGCGCGCGACCCGCTCCCGCGCGACCAAGCGGCGGCACTGGACCCGGGGCGGCACCGCCCCGCGCGCCGACCTCGCCCCGGCAGAAGTCGCCCGCATCGCGCCGCCCGGGCGCATCCGGCAGGCCCTGAACCCCCTGCCCGTGGCCGCTCTGCGGCTCGCACCGGAGACCGAGACCGGGCTGGCGCGGGTCGGATTGCGCCGGATCGAGGACCTGACCGGCCTGCCGCGCGCGGCCCTGGCCCGCCGCTTCGGACTGCAGGTCGCCCGACGGCTCGACCAGGCCCTCGGACTGGAGCCCGAGCCCGTCTCCCCCGCCGCGCCGGATGCGGTCTTTGCGGTGCGCCTGACCCTGCCCGATCCCATCGGGCTGATCGAGGACCTGACCGCGGGAATCGACCGGCTTCTGCCGCCCCTGGGGGACAAGCTGGCCGCGGCGGGGCGCGGGGCGCGGCGGCTGCGGCTGGAGCTGTTGCGCTGCGATCAGACCCGGCAGAGCTTCGATCTGGGCCTGGCGCACCCCTCGGCGGACCCGGCGCGGCTGCGCCCCCTGATCCTGCAGAAACTGGACGAGGCCGAGGCCGGGTTCGGCATCGACGTGATCCGGCTGGAGGCGGTGCAGACCGAGCCGGTCCAGGCCGCCCAGCATGCGGGGCACCTGGAAGCCACCCGCGCCGCCAAGGCCGGCCGGACGCGCACGGCGCTGGACGACCTGCTCGGCACGCTGGGCGCCCGGATCGGGCTGGAGGCGATCACCCGCTGGCACCCCGCCGACAGCCATATCCCCGAAAAAGGCGCCACGGTGCTCTCGGCGGCCTGGTCCGCGCCCCATGACGGCGACTGGCCGGGCAGCGACCGGCCCCGGCCCCTGACCCTGTTTGCCCCCGAGCCCGTCCATGCCCCCCAGGACCCGACCCCGCCCGCCCGGTTCCGCTGGCGCGGCCAGACACTGGAGCTGGGCCGGGCCGAGGGGCCCGAACGGCTGGCCCCGGAATGGTGGCTGGACGATCCCAACTGGCGCAGCGGCGTGCGCGATTACTGGCGGGTGGAGACCGGCGACGGACGGCGGCTGTGGCTGTTCTACGCCCATGGCGGCGCCCTGTCCGCGGGCTGGTTCTGCCAGGGGCAGTTCGCCTGACGGGCCCACACAGGGGCGCAAGCCAGCCTGCCGCCGCCGCGCGGGCAGGCCGACCGGCGGGATGGCGGTGCGGCGCAATGGCCGCAGGCACAGACGCACGCGGACCGCGGAACTCGCACAGAAAACGCCCCGCACGAAACGAGCGGGGCGTTTTCAATTGGAAAAGGGATCTCCCGGGACGGTGTGCTGGGTGGGGGCAATGAAGAACACCGGCCCGGGAGATCGGAGCGTTGCCGCTCTCGACCAGATCACTTTGCGCTGATCCCGTGGCGCTTGTGCGGGCACGGGCGGGCCGGGCCGGGGTGATTTCATGGCAATTCCGGGGCGGATGCGAAATCCGCGTCAGGCCTTGATCTGCGGCGGAATCAGGATCACCATCCCCCCATGGTGGTGCAAGATCCGATCCCGTTCCGCAAACCCCAGACCCCGGTGCCCGAACAGGTTGCGTTCGATCGCCGCGAGCTTGGGGTGATCCTGTCGCTTTACGGGCGCATGGTCGCCGCGGGGGAGTGGCGCGACTACGGCATTTCCTGCCTGCGGGACGTGGCGATCTTCGCGGTGTTCCGGCGCACGGCGGAGCATCCGCTCTACCGGATCGAGAAACGCCCCAAACTGGCGAACCGGCAGGGCATGTATGCCGTGATCGGTGCCGAGGGGCAGATCCTCAAGCGCGGGCACGACCTGCGCACGGTGCTGCGGGTGCTGGAGAAAAAGCTGATCCGCGCGGTGGACTGAGGCTCAGGCCCACTCCGGCAGGCGGCGGCGGTCGGTGATCGCGCCGAACTCGTTCGCGGCGATCCGGGCGACGGCCTCAGACAGCGGCTCTTCTGCCACGGCCATGTGATGGGCGTTGGCATGAACCAGGTCGGCCGCGCTGACCATCATCCCCACATGGCCTTTCCAGAACACCAGGTCCCCGGCTTGCAGGGCGGCATCGGGGGGCAACGATGTGCCCAGCTCCGCCGCCTGCTGATCGCTGTCGCGCGGCGCAACAATGCCCGCAAGGCGGCAAGCCAGTTGCACCAGGCCCGAGCAGTCGATGCCCGTCCCGCTGTTCCCGCCCCAGAGATAGGGCGTGCCGCGCAGCCGACGGGCGGTTTCGGGCGGCGGCAGGCGCGTGGGCAGCGCGGCCGCGTGCTGGACCGGCAGGAAGCCGTGGGGCGTCTCGAGGAACCCGTCGGTCTGCCCGGTGACGGAATGCGCCGTGCCGAGGGAGACCGCGAACCGCGGCGGCGATTTGAAATCCGGCTCTGTGTAAAGATGGCTGCCGCGCGCGGTCGCCACATGGGTCGCGGCACGGGCAGGGCCAAGCGCGGCAGGATCCGCATAGCCCACATAATCGTCCCAGCCCGACTGGACGAAGGCCGCGCCCGCGCCCTCGGAAATCACGGTGACCGGCTCCCCCATCAGCAGGGTCTTGTCGATCGCGCCCCCGGGGCGGCGCAGCAGCGGGGTCTCGGGCCACACCACCTGCGCCGCCCTGCCGGGCGTGAACCGGGCCGCGGGCACCGCGCCGCGCAAGACCTCCAGCGCGGTGGTGCCGTCAAAGGGCGTCCGGCGCGGGTCGAGACCGCTCACAGGCCCAGAAGCTCCGGTAGCGCCTCCAGCACCGCGCGGGCGCCCTGCCCCGCCCCGCCCTTGGGCCGGGCTGGCGCCGCACTGGGTTGCCAGCCGTAGATGTCGAAATGCAGGTAACGCGGTGCCTCCACGAACCGGCGCAGGAAGAGCGCCGCGGTGATCGAGCCTGCGAACCCGCCCGAGGGCGCGTTGTCGAGATCGGCGATGCCCGGTTCGATCATCTTCTCGTAAGGCGCGTGGAAGGGCATCTCCCAAACCGGGTCGGCGGCGCGCAGGGCCCCGGCGCGCAGGGCCGCGGCATCCTCAGGCCGCGTGGCATAGAAGGGCGCGAGGTCCGGGCCGACCGCCACCCGCGCGGCCCCGGTCAGGGTGGCCATGGACAGGATCAGGTCCGGCGACTCCTCGTCCGCGAGCGCCAGGGCATCGGCGAGCACCAGCCGCCCCTCGGCATCGGTATTGTTGATCTCCACCGTCAGCCCCTTGCGCGACGGCAGGATGTCACCGGGGCGAAACGCGCCGCCTGCAACGCTGTTCTCCACCGCCGGGATCAGGACGCGCAGGCGCAGGCGCAGGCCCAGCGCCATGATCATCTGCGCCAGGCCCAGCACCGTGGCCGCGCCGCCCATGTCCTTCTTCATCAGGGCCATGGACACCCCCGGTTTCAGGTTCAGCCCGCCCGTGTCGAAACACACCCCCTTGCCCACCAGCGTCAGGGCCGGCCCCGCATCGCCCCAGCGCAGGTCGATCAGCCGTGGGCGCCGGTCGGAGGCATGGCCCACCGTGTGGATCAGCGGGAAGTTCTGCGCCAGCAGGTCCTGATCGCGGATCACGGTGATGTCCGCGGCGAAACGGCTGGCAAGGCTGCGCGCGGCGGCCTCCAACTCCTCCGGCCCCATGTCGTTGGCGGGCGTGTTGATCAGGTCGCGGGTCAGCGCCTCGCCCGCGGCACAGGCGATCAGGCGCGCGGCGTCGAGTCCCGGCGCCAGCTGCAATCGCGCGGGCGTGGCGGGCGTGCCCTTGTAGCGGGTAAACCCGTAGCCTGCGAGCAGCCAGCCGAGGCTCTGCTCGGCCAGCGCCGCGGGATCGTCGAGCCCGTGGAACGCATAGTCCCCCGCGGGCAGTGCGGTGGCGAGCGGGGCGAGCGCGAAGCGCTGTCGCGCGCGGCTCTCGGCGGTGCCGTAGCCTGCGAGCACGGCGACCGGCGCGCCCTCCGGGTCCGGCAGGATCACGTGACTGCCAAGCTTGCCGGTAAAGCCCTGCGCCTCGGCCCAGCGGCGCTGGGGGCCGGACAGGGATGCGAGGGCCGTGTCGGTCTCCCCTTCCGGCACGACGTGGATCGGGCGGGCGGGGACACCGGGGGGGGCGAAGGAGAAGAGCGGGTCTGACATGGACGGCCTGCGGGCTGGACCGGGATTACCGGCGGGGTGCGCGCAGGTTAGAGGCACCGCCTGCAGGTGCAAGGGGGCGCGCGCAGGCAGGGCAAGCCAGCCTGCCTCCGGCACGCGGGCGGGAGGGCGGCGGGATGGCACGCGCGGTTTGCCGGAAACCAGGATGCGCGGCGCCGGGGGTGCCGGCGGCGACGTGATGCCCGGCATGCGCAAATTGCGATCGTCTGCGTTGTAGATGCGGCCAGGCGTATGCCCCGCAAGGGGCACAAGCCAGCCTGCGACCGGCGCGCAGCGCAGGCAACCCGGCGGGATGGCAAGGCTGCGCGCAAGCAACAGGCGCCGATCCCGAGGTCAGGTTTCGCCGCGCAACGGAACATCGCGCCGCCATGCCGCGCGCGCCGATCCTGTCGCGGCGGGCACCGGGCCTTCCGTCGATCTCTCCGCGACGCCGCAGCCCCGGACCTGCATCCGGAGCGCGCCCGTGCCATCCCGCCGGTGGCCAACACGCCTCAACGGGGGCAGGCTGGCTTGCCCTGCCCCGCGCCCGGGTCAGTTCAGCACTTCGGCCGACCCCCAGGCCTTGGGGCCGGGCATCGCACAGACCCGATCGAGCCGGGCGATCACCGGCGGCATGTCGTTGGCCTTGTGCCCACGGGCGCAGGCCGCCACCTGTCGCGCGGCATGTTCGCAGGATACGAACCCGATCGACCTCGCCAGCGCGATGATTTCCTGCGCCAGACCTTCGAGCCCGTCCCAGGTCCCGCGAGCGAACTCGATAGGCAGCAGGCCCACCCGGTCGCGGATATCGGTCAGGGTTTCGGAGACGGTGCTTTGCGCGCCGATCTCGCCCAAGTCCACGAACAGCTCCACCACCCGGTCCTGATCCAGCACCACCGGTTCGTGGGGCCGGAGCACGACCACGTTCGGCTCGCCACTCAGCTTGTGTTGTATGGATGCGGTTTGTCGGAGCATCTTACCCTCGTGTCTTGTCGTCCACCTCGGGCAGGACCATGGCCCCGACACTATGAACACTCCGTTGCCCCGCGCCAATTTACTCCATCGTTTTTTAGTGAAACCCGCGCTATAGGGGAGGCCCCGGATGACGAAACGAGGCGCCCATGACCCCGGCGAAGCCTTTGCCGTCGTACCTCGCCCAGCGCTACCATGGCTGGCGAGCGACGACCTATGATGAAAACAAGTTCTGGTACCGGCGCCTGGCCGAGGAAGGCCAGCGGCCCCGCGCCATGCTGATCGCCTGCTGCGACAGCCGGGTGCATGTCACCAACATCTTCGGCGCCGACAGCGGCGAGATGTTCATTCACCGCAACATCGCCAACCTCGTGCCGCCCTACGCGCCCTCGGGCGCGCATCACGGCACCTCGGCGGCCATCGAATACGCGGTCACCCAGCTGAAGGTGGCCCATGTGATCGTGATGGGCCATTCCGATTGCGGCGGGGTGCGCGGATGCCTGGACATGTGCGGCGGACATGCGGCGGAGCTGGAGGAAGAGACCAGTTTCATCGGCCGCTGGCTCGACATCCTGCGCCCTGGCTATGCCCGGATCGACACCGGACCGGAGAACAACAATCCGGCCCAGAGCCTCGAGAAAGAGGGGGTTCTGATCTCGCTGGAGAACCTGATGAGTTTTCCCTGCGTCCGTGCGGCGGTCGAGCGGGACGAGCTGTCCCTGCACGGGCTGTGGAACGATATCGGCGATGGTCGGCTCTATGCCTTCCATGGCGATACCGAAGCCTTCGAGGCCGTTTAGGGTGGAATTGACACAAGGTCGCGTCTAGTGTGCCGCGGCGCAGCGACAGCGCGCATCGAGCAAGACGGGCAGGCTTCGGAGACCCATGGAAAACATTCTAGCGCTGGCAGCCGACAATCTCGGCTCGCCCATCATCCTGTCCTTTGCCCTCGGCCTGGCGGCGGCGTTTGCCCGGTCGGACCTGACCGTGCCCGAAGCGGTGGCCAAGGGGCTGTCGATCTACCTGCTTTTTGCCATCGGCTTCAAGGGCGGTGCGGCGGTGGCGGCCCACGGGCTCGACACCACGCTGGTGCTGGCCCTGCTGTCGGGCGGTGTGCTGTCCTTCGCGATCCCGTTCATCGCCTTCGGGCTCTTGCGGGTGATGACCAATCTCAGCACCCTCGATGCCGCCGCGGTGGCCGGGCATTACGGCTCGATCTCGATCGTGACCTTCGTGGCCGCGACCTCGGTGCTCAACAGCCAGGGGATCGCCTCGGAGGGGTACATGGTCGCCGTGGCCGCAGTGATGGAGGCGCCGGCGATCCTCGCCGCGCTGTTCCTGGTCAGCCGCACCGCCGGAGGCGGCGACCGGATGGACAGCGAGTTGTGGCGCGAGATCCTGCTGAACGGGTCGATCGTGCTGCTGGTGGGGGCGTTCGCGATCGGCTGGATCACCGGCGAAGAGGGCCTCGCCTCGATCTCCAGCTTCATCGTGGCGCCGTTCCAGGGGGTTTTGTGCCTGTTCTTGCTGGATATGGGGCTGGTGGCCGGGCGGGGTCTGCGCCAGGCGCGCGGGGTGATGACCGCGCCGGTCTTTGCCTTCGGGGTGGTGATGCCGCTGGTCGGCGGCACGCTGGGTCTCGCGGCGGGGCTTCTGCTGGGCCTGTCGACTGGGGGCGTGGTGCTGTTCACGACCCTGGCTGCCTCGGCCTCCTATATCGCGGTGCCCGCGGCGATGCGGGTGGCGCTGCCGGAGGCGAACCCGTCGATCTACCTGACCCTGTCACTGGGGGTGACCTTCCCCTTCAACCTGACACTTGGAATCCCGATCTACGTCGCCGTGGCATCGGTCCTGACACAAGGATAGACGCATGGAAACGCACAAGGCCAAACGGGTCGCCATCATCATCGAAGCACCCATGGAGCGGCGCCTGACCGACGCGCTGACCGGGGCGGGGGTGACCGGGTTCTCGATCCTGCCGGTGCTGGGCGGGTCGGGCCGGTCGGGGCTCTGGAGCCGGGAGGGGCAGGTGGGGCGCGCGGGCGGCATGATCCAGGTCGTCTGCATCATCCGGCCGGATCGTCTGGACACGCTGCTGGATGCGGCCTTCAAGGTGGTGGAGCGTCATATCGGCGTCGTCACCGTGAGCGACTGCGAAGTGCTGCGGGCGGAGCGGTTCTGAACCGGTGAGAAACCCTTAACCAATACGTGACAGGGTGCGGTATGGCCGACACCCGCATCGAAATCCGACTGCCCGACCCGCTGCGCACAGCCGCCGAAACGGTCGCGTCCGCGGAAGACATCTCGCTGGGGCAATTGATCCGTGACGCGTTGCGCGCGGAAATTGCTCGGCGAAACCGAAGACACGCGAAGACGCCCACAAGGGCGGATGAGCGGCTCCTCGCACCCTTGCGGGTGCTCCTCGCCAAGGACCTTGCCGAAGCGCGGGGATGGGAGGAGCTGCAAAACCGGCTTCGGGCGAAGGGATACAGCTTGCAGGAAGCCGGGGGCGGACTGGCCCTGCACAGCTGGCCCGACGGCGCGCGCCAGTGCAAAGGCTCCGATCTGGGCTACAGTTATGCAACCCTGATGCGCCGTTTCGGCCAGCCCTTCCCGAGCCACAGCCACCGGTGGCTGTCCGAGCGCGTGTTGAGGCTTGCCCAGCAGGACATGCCATCCGCGCGCCCGGGGCGCTGATCCGGATCAGCCCTTCTTCAGGACCCGGTTTCCGAGGGTTTCGGCGATCTGCACCGCGTTCAGGGCCGCGCCCTTGCGCAGGTTGTCGGACACGCACCACAGGTTGATGCCGTTGTCGATCGTGCTGTCCTGGCGGATGCGGCTGATGAAGGTTGCGAAGTCGCCGACGCATTCCACCGGGGTGACGTAGCCGCCGTCCTCGCGCTTGTCGACGACCATGATGCCCGGCGCTTCGCGGAGGATGTCGCGGACCTCGTCCTCGTCGATGAACTCTTCGAACTCGATATTGATCGCCTCGGAATGGCCCACGAAAACAGGTACGCGGACGCAGGTTGCCGTGACCTTGATCGCCGGGTCGACGATCTTCTTGGTCTCGGCGACCATCTTCCATTCTTCCTTGGTGGAGCCGTCCTCCAGGAACACGTCGATATGGGGGATGACGTTGAAGGCGATCTGCTTGGGGTAGACCGAGGGGGCCTTTTCCTGGCCCGGGACATACATGCCCTTGGTCTGGTCCCAAAGCTCGTCGATGGCGTCCTTGCCGGTGCCGGACACGGACTGATAAGTACTTACAACCACACGTTTAATCCGTGCGCGGTCGTGCAGCGGCTTGAGGGCGACGACCATCTGCGCGGTGGAGCAGTTGGGGTTCGCGATGATATACTTGTTCTTGTAATCCTCGACCGCCTCGGGGTTCACCTCGGGCACCACCAGCGGGATCTGCGGGTCGTAGCGATAGAGCGAGGAGTTGTCGATCACCACGCATTTCGCGGCGGCCGCCCTGGGGGCGTATTCCTTGGTCGCGGTGGAGCCCACGGCGAAGAAGGCAATGTCCCAGCCGGTGAAATCGAACGTGTCGAGATCCTTTGTTTTCAAGGTCTTGTCGCCAAAGCTCACCTCGGTGCCCAGGGATTTGCGAGACGCCAGAACGGCGATCTCGTCCACCGGGAACTGGCGCTCGGCCAGGATGTTCAGCATTTCGCGGCCCACGTTTCCCGTGGCCCCGGCGACGACGACTTTGTAGCCCATTTTCGGGTCTCCTTTGGGGTTCGAAGCGCTCTCTATCGCAAGCCTCTGCGCGGCGAAAGGGGGGCGTGGTCGCAGGGCGCGCGCAGCCCCGCCGGGCCCGTCCGGCACCGGTCGGATCGCCGTCGGACATCTGTCGGGCAAGTGTCGGGCAAGTGTCGGGCACATTGTCTGACAATCCTGCCGCAGCGCAGCAGGCCGCTTGGCGCGCGGGCGGGGTCAGGGCCGGGAGAGCAGGTCGCGGTAGACGGCGATCAGGGCCTCGGCCTCGCGGGTGAGGGAGAACTCCGCCTCCATCTTCGCGCGGGCCTTCGCACCCTCGGCGGCGAGATCGCGGTCCAGCATCTCGTCGGTGGCGGCGGTGAGCGCGGCAAGGTCGTCGCGGGGCACGAGCAAGCCGATCTCGGGCGGGTCGAGTTGTTCGGAGAACGCGCCCACATCCGTGGCGACCACGGGCACGCCGCAGGCCATCGCCTCCAGCGGGGTGAGGCCGAAGCCTTCCCAGCGTTGCGGCGCGACATAGAGGTCGAGCGCCTGGTACCAGGCGGCGACCTGGTCCGGGGGCACCTCGTCGGGGAAATGGATGCGGTCGGACAATCCGGCGGCGGCGATGCGCGATTGCAGGCCCGCGAGGAAGTCCTTGTGCGCCTCGGTGGCACGGCCGAGCACGATGGCCTGGGCGCCGGGACGGTCGGGCAGAAGGCGCAGCATGGCATCGACGAAGAGATCGGTGCCCTTCTGCGCCCGGATCCGCCCGATACAGCCGATCAGCGTGGCCTGCGGGTCCAGGCCGAGACGGGCGCGCAGGGCGGGCTTGTCGGCGGGCGGGGTGAAGTCGTCGAGGTCGATCCCGTGCAGGATCACCGTGGCGGGCCGGTCGAGATAGGCCGCGGATTTCCGCGACACCGCGACGACCCCGTCCATCTGCCGGATCAGCCACTTGGTATAGGCCGAATGCTGCCGCTGGGAGGCGGTGGTGAAGAGCAGCCGCAGCTTGCGGCGGAACACGTGACGCAGCACCAGCCCCAGCAGCATCTCGGTATTGCGGCGCGCGTGCCAGACCCGCCAGCGGTCCCGCGGCAGGGTGACGAGCGCCGAGAGCGGGATATGGGGGACATGGTCGGGCAGGCCCGGCCCGGTCGCGGCGATGGCGATCTGGCGCGCCTGCACCGGCACCAGCCGGATGATCGTGGAGGTCACGCCCGAGAGCCGCTGCTTGAGGTTGGGCGCGATGACATCGAGGTCGCGGGGGGACGGGCGCGTGGACATGAGGTCGTCTAGGACAGGGCGGGCGCCATTGCAATCGGCCAGGCGCACACCCGGGCTGCACAGCAATGCGGCAAGGCGCACAGAAGGACAGCGCCCGATTTCGAGGCATGTGCGGGAACTTTCCCCGCCCGAGGCGCGTTCACCTAGCCATTGCAGTGGGGGCTGAAATCGCTAGCGTGGAATTCATGAAGATAAAGCAGCCCTTTGACGAGATGACGGGCATGGGGGACGGCGCGGTCCGGTCCCCGTATGCAGATTTTGACACCTGGTTCAGCGGCGAGGACCCCGCCCGCCTGCGCAAGAAGGCCCGCGAAGCCGAAGACGTTTTCCGGCTGACGGGGATCACCTTCAACGTCTATGGGCGCGAAGAGGCGGCCGAACGGCTCATTCCCTTCGACATCGTGCCGCGCATCATCTCGGCCCGGGAATGGACCCGGCTGGCCAAGGGGATCGAGCAGCGGGTGCGCGCGATCAACGCCTTTCTGCACGACATCTATCACCGGCAGGAGATCATCCGCGCGGGCCGCATACCCGCCGAGATGATCGCCAATAACGAGGCGTTCCTGCCCCAGATGATCGGCATGACGCCGCCGGGCAATGTCTATACCCATATCGTCGGCATCGACCTGGTGCGCACCGGCGAGGACGAGTTCTACGTGCTGGAGGACAATGCGCGTACGCCTTCGGGGGTCTCCTACATGCTGGAGAACCGGGAGACGATGCTGCAGATGTTCCCGGAGCTGTTCGCGCGCAACCGGGTGCGGTCGGTCAGCGAGTACCCGCAAAACCTGCGCCGGTCGTTGAGCGACTGTTTCCCGCCGGCCTGTACCGGCAAGCCGGTGGTGGGGGTTCTGACCCCGGGGATCCACAACTCGGCCTATTACGAGCATGCGTTTCTCGCCGACAAGATGGGCGCGGCATTGGTGGAGGGGCATGACCTGAAGGTGGTGGACGGGCGCGTGGCGATGCGGACCACCCGCGGCTTCACCCCGATCGACGTGCTCTACCGGCGGGTGGATGACGATTTCCTCGACCCGATGAATTTCAGGCCCGAGAGCCTGCTGGGCGTGCCGGGGATCATGGATGTCTACCGCGCGGGCGGGATCACCATCGCCAACGCCCCGGGCACCGGGATCGCGGACGACAAGGCGATCTATTCCTACATGCCGGAGATCGTCGAGTTCTATACCGGCGAGCAGGCGATCCTGAAAAACGTGCCGACCCATCGCTGCAACGACCCCGACACGCTGGCCTATGTTCTGGACAATCTGGCCGACTTGGTGGTCAAGGAGGTGCATGGCTCGGGCGGCTACGGGATGCTGGTGGGGCCTGCGGCCTCGAAAAAGGAGATCGCCGCCTTCCGCGAGAAGCTGATCGCCAAGCCCGACAGCTATATCGCCCAGCCGACGCTGAGCCTGAGCACGGTGCCGATCTTCGCGCGTTCGGGGCTGGCGCCGCGGCATGTGGATTTGCGGCCCTTCGTGCTGGTCTCGCCCAAGAAGATCCATATCACGCCCGGCGGGCTGACGCGGGTGGCGTTGCAGAAAGGGTCGCTGGTGGTCAATTCGAGCCAGGGAGGCGGCACCAAGGACACCTGGGTGCTGGAGGAGTAGGGTCATGCTGGGCAAGACAGCCGGGGGCCTGTTCTGGATGTTTCGGTATCTGGAGCGGTCGGAAAACATCGCGCGGCTCGTGGATGCCGGGCAGCGGATCGCGCTGACCCGCTCGGACGCGGCGGCGAGCGAGTGGGGCTCGATCCTGGCGACGGCGGGGGCGCGCGATGCCTATTTGCAGAAATACGATGCGTTCGAGGGCGCGAACGCGGTGGATTTCCTGCTTCGCGACAAGGACAACCCGTCCAGCGTGATGTCGGTGATCTCGTCGGCGCGGGACAATGCACGGCTGGTGCGGACCGCGCTGACCCGGGAGGTCTGGGAGGCGGTGAACGAATGCTACCTGACCTTGAGGAAGCTGCTTGCGCGGAAGATATCGGAGCGCGATCTGCCGGACGTTCTGGGCATCATCCGGCAGCGCAGCGTCTATGTGCGCGGCGCGCTGCACGGCACGATGATGCGCAACGACATCTACGATTTCGCCCGGATCGGGACCTTCCTGGAGCGGGCGGACAACACGGCGCGGATCCTCGACGTGAAGTATTACGTGCTGCTGCCTTCGGCCAATTTCGTGGGCAGTTCGCTCGACAACGTTCAGTGGGAGACGATCCTGCGCTCGGTCTCGGGCGAAGGGGCGTTTCGGCACAATTACGGCTCCGACAGCACGCCGGCGGATATTGCCGAGTTCCTGATCCTGGATCGCCGGATGCCGCGATCTCTGGCGTTCTGCTATTCCAAGATCTCGGCCAATCTGGGCTACCTAGAGGCGGATTACGGGGACCGGCACCCCTGCCACGATACGGCCGACGCGGTGAATGCGCGGATCCGGGCGAGTACGGTGGACCTGATCTTCGAGGGGGGCCTGCACGAGTTCATCCAGGATTTCCTGCGGTTCAACGCCATGCTCGGTCAGCAGATCGAGCAGGATTACAGGTTTTACGGATAGGCGCATGATACTGAAGATCACCCACAGGACGACCTACAGCTACGACACGCCCATCCCTTACGGGCTGCAGCAGGTACGGCTGACGCCGAAGTCGCGCGATACCCAGAAGGTGCTGAACTGGACCATGAGCTTCGAGGGCGCCCAGCCCCAGGTGAGCTACGAGGACGAGCACAAGAACGAGACCAACCTGATCAGCTTCGATCCCGGGGTCACCGGGGTGACGATCCATTGCGAGGGCGAGGTCGATGTGACCGACACCAGTGGCGTGACCGGCAAGCATTCGGGGTTCATGCCGTTGTGGATGTTTTTGCGGACCACGCCGCTGACCAAGGCCGGGCCGGGGCTGCGCAAGCTGATGCGGGAGTTCGACGCGGGGGGCACGCCGCTGGATCAGTTGCACGGGTTGATGGCCCATATCGCGGGCGCGGTGGCGTATGCCCCGGGCGAGACCCATGTGGGCACCACGGTCGAGGAGGCGGTCGCCGCGGGCAAGGGGGTGTGCCAGGACCACACCCATATCTTCATCACCGCGGCGCGCGCGCTCGGGGTGCCGGCGCGGTATGTCTCGGGCTATCTGATGATGGAGGACCGGGTGGAGCAGGACGCCACCCATGCCTGGGCCGAGGCCCATGTGGACGGGATCGGCTGGATCGGGTTCGACGTGTCGAACGCGATCTGCCCGGATGCACGCTATGTTCGGGTGGCGACGGGGCTGGATTACACCGATGCCGCCCCGGTCTCGGGGATGCGGTTCGGGGACGGGGCCGAACGGCTGGACGTGACCTTGCAGGTGCAGTCCCAGGGCGCGCAGACGCAATCCCAGAGCCAGGGCCAGGCATAACCACCCCGGCAGTGCCAAACCCCGATGCGGCAGGTGCCCCAAGGGGCATCATGGCGGATGACAGCGCCTGCAATCCTCTGTATGCAGAAGCGTTGGCCGTTGGCCGGGGCGCGAGTCCCTGCGCCCGGCGGGGCTTTGATGGCGCTGCCGGAGCATGGCAGCCGGGAACGTGAAATGACTTATTGTGTGGGGCTGAAAATGGCCCGCGGCATGGTGTTCATGTCGGATACGCGCACCAATGCGGGCGTCGACAACATCTCGACCTTCCGCAAGATGGCAAGCTGGGAGCAGCCGGGCGAGCGGGTCATCACCCTGATGACCGCGGGCAACCTGGCCACGACCCAGTCGGTGGTCAGCCTGCTGGAGGAGCGGATGAAGGCCCCGGGGGAACGCAGCCCGTCGGTCTTCGAGGCGCCGTCGATGTTCCAAGTGGCGCGGATGGTCGGTGCGACCCTGCGCGAGGTGATCCAGTCGAACGCCAATACCGGCGCGCGGGCCGACAGCACGTTCAACGCGACGCTGCTTCTGGGTGGGCAGGTCAAGGGCAGCGCGCCGCGGCTGTTCATGATCTATCCGGAGGGGAATTTCATCGAGGCCTCGGACGACACGCCGTTCTTCCAGATCGGGGAGACGAAATACGGCCGGCCCATCCTGGTGCGCGCCTTCGATCCGGAGATGAGTTTCGAGGACGCGATCAAGCTCTTGCTGGTGAGTTTCGATTCGACCATCAAGGCAAACCTGTCGGTGGATTTGCCGCTGGACGTGCAGGTGATCGAGACCGATGCGCTGCGTCTGGGCTATGCCGCCCGGATCACCGCCGATGACAGCTATTTCCAGACAATCTCCAGCGGCTGGGGCGAGGCGTTGAAGATGGCTTTCGACAGCCTGCCGAAATTCCGCATGGACGACAGCCGGGAGACCTGAGCCGCGCCGGGGCGGCCCCGACCGCCGCGTGTGCGGTGGCGGGTCGGCCCGGGGCGCGGGCCGGGGAGGATCCCCGGCCTACCGGTCGCGGCGGGCGCGGGGCTAGATCGCACCCGGGTCTTGCGGTTGCGGCGCCACGCCTGCGCGCCGGAGTGCCTGGGCGAGATGCTCGAAACTGTCGGCGGCGGTGCCGGTCTCGACCCGCGCGAGGAAGCCCTCGAGCTCCCGATGCGCGGTAATGGCCGCGTCGATCTCCGCGTCGCTGCCCTGGGTGTAGAGGCCGGACTGGATCATCAGACGGGAGCGTTCGTAGATGCCCATGGTCCGGCGGGCGAGTTGCAGAAGCTCGTTTTCCGCGGTGCTGGCGGCATCGGGCAGGCTGCGGGAGACCGATTGCAGCACGTCGACCGCCGGGAAGCGGCCCCGCTCGGCGATCTCGCGCGACAGGACCACGTGGCCGTCGAGCACCCCGCGCAGGATGTCGGCCACCGGTTCGTCCATGTCCGAGCCGGCCACCAGGACGCTGAAGATGCCGGTGATGTCGCCCTTGCCCTCGGGCCCCGGGCCGGCGCGCTCGGCCAGATCCATGATCATTTGGCCCGTGGACGGGGGAAAGCCGCGCATCGAGGGCGCCTCGCCCGCGGTCAGGGCGACCTCGCGATGGGCCTCGGCAAAGCGCGTGACGCTGTCGGTCAGGAACAGGACATGGCCGCCGAGGTCGCGGAAATACTCGGCGATGGACATGGCCAGCCAGGCCGCGCGGCGTTTCAGGAGCGGCGCCTGGTCGGAGGTGGCGGCCACGACGATGGCGCGCTTCATCCCGTCCGCCCCAAGGGTGCGGTCGACGAATTCGCGCACCTCGCGCCCGCGTTCGCCGATCAGGGCGACCACGGCGATGTCGGCGGACACGGAACGGGTGAGCTTGCCCAGCAGGGTGGATTTGCCCACCCCGGAGCCCGCGAAAAGGCCCAGACGCTGGCCACGCACCAGCGGCAGGAAGGTGTTGAACACCGCAGTGCCGGTTTCCAGTCGGTCGCCCAGGGGTTTGCGGGTGATGGCCGAGGGCGGCGTGCCGCGCAGGGGATAGGCGGTCGGGCCGGGGGCGGGAATGGTGCCGTCATGGCAGCGGCCGAACGGGTCGATCACCTTGCCGATCCAGTCCTCGGACGGCCGCACCTCGGACCGGCCCTGGAAATAGGCGCGGTCGCGGAGCGCGAATCCTTCGAGCCGGGCCTCCGGCAGAACCTCGATATGGGAGCCGGAGAGGGTGACGACCTCCCCGCCCACTTCGGCCCCGGTGGCACCGGTAAGCACCACGCGGTCCCCCAGCCGGGCATGGCGGTTGAGGCCGGTCACCTCGACCACCGCTTCGCGCAGGGCCGAGACATGCCCGGAGATGCGATGGAACGAGGCGCCTTCGATCTGCGCGGCGAGGCTTGAGAAGTCAGGGGTCATCGTCGGCCTTTCTGGTCCGTTGGATGTTCACTTACTGTTTCTAAAGGAATCGGGGTTAAGCGTTGGTTGAAACCATCGTGGGAGAAGCCCCGATATGAAAAATTTGACGATTCTCAATACCGCGAGTGCCATGGTCGCCCATGCCAACGAGCGGCACGGCGTGATCGCCCGGAATATCGCCCACGCGGATACGCCCGGGTACCGCACGCAGGATCTGAAGGATTTCACCGACAGCTACCGTGAGATGACCTCCTCCGGGCTGCGGGCCACGCGCGACGACCATGCCTTCGGTGCCCATCGCGGGCTCGACCTGTCGGTGCAGACGGTGCTGGATACCCCCGTGGCACCCAATGGCAACTCGGTCTCCCTTGAACATGAGATGATCCGCATGGCGGAGAACCGGCACCAGCACGAGCTGGCCCTGTCGGTCTACAAGACCTCCATGAGCATCCTGCGCACGAGCCTGGGGAGGTGACGGGCGATGGGTGATCTACTCAAATCCATGACCGTGTCGGCCAGCGGGCTGATGGCCCAGGCCCAGCGGCTCAACGTGGTCTCGCAGAACATCGCGAACGCGGACACGCCCGGCTACCAGCGCAAGCAGTCCGAGTTCCAGCAGATGTTCGATACGTTCGACGGCAGCGACGGGGTGGCGGTTCTGAAGATCTCGCTCGACGACTCGCCGTTCAAGAAGATCTACGACCCGACCCATCCGCTCGCGGATACGACCGGGAATTACGATGGCTCGAACGTCAACACCATGATCGAGGTGGCCGACGCCCGGGAAGCCCAGCGCAGCTACGAAGCGAACCTGCGCAGCTTCGACAACGCCCGGCAGATGTCGCGCTCCCTGCTCGAACTACTCAAACGCTAAGATCGGAGTTTAGAATGGATATCCGTTCCAGCACGGCGGCACAGCTCTACACACGTTCCAAGGAGCTGACCGCGCCGAAACACGAAGGGCCCGACATTGCCGGTGCGGCGCGGAGCTTTGCCGAAACGCTCCAGAACGGCGAGGCCGTCACGCAAGCGGCGATGACCGGCGGGGCGGATCCCCATGCCCTGGTCGAGGCACTGGCCCAGACCGAGCTGGCCGTGGAGACCGCGGTGACCGTGCGCAACAAGGTGGTCGAGGCCTACCAGGAAATCCTGAGGATGCCGGTCTGATGACGGAGATCATCTTCTTCGACACCCTGCGGCAGGGGCTTTGGGTATCGGTCCTGATGTCGGCGCCGATCCTGACCGTGGCGCTGGTGGCGGGGGTGATCGTGGGTCTGTTCCAGGCCCTGACCTCGGTGCAGGAGATGACATTGACCTTCGTGCCCAAGGCGGCGCTGATGCTGGCGGTGTTCTGGGTGAGCATGAGCTTCATGACCGAAACCCTCACGGACTTCTTCCAGGCGGAAATCCTGCCGACGATCGAGAGGTTCTGACCCGCCATGGACGCCACACAATACACCGCCCTGTCCCGCCAGAACGCGTTGAAACGCGAGATGACGGTGATCGCCAACAATATCGCCAACATCTCGACCACAGGCTACCGGGCCGAGGGGCTGGTGTTCTCGGAATACGTGCAGGCCACGGGCCATGGGCAGGCGTCGATCTCGATGACCGACAGTGGCGCGAAGATCACCAATTACAGCCAGGGCATGCTGCGCCAGACCGGCGGATCCTTCGACATGGCGATCGAGGGGGACGGGTTTTTCCAGGTCGCGGCCCCCGAGGGGGTACGGCTGACCCGGGCCGGGGCGTTCGAGCCCGATGCCAACGGGTTGCTGGTCACGCCGGATGGCTACCAGCTGCTCGATGCCGGGGGGGCGCCAGTGTTCATTCCGCCCGATGCCCGCAGCATCGCGGTGGCCGCCGACGGCACCCTGAGCGCCGATGGCCGGCCGTTGACCAATATCGGGCTGGTCGTGCCCGAGGACCCGCTGTTGATGGAGCGCGCACCCGGTGCGTCCTTCATCCCCAATGGCGGGGTTTTGCCGGCAGAGAATGCCAGCGTGCACCAGGGCTTCATCGAAGGCTCCAACGTCAACCCCATCGTGGAGGTGGCGCGCATGATCGAGGTTCAGCGCCGCTACGAATCCGCGAAGTCCTTCATCGACAAGGAAGATGACCGGATCAAGACCGTCATCCAGACCCTTGGCCGCTAACCGGCCGGAAAGAGAGGCAGAATGCGTGCTCTGACAATCGCCGCCACGGGCATGAGCGCCCAGCAGATGCGGGTCGAGGTGATCTCGAACAACCTCGCGAACATGAACACCACCGGCTACAACGCGCGCCGGGCCGAATTCGCCGACCTGCATTACCAGCAGGTCAAGGCGCCGGGGACGATCAATGCCTCCGACGGGACCGCCCTGCCCACGGGGGTCCAGCTGGGTCTCGGGGTGCGGGCGGCCGCGGTCACCGTGGAGCTGAGCCAGGGCTCGCTGTCGCAGACCGGGGGCGACCTGGACCTGGCGATCGAGGGCAAGGGGTATCTGGAGGTCACGTTGCCCTCCGGGGCCTCGGCCTATACCCGAGACGGGTCGCTCAAACGCTCGGCCGAGGGGCTGATCGTGACCTCGGACGGCTATCCGGTGGTGCCGGAGATCGTCATTCCCGAGGGCACCATGCGGATCTCCGTGGATGCGGAGGGCGAGGTCTATGCCTATTTCCGCGACACGGTCGAGCCGGAGCTTCTGGGGCAGTTTTCGCTGGCCGGGTTCACCAATGCCAAGGGACTGGAGGCCATCGGGAGCAACCTGTTCATGGAATCCAACGCCTCCGGCCCGCCGCTGATCGGGGTGCCGGGCGAGGATGGGCTGGGCACCTTCCGGCAGGGGTACCTGGAGGCCTCCTCGGTGGATGCGGTGCGCGAGGTGACCGAGCTGATCGAGGCGCAGCGCGGATACGAGTTGAATTCCAAGGTGATGACCGCCGCCGACCAGATGATGGGGGCGACGTCGCAGATCCGATGACCCGTTGGCTGATTCTCTCCCTCGCTGTCCTGATGGGCGTGCCCGCTGCCGCAGAGACCCTGGTGGCCGCACGGACCATCCGGGCCCAGGCCATCCTGACGGCGGAGGACCTGAACCTGACCCCGGGCAGCACGCCGGGGGCACTGAGCCGTCTCGAGGAGGCGATCGGGCTGGAGAGCCGCGTGATCCTTTATGCCGGGCGCCCGATCCTGGCCGACCAGGTCGGTCCCCCGGCCCTGGTGGAGCGCAACGAGCTCGTCTCGCTGGTCTACGCCACGCCCTTCATGCGGATCGCGACCGAGGGGCGGGCCCTGGGGCGCGCGGGGCTGGGAGAGTCCCTGCGGGTGCTGAACATTTCCTCCAAGACCACTGTCCGCGCCCGAGTCACCGGGCCCGGCCAAGCCATTGTCGAAACCCCCTGAGCGGAGTGACCCATGCGCGTTTTTGTTCCTTTCGTCGCCTGTCTTGTCGTGCTGAGCGCGTGCGGGCGGATCGCAGATGTGGGTCAGGCCCCTGACTTCACGGCGTCGTCCTCGGGCAGCGAATACCAGGCCATGATCTCGGCCCCGATTGCCAGTGACCGGACGATCGACCGGGCCCCGGAGCGCGCCTCGCTCTGGAGCGGGACGCGCAACTCGCTGCTGGGGGACCGGCGGGCGGGTCAGAACGGCGATATCCTGACCGTGGTGATCGAGATCGACGATCGTGCCGAGATTTCCAACAGTTCCGAACGCTCGCGCTCGGGAAGCGAAACCCTGGCCATCGACGATTTCTTCGGCCTGCCCCAGCGGATCGATCCCCGGTTGCCCGAGGGGGCGAGCCTGGGATCGGCGGTCGGGGTTTCGTCGAACGGGTCATCCTCCGGCGACGGGTCGGTCTCGCGGCGCGAGAAACTGACCTTGCGGGTCGCGGCCACGGTCGTCGGCGTGATGCCGAACGGGGTGTTCGAGATCCAGGGCACCCAGGAGGTGCGCGTCAATTTCGAGCTGCGCGAGCTGATCGTGACCGGGTTCGTGCGGCCCGAGGACATCTCGCGGCAGAACGAGATCACCTATGACAAGATCGCCTCGGCGCGGATCTCTTATGCCGGACGCGGTCAGATCACGGACGTTCAGCAGCCGCGCTACGGCCAGCAGATCGCCGACATCATTCTGCCGTTCTGAGGCGTACCATGAAAAAGATCCTTCCGATCCTGTTGTTGATTGTCGGCCTTGGCGGCGGCGGGGCTGCGGGGTATTTTCTGCGCCCGCCCCCGCCGGAGCCGGAGGTGACCGAGACGCCGGAAGTGGTGGAAGAGCCCGATATCTCCACCGAGGAGTCTTTCGATCCCAGCGGCAATTTCGAGTATGTGAAGCTCAACAACCAGTTCGTGGTCCCGGTGGTACGGGACGGCCGGGTGGCATCTCTGGTGGTGCTGTCGATCACGCTGGAGGTGACGAACGGGCTGCGCGAAGAGGTCTATGCCAAGGAGCCGCGGATCCGCGACACGCTGCTGGCGGTCCTGTTCGATCATTCAAATTCGGGCGGGTTCGACGGGGTGTTCACAGAGAGCTTCACGCTCAAGACACTGCGGCTGGCCATGCGCGAGGCGACCCGGTCGCTCATGGGCGATGACATCAAGGATGTTCTGGTGATGGATATCGTCCGTCAGGACGTGAGCTGAGTGTTGCGCGCCAGCTGCAGGGCGGCGGCGCGTTTCTTCTGAGCCTTGCGGGCATCGGTTTCCAGTTTTTCAGCCACGTCCAACCGCGCAGTGGCCCGCGCCAGCGCCGGGGAGGCCTGGGCGATCAGCGCCTCCAGTCGGCTGAGAGCTTGCAGTTTTTCACGCAGCTTCTTGTCGAGTACCGCACGATGCTCGGAGGCGCGCAGCAGCGCGCCGGGATCTTCGGGGCTGGCGGGCGGAGCGGCAAGACGGGTGCGCAGGCCCGCGATCTCCTCGGTCAGGGCTTGCCGCGCGGCCAGGAGCGGATGCAGGCGCGCGAGTTCCTGTTGTTTCTTTACTTCGGCCAACATGGCGAGGGCAGCGAGTTCATCGGGGGTCATAGCGGTGTCTTCCGGGCTTTGGCGCGCATCGCCTCGGCGAAGCGGATCGCGGCGGCGACGGCCTTGAACTGAGCGCGCGGGATTTCCTGACCCAGCTTGCAGGTCGCGTAGAGCGCCCGGGCGGTGGGCGGGTCGCGGTGGATCGGGACCCCGGCCTCCTGGGCGCGTTGGCGAATGGCCGCGGCCACGTGGTCGACGCCCGAGGCCACCACGATGGGCGCGGTGGGGGAGAACCGGTCCCATTTCAGGGCCACGGCATAATGGGTCGGGTTGACCACCACGACACTGGCATCGGGCACATCGGCCAGCATCTGCTGGGTCGCGATCTCGATTGCACGCTGACGGCGGTACTGTTTGGAGTGCGGGTCGCCCTCGGCGGATTTGGTTTCGTCCACCACCTCCTGCCGGGACATGCGATTCTTGCGCAGGTGTTGCGCGCGTTGCCAGATGTAATCCACACCACCGATCAGCAGGGTGGCCAGGAAGACAAGGGCGAGAAATTCGATCAGCAGGTAGAAGACGAACCCGATGATCGCGCTGACCGGCTGGGCGGCGAGGCTGATCATGGTGTCGAGCTCGTACATGAAGAGCAGCCCGAGCAGGATCGAGAACACGACGAGTTTGAAGGTGCTTTTCAGGAATTCGAACAGCCCCTCGCGGCCGAACTTGTTCTTGGCGTTGGACAGGATCGAGATCCGGTTGAGCTTCGGCTCCAGCTTGGTCGGGGCGAAGACCAGCGCCCGTTGCAGCACGAGGCTGGCGATGGCGCCGAGCATGGGCAGGAAGAACCACAGCGACAGGGCACCGACCGTGCCGAGGATCAGGGTGAGCGAGATGCTGGAGGCGCCGCCGGCGAACAGCTCGGGCGCAAGGGTGTCGGCCTCGCGCAACAGGCCCTGCATGGTGGCGGCGGAGATCGTCAGGGTGCCCGCCCCGGCGAAGACGAGGCCGAGGATCAGGCCACCATAGCTGCCGGTGGCGATGAGGTCGGTCGATTTGACCAGCTCGCCCTTCTTGCGCGCGTCGAGCAGCTTTTTCTCGGACGCCTCGAACGGCTTGTCGTCGGGGGATTCGTCTTCGCTCATCTCACGGGTCCGAAGGGCGCGAAGATCGACGCCTCGAAAAGGTACCACCAGTGGGTCAGCAGGAAGGGGACGCTGAGGGCGGCGAGAGCCAGGCCGCCGAGGGTCAGGGCCGGGGCACCGACGAAGGCCACCATCAGTTGCGGCATGGCCCGATTGATCGCCCCGAGCGCAAGGTTGTAGAGCATCGCGGCCGCCACGAACGGAGCCGAGAGCGTGAAGCCCACGACGAACATCCGGCTGACATCGGCGATGGCCCAGGCACTGATGATGTCGGAATTGGGAAAATTGCCGACCGGCAGCAGCAGGAAGGACAGAAGGAAGGCCTCGGTCAGGTGGACGTGGAGCCCCGAAAGCGCGGCGAGCGCCAGTCCGGCCATCAGGAAGATATTGCCCAGCGCCGGTTGCGGATCCGGTGTCACCGCACCGCCGAAAACCTGGGCAAGCGAGGTGGACTGGGCCGCGATCGTGCCGGCGACCTGCAGCGCGAAAACCATCAGCCGGAAGGTGAAGCCGAGAAACAGGCCGCTCACGACCTCGGCGCCGCCCGCCAGCACCCAGTCCGCCGGGCGCTCCAGCGGCGGTGCGCCGGTGGCCAGCAGCGTGGGCAGGACAAGCGCCGTGAGCGCGAGGGTGAGCACCAGCTTGATGCGGAGGGGGACCGCGCGCTCGCCGAAGGCGGGCAGGAAGGCCATGGCCGCGCCGATCCGCAGAAGTGCCAGGATGAAAACCGGAAACACATCGCCGGCGATTTCTGCCAGGGTCCAGGTCACGCGGAGACCACCCCGACCAGGGAGGGCCGGTTGGTTTTCCCGAGCTCTTCGAAGGACAATACGGGCACCTGCAGGCCCTTGCTCGCCAGCACCGTGGAGAGGAAGCGGCGGCGCCGGACGGAGGTCACGATCGCCGGATTCACGCCGCTTTCATTGGCCTTGACCACCTTTTCGGACGCGTTCTGGATCAGCTTCTGGAACAGTTCGGGCGGCAGGGCCACGTCCGCGGCGCCGTCCTCGCGGCCGATGGAGTTTGCGGCGAAGATCTGCTCCCACTCTTGGGCGAGCTGGATCAGGGGGATGGTGCCATCGCTGCGCTTGAGGTCGGAGACGATCTGGAAAGAGAGCCGTTGCCGGACATATTCATGGATACCGTCGATGGCGGAGCTGATCTGCTTGGCCTCGGCGATGGCCTCGAGAATGAGGGGCAGGTTGCGGATCGAGACCCGCTCTTCCAGCAGCAGGCGCAGGATCGCGATCAACGTGTCGTTGGTGACGCGGTCGGGGATCAGTTCTTCGACGAGCAGGCGATTGGCCTCGTTGCGGGCGGCGTCGGCGGTATTGGTCAGCTCTCCGATCAGTTTGCGCAGGGCCTTGAGCGTCATCAGCCGCGCCAGGTTGCCCTTCACCACTTCGAGCAGGTGGGTGGCCAGAACTTCGGTCGAGGCGACGGTGGTCATGCCGAGCAGCGAGACCTCGTCGCGCTCGGACTTCTCGATCCAGCGGGCGGGGGCGCCGTAGACCGGCTCCTTGACGTCGTACTCGGTCGGCTCGCGGAAACCTTCTTCGGGCAAAAGCAGCAAGATGCGATCGGGGTAGAGCTGTCCGCGGGCCTCTTCGACGCCATGCAGGAAAATGGCGTAGCTGGCATCCGGCAGGCCGGCATCGTCGGTCAGGCGGATCTCGGGCAGGATGACGCCGAACTCGCTGGCGATATGGTTGCGCATGCTCTGGATCCGGGTGTCGAGGCCACCCGCGGCGTCGAGGATCGAGGAGACAAGGTCGGTCGAGAAGGTGACGTGGATTTCGTCCACGTCGAGGATATCGCCCATGGTCGCCTCGCGCGGGCGGTCGGTTTGTGCGGCGGGCTTGTCCTCCCCCTCCGGGCTGTCGGGGGTCTTGCGGTAGAGATAGAGCGCCGCCCCCCCGAGCACCATCGCCCCAAGTGTGAAGGGGATGAAGGGCAGTCCGGGGATCAGGGCGAAGAGGAACATCATGAAGCCGACCGTGGCCAGCGCGGCCGGGTGGCGTCCGAATTGCGCACTGATGGCGATGTCGGCCTTTTCGTCCGAGCCGCCCTTGGCCAGCAGCAGGGCGGCCGCGATCGAGATGATGACCGCGGGGATCTGGGTCACGAGCCCGTCGCCCACGGTCAGGATGGAGTAGGTGCGAAACGCCTCCCCCAGGGGCATGTCATGGAGGGTCATGCCGATCACAAGGCCCATGATCAGGTTCAGCGCGGTGATCAGAAGCCCCGCGACCGCGTCGCCCTTGACGAATTTCGACGCCCCGTCGAGCGAGCCGAAGAAGGTGGTTTCGGCCTGTTCGGTTTCGCGGCGGCGCTTCGCCTCGGCGTGGTCGATGGCCCCGGCGGACATGTCGGCGTCGATCGCGAGCTGTTTGCCCGGCATCCCGTCGAGGGCGAAGCGGGCGCCCACCTCGGCCATGCGCGAGGCGCCCTTGGTGATGACGATGAAGTTCACGATCAGCAGCACGAGGAACACCACGAGGCCGAGAAAGATGCTGCCGCCCATGACGAAATTGGCGAAGCCTTCGATCACGCCGCCGGCAGCATGGGTGCCCTCGTGCCCCTGCCCGATGATCAGCTTGGTCGACGAGACGTTCAGGGACAGCCGCAGCATCAGCGACGCGAGCAGCACCGTGGGGAAGGCCGAGAAATCGAGGGGCCGGTTGATGAAGAGCGTGACCGTGAAGATCAGGATCGAGAGCGAGAAGGACAGCGCCAGCCCGATATCGAGCACGATCGAGGGCATGGGCAGGATCATCATGACGATGATGCCCAGCAGCATGATCACGAAGAAGACGGTGGGCTGCAGGAAGTGTCGGCTGCTGACGACGTTCTCTTTGATCACGACGTTTCCCTTACCGTCCGTCCAGCGCCAGCAGGACGCGCGCCTGGCGGTCCGCATGCAGGGCCAGGAGACGCTCTGTGAGCTCGGGCGGTTTCTGTTGGGCTTCGTCCAGCAGGTGCTGGGCCAATTCGAGCAGGCCTGCGTCGATCACGCGGGTCAGGAGGGTTTCGAACAGCTCCTTGGAGATGTCGCGGGAAGTGACGAAGGCCATGCGGTCCATGACGAAGCGCGCAAAGCCGACATCGTTCCGCACATTCAGGCTGGCCTGCAGAAGCTGCGTCGTCTCGCTGGACGAGAGGGTCCGCTCGCCTTCTTCGATCCGGGCCACGATCTCGAGCGCGCGTGGCGCCGCATCGTTGCGCAGGAGCATCTCGACTTCGAGGATCGCGAGATTATGACCGAGCTCGGAGCCTTGCAACTCGAAGCTGTAGCTCGACAGGAGTTCTCGAAACTGTTCCGGGGGTGCCATGCCTTCGGCGAAATAGGCGCGGAACAGACGTGCGAGGGCACCGGGGCTTTCATCGCCGCGGGAGAGCACGAGTTCTTCGAGATGCCGGATCGCGCCGAGCGGGTTGTCGGTTTCGAGGTCCATGGACGCGTCGAGGTTGCGAAGCGCCGGGAAATCCTCGCTTTCGGCGCGCACCAGGCTGTTGCGGATGACCTGGGCCACTTCGACATAGCCGGCATCGGCGAGTTTCATGCCCAGCTCGGGACCGATGCGGCGGCGCAACTGCTTGGGCAGCTCGAGAAAATGGAGTTGGATGCCGCGCAGATGCTCTTCGTCGAGACGGCTGGCGATGTTGCGCGAAAGCACCTCCCAGATCACGTAGCCGCCGCGGCATTCGATCTGGCCCCAGAACGGGTTTTCCGTCTGGATGGATTGCTGTTCGAGAATGGCCGCGATGGCCTGGTAGGCCGCGGTTCTGGGATCGTCCTGGTCCACGAGCTGCAGTATTTCGAGCGCCTCGGCCCCGAAGCCCAGCGAAAGATACGCAACCGCAAGATCGAATGCGACAGAGGGAGACAAGCGGCCCATGGGATCGAAGAGCGCCGCCCGGTCGTGGCGCACTTTGGCCAGGGGGTCGGAGGCGTCAAGAGCCAGGTCGAGATCGGCAAGCTTGGCGCATTGCTGCGCTTCGCTCACGGGATCGTTCAGGAACCTGCGCAGCCGGTCGATCTCGACCTGGGTCATGGTGCTGAGCCCGATCTCGCCCGGCGCGTCCCGCTCGGGTTCCGGGTCGGCCGTCTGGACCGGCGGTTCCGGCTCGACCGGCGTCGGATCGGGCGCCGAGAGCAGGTCATCGAGCGACAGGCCCGACCCGACAAGACCCTGGGTCATCGCGCGCGACAGCCCGCGGACCAATTCATCCCGGAAGGCCGAGGTTTCGAACTCAGCCGGCGCCGCGCGCGTTGCCACCGGCACCGGAGTGTCCACCACATCCTCGGGTGGAGTGGACGACGGGACGGGCACGGGGGCGGCGGACCCGGTCAGCACGGTTTCGAACGGGCTGTTTTCGGGCGCCTTTCCATCCTTGATGTCGATCACGACACGTCCGGCGCGGATCTCAAACGCATCGCCATGGCAGTCGCAGCCAAGGGTGATCTGGAACTCCGCGCCATCCCGGTCATGCACAATCCGCGCAATCCGGTCGCGCGGGATCAGGGTGAAGACGCGGGACGTGTCGAGGGCCGCCTCGAGCCCCTCCGATCGCAGGACGTAGCCATCCGCGGACCGGCCGAACTCCCAGTCGAACGTGCCGTCGAACTGGATCACGAGGCGGGAGAAATCCGCGTGCTCCCCGGAACGGATCTCGGCCGCAAAGGCAGGCGGGACAAGCCCGGCAACCAGCAGCGCAAGCGGAAGGGCGCGGATCATGCGGCCTCCTGCTTGAGTTGCTTGAGCGCCTCTTCGAGGTCCGAGAAGGTCGGGCGGATGTGGCTGGGCGTGTTCTGACGGCCCACCTCGATACAGTTGTTGACCGTGTGCTTGTGCAGGTTGGCGACGAGAACCTCGCGAATCAGCAGGTAGAAATGCGCGTCTTCCTCGACCACGGATTTGACCTTGGCCGAGAACGGCCCGACGAGACCGTAGGCCAGAAACACCCCCAGAAAGGTGCCGACGAGCGCGCCGCCGATGAGTTTGCCGAGGATCTCGGGCGGCTGGTCGATGGAGCCCATGGTCTTGATCACGCCGAGAACGGCCGCGACGATGCCGAGGGCGGGCAGGCCGTCCGCGACGGTCTGCAGCGCGTGGCTGCCATGCATGGCATGCTCGTGATTGGACTCGATCCGTTTCTCCAGAACTTCCTCGACCTGGTGAGGGTCGTCGTAATTCATCGCCGCGCTGCGCATGGTGTCGGCGATCAGGTCGATCGCTTCGCGGTCCGCCATGATCTTGGGATACTTCGAGAAGATATTGGAGGCCGCGGGGTCCTCGATATGCTCTTCGAGCCCCACCGGGTTCTGGCGCGCCAGCCGGATGAGTTCGAACAGCAGGCACAAAAGGTCCTTGTAGTCCTGCGCCAGCCAGGTCGGCCCCTTGAACACCTTCTTGACGTCCTTGAGCGTGTGCTTGATGCCACTCATGTCGTTGCCGATCACGAAGGCACCCACCGCGGCGCCCCCGATCATCGTCATCTCGAACGGCAGGGATTTCAGGATGATGCCCATCTTGCCGCCAGCCGCGAGATAACCCCCGAAGACCATGACGAAGACAACGACTATTCCGATAATTCCAATCACGCCTTGACCCTTTCAGGTAAGCAACGCGGAGCGTGGGAGGCGCCCGGCGTCAATTCGACTCGTCCATACCGGCATTGCGACCGGCCATCAGAACACTCACGGAGTAGGCAAATTCCGGCGACAGATCCGCGAGGATCATGGCGGCGGTGTTTGGGGACATCTCGCTGAGAAAACCGGAGGCGAACTCGGGCGACATCGCCTCGAACACCTCAGCGGCATCCTGCGGCTTCATGGCCTCGTAGACGGCCACGAGTTTGGCGATGTCGGTCTCGTTCGCGGTTTTGGCGGTCCGGACCCGACGTTCCAGGTCCGCCTCCGCATGGGCCAGCTCGTTCTCGGCCGCATCAAGCTCGGCCTGGCGGCGCGCGATTTCCTCTTCAGCGGCTTGTGCCGCGGCTTCCCGGGCGGCCACGATCTCGGCCTGGGCAACCAGATCGGCCTCCCGCGACAACAGGGATTTCTGCAGAAGGTCCAGCTCGGGCTCCGTCGCCGCGCGGATGGCGGCGGCGCCGCTGTCCACGGCGCCCTTGGTCGCATCGGCCATGACCGGACCGATTCCTTCCGAGAAACGGATCGCGGCAGAACCGACCAGCATGATCGCCACCACCATCAACGGCCGGGTCAGGCTGCGCATGGACAAGGTTCCCCGGGCCATCACAGGGCCCCCCCAACAGGGCGTCGCGTGCGCCACTGGATCGCGGCATCTTCGGCGGCGGGCTGCGGCTGCGGCTGCGGCTTGGCCTCCGCAGCGGGGGTCGGCAGGTCGTGCATGGACGCCAGAAGTAGCTCGAGGCGTTGCGCGGCGGCCTCGGCACGGGCGGCGACCGCATCGAGATCGGATTGCGCGGTGCTCGCCGTGCCCTGGGCCTTGGCCAGTGCCTTGGTCATGTCATCGACCTGGACAGACAGGACTGCAATAGCGCCGCCCATGCCTTTTTCGAGATCTGAGAACCGCGCGAGACGCCGGGACAGCACAAGGCAATAGATCGCGGCGCCAAGCGCCCCTGCTGCGAGAAAGATGTCTGCGATGAGTGTCATGGATCCCCTCAGTTCAGCACGAATTCGGTCACGAGAAGGTCTCGCACCCGGCCTTCGCCGGTCACGATCTGGACCCGGTGAAGCATCTGCGAGCGCAGCCGCGCGAGGGCGGCCGGCGCTTCGAGGTCCTGGGCTTGGACCGCACGCAGGTAGCCGTTAAGCACGTCGAGCACCCGGGGTCGCAGATGGGCGACCTCGGTCTCATAGCGGCTCTCGACTTCCAGTTCGGCGGTGAACCGGAGATAGGAGTTGCGACCGTTCTCCCCCAGCGTCACCACCAGCGGGTCAAGCGGCACGAAGGCCACTTCAGGGCCCTGGTCCCGCGGTTCGGGCTCGGTCTCGGCGGTTTCAGTCGCCGGGGCGAGAATCAGTCCGGAATAGACGGCATAGAAACCGCCGCCTCCGCCTGCGAGCAGAAGCACCAAGCCAATGATCAGAAACAGCTTTCCACCCTTCTTCTTGGGCGTGCCTTCCGTTTCCTCGGTCTCTGTCTGTGCCGCGTCGGCCATGTCACCTTTCCCGGTTCGTTCTCCCACCGGATTAGCTCAACAGCACTAACCGATTATTAAGACCGACCGCTCTAGCTTGGCTTCATCGACGACCAGAAGGTCAGAAGGGAAAGAATGGCCATGGAGCAGATACGCACCACATGGACCGGGCTTGGGCTGCGGAACCAATTGATCGCCATTGCCGCGGTCCTTGGGGTATTCGGGGCGCTCTTGGCCTTGTCCCGTACGGCGTTGGCCCCGGATTACGCCTTGTTGTATTCAGGCCTCGAACCTGCCGCCGCGGGGGAGGTCATTGCCAACCTCGAACAGCGCGGGATTGCGCACCAGGTGCGTGGAACAGGCATCTACGTGGACCGCGCGCAGCAGGACAGGCTGCGAATCGCCCTGGCTGCCGAAGGACTGCCGGCCGCGGGCGGGGCGGGGTACGAATTGCTCGATTCCCTGTCCGGGTTCGGTACCACCTCGCAGATGTTCGATGCGGCATATTGGCGAGCCAAGGAAGGCGAGCTGGCACGGACGATCGCCTCGAGCGCCTCGGTGCGCTCGGCCCGGGTGCATGTTTCAGCCGCCAGCAGCCGTCCCTTCGAGGCGCGCAAGGAACCCACGGCCTCTGTTTTCCTGACGCCCGCGCGCGGCTCGCTGTCGGGCGGGCAGGCCGATGCGTTGAGGTATCTCGTGTCCTCTGCCATTGCCGGGATGCGGCCGGAGAACGTGTCGATCATAGACGCCGTCAGCGGCACCATGCTGACCGGGGAGGGCCCGGCCTCCGCCATCGCGGAGCAGACGACGAAGGCGGACGCGCTGAAACTGCGGATCGAACGGCTGCTCGAGGCCAGGGTGGGCGTCGGCAACGCGTTCGTCGAAGTGAATATCGAAACCGAGCGGGATCGCGAGCGGATCGTGGAACGGGTGTTCGACCCCAACGGCACCGTACCGGTGAGCCGCGAGACGACCGAAAGCACCTTGCAGAGTTCCCGGGATTCAGAAGGGTCGGTGTCGGTGGCGAGCAACCTGCCCGACGGCGATGCCAATGCCGAGTCCGCCAAGGATGCTCAGAACGAAACCGAAACGCGGGAACGGATCAACTACGAGGTGTCCGAGACCCAGCGCGAGATCGAGCGGGGGCCAGGGGCCACCAAGCGCCTGACCGTCGCAGTCCTTGTCAATGGTATTCCCAGCGTGGCCGAAGACGGGACCGTCTCCTTTACGCCCCGCCCGGACCGGGAGATGGCGGACCTCGAAGAGCTGGTCAAATCCACCGTCGGGTTCGACGAGACCCGGGGCGATGTCATCACCCTGCGCTCGATGGAGATGCCGGGAAGTGCCGCACCCGACCCGGTGGAGGGCAGCGGCTGGTTCGCGCCGCAGCCGGTCGACACAATGTCGGTCATCCAGATCGCGGCATTGGCCCTCGTGACGCTGTTCCTGGGACTGTTCGTTTTGCGCCCGATCCTGAAATCAGCCCCCGCCCAGGCACAATTGCCCGCGGCCGAGACCGCCGGGCTGCCTGCGCCGGCCGGTTCCGCGACCCGCGCCGGCGAGAAGGGGTCCAACCTCGTCGCCCGGCTGCAGCAATCCGCGGGCACCGCTGCGAAGGAGGCAACGCCAGAGGTCCTGTCCGGCGAGATCAGCACCGACGCGTCGGATGTCGCTGCGGCCGCCCGAACGCTCACGTCTCAGGACGAGGAGCGCGACCCGGTCACGCGCCTGCGGCAGCTCATCAAGGAACGGGAGACCGAGACCATCGAAATCCTGAGCTCCTGGATCAATGAAAACGAGGAGGTACGCTGATGAATGTCCTGTCTCTCGAAGATTTCTTCGCGGCGCCGGAGACGACCTCCGCCGAAGCAACGTCAGGCACCGTGCCCAGTGCGGAGATCGAAGCCGCGCGGCTGGCCGGGTACGACGCGGGTTACCAGGCCGGCTGGGATGACGCGCTGAAATCCAGCGAAATGGAGCACACCCATATCCAGGCGGAGTTCGCACGCAATCTCGAAGAGCTGTCCTTCACCTTCTTCGAGGCGCGGCGCCAGGTGTGTTTCTCGCTCAAACCCCTGGTGGCCGCCCTGGTCAACCATGTCACGCCGGAGTTGATGCGGGCGCATTTCACGCAACTCCTCGAACAGACCCTGCTGCCCCAGATCGAAGAGCAAAGCCAAACCACCGTGGACCTGGTCTGCGCGCCGGAAGACGAGGCACTTCTCAAGGAACTCCTGGCACAGCAGGACCGCCTGCCCGTGGCGCTGCGCACCGAGCCGACCTTCTCCCAAGGCCAGGTGCGGTTCGCCCTGGGTCACGAGACACACGAGGTCGACGCGGCAGCGCTTCTGGAAAACATCCAGCGCTGCACGACGGCTTTCTTCGAGGACCTGCAAGAGGAAGAGGCCCATGGATAACCCGAGCCCGCGTCCCGAAAGCCCCTTGGTGGGCGTACCGATCGCCCTGAGCGTGTCCGTGGGACAGGCCCATCCCACCGTGCGGGAGCTGCTCGCCCTGGAAAAGGACGCGGTTCTGTTGCTCGACAAGCGTATCGAGGATCCGGTGGAGCTCTATGTCGGCACCCATCTGATCGCCCGCGGCGTACTGGAGGAAGATGCGGACAGCCACCGCCTGTCGGTTCGGCTGACCGAGGTGATCTCGCCCGAGCGCGTCGTCTGACCATGCGGCTGGCCCTCGCCTTCGCGCTTCTGGCGCTGTTTGCCGGCAGTGCGGGTGCGCAGGAGCTGGCCATCAATCTCGGCGACGAGACCTCGCTCTCGGCGCGCACCTTCCAGATCATCGCCCTGATCACGGTGCTCAGCATTGCGCCGGGCCTGGCGATCATGATCACCTGTTTTCCGTTCATGGTGACGGTTCTGTCGATTTTGCGCCAGGGGATCGGGTTGCAGCAATCGCCGCCCAACATGCTGATCATCAGCCTGGCGCTTTTCCTGACCTATTTCGTGATGGACCCGGTGTTCCGCGAAGCCTGGAGCGTGGGTATTCAGCCCATGGTGGACGGGGCGGTGGACATGGAGGAAGGGTTCCGCGCCGCGCTCGAGCCGTTCATTCGCTTCATGCAGGCGCGGACCGACCCGGAAACGCTCGCAAGACTCGGCAATCTGCGGATGGAGACCGCGGGGGTCGCGCCCTTCGAGCTGGACGCGCCGCCGATCTCGGTGCTGATCCCCTCCTTCCTGCTGAGCGAGATCGAAAAGGCATTCCAGATCGGTTTCTTGATCTTCCTGCCCTTCCTGATCATCGACCTGATCGTCGCGGCGATCCTGATGTCCATGGGCATGATGATGGTGCCGCCCGCGATCGTGTCGCTGCCCTTCAAGCTGGCGTTCTTCGTGGTCGCCGATGGTTGGACGCTTCTGTCGGAGGCTTTGCTGCGCAGTTACATGTGACGAGCAAAGTGTAAACTTTAGTTGACATTTTTGGCGGATGTCGCAGAATTGGCGAGACCGAAAAGGACCTGCCGATGCTCGACCAGACCCCGCCTGCCCTCTGGGCGCCAACGCCCAGCCCCGCGGCCCCGCGCAAGCTGTGCACCGATTGCGGGCTGTCGCGGACCAAGGCTGCCGCGAAATGCGGACAGGCCTGCCAGTTCATCCAGCCGGACTATCCGAAGATGGAAGCGCAGGTGCATGGCCGGGCGCGGGATCCCGGCCGGGGCGACGAGCAATTCTTCGGCCCCTACCGGCGGATGTACCGCGCCGCCCTGCACGCCCCCAAACGAGGCGCGCAATGGACCGGGCTAACCACGCGGCTTGCGCAAAAACTGCTGGAGGACGGGGCGGTGGACGCGGTGCTCGGCATGGGGCCCGACCCCGAGGACAGCTGGCGCCCGCGCCCGGTCATCATCACCGACCCCGCGGAGATGGCCCATCTGCGCGGGATGCGGATGGGGTACGCCCCATTGCTGTCGCTGCTGGAGCCGGCGGCGAAAATCGGTCTGCGGCGCCTGGCGATCATCGGCATCCCCTGCCAGGTCTATGCCCTGCGCGCGATGGAGGCGGAGCTGGGGTTCGAGCGGCTCTATGTCATCGGCACGCCCTGTTCGGACAACACCACGACGGAAAACTTCCACCAGTTTCTCGCCCGCCTCTCGCCGCGGCCCGAGGACATCACCTATCTCGAGTTTCGCGCCGATTACCATGTCGAGTTGCGCTTCACAGATGGCAGCCGCCGCGACATCCCGTTTCTGAAACTGCCCCTGTCGGACCTGCCCAACGATTTCTTCCCGATGACCTGCCGGACCTGTGTCGACTACACCAATACGCTGGCCGATATCACGGTGGGCTACATGGCGGGCGAGGGTGACCAGTGGCTGATCGTGCGCAACGCGCGGGGGCAGGAGATCCTCGACCGGCTGGGCGACGAGGTGCGCCTGGAAACGCCCGGATCGGCAGGCAAGCGGGCCGGGTCGGTCAAGGGGTTTGCCGAGAACACGGCGCGGGCCGCTGGCGGGCTGCCCCTGCGCAAGATGCCTGACTGGGCGCGGGGGATCGTCGGCTGGCTGATGCCCAGGATCGGACCCAAGGGGTTGGAATTCGCGCGGGCCCGGGTCGAGATGAAGGCGGTGGAGACGGTTCTGCACCTCCGCCGGGCGCACCCGAAACGGATGCGCGCGATGATCCCGGACCATGTCTGGCGGCTGGCAGAACCCTATGGGCTGACACCGAAGCCGGGCGAGCGGTCGGAGGATTAGGGGTCGGGCAGTTTCGGCGCGGTCCGATCTAGGGACAGCTCCGCATCGGAAAACCGCCACGGCCCGCGCACCCCAGGCACACCTTCGACAGAAATCTGCAGGCCGCGGGCCTGCACCTGCGGGTCGGCGAAGACCTGGTCGATGGTGTTGATCGGGCCTGCGGGGACGCCCGCGGCCTCCAGCGCCGAAAGCAGTTGCGCCACGGACCAGCCCCGCAAACGCAGGCTCAGCAACTCGGTCAGCGCATCGCGGTTTTCGACCCGGCCCGCGTTGGTGGCGAACCGCGGGTCCGAGGCGGTGCCGGGCAGATCGAGGATCTCGCACAGGCTCGCAAACTGCCCGTCATTTCCGACCGCAAGGATCATGTGCCCATCCGCGGCCTCGAAGACCTGGTAGGGCACGATGTTGGGATGCGCGTTGCCGAGCCGCGTGGGCGCTATCCCGGTGGCGAGTTGGTTCATTGCCTGGTTGGCCAGAAGCGCCGTAGCGCAATCGAGCAAGGCCATGTCGAGATGCTGCCCCCGCCCGGTGCGATGGCGCTGCTCGACCGCCGCGAGGATGCCGATCGTGCCGTAAAGGCCGGTGACGATGTCGGTCACAGCCACGCCGACCTTCTGGGGCGCGGCGTCCGGCTCGCCGGTGATCGACATCAGCCCGCTCATGCCCTGGATCATGAAGTCGTAGCCCGCGCGATGGGCATAGGGCCCATCCTGACCGAACCCGGTGACCGAGCAATAGATCAGGCGGGGGTTGATCGCGGCCAGCGCGGCATAATCCAGTCCGTATTTGGCCAGCCCGCCGACCTTGAAGTTTTCGATCAGGATATCGGCGTCGGCGGCCAGGTCGCGCACCTTTGCCTGCCCCGCCTCGGTGCGGAAATCGGCCACGACAGACCGCTTGCCCCGATTGGCGGCATAGAAATAAGCCGCAGAGCGGTCGCCGTCGCGGGTGATGAAGGGGGGGCCCCATGTGCGGGTGTCGTCGCCCTGGGGCGCTTCGACCTTGATCACCTCGGCGCCGAGATCCGCGAGCGCTTGGCCGATCCAGGGACCGGCAAGGATGCGTGCCAGTTCGACGACTTTCAGGCCTTCCAAAGGTGTCATGTGCCTCTCCCCCGCGCCAAACTAGCATCGCGGGGCGGGGCCGCAAGCGCGGGATCAGGCGACGCGGCGCGGGCCGACCGCAAGGCCCGAGAGCGCGTCGCGATCCTCGATGATCAGTCGGGTCGGGGAGCGTTGCGAAATCGCGCCGGTGGAGACCAGTGCCTTGATCTTGCGGCTGAGGGTTTCGGGCTGCATCCCGAGATAGCGCGCCAGATCGTAGCGGCGCATGGGCAGATCGAAGCCGGAGCGGTTCTCGCCCAGCCCCGACAGCGCCTCGATCCAGAGCAGGAAGGCCGCGAGACGCTGATCGGGCGATTTGGTGTGCAATTCCGCCGCGTGCTCACGCAGGTTGAAAGCCTGGCGCTTGATATTTGCATAGGCCGCCTCGGCAAGCTCAGGACTATTCCGCATTGCAGCATGAAACGCCTCCGCCGGAAATCGCAGGGCGCGGGTTGGTCGCAAGGCGACGAGGCGATCCTGATCATCATCCGGAATGCGCGTCAGATCGACGAGGTCGGATTTCAGGTAAAGCGCGGTCACGGCACTCTGATCCGCGCGAATGCCGCGCATCATTCCGACAAGACCCTCGATTATAACAAAAATCCCGGGCGTAAGATCCTCGTCCTGGGCGAAGCTGCATAACTCCGCGGTCTGGGCGAGCAAGCTCAACCCTTCTGCACTCAGCCCGCGCCAATCAGGACCGGTCAGCAGACGCGCGACTTGAGCAACAGAGGCATTGGACATGGTACAGGTCTCATCCTTGATCTGTGCCATTATAAATGCTGCATGCGCAAAATATCTTTGACCTGCATCAATTTTTGAGCGGTACGTTTCAAGACATAGGTCCTGAGACAGCCTGACGCGCGCCGATGTCAGGCGCCGCGGGCGCCCCGGGTCTCGCCCCGGGACAGCGCGGTGGTTTCGGTCATGCGTTCCCGTCCGCGATGAGTTGACGCGCGATCAGTCGAAAGGACTCCGCCTGCGGGCTTTGTGGATGGGACACCACGATGGGTGTTCCGCCATCGGCGGCCATGCGGATCGACATGTCGAGCGGGATTTCCGCCATCACCGGCACGCCGAGCTTGGCGGCCTCGTCCCGCACGCCGCCATGGCCGAAGACATGTTCCTCGTGGCCGCATTGGGAACAGATATGGGTGCTCATGTTCTCGATCATCCCCAGGATCGGCGTACCCAACTTGTTGAACATGTCGATCCCCTTGCGGGCATCGAGCAGGGCGATGTCCTGCGGCGTCGAGACGATGATCGCACCGGTCACTTCGGCCTTCTGGGCGAGGGTCATCTGCACGTCGCCCGTGCCCGGGGGCAGGTCCACCAGCAGCACGTCGAGCGCGCCCCATTGCACCTGGGTGAGCATCTGCTGCAGCGCGCCCATGAGCATCGGGCCACGCCAGACCACCGCCTCGTTCTCGCCCGTCATCAGTCCGAGGGACATCAGCGTGACGCCATGGTTGCGCAGGGGCAGGATGGTCTTGCCATCGGGGCTGGCCGGGCGACCGGACACGCCCAGCATACGCGGCTGGCTCGGCCCGTAGACATCCGCATCGAGCAGCCCGACGCGCCGCCCCTCGGCCGCCAGTGCGGTGGCAAGGTTCGAGGCGACCGTGGACTTGCCCACCCCGCCCTTGCCGCTGGCAATCGCGAGGATGCGGTCGATGCCCGGGATCTTCTGCGGCCCCGCCGGCCCGGCGGCCTTGGCGCTCTGCGGTTTCAACTCCGGTGGCGCGGCGGGGGCGGCATGGGCGGTCATCACCGCCGACACGCTGGCGACCCCCGCCAGCGCCTTGAGCCTGGCTTCGGCCTCGGCCCGGGCCGGTTCGACCTCGGCGGCACGCTTGGGGTCCACCTCCATCACGAAGCGGACGACGCCGTCATCCACCGTCAGAGCGCGGATCATACCAGCCGAGACGAGGTCTCCGCCACCGAGCGGGTCCTTCACCTGTTTGAGGGTTTCAAGAACGGCGTCGCGGGTGACGCTCATGCGTCGGGTGCCTGGATCGTGCCGGTCACCACGTGTTCAAGGTTCACCCCGTCGATGGTCAGAACCACCTTCGCCTCGAAGGTCTTGCCCGCGGTGCCGTCGGCATTGCGCATGGCCTCTTCGATGGCCTGCTGGGAGGTGACACCCACCTGCTTGAGGAATTTCCGCATGCTCATGTTGAATTCGTCACTCATGGCGATCTCCTTTAATCTCGCTTGTCTTCACACCGTGTTGACCCGGCGCGTAACGGGCGTCAAGCCGCGCGACGATGACTTTCCGATCGGGCGTTTCAGGCCGCGTGATGCGGAGCAAGGCTTGGGACCGTAAAAGCGCCTGAGGGGCCCGTTTCGCGGCCTGCGAAGAGCCCCGGCCCCATGCGAGCGCGTTTTCTTTTGGCGCATGGGTGATCTTGCCCGGTTTACAGATCGGCCGCCGCGCGCCAAACCGGAGCCCGTTGTATCAGTATTCCGGAGCCGCGCTTGGCCCTCAGTTTCACCCGTTTCAAGGACCGCATCTGGGGCGGGTTCGACGCAAGCCTGCGCGCGCTCGCAGGGATGCCCGGATGGGTGCAGACCCTGGCCTACGGCCCGCTGCAGGGGCTGTTTCTCGTGGCCTATCTGCTGCCGGGCACGCCGCTGGCGAAAACCTCGCGGGATTTCGCAGCCCTGCTGGGCCGTCAGGATGCCTTTGCCATGTATCGGCAGTTCGCCCGGCAGTTTGCCTTCGGACTGCAACGGATGGAGATGCTGCGCAGCGGCCAGGCGCCGGCGCTCGGGGCGATGCTGGACATCCCGCGGGCCGATTTGATCGACCGTGCCCTGAGCGAAGGCAAGGGTGCGGTGATCGCCATGCCCCATTGCCATGCCTCGATTGCCATGGTGCGCGGGCTGGCGGCCCGGTATCCGGTCCTGATGCTCGTCCGCGAGAGCCGGGAAGGCGCCCGCGCGGAGGCGCAGCGCAGCTACTATGACCATCTCGGGTGCGACTGCGTCGACGTGCGCCGCACCAGCGACGCCGCGGTCGCCCGGGTGGTGCTGAAGGCGCTTCGGCAGGGCAAGTTGGTGGTCGGTGTCGTGGATCGTATCCAGGCCGCGCCCCCCGCAGAGGAGCCCTATGACAAGATGCGCGACATGGTGCGGGTCGATGCCTTCGGTCATCCAGTGGGCTGGATCGGATGGCCGGTCCGGTTTGCCGCGCGGCTCGGCAGCCCGATCCTGCCTGCGATGGTGGCGCAGACACCGACCCGCATCGTCCTGCACCTGTCTCCGCCACGCCGCCCCGAGGACCTGCAGACCGCAACGCAAGCGATCGCGGACGATCTGGCAACCCTGATCCGGGCCCATCCGGCGGAATGGGTGTTTCTTTATGACAAGCACTGGCGTCAGGTGCTGGACAGGGCCGGAGCGGACCCACCGCAATTGACCCAGATTTCCACTAGGTAAACTTCATCTTTTCGATCAATCGATTTTCGACTATCTCAAATCAGTGATACGTCCCAGCCGCAAAGACGATACGTCCGGATGCAAACCGATCGACGCGCGCCAAATACGGCCCTGACGCCCGACCCCCAGCTTCTGACGCGGCTGGCCTGGGAATGTCGTTGGATGGACCGGGCGCGCAGCCAGACGCTGGCGGAGCAGGTGCTCGAGATCACCGAAGCCCAGAGCGACGAGCATGCGCTCGCACGCGCCAGCGCCTTGCGTACCCTGGCATGGCAGGCCAAGTGGCGCGGCGATTTCGAAGCCACGGCGTCCTTCTGCCTGCAGGCCAAGCAGCGCGTCGACCCCACAGCGGCGCGCGCGATTCTGGTGGATGTCTACTCGCTCCTCGGTGTGATCCATTACAGCGCGGGACGGCGGGATTTTGCCGGGCGGATGGTGCAGCGCGGCTTGAACCTGCTGGACGAGTCGGTGCCGGCCGAGGGGCATGTGGACATCCACATCACCCGCTCCACGATCCTGCGCTACCGGGGGCGCATGGAAGAGGCCCGCCAGGCGCTGGAGGTTGCCTGGGACCATGCCAGTGGCGCGGAAAAGGCCCGGGTGGAGCACAACATCGCCCGCGCGCATATCCATGATAGCGCGGCGGCCAAGGCCGCGCAGCACGCGGAAACCGCGCTGGAACTCGGCCGTCGCTTTAACAGCCGGGTGATCCTGCCCTATGCTCTGGAGGTGCTCGGCGCTGCGCTGATCCAGCAGGGTGCGGCCGACAAGGCCCTGCCCCATCTCGAAGAAGGCCTGGCCCTGGCACGGACCGAGGGGGACCGCCGCGCGTGTTGCCAGATCCTGAAGGAGAGCGGCCATGCGCACCATCTGCTCGGGAACCCGCAAGGTGCGCTCGACCATCTGACCGAAGGGCAGGCCATCGCCAAGGAGATGGGCTATCCGCTGTGGCTCACGGCGTTCTCGGAAGCGCTCGGCGCGATCTACGAAGAGGCCGGCGAGTACCAGAAGGCGGCCCTGGCCTACAAGGAAGTCGTGGCCCTGCAGAACGCCATTCGCGACTGAACCGGACCTGAACCCAAAGACCGGATCACCGCATTTCCGAGCCACACACCGCGCATCATCGAACACCAAATTCCCCGTGGGCTTCGGGCTGACCGAGGCCGCATCGGCAGTCTCAGGCTCTCGCCCGAGAGCCGAAGACCCACGTCAGGGGGCGACCGGGCCGATGCCTAGCCGATCGCGCCGCGCGGCCCGTCGCCCACTTGTCCGCGATGCAGCAGCAGGTGATCGAGCAGAACGCAGGCCATCATCGCCTCGGCCACGGGCACGGCGCGGATGCCGACGCAGGGGTCGTGGCGGCCCTTGGTGATGATCTCTGCGGGCGCGCCGGACTTGGTGATCGTCTGTCGTGTGGTCAGGATCGACGAGGTCGGCTTGACGGCGAACCTCACCACCACGTCCTGCCCGGTGGAGATGCCGCCCAGGATGCCCCCTGCGTGGTTGGAGCTGTATTCCGGACCATCCGCGCCCATGAAGATCTCGTCGGCGTTGGCCTCCCCGGTCAGGGACGCCGCCGCCATCCCCTCGCCGATCTCCACGGCCTTGACCGCATTGATGGACATCATCGCCGCGGCGAGATCCGTGTCGAGCTTGGCATAGATCGGCGCGCCGAGACCCACGGGCACACCGCGCGCCGTCACCTCGATCACCGCGCCCACGGAACTGCCCGCCTTGCGCAGCCCGTCGAGATAGGCCGCCCAATCTTCCGCCGCTGCGGCGTCCGGGGTCCAGAACGGGTTCTGGTCGATCTGCTCCCAGTCGAACCGGGCGCGGTCGATGCCGTGCGGGCCCATCTGGGTCATGTAGCCGGTGATCCGCAGATCCGGCACGAGCGCGCCAAGGGCCGCTCGCGCGATCCCGCCCGCGGCCACCCGCGCGGCGGTCTCCCGCGCGCTGGAGCGCCCGCCGCCCCGGTAATCGCGAATGCCGTATTTCTGCCAGTAGGTGATGTCCGCATGGCCCGGGCGAAACTTCTCGGCGATATCGCCGTAATCCTTGGACCGCTGGTCCGCGTTGCGGATCATCAGCTGGATCGGGCTGCCCGTGCTCTGCCCCTCGAACACGCCCGACAGGATCTCCACCGCGTCGGGCTCCCGGCGCTGGGTGGTGAACTTGTTCTGCCCCGGTTTGCGCTTGTCCAGCCAGACCTGCAACGCCTCTTCGGTGATCGGCACACCCGGCGGGCAGCCATCCACCGTGGCGCCAAGGGCCGGCCCGTGGCTTTCCCCCCAGGTGGTGACCCGAAACAAATGACCGAAAGTGTTGAAGGACATGATCGCTCCTGACCGCTGCGCGCTTTGCTCTACCCGGCCCGTGCGCGGCACTCAACCCGCCTTCCGCCCCGGGCGGTGCCGCGGCGCGGCCCGAGCCTCTGTCCCAGGGGACAGAGGCGAGACGAAAGACTTGCGCCGCAGGCGCTCCGCTTGCCAAGCGGCAAAGAAAAACGCGCCCCGATCCGGGGCGCGCTCCATCCGTTTCACGAACCCGGCGTTATTCCGCGGGTTGGCTCTTTTCCTTGCGCTTGATCGGCGCCCAGAGGCGCTTGTTGGTCAGGTACAAAAGCACCGACAACACGATCAGGAAGGCCACGGCGGTGAAGCCCGCCTCCTTGCGTGCGTTCAGCTTGGGCTCGGCTGTCCACATCAGGAAGGCCGCCACATCCACCGCTTGTTGTTCGATGGTGGCCTCGGTGCCGTCCGCGTATTCCACATCATCGCCCCAGAGCGGCTGCGCCATGGCGAAATAGCCGCCCCACGCGTCGTTGCCATAGAGGACGGTGCCCGCTTCTTCCTTCTCCGACCCGTTATACTTGGTCAGCAGGGACGCGATATACTCCGCCCCGCCCATGCCGTTGAAAAGCTGGCTCAGACCGGTGCCGTAGGGCCCGTGAAAGCCTGCCCGCGCCTTCGCCATCATGCTGAGGTCAGGGGCGTTCTCCAGCGCAGATTCCGGGAAGTGGTCCGTTGGCTTTGCCGGGCGGAAATCGTCGAGTTCCGCGTCATAGACCTCGTAGAACTCCGCATAAGCCCGCATCTGGTCCTCGGGCAGCATCGGACCGCCCTCGTCGGACAAGTTGCGGAAGGCCACGTAGCGCAGGCCATGGCACGCGGCGCAGACCTCGGTATAGACCTGCAGGCCGCGCTGGAGCTGTTGCGTATCATAGCTGCCGAAGGGGCCTTCGAACGGGAAGGCATAATCGGTGATCTCGCCGACCGACCCCGCGGCCAAGGCACCTCCCCCGGACAGGGAAAGGGCCGTGGCGGCGATTGCGAGTTGTTTGATCATGGGTTGATCCTCTCTCTCGCCCGATTATTCGGCCGGTGTCGGCGCAGCGGCCGAACCGTCGGCGGAGTCCGCCTTGCCATAATGGGCTTTGAAGTCGTCTTCGATGGTTGCGGGCGGCGCCGTGGGCTTCTCGATCACGCCCAAGAGCGGCAGGATCACCAGGAAGTAGGCGAACCAGTAGGCCGACCCGATCAGCGCGATGATCGGATAGATCCCCTCGGCCGGCATCGCACCAACCCAGGTAAGCACCACGAAGTTCACGATGAACAGCCAGAACCACCACTTGAACATCGGACGATAGCGGCCCGAACGCACCGAGGAGGTGTCGAGCCACGGTGCCAACGCCATCACGGCAATCGCGCCGAACATGGCCAGCACGCCGAAGAAGGCCGCGTCGATGATCCCGCCGGTGATCCAGCTTGCGAACATCACTACCCAGACATCCGGCGTGAAGGCGCGCAGGATCGCGTAGAACGGCAGGAAGTACCATTCAGGCACGATGTGCGACGGCGTCACCAGCGGGTTTGCCTCGATGTAGTTGTCCGGGTGGCCGAGGTAGTTCGGCATGAAGCCGACCACGGCGAAGAACACCACCATGATCACGGCCAGCGCGAACAGGTCCTTGATCACGAAGTAGGGCCAGAACGGCAGGGTGTCACGCTCAGCTTCTTCCTTCGAGGTGCGGCGCACTTCGACACCGGTCGGGTTGTTGTTGCCCGTGGTGTGGAAGGCCCAGACGTGCACGATCGACAGGCCCAGGATCACGAACGGCAGCAGGTAGTGCAGCGAGAAGAAGCGGGTCAGCGTGGCATTGTCCACCGCCGGTCCGCCCAGCAGCCAGGTCTGCAGCGCGTCACCCACGAAGGGGATCGCGCCGAACAGGCCGGTGATCACCGTGGCACCCCAGAAGGACATCTGACCCCAGGGCAGCACATAGCCCATGAAGGCCGTGGCCATCATCAGCAGGTAGATCAGCATGCCGATGATCCAGGTGATCTCCCGCGGCGCCTTGTAGGAGCCGTAATAGAGGTTCCGGAAGATGTGCAGGTAGACCGCGACGAAGAACAGCGATGCGCCGTTCATGTGCAGGTAACGCAGCATGTGGCCGCCGTTCACGTTGCGCATGATGTGCTCGACGGACGCGAAGGCCATGTCCACATGGGGAACGTAATGCATCACCAGCACGATACCGGTGACGATCTGCAGGATCAGGCAGAACATGAGCACGATGCCCCAGATCCACATCCAGTTCAGGTTCTTGGGTGTGGGGATCATGATCGTGTCGTAGATGAGCCCGACGATCGGCAGGCGAGAGTGAATCCACTTCTCGCCACCGGTCTTCGGTTCGTAATGGTCGTGCGGGATGCCAGACATGTCGTTCCTCTCCCTTAACCGAGTTGAATGGTTGTATCGTCGATGAACTGCACGAGCGGTATCGGCAGGTTCTCGGGCGCAGGCCCACGGCGAATGCGGCCGGACGTATCGTAATGCGAGCCGTGGCAGGGGCAGAACCATCCGCCAACGCCGCCAGCGGCTACGTAATCGCCGGCGTCGTTCAGCGGCACGCAACCGAGGTGCGTACACACACCCTGCATGATGAGCCACTCGCCGTTCTCGCCAAAGGACCGGTTCTCGTCCGCCGCGTCCGCGCCTTCATTGTTTTCGTTCCGAGCAACGGGATCGGGCAGGTCGTCCACGGCCACAGCACGCGCCTCTTCTACCTCGACCGCCGTGCGGCGACGGATGAAGACGGGCTTTCCGAGGAACATCACGGAAATCTGGGTCCCCTCGGCCACGCCGCCGATATCGACCTGGATCGAGGACAGCGCCTGCACGTCGGCGGACGGGTTCATCTGGTTGACGAGCGGCCAGATGGCCGCGCCTGCGGTGACGGCACCTGCGCCGGCCGTAGCATAGTACAGAAAGTCCCGGCGTGTGCCGGTCTGATCCTCTGCGTGGGACACGTGGGTTCTCCTTACTCGGGGCGCAATGCGGCGCCAGCGATGACGCAGGGCCACACAGGCGGCGGCCCAACTCCATTGGGGTTATAGAAGTGCTTTTGGGACCGTCGAGGGGACATAGGAGCGCAGTTTTGTCGCAGGGGGCTTGTTTGCGCCGCATTTTTGAAATGGGATCGCTAACGGACGCTATGCCGCGGTGCGCCTGTTCCCCGCAAATCCGCCATCCCACGGGTTTCGACCCATGATCAGTCCCCTTGTCGAGAATCGGTTGTCAGTTCGACGGGGTCGTCGCGATCATTGCCTCCCGTGCCAGGAACGCGTCGGCCCAGGCCGCCAGCGCCGGCCGTCCCTCGCGCCAGGACCGATCCGCGTGGCGGAAGTCGAGATAGCCCAGCGCGCAGCCCACGGCGATCTGGCTCATGTCGATCGGGGCGGCGAGATGGCTCATCCAACGGTCCTCGATCGCGTCGAGTGCGCGGGCGATCTTGGCCCATTGCCCGTCGATCCAGGCGTCGTCCTGTTTTTCCGCCGGGCGAAACCGGCGCTCGTAGACCATCAGGACACCCGCATCCATGATCCCGTCCGCCGTCGCCTCCAGGGTCAGCACCTCCCACAGGCGCGAGGCGGGATAGGCCTCCAGGGTGAATTTCGCATCCAGATAGCGGCAGATCACGCGGCTGTCGTACAGCGCAGGCCCATCGGGCCGTTGCAGCGCCGGGATCTTGCCCAGGGGGTTGGCCGCCTTGATCGCGGCATCGGCTTCGCCCACCACGGCCGTGGCCACTGGGGTGAAGGTCACCATGTCGTCATACCCGGTCTCGGCCAGAAGAACCCGCACCTTCCGGACGAAGGGCGAGGCGGGCGCCCCGAAAAGTTCCATCATCAGACGCGCCGCAACCGGACACGCCCGAGCACGCTGGCATCTACCTCGAACCCGATGCCATTCGGCATCCGCACGGTGCGGCGGTAACGGCCTTGGCCATTGACCTGCTGCCCTTCCGGCGCGCGGCTGAAGGCCACGCCTTCGTCCACATCCTCCATCAGGTCCTCTGCCGCCTGGTTCACCGGTGCCGGTCTCGCCCTCGCATAGGCCACCGTGGCCAAGGCCGCTGCGGCGAGCGGGCCGTATTTCAGAACAGCACTGGCGATGGGCACGACGGGAATGGGCATGACGACCTCCTTGTTGCCTTACAAGGTAGGGCGCGCAGGCCGGTTCTGCAAAGTGGAAAAGCACATGCGATGCCCGGCGGGGCCAGAAATGCCGAAGGGGCGCCCACCCGGACGCCCCTTCGCCGTCAGGCCCGCCGGATCAAAGGAAGGCGATGTCGTCGATATCGCTGACCCCGAGGACGCGAATGTAATCGACACCGTCCGTGTCCAGCCGGATCGTCACGCCGCGCGCGCCCTCGAACACGCTGCGCACCTCCAGCCCGGCAAGGTCGATCACGTCCTCGCCCACGGTGTAGTCGGTGATGCGCAGCCGGTTGTTCAGCCCCTCCTCGTCGAAGAAGACGAACACGTCCGCGCCGCCATTGCCGGTCATCACGTCGATGGCGCCGCCCTGCCCGTCGATCCGGTCCGCCTCGTCCGTGCCGCGCAGGAAGTTGCTGCGCACATTTCCGAGGATCTCGTTGATCCGGTCGCTTTCCAGATCCAGCCCGACGATCACCGGGTCGTGGTCCGAATTGCGCGCCGGGTTCGCCCCGTCGAACAGCCCCTGGTCGGTGGGCCGCAGGATCGGACTGCCGAAGGTGGATTCCTCGTTATAATCGTAGATCACGAACTCGTCGGAGTTGATGGTCCATTCCACCGCGCCCGTGACCTGCGCGGTCAGGCTGTCCGTCGCCATGGCGTAATCGAGCGAGCCGACCTCTCCGCTGAAGCGATAGCCGTAAGCCTCCTCCCCGGAGAGCGCCTTGACGAGGTTGGTATAGCCCGCATCCTCCAGCGTGGTGATCGGCGTCTCCCGCGCGTAGGAGTTCAGGTCCCCGAGGATGAGCACATCCGGATCGTCCGAGCCGGTCGGGTTGGTTTCCAGCCAGGCGGCCAGCTCGGCCGCCGCAGCCTCGCGAGTGGCATTGTTGTTACCCGCCCCATCGCCCGCGTTCTCATCTTCGGCCGCGCCGGTGAGAGAGCCCTTGGACTTGAAATGGTTGACCACCGCCGTGAACTCGCCACCGGACTCGATCTCGACGAAGGTCTGCGCGACCGCGGCCCGGTTGAAGCTGTCGCCATTCGGGGTCTCGTCGCCATTGCTGTCGTCACCGTCATCCAGCGGATCGAGGAAGGCCTGGGTGTCGAGGATCGCGGCATCGCCCACCAGACCCACCGTGGTGGTCTTGTAGATGAAGCCCACCGCAATCGCATCGGTGCCGACGAATTCCTGACCGGGATCCACGAAATCGTAGATCTCGGCCCCCGAGGCGGCGTTCAGCCGGTCCACCAGGTCCTGGATCGCGGTCACATCCGTGGGATCGTTCGGATCGGAGGCAAAATCGTTCTCCAGCTCGATCAGGCCGTAGACATCCGCGTCCATCTCCAGAAACGCGCTCACGAGCTTCTCGGCCTGCCGCTCCAGCTCCTCGGGGCTTTCCGCCCCGCGCGGGGTGTTGCCGTTATCGGTCAGCCCCTCAAGCGTCGTGAAGTAGTTCAGCACGTTGAAGCTGACGACCTTGAGGCTGCCGCCCACGTCGGGGGCCTCCTCCGGGCGCGGGTTGCTTTCCGCAATGGTCTCGAAGCTGGCGGCCTGGGGCAGGCGCAGCTTGTATTCACCGAAATTGAAATCCACCACACCGATGATCGGCTCCAGGTCCTGCCCCAGGCGCGGACCGTCCGCCACCCCGCCGATCAGGTCCCCGTCCGGCTCGAAGAGCGGGCTGAGATCGCTGCGGCGCCCGTCGCTGCCATCGTCGATCTGGATCGTGTTGTCGGCCACGAAGGCCGCATTGGCCGCGTTGCCGTCCACATCCGGCGCGTTGAGTTGAGTGTATTGATAGAGCACGCCTTCGGACGAGACGGTGATTTCGCCGAACTGCTCGTAATCGAAGCTCTCGGTGATGGTCAGGGTCTCGGTGATCTCGATCAGCATCGATTCGAAGGCTTCGCGGTCCTCCAGGCCCGGCAGATCGGTCTCCACCGCCAGGTCGGCGATGTCCTCATAGGCCCCGGCAACCTCGACCCGCATCTGGCTGGCCACCAGCACGGTGCGCCCGAAATCCTCCTGCACGATGCCGACCACGCGGACGATGTCGCCCTCCGCCACATCGAGCGGCGCGGCCAGCCCGCTGTCATCGACGAAGATCCCCTCGGAGGTGGCGGTGTCGGCGTCGAAATCCTCCGGCTCTTCCATGGCGAAGAAACCGCCGAGTTCGCGGAATCCATCCGCGTCGCCATCCTGGTAGTCGCCGGTCACCACGACCTCGATCACCACCTCGGTCCCCACGAGCGGGCTCTCGTCCCCATCGCCCTGGATCGCCGAGAGCAGCGTGGGATCGTCATCCAGCGACACGTCGCCACCGCCCCCGCCAGAATCGCCGGTGCCCGGTGTGGGATCGTTCGGCGCATCGTTGTTGAAACTCAGGATCTGCCAGTCGGCGGCTGTATCCGTATCCACCCCGTCCGCGATCCGGCCCACGCCCGCGGGCAGGAAACTGCTGTCCGGACCGACCTCGGGCGCGCCGAAGAAGGTCTGATCGCCGTCGCCGCCATCTGTGACACCGACCGCATCCAGCACGACCTCGGTCCCGGTCACGACCCCGTCGGTGATCGAACCCGTCTCGACCAGCGCGATGGTATAGGTGGAGTTTTCGATGAAATTGTCGGGCAGGGCGAGGTTGGGCGTCACGTCATAGGTGCCTGCCGCCGTGGCATTGGCGATCAGGAAGAACCCGTTGTCGCCAATCACATCGCCGGGGCCGAAATCGAACTGCGCGTCTATATTGCCTTGGGGAGACCCGTTATCGCCCTCGATCACGATGATCGACAGACCCGCAAGCGAAGCGCCCGGCGTACCGAAGAGCTCGATATACTCGCTGTCCGGGCCGGTGGTGCTCCCCAGGACCTCGTTGATCACCAAGGGTACGGGCGCGGCCTCGCCGAAGGTAGGGTCATTCGGTGTCTCGTTGTTGAAATTCAGGATCTGCCAGTCCGCGGCGGTATCCGTATCGACACCATCCACGATCCGTCCCACGCCCGCAGGCAGGAAGGACCCGTCCGGCCCGATGACCGGCGCACCGAAGAAAAACGTATCCTCCGGCCCACCATCGGTCACGCCGACCGCGTCCAGAACCACCTCGGACCCGCTCACGGCCCCGTCGCTCAGCGACGCGGTCTCCACCAGCGCCAGGGTGTAGGAGGAGTTCTCGAGAAAGTTCTCCGGCAGCTCCAGGTTCGTGCCGGCCCCGTAGACCAGCTGCGCCTGCACGCTGGCGACCAGGAAGAAGCCGTTGCCCGCAATCGCGTCGTCGGGCCCGAAGTCCAGACGCTGGTCGATGTTGCCGACCGGGCTGCCCGCGTCGCCTTCGACCACGATCAGCGACAGCCCTGCAAGCGACGCGCCTGGTGCCCCGATCAGCTCGATATATTCCGCGTCGGGGCCGGTGGTGCTGCCCAGAACCTCGTTGATCAAAATGCTGCCAGCCGCCGCCTGAAGCGTCTCATCCAAGGAAAAATCGCGTGCCATTATGTTTGTACCCCTGTTGTCATGTATCGCCGCGCCGCACCAAAGCACGACAGCCGCGAGGCAGGCGGAAACAACCTGCCCGATCACGGGTCTGTCCTGACGCGATGCGATAACAACAGCATGACAAGGGACGACTGCATAGGCTTTTGTTAACCAAATTTTCACGAAGCTTAACGGACGGGCATCCGCTTGACACTTTCGACGCGGCGGGCGCAACTGCGGGCAGAACGCCCCGCGGGGACTGACAGGCCGATGGGCCCGGAGCAGGGCCGAAACAGGGCAAGTTCGTGGGGAAAGGGGAGGCGCGCGCCATGGGACTCGAGAACCCGTCCGACGAGTATCTGATCGCCCCCGATCCGGGCCGCGCGCGCCTGACCCGGGCCGTGACCGGCGTGGATCAGACCGGCGCAGCCAGCGAGATCGCCGTGGTCGAGGAACGCCCCCTGACCATCTTCCTCAACAGCCGCGAGATCGTCACCGCCATGACCATCGGGGACTACCCCGAATACCTGGCCGTGGGCTTTCTGCGCAATCAAGGCATGCTGGCCGAGGCGGATGTGATCACCGGGGTGGAGTATGACGACGATCTCGACGTGGTGGTTGTGCGCACCGAGACCGAGACCGATTACGAGGACAAGCTCGCCAAGAAGACCCGCACCTCCGGCTGCGCCGTGGGCACGGTGTTCGGCGACATCATGGAAGGGCTCGAAGGGCTGGCGCTGCCGCAGACGCAGGTCCGGACCTCTTGGCTCTATGCGCTGGCGGCCAAGATCAACCGCACCCCCAGCCTGTACCTGAGCGCGGGCGCGATCCACGGCACGGTGCTGTGCGAAGGCGACCGCCCGCTGGTCTATATGGAGGATGTGGGCCGCCACAATGCGGTGGACAAGGTCGCGGGCTGGATGCGGGCCGAGGGCATCTCCGGCGCGGACAAGATCCTCTATACCACCGGTCGGCTGACCTCGGAAATGGTGATCAAGACCGCGCTGATGGGTATCCCCGTGCTCGCCTCACGATCCGGCTTCACCGCCTGGGGGGTGGAGATCGCCCGCGACGTGGGCCTGACGGTGATCGGCCGGATGCGCGGCAAACGCTTCATCTGCCTTGCAGGCGAAGACCGGTTGATCTGGGACGCCGATCTCGCCCAGGTGGCCGAGGAAGACCCGAAATCCCGCCGCAAGAGTGCGCAGCCATGAGTGCGGCGCGCTATCCCGGTGTGATCCTGGCGGGGGGGCTCGCCACCCGCATGGGCGGCGGCGACAAGAGCCTCCATGACCTCGGCGGCAAACCGATCCTCGCCCATGTGATCGACCGGCTGCGCCCCCAGGCGGGGCCGATCGCGCTCAACGCCAATGGCGACCCGGCGCGCTTCGCCGATCTCGGCCTGCCGGTCATCGCCGACAGTATCGAAGGCTTCGCCGGACCCCTGGCGGGTGTGCTCGCCGGGCTCGACTGGGCGGCGGAGCTTGGCGCCGACACCCTGGTCAGCGTGGCCGCCGATACCCCGTTCTTTCCCACCGACCTCGTCGCCCGGCTCGACGCCGCGCGGACCGAGACCGGGCATCCCATCGCCATGGCCGCCTCCCCCGACGGGGGCCGCAAGAGCGGCCTGGGCCGCCACCCGACCTTCGGGCTCTGGCCCGTCGGCCTGCGCGACGACCTGCGCGCGGCGCTGACCGACGGGCTGCGCAAGGTGGTGCTCTGGACCGACCGGCACGGCACGGCCACAGCGCTCTTCGACGCGCCCGGCCCCGACCCGTTCTTCAACGTCAACACCCCCGAGGATCTGGAGCTTGCCCGCGCCCGCCTGACCGAGGGCACGGCATGAAACTCTTCGGCGTTGTGGGCTGGAAGAACTCCGGCAAGACCGGGCTGATGGAACGTCTCGTGGCCGAGATCAGCGGTCGGGGCTTCCGGGTCTCGACCCTGAAACACGCCCATCACGCGGTGGATGTGGACCAGCCCGGCAAGGACAGCTACCGCCACCGGCAGGCCGGCGCGGTAGAGGTGGTGCTGGCCTCGCGCAAACGCTGGGCGATGATGCACGAGCTGCGCGACACCCCCGAGCCGGAGCTCGAAGACCTGCTGCCCAAGCTGACGCCGGTCGACCTGGTGCTGGTCGAAGGTTACAAGCGCAGCCGCCACCCGAAAATCGAAGCGCACCGGGTCGAAACCGGCAAAGGTCTTCTGGCGCGCGAGGATACGACCGTGCGCGCGGTAGCCTCCAACGGTGCGCCGGAGGGACTTCCGGTGCCGGTGATCGACCTCGACGACACCGCCGCCATCGCAGACCTGATCCTGCGCGAGGCCGGGCTGACCGCGCAGCCCGCCGAGGATCAGCCGCCCTCGCAGCTGCGCAATGACTGTTTCGCCCTGCCCCCCGGCGTCGACTGGACCCCGGTGGCCGACGCGCTCGACCTGCTGCGCGACGGGCTGACCTGTGTCACCGGCACCGAGACACTGGCGCCCCGGGACGCGCTTGGCCGCATCCTCGCCGCCCCGGTGACCGCCCTGCGCGCCAACCCGCCCGCCGCGAACTCGGCCGTGGATGGCTATGGCTTTGCCCATGCCGCCCTCGGCCCCGAGGGGGGCGCGCTGCCGCTGGCCGGTGGCCGCGCCGCTGCCGGGGTGCCCCACCCGCATCCCGTGCCCGAGGGGCAGGCCCTGCGCATCCTCACCGGTGCGAGCCTGCCTGCGGGCGTGGATACAGTGGTTCTCGAAGAGGACGTGACCCTCGACGCCGATACCGTGCGCTTTGGCGCCGGGCTGAAACGGGGTGCGAATACCCGCAAGGCCGGGGAGGACAAGCTGCGCGGCGACACGGTCCTCGATGCGGGCCACCGGGTCCGCGCGCCGGACCTGGCGTTGCTGGCGTCGGTCGGCGTGGCGGAGGTCGCGGTCCGCATCCCCCTGCGCGTGGGCGTCCTGTCCACCGGGGATGAGCTGGCCACACCGGGGGAGACGGATGACCCTGCGCGCATCTTCGATGCCAACCGGCCCATGCTGCTGGGGATTGCGGCGGGCTGGGCCTACCGGCCCGTGGATCTCGGCCAGGCCCCCGATGACCGCGACGGGCTGCGCGCGATCCTCGACGACGCGGCGGAGCGCTGCGATGTGATCCTGACCTCCGGCGGCGCCTCGGCGGGGGACGAGGACCACATGTCCGCCATCCTGCAAAGCGAAGGCACCATGACCTCCTGGCGGATCGCCCTGAAACCGGGCCGGCCGCTAGCGCTGGGGCTGTGGCGGGGGGTTCCGGTCTTCGGGCTGCCGGGCAACCCGGTCGCCGCACTCGTCTGCGCCCTGATCTTCGCCCGTCCCGCCCTGTCGGTGCTGGCCGGCGGGCCGTGGCAGGAGCCGCTCGGCTTCACCGTGCCCGCCGCGTTTTCCAAGCGCAAGAAGCCGGGTCGCAGCGAGTATCTGCGCGCGCGCCTCAGCCCCGAAGGGACGGCGGAAGTCTTTGCCTCCGAAGGGTCGGGCCGGGTTTCGGGGCTCAGCTGGGCCGACGGGCTCGTGGCCCTCGGCCCGGAGGCGCAGGAAATCGCCCCAGGCACCCCGGTGCGCTATCTGCCCTATGCCGGGCTGCTGACCCCCTAGGACGTCGCGGCGGCCAGAGCCGTATCCATCAGCGCCTTGATCTGCTCCTTGCCGGTCCCGGCCACGATGCGCCCCAACTCCTCATCGCCCTTCAGCACCACCAGGGTCGAGCGCCGCGGAATTTCCAGCCGCCGGGTGATCTCGGCGTCCTTGAATTCGTCCCAATCCACGTCGATGAAGGTGATGCTGGAGGTATAGCCCGGCATCTCCGCCTTCAGCGCAGAAAGCACCCGGCCCTGCGCCGCGCAGGTGCTGCACCAGCTTGCCTTGAAGTCGAGAAACACGGTCTCGCCCCGCGCCAGCGCCGCGTCGACCATGCCGGGGGTATAGGCCTTCGCCCCCTCCATCGCCTGCGCCGCCATCGGCGCGGTCACGAATGCGGCCCCGAGGGCCAAAATCTCACGACGGTTCATGTCTCTCTCCCATGATTACAACGAAACAGACAGGTCGATCAGCCAGGGCGGCAGGGTCTCCACCGCCCAAGCTTCGGCCATGTGATGGACCCCGAATAACAGACCCGTGCCCACGGCCACGAAAACGCCGCCCATCACCGGGCGCGCATACTGAGCGATGCGGCGCATCAGGGCCTGGCGGCGCAGGATCGCCGCCCGCGCGCCATAGCCGAGCGCCAGGATCACCGTGCTCACACCCAGCGCGAAGGCCGCCATGATGCTGCCGGCGCGCCACAGGCTCTCCCCCTGCCAGGCCAACGATATCGCGGCCCCCAGGGTCGGGCCCACACAAGGGCTCCAGACCGCGCCGAGCAACATGCCACCGATGAACTGGCCCTTGATGCCGCTGTGGTCGATCTCGTCCATCCCGGCATCGGCCCGCGCCGACATGCCCGCCGTGGCCGTGGCGAACCCCGCGCTGAACCGCGGCACCAGCAGCACGAGCCCGAAGAGGATCATCAGAACCGCCGCCGCCTGCCCGACCTGCTCCTCGCCCAAGCCGACACTCCGGCCCAGGGTCGCCACCCCGAGCCCCAGCGTCACGAAGGCCAGGCTCATGCCTGCGGCCAGGGCCAGAGGGCCGCGCGGGTCCGCCTGCAACGCGGTGGCCAGCACGATCGGCAGCACCGGCAACACGCAGGGGTTGATGAGCGTCAGCAGCCCCGCGCCATATCCAAGGATCAGATCCATGCACCGGACCTACCGCGCGGCAGCGGCCCTGTCACCGACACGGACTATCACAGCTGCGTCAGCGCGCCCGCGACAGCTGCACCGCCAGGATGCCGAGGGTCACGATGGCCACCCCCACCACATCCCGCGCGCCCAGCGCCTCGCCCAGCAGGACCGCGGCAATCGCCACCCCGAAGACCGGGTTGAGGAAATGAAACGTCGCCGCCCGCACCGCGCCGATCCGGTCCACCAGCAGGAACCACACGAAGGTCGCCGCCAGCCCCGGCACCAGCGTGGTGTAGGCAAACGCCACCACCAGCTGCCAGCTCCAGGTCACCTCCAGCGTCTCGGTGGGCAGCCCGACCAGGGCCAGCGCCACCGCCCCCACGAGCATCTGCAAGCCCACCACCATCAACAGATTGCCCCCCGAGGACGCGGTCCGCAGGGCGAGCGTCGCAAAGGCCAGCGCCAGAACCCCGATCCCGCAGTAGAGCACACCCACGAGGTCCACACCGGCCTGCAACCGCGCCCCCATGATCAAAACCACACCCGCGATCCCGGCCAGCAGCCCCACCATCGCCAGGGGCCGCAACCGCTCCCGCAGCACGAGCCAGCTCGCCAAGGCCACCACCAGCGGCATGGTCGAGGCGATGATCGCGGCCAGCGAGGCCTGAACCGTCTGCATCGCCACGAAATTCAGCCCGAGATAGAGTGCGTTCTGACAGAGCCCGAACAGGAAGGTCGCCTTCCACTGGGTCCGGCTCAACCGCCAGGTCTGCCCGAGGGCCAGCGCGATCCCCACGGCGATCAGCCCCGAGATCAGGAATCGCAGCGACAAGGTGGTCAAGGGCGGTGCCGCCGCCACGATGATCCGGGCCGAAGTGAACGCGCTCGACCACATCAGGGCAAAGCCAAGCCCCATCACCAGTGCCCGCAAGTCCATCATGCGGCCCGGGCCTTTGGTCTGTCGGGGGTCTTGCGGGGCATTACATGGGGCTTTCGCAAAAAAAGGGGCCGCCGGAGCGGCGACCCTCTCGTTCAGTCAGACATATCCGGCTCAGCCGTTCACGCTGTCCTTGAGCGCCTTGGCGATGGTCACCTTGACCACCTTGTCGGCGTCCTTCTTGATCTGCTCGCCCGTGGCCGGGTTCCGCACCATGCGCTCCGGACGCTCGCGGCAGTAGATTTTGCCGATACCCGGAAGCGTCACCGCACCGCCGTCGGTCACTTCCTTGGTCACGATCGACGTCAGCGCGTCGAGCGTCGCGGCCGCGGTCTTCTTGTCCAGCTCAGCCCCTTCTGCGAGGGCGGCGACGAGTTGAGTCTTTGTGAGCGGCTTGGCTGCCATAGGTCTCTCCCTGTTCCTGTCAGCCCCGGTCCTTCTGAGGCTCGTGCACAGATAAACAGAGGATTGTCGGGAACAACAAGAGTCCCCGCGCCTAAAACCCCATAAAAAACAGGGCTGGCCCGAGTTTCTGCCCCCTTGAGCCCCCCGTATCTGTCCAACTGGCCCCGTTCGGGCCTCTTGGCGGCCACGGCGCGGGGGTTCGGCGACCCAAAACGAACGACCGATCCGGCCCTGAAACCCACATCCCGATCTCAGATTTCTTCGACACACCGCAGCGAGATCACCACGGTTGCGACCTTTTTGCCCGATCTTGAAGGGGCACATTGTGTTCGAAACTTTTGGACGACGTTTCTCTGCGCTGCGTTTGCCAGTACCGCCCAGTCGGCCGTGGTCGTCGCGGTGGAAGAGAGCCGGTCATACGTCGCCATCGCGGTCTCCGGCAGCCTCGAGCGCATCGGGCTTTCGGCAGAGCTTGGCCGCGCCTCCGCACCTTCAACAGCATCGGTGAGCCCCTTCGATCCCGGGTTCGAATTCATCGTCAACGGTGGAGATGCAGACATCCAAGAGGTCACCACCGCGAACTTCCGGATCCCGGCGACCCCGACAGTCGTCCTTGACACAAGCAGCATGGCGTCAAGCGACCTGTTCCGCGTCGTCGGCAACAGCAATCTTGGCGCCCTTTTCTTTGTACCGCGCAACTATGTATCCGGTACCTTCGAGAATACCCTGGGCAACAGCGATACGGTGACCTTCCACCTCGGGAACACTGCCGCTGGCCCTGGGCGAGCACGGCGGATCTGGGGCGTTGCGGCGGCGCGAAGGCGGTTAAAGAAACGCGGTTTCTTCGAAACTGCGCAGTTTCCGGGAATGGATACGCTCCAGCGGCATGTCGCGGATCGTCTCCATTGCCCGGATCCCGATCAGCAGATGCCGGGCCACCTGGGTGGTGTAGAACTCCGTCGCCATGCCCGGCAGCTTCAACTCCCCATGGAGCGGCTTGTCCGACACGCATAGCAGCGTGCCGTAAGGCACCCTGAACCGGAATCCATTCGCCGCAATCGTGGCGCTTTCCATGTCCAGCGCGACGGCGCGGGACTGGCTGAGGCGCTGGACCGGGCCGGACTGGTCGCGTAGCTCCCAGTTGCGGTTATCGATGGTGGCCACCGTGCCCGTGCGCATGATCCGCTTGAGGTCATAGCCCTCCAGCTTGGTCACCTCCGCCACCGCCTGCTCCAGCGCGATCTGGATCTCCGCCAGGGCCGGGATCGGCACCCAGATCGGCAGATCGTCGTCCAGCACGTGATCCTCGCGCAGATAGGCATGGGCCAGAACGTAATCGCCCAGGCTCTGGGTATTCCGCAGCCCCGCGCAATGCCCCAGCATCAGCCAGGCATGGGGCCGCAGCACTGCGATGTGGTCGGTCGCGGTCTTGGCGTTGGACGGCCCCACCCCGATATTAACCAGCGTGATCCCTGCCTGCCCCTTGCGGGTCAGGTGATAGGTCGGCATCTGCGGTGCCTTCGGCAGCACCGGCAATTCCGCGTCTGGGTCGGTGATCTCCACGTTGCCCGGGGCCACGAAGCTTTGATACCCGCTGTCGGGATCGGCCAGCGCCTTGCGGGCGAAGGCGATGAACTCGTCCACGTAGAACTGGTAGTTGGTGAACAGGACATGGTTCTGGAAATGCTCCGCCTTGGTGGCGGTGTAATGCTGCAGCCGCGCCAGCGAATAGTCGATCCGCTGCGCCGTGAAGGGCGCCAGCGGGCCCGCGCCGTCTTCGTGCTTGAAGCCGTAGCCGTTGACGATCTGGTCGTTGGTGGTGGCCAGGTCCGGCACGTCGAAGGCATCGCGCAGGGTGAAGGCCAGCACGCCTTCCTGCGGGATCGAGGCCACCGGCCCGCCCGCCATGGCGAAATGCAGCGGGATCGGCGTCTCGGACTGCCCGATCTCGATGGGCACCCCGTGATTGCGGATCAGAAGGCCGATCTGCTGTGTCAGGTAGTTCGCGAACAGATCCGGGCGCGTGACGGTCGTGGCATAGCTGCCGGGCTCGGCGACATGGCCGAAGGACAGCCGACTGTCCACCTGCCCGAAGCTGCTCACCCGTACCCGGATCTCCGGGTAAAACGCCCGGTAGCGTGCCGAAACCGCGCCCTCGCGCACCGCATCTGCGAAGCTGGTCTGCAAGAACAGGACACCCTCGTCATAAAGGCGCTGCAACTCGGCCACCGCGGCAGCGGCATCGTCAAAGCTGCGCGGCAGGGTCCGCGGAGGGGTCTTCAGCGTCTGGGTCACGGTGCGATGTCTCTCCGGCTTGGGCGGGCGTTTCAGACCATGAGCGCGATTGAACCCGGCCCGCAAGCCCGAAGTTGCATGGCTGCCGATTTTATGTCATTACTGCTGACCTAAAGGGGGCACTTCATGCAGTACGACACGGTCGATGCGGTCACGTTCGGGCGCAGCCTGCGCGGGTTGGGGATCAACCTGCTGGTACAGGACGCCCAACGCAGCATCGCGTTCCTGACCGAGGTGTTCGGCATGACCGCCCACCAGCCGACCCGGGATTTCGCGATCCTGACCTATGGGGACGCCGTGTTCCAGATCCACGCGGATGCCACCTACCACGCCCACCCCCTGCCCAGCCTGCTTCCCGAAAGCGGCCCGCGCGGCGGCGGGGTGGAACTGCGGCTCTATGGCTGTGACCCGGATGCGGCCGCCGCACGCGCCGAAGCCGCAGGAGGGCTGATCCTGCAAGGCGCGACCGACAAGCCCCACGGGCTGCGCGAAGCGGTGATCCTCGATCCCGATGGCTTCGCCTGGGTGCCCGGTCGCGCGCTCTGAGCCTTGCATCCCGCGCGTCCCGCTTCCAGATTGCGCCCATGACACAAACCCTCCTCTCTTTCGGGCACGGCTACTCCGCCCGTGCACTCTCCCGCCTGCTCCTACCCGAAGGCTGGCGCATCATCGGCACCACCCGCAGCGCCGAGAAGGCCGCAGCGCTGGAGGCCGAGGGGGTCGAAGCCCGGGTCTGGCCCGGCACGGACCTGTCCGCCGACATTGCCGCGGCCACCCACATCCTGACCTCCGCGGCACCGACCGATGCGGGCGACCCGGTGCTCGCGGAATGGCGCGAGGCCCTTGCCGCCGCACAACCGGGCTGGGTCGGGTACCTGTCGACCACCGGGGTTTACGGCGACCACCAGGGCGACTGGGTCGACGAGACCGCCGCCCTGACCCCGGCCACCCGGCGCGGACAGCTCCGGGTCGCGGCGGAAGCCGAATGGCGCGCGCTGGCGGACGAGGCGGACCTGCCCCTGCATATCTTCCGGCTGGCGGGTATCTACGGCCCCGGGCGCGGCCCGTTCTCCAAGGTGCGCAACGGCACGGCGCGGCGGATCATCAAGGAAGGGCAGGTGTTCTCCCGCACCCATGTGGACGACATCGCTCAGGTGCTGGCGGCCTCCATCGCCCGGCCCAACCCCGGGGCCGCCTACAATGTCTGCGACGATGACCCGGCCCCACCCGAAGACGTGATCGCCCATGCGGCGGAGTTGCTCGGCCTGCCCATCCCGCCCGCCATCCCGATCGCGGAAGCCGAGATGTCCCCCATGGCGCGCAGCTTCTATGCCGAGAGCAAGAAGGTCCGCAACGACCGCATCAAGGACGAGCTGGGCGTGCGCCTGATCTATCCGGACTACCGCGCCGGCCTTGCGGCCCTGCTGGCCGAGGAGAGCCGCAACGCGACCCCCTGACACGCCGGACCGCGCGCGCCGCGCTGCCCGGGCCAAGCCGCTTGCAAGCGGCTTAAGCGCGTTCCAACGCGCTTGGCCCGTGACCCCCACTGCCCGCTGCTCAGAACAATCCGACAAACCGTTCCGGCAGGATCCGCAGATCGCCATCCACGAACCAGTCGGTGGAATAGAACCCGGTCTTGCCCTGCACGAAGCTCTCTTTCAGCCGCTTGCGTTCCTCGGTGAAATCGAACCCCTTGCCCTTCTTCTCGATGGTGAAGCGCAGATAGTCGTTGCTGATCCGCTGGTACTCGAATTTCGACCAGCCCCAGGATCCGGCCCCGAACACCAGGTCGCTGCCATCGGCATTGGTGCCGCGCATGGCGAGCCGATCCGCGTGCCGGTCGGTGTGAAACTTCTGATCGAACCACTTGAGATGGAACAGGTAGAGATCGTCGCTCAGGTTGTATGTCCCGTGTTCCGACCCATGCCCGTCCGGCCCCCAACGCAGCGGGATCGAGGTGATGCACGGCTTGCAGTACCAGGCATTGATCCGCATGTGCTTGCGCTGGGACAGGATCGGCCGCCGCGGGTCGTAGTCGGACTCCAGGTCGACCCTGTGAATGACCTCGACCCCCAGGGCCGACACCACCTCCAGCCTCGGGTCGAGCCCGGCGATATGGGCCACCGGATCGGGACCCACCTCCGGGTCCAGCACGAGCAGCTCGTCCACGTCGTTATAGACCACCCAGTCGAACATGAAGTTCAGACCGGAACAGAAATGGTTCACCAGCTGGAACCGGTCGCTGTCCATGGCCCGGTACGGGGCGCGGCGGTTCACCTCGACGATATTGCACCCCGCCGCGATGTCATGGGCATAGTCCTGCGGCCCGTGGGTGATGACATAGAGGTTCCGCCGATCGGTGAACCGGCTGTAATACTTCACCCAGATGTCGAGAAAGAAGGCATCGTCATAGACCATCGTGACGAACGCGACGGCCATGGGGCTCAGGCCCCCTCGCGCACGTAGAGAAACAGCCGCGGTCCGACCGCCTGGTGGGCATAGCCCAACTCACCCAGAAAGGCCGCGATCTCTCTCAGGTCGCGCCCGGACTTGTCGCACAGGATCACCGGGCTGCACCGGGCGATGGTCTCGCGCGCCCCGCGCAGGGCCGGGATCTTGGTGCCGTTGAAACACAGGTGCAGCACCCCGACATCGCCGAGATCCCGCGCATCGAGACTGGTGGCGGGATAGCCCCCGCCGTCCCGCGCGACGAAGACCGTCTCGGCCAATCGCAGGGGCTTCTGGGTGCCCAGGGTCATCGCGGCCCCGTCCTCGGTCACCACGTCCGGATGCACCACCGCCTCTTGCAGCCCGTTCAGCTCCAGCGTTCGGCGCAAGGGCGCCTGCAGGCAGCCCTGCGGCTCGAACACATGCACCGCTCCGGGGGCGGTCACCCGCGCCAGCGCCACGGTGGAGGCCCCGAGATAGCCGCCCACCACCACCAGGCTCCGCCCCGGCGGCACGATGTCATGTTCGGCCAACTGGAAGAACGACAACTCGTCGTCATGGCGGGCGGTCATGGCCAGCTTGCGCTGCCCCTCGTCGAAATCCACGAAGGGGACATGGGTGTGGATGATGCTGTCGCGAAAGAAGACCGGCGCGATCCGCTCGGGTCCCAGCGCCATGATCCGGGCGCTAACGGCCAGATCCCGCAGGGTGCTCCGCATCTCCGACAGGATCGGGGCAAGATCGGACACCTCGAGGACGGGCGGGACGCTCTGCGCCGTGTCGTCACGGTCCCCCGGGGGCGTCTGGTCGGTCATGGCTCTCTCCGGTCAGGATTGCGCGCGGCGGTCGATCTGGGCCACGCCGAGCACCGAGAGCACCTTCGCCTCGACATCCGGCGCGTTCAGACCGGCGATATCGTACATGTCGCGCGGGCTCGCCTGGTCGATGAAGGTATCGGGCAACACCATGGACCGGAATTTGAGGCCCGTGTCGAACACCCCCTCTTCCGACAGAAGCTGCGCCACATGGGAACCGAAGCCGCCCACCGCGCCCTCCTCGATGGTGATCAACGCCTCGTGCTCGGCCGCCAGCCGCAGGATCAGGTCCCGGTCCAGCGGTTTGGCAAAGCGCGCATCGGCCACGGTGGGCGTGATCCCCCGGGCTGTGAGCGCCTCGCAGGCCTCCCGCACCTCGGCCAGCCGCGTGCCGAAGGACAGGATCGCAACCCGGCTGCCTTCCGCGATGATCCGGCCCTTGCCGATCTCCAGGGGCACGCCGCGCTCCGGCAACTCGACGCCCACGCCCTCGCCCCTCGGGAAGCGAAAGGCGATGGGTCCGCTGTCATGGGCGACCGCGGTGGCCACCATGTGCCGCAACTCCGCCTCGTCGGCCGCGGCCATCACCACCATGTTGGGCAGGTTCGACAGATACGCCGTGTCATAGGCCCCCGCATGGGTCGCCCCGTCCGCGCCCACGAGCCCGGCCCGGTCGATGGCGAAGCGCACGGGCAGGTTCTGCAAGGCCACGTCATGGACCACCTGGTCATAGCCGCGCTGCAAAAAGGTCGAGTACATCGTGCAGAAGGGCTTCATCCCGCCCGCCGCCAGCCCCGCGCAGAAGGTCACGCCATGCTGCTCGGCAATGGCCACGTCGAAGGTCCGGGCCGCGAACCGCTTGGCGAACTTGTCGAGCCCGGTGCCCGAAGGCATCGCCGCCGTGACCGCCACGATCCGCGAATCCCGCTCCGCCTCGTCGATCAGGGTTTCGGCGAAGACATTGGTATAGGTCGGCGCGTTCGACGGTGCCTTCTTCTGCGCGCCGGAAACCACGTCGAACTTCGCCGTGGCATGGCCCTTGTCCGCGGCCCCCTCGGCGGGCGCATAGCCCTTGCCCTTCTTGGTGATCGCATGGATCAGGATCGGCCCGTCGGCCCGGGCCTTCACCGTCCGCAACACGCTCAGAAGCTGCTCCATGTCATGGCCGTCGATCGGCCCGACATAGGAAAAGCCCAGCTCCTCGAACAAGGTGCCGCCGATGGTCATGTGCTTGAGAATGTCCTTGGCGCGCTTTGCCCCCTCCTGGAACGGCGGCGGCAGCAGGCTGACCGCCCCCTTGGCGGCGGCCTTGAACTCCTGGAACGGCGCGCCGGCATAGAGCCGGTTGAGATAGCTCGACATCGCCCCCGTGGGCGGCGCGATGGACATCTCGTTGTCGTTCAGGATAACGATCAGCCGCTTTTTCAGATGGCCCGCGTTGTTCAGCGCTTCGAACGCCATGCCCGCACTGATCGCCCCGTCCCCGATCACCGCGATCGCGTCGCCGATCCCATGCTCCGGCGCGCCGCCCAGGTCCCGCGCCACGGCAAAGCCCAGCGCGGCAGAGATCGAGGTCGAGGAATGCGCCGCCCCGAACGGGTCATAAGGGCTCTCGGACCGCTTGGTGAACCCCGACAGCCCGTCCTTCATCCGCAGCGTGCGAATGCGGTCGCGCCGCCCGGTCAGGATCTTGTGAGGATAGCACTGGTGCGAGACATCCCAGATGATCCGGTCCCGGGGCGCGTCGAACACCGCATGGAGCGCCACGGTCAACTCGACCACCCCCAGCCCGGCCCCCAGATGCCCGCCGGTAACCGACACCGCGCTGATCGTCTCGGCCCGCAGATCGCGCGCCAAAGCGACCAGTTCCCGGTCGCTCAGCCCCTTCATGTCGTCCGGGGTCTTCACCCGGTCGAGCACGGGGGTATGGGGACGGTCGCTCATAACAGGGCCTCCGGTCAGCCTCAGGTGTCGCGTGCGATAACGAAACGCGCCAGCTCGCACAAGGTCTCTGCCTCCGCGCCATAGGGCTGCAACGCCGCCTCGGCCTCGGCCACCAGCGCCGCCGCCCGCGCCCGCGCCGCCTCCAGCCCCAGGAGCGACACGAAGGTCGCCTTGCCCGCCTCGGCATCCTTCTGTAGCCGCTTGCCCGCTTTTTCAGCATCGCCCGTGACGTCCAAGATGTCATCCGCGATCTGGAAGGCAAGGCCGATGGCCTCGGCATACCGCCGCAGGGGGGCCGGGTCCGCCCGGGCCAGCAGCGCGCCCGCCTCCGCCGACCAGCGGATCAGCGCGCCGGTCTTGCCCGCCTGCAACCGGGTGATCTCGGCCAGGGTCAGGGGGGCCGCCGCGGTTTCGGCCGCGATGTCCAGCGCCTGGCCCAGCACCATGCCCGCCGCGCCCGAGGCCTGCGCCAAACTGCGCACCAGCGCCAGCGCCACGGCCGGATCGCCGGTCATGCGCGGATCGCTCAGCGCCTCGAAGGCCAGGGTCTGCAACGCATCGCCCACGAGGATCGCGCTCGCCTCGTCCCATTTGACGTGCACCGTGGGCTGACCCCGGCGCAGATCGTCATCGTCCATCGCAGGCAGATCGTCATGGACCAGGGAATAGGCATGCAGGCACTCGATGGCGGCGGCGGCGTAAACCGCCCGCTCCGGCGCCACACCGTGCAGCCAGGCCGTCTCCAGCACCAGCACTCCGCGCAACCGCTTGCCGCCCCGGGTGGCATAGGCCATCCCGTCGCGGATAACGCTCTCGGGCTGAGCTCCGATCAGATCGTCAAGACAGGCGGCAATCCGTGTGGCCCCGTCGGCTTGGGCCGCTGCAAACCCCGACAAGGCTCAGAGCCCGTCGGCGGGCTTCACGCCCGTGGGCTGACCATCCGCATCGAGCGTGATCTGCGCCACCTTCTCCTCGGCTTCCTTCAGCTTGGTCTCGCAGCGCGCCTTCAGCGCCGCGCCGCGCTCATAGAGCTTGATCGAATCCTCCAGCGGCACGCTGCCCCGTTCCAATTCGCCGACGACCTTTTCCAGCTCGGCCATCGCCGCCTCGAAACTCATCTCTTCCACCGGGGTATCGCTCATTGCGCGTGCTCCATCAGGGTCTTTACATGGGCGGCGGTGCTCGCCCCCAAGGCGGGCAGATCATAGCCCCCTTCGAGGGTGGAGACCACGCGCCCGTCACAGAATTCCGCCGCGATCTCGCACAACCGACCCGTCACCCAGGCGAAATCCTCCTCCACCAGCGCCATCTGCGCCAGCGGGTCCGCCCGGTGCGCGTCGAACCCGGCCGAGACCAGGATCAGTTCGGGCCGGAAGTTTTCCAGGGCCGGAAATACCTCCGCCTCGTACTGCCGCCGGAAGGCCGGGCCGGCCGTGTCCGGCGGGAAAGGCAGGTTGAAGACATTGCCATGGGCGCCGGTCTCGTGCCGCGCGCCGGAGCCGGGATAGAGCGGCATCTGGTGGCTGGAGATGAAGAACGCCCGCGCCTCGTCCCAGAGCAGGTCCTGAGTGCCATTGCCATGGTGGACGTCGAAATCCACCACCGCCACCCGAGAGAGCCCGTGGTGATCCAGCGCTCGCTTCGCCCCGATGGCGATATTCCCGAACAGGCAGAACCCCATCGCGGTCTCGGTCTCCGCATGGTGGCCGGGCGGGCGACAGGCGACAAAGGCATTGCCGACCTCTCCGGCCAGCACCGCATCCACCGCCGCGCAGACCCCGCCGACCCCGCGCAGGGCCGCGTTCCAGGACCCGGACATCACATGCGTATCGGCATCCAGCGACACCACACCCGCGCCTTCCTCGGGGATCGCGGCGCGCACCCGGTCGATGTACCCCTGCGGGTGGCAGCGCAGGATATCCGCGATCTCGCCCAGGGGCGCGGACCGGCGCTCCAGCGCGGCAAAACCGGGGGTGTCCAGCGCCTCGGCCACCGCAACAAGGCGCGCGACCTGCTCGGGATGGCCCGGGGGCGTGACGTGTGACAGACACTCGGAATGGGTATAGACAGCGGTGGACATGACCGAATGGCTAGAGGATCGACCGCGATGAAACAAGGGCTCTGGGCAGCGATCGCCCTGCTGGCTTCCGTTGGCCTCGCCCGGGCGGAGTTCCCGGCCCCCGGCACCGTGCTGGCCGAGATCACCGTCGACGTGACCGGCGACGGCACGCCCGACACCGCGCGACTGGTCGTCGGAACGGACGCGGATGCGGTGCTCGTGCTCGACACCGGTCAGCGCCGCGTGACCGCGCCCAAGATCGCCTGGCTCGGCGGCCCTGCGCCGGGCCCGAGCCTCGAGGCCACCTCCGCGGGCAGCCTGCAGGTCGTCACCGGCAATGACAGCATCGGGCGCGAGCGCTGGTCGCAAACCCTGACCCTGGCCTGGCGCGACGACGACCTGCTGCTGGCCGGGTTCACCTATGGCTGGCGCGATACGCTCGATGCCGCCAATACCGGACGCTGCGACGTGAACCTGCTGACCGGGCGCGGGGTGCTGACCGTGAACGGGCAAGAGACCGCAATCACGCAGCCGCCCGACCGCCTGCCCGTCACCCTCTGGGACGGCCAGCCACCGCGCAGTTGCGGGCTGGACTAGCGGGCCGTCACTCCACCGACAGCATGTAGCCTGCCCCGCGGACGGTCTGCAGGAAGCGGGGTTGCTTCGGATCAGCCTCGATCTTGCGGCGCAGGCGGGTGATCTGCACGTCCACCGCGCGTTCCTGGGCCTGTCCGCCATCCCTGCCGCTGCCCCGGCCCAGATCATCGACAAGCTTGGACCGGCTCAGCGCCTCGCCGGGACAGGACGCGAAGATCCGCATCAGGGCGCTTTCGGTCGCGGTCAGGCGCACGGGCTCGTCGCCGCGCCACATCTCGCCGCGCTCCACGTCGTAGCGCACCGGGCCGAGATGCAGCACCTTGGGCCGGGCCGCGGGCTCGTCGGTCTTGGGCACCCGGCGCAGCACCGCGTTGATCCGCAGCAGCAGCTCCTTGGGCTCGAACGGCTTGGCGATGTAGTCATCCGCCCCCGCCTCAAGCCCCGCGATCCGGTCGGTCGCCTCCCCCTTCGCCGTCAGCAGCAGGATCGGCGTCTCCCGCGTCTCGCGCAGGGATCTGGTCAGGGCAACGCCATCCTCGCCGGGCATCATCACGTCGAGCACGATCAGGTCGAAATCCAGACCGGCCAGCAGCCGCCGCGCCTGGGCCGCATCCCGGGCCGCCGAAACCCAGAATCCGTTCCGGATCAGGAATTTCTGCAAGAGCGTGCGGATGCGCTCGTCGTCATCCACGATCAGCAGATGGGCGTCTTCGTCCTGCATCAAGAAGTCTCCTTGAGCGCATTGAACAACGCCCGGCTCTCCGCGTCCATCATTTGTTCGAGCACCGTGCGAAACCCGGCCACCGCCTCCGGCCCCGCGTCGCGGAAGGCCGCGCGCATGCGGGCCCGCTGCGCCTCCGACAACTCGCGCTCCAGCGCCGCACCGGCTTCGGTCAGGTGCAGATGCCGCTCGCGCTTGTCGCGGGTGCCCACGCGGCTCTCGACGAGGCCATCCTCGATCAGGCTGCGCAGCACCCGGTTCAGGCTCTGCTTGGTCACCCCGAGGATATCCAGAAGGTTGTTCACCGTCGTCCCCGGCGCGCGGTTGATGAAATGCACCGCCCGGTGATGCGCCCGGCCATAGCCGTATTGCGCCAAGATCCGGTCGGGATCTGCGGTGAAGCCGCGATAGGCAAAGAACATCGCCTCGATCCCCTTGCGCAGCTGTTCGTCGGTCAAAAACAGCAGGTTCTCACCCTGGGCGGCGCGGCTGGCGATCTCGTTCATGTCGGCCTCTTTTCGATGTTGCAGGCATTTTATGTCAGCCTTGTTGACTTTCCAAGAGCCGATTGCTATCGAATCGCAGCTTTAGCGCAATATTTGGACCGAACCGGACCTATGTGCGCAACTTTTGTAAATCCCTGTGGGGATATGAGGGGGAAAGACCATGGTTGGGGCCTATGACGACCGCGACGGAACGATCTGGATGGATGGCAAGCTGGTGGATTGGCGCGCCGCCAATGTCCATATCCTGACCCATGCCATGCACTATGCCTCCTCGGTGTTCGAGGGCGAGCGGGCCTATAACGGCAAGATCTTCGAGAGCCGCCGCCATTCCGAGCGGCTGCATTTCTCGGCGGGCGAGCTGGATATCGAGATCCCCTTCACCGTGGACGAGATCGAGGCCGCAAAATACGAGGTGATGAAGGTCAACGGGCTGTCGGATGCCTATGTCCGCGCGGTGGCCTGGCGCGGGGCGGGGCCCGACATGGGTGTCGCATCCGCCCGCAATCCCGTCCATCTGGCCATCGCCTGCTGGGAATGGGGCAGCTATTACGGCGACGCCAAGACGCGCGGCGCCAAGCTCGACATCGCCAAGTGGAAGCGCCCCTCACCCGAGACCATCCCGGTCCACGCCAAGGCCGCGGGGCTCTACATGATCTGCACCACGTCCAAGCACGCCGCCGAGGCCAAGGGCTGCTCGGACGCTCTGTTCATGGATTACCGCGGCTACGTGGCCGAGGCGACCGGGGCCAACATCTTCTTCGTCAAGGACGGCGAGGTGCACACGCCCGACCCCGATTGCTTCCTCAATGGGATCACCCGGCAGACAGTGATCGGGATGCTGCGCGACAAGCAGGTGAAGGTGCACGAGCGCCACATCATGCCCGAGGAACTCGAAGGGTTCGAGCAGTGCTGGCTGACCGGCACCGCCGCCGAGGTTACCCCCGTCGGCCAGATCGGCACCTACAACTTCGAGGTCGGCGCCCTGACCCGCGACATCGCGGAAAGCTACGAGCAACTCGTGCGGGCCTGACCGCCCGCGCCTGCCCCGATGCCTGCGCCCGGGCACGGGCGCGGGGCGAAAACCGTCCATCAGAACGACGTGTCACACTGCGCGGCGCCCCCTGCCTGTGCAAGGATACCGGCATGGACCCTGTCAGCCTTGCCTTTTACGCCCTTGTCTGTGCGGTTCTCAGCCTCTTTGCCCCGCGCCTCGGCGGACGCGCGGCGCGGCTGGTGGTGGGCGCGCTGGTCGGCGTGCTGGCCGCCGCCGTCCTGCCCCTTCTCCGCACCACGTTCTTCTGAGGATCGCCCCCATGTCCGAGCCAGAAAACACACGGCGCGACGGCCCCCTGACCCTCCGCGACGCCCGCCTGATCGGGAGCAGCTTCACCGACGTCACCCTGGAAAACAGCGTGTTCGAGAGCGCCAATCTCGCCGATTGCCGGTTCGAGGATGTCACCCTGGCCGGCAGCCTCATCCGCGACGGCAATCTCGACCGGCTGGAGCTGGAGGACGTATCCCTGCGCAACGCCGCCATTCGCAATGCGGATATCACCGGCATGACGCTCGACGGCATCCCGGTCACCGCGCTGCTGGCCGCCTGGCGCGCCAAGCAGGGCTAGAGAAACACCCGCTCCACCGCCCACCAGGCCCCGACCAGGGCGATACCGACCGAGGCCGGGACCGCCACCGCGCGCCGGTACCAGTCCATCCGCCCGAACGGCAGGCCCAGCAACACGAAGGCCGCCGCCAGCACGGCGAGCTGTCCCAGTTCCACCCCGATATTGAACCCGATCAGCCCGGTCAGGAACCGTGCCGGATCAAGCCCGATCTCGCCCAGCACGCTGGCAAAGCCCAGCCCGTGCAACAGCCCGAACCCGAACACCACCGCCGTGCGCCGCCAGCCGATGGCACCGCCGAGGATGTTCTCCACCGCGATGTAGACGATCGAGATCGCGATCAGCGGCTCGACGATGGCGGGCGGCACCGAAACCAGCCCGAGCGTCGCCAGCGCCAGCGTCACGGTATGGGCCAGCGTGAAGGCCGTGACCTGGAACACCAGCGGCTTCAGCGCCAGGCGGAAGAAGAACAGGCCCAGCACGAACAGGATATGGTCCAGCCCCTTGGGCACGATATGGGCAAACCCGATCCCGATATAATCAAAGAAGGCCGCACCGATGGACTGCGTCGCGGTGCCGGTCCGGGGCAAGGGCGCGCTCAACGCCCCATCGGTGAGGTACCCCGAATACCCCTCCCCGCCGTCCTCGGTGTTCTGGCGCACCACCAGCGGCCCGTTCGCCGCCACCCAGCCCAGCACCACGGGCGCCTCCCCCGGCGGCAGGGCGATCTCGGCGGTGATCTGGGTGTCGCGAGGCAGCTCCAGCTCCGGCTCGTCGGCGATCCGCACCTGGCGCAGCACCCAATCGAGCCGCGCGCCGTCCACCTCGGCGATAAAACCGCGGGCGACCTCGGGCCAGGCCGCGCGCAGGGCCGCGGCCATCTCGTCCGGCGGCAGGGCGCGCAGGGCGTCATAGACCTCGGCCTCTGGGGCCTCGTCGGTATCCTCGATCCCCGTGACGTCGATCCCGGCCACCAGCGCCTCGGCGGTCAGTTGCACCACCACCTCGGCCCGGTCCGGCCCGATGATCACATCGGCGACCGCCGGGCGGATTTCATGGGCCCCGGCCTGCGCGGCCCGGAGCAGCGCCATTGACACCAGCATCCAGCAGGCCACCCTGAGCCGCACCCAGCCCCGAAGGTTCCGTTCCATGCGTGCTCTTGCCCCTCTGACACTCGTTCTGTCGCTCACATCGCAGGCGCAGGCCCATGAGTTCTGGATCTCGCCCCAGACGTATCAGGTGGCCCCGGGCGGCGAAATCATCGCCGAGTTGCGCGTGGGTGAAAAGCTCAAAGGCGCGGGCTTTCCCTACATCCCGACCCGCACCGCCCGGTTCGAGATCCTGCAGGGCGACACCCGCCTCGACCCGCAAGCGCGGATCGGCGACCGCCCGGCGCTGCAACGGGTGGTGGACACGCCGGGGCTGGCCATCGTGGTCCATGAAACCGCCGACACCTTCCTCCAGTACCCCAGCTGGGAGAAGTTCGAGGCCTTCACCAGCCAGAAGGATTTCGCCTGGGCGCAGGACATGCACCGCGACCGCGGCCTGCCCGAGCACGGCTTTAGCGAGGTCTATCGCCGCTATGGCAAGGCGCTCGTGGCCGTGGGCGACGGGGCGGGCGCGGATCGGCCCATCGGGCTCGATACCGAGATCGTGGCGCTGGCGAACCCTTACACGGACGACCTGTCGGGCGGTTTGCCCGTGCGGGTACTGCATTTCGGGGCCCCGCGCAGCGACGTGCAGGTAACGCTTTTCGCCCGGGGCGCGGATGGCACCGTCTCCACCTCCCTGCACCGCACGGACGGGGCCGGGGTGGCGGTGCTGCCCATGATGGCGGGGACGGAATACCTGGTGGATTCGGTGATCCTGGAACCGCTGGAGCCCGCGGCCGAGGGCGATCCGGTCTGGTACACGCTCTGGGCGTCGCTGACCTTCCGCACGCCAAACGAGTGATCCCTATTCCGGCCGAACCGGCCGCGCCGCGCCCCGGGCGAGCGCCAGTTGCCGCTCCCGCCAGATGATCGCCCCGCCGGAGGCCATGACGATCGCCGCGCCCGCGAGCATCGGCACCGTGGGCACCTCGCTGAAGATGAAATACCCGATCAGCAGCGCCAGCAGCATCGAGGCATAGTCGAAGGGCGCGACCACCGAGGCGGGCGCGAAGCGATAGGCCGAGGTCAGCAGGATCTGCCCCGTCCCACCGCACAGCCCCGCCATCACCAGAAGCGCCGCGACCTCGACACTGGGCCAGACCCAGCCGAAGGGCAGGGTCAGCAACGACATCACGGTGGAGGTGATCGTGAACCAGAAGACGATCGCACTCGTGCTTTCGGTGGCGACCATCTTGCGGATGAACACATGGGCCAGCGCCGCCAGCCCCGCCGACAGCAGGCAAAAGAGCGCGCCGAGGGCCGCGCGATTCGCGCTGAGATCTGCAAACCCGCCGAGCCGCGGCGACAGCACCACGATCACCCCGGCCAGCCCCACCAGCACCGCGGTGGTGCGAAAAAGCCGGATCCGCTCCCCCAGCATCAGGGCCGCCAGAACCACCACGAAGATCGGCTGGGCAAAGCGAAGCGCCGTGGCCTCGGGCAAGGGCAGAAGCCCCAGACCCGCAAACCCGAACGCCATGGCGCTGGTGCCGACCAGCCCGCGCCAGACATGGGAAACCGGCCGATGCGCCTTCAGCCCGGTGCGCAACTGGCCGCGCAGGGCCAGCCAGCCGAACAGGATGGGAAAGGCGAAGAAAGAGCGGAAAAACACCGCCTGACCGGGCGGAACGATTTCGGACGTGGCCTTCACCAAGGAGGCCATCACCATGAACGCCGTGACAGCGCCAAGTTTCAAAAGGATACCGCGCACCGGAGACATGCCCAGCGCGGTATCCGATTTTCCCATGCTTGCCTAGATCAGGCCGCGTAAGGGATCAGACCTCGATCCCCCGGTCGATCCGGAGATATTTCTGCACGAAGGTCCCTTTGACCGGCCGCGTGCGCTGGTGCAGGGCCAGGGTATTGGGGTGCCGGCCCAGGCGGCGCTCCTGCGCCAGGTAGCGCACCGCACGCATGGGCGCCTCGGCGGCGCGTTGGGTATCCACGATATGCTTCATGAAGTCCTCCTTCCATGATCGGACACGCAATCTAACACGCGAATCGCCAAATCCATAGGGTTTCCGCCTTGGGCTGTTCGGGCGGGCCATGCCCACGCGGGCGGTGCGCAGGCCGAACGCCGCAAACATGCTCAGGTTTCCCATTGATTTCAGCATCTTTGGATTGATCGACCCATGCCCCTTGTGCCCTTTCTCGCCCTTGCCCCTGCCGGTCTCTGATACCGTCGCCATGATCGCGATGAAGGCCCGGGCATCGCCTGCGGTCTGTTGGGCACCGCGCTGGCCTCGACCTAGCCGCCCAGCCGCGCCACCGCCCAGCGCGCCGCATCCGCGACGGCGGGGTCCGGGTCGTCGCAGAGCGCCTGCACCGCCGGGCGCAGGGCAGGCGTGGCGGAATTGCCGATGGCGTAGCAGACATTGCGCACGAACCGGTGCCGCCCGATCCGCTTGATCGGCGAGCCTGAGAACCGCGCGCGGAACCCCGCGTCGTCCAGTGCGGCCAACTCCGCCAGCGCAGGCAGGGTCAGGTCATCGCGGGCGTGATACTTCGCCTCCCGCGCCTCCGCCGCGAACTTGTTCCAGGGACAGACCGCGAGGCAATCGTCGCAGCCATAGATCCGGTTGCCCAGCGCGGGGCGCAGGGCCTCGTCCACCGGCCCCTTGTGCTCGATCGTCAGGTAGGAAATGCAGCGCCGCGCGTCGAGTTGATAGGGCGCCGGGAAGGCATCGGTCGGGCAGATGTCGAGGCAGGCCCGGCACGACCCGCAATGGTCCGCCTCCGGCACGTCCCGAGGCAAGTTCACGGTCGTAAACAGGGCCCCCAGAAACACCCAATTGCCGAAATCGCGGCTCAGAAGGTTGGTATGCTTGCCCTGCCAACCCAGCCCCGCCGCCTGCGCCAGGGGCTTTTCCATCACCGGGGCGGTGTCCACGAAAACCTTGATCTCGCCCCCCGCCTCGGCCAGCAGCCACCGGCCCAGCGCCTTGAGCTTCTTCTTCAGCACATCGTGGTAGTCCCGGTGCCGGGCATAGACGCTGATCAGCCCCCGATCCCGCGCCGCCAGATCCGCCAGCGGGTCGCTGTCCGGCGCGTAGCTCTCGGCCAGCATCACCACCGACCGCGCCTCGGGCCAGAGGCTCGCGGGGTCGCCGCGCCAATGCATCCGCTCGGCCATCCAACCCATCTGCCCATGGCGTCCGGCCTCGACGAAGGCCGCCAACCGCCCAGCCGCCTCGGGGATCGCATCCGGCGCACAGATCCCGGCCCCGACAAATCCCAGCCGTGCCGCCTCGGCCTTCAGGTTCGCCGCGAGGCCCTCATTCAAAAATCCAGGTCCGCGTAATGGGGCGGCTGGATGAAGCCGGGGATCTGGTCGGCGAGGATCGACCGGAAGGCCGGGCGCGACTTGATCTTGGCATACCAGTCCTTCACCGCCGCGTTCCGGTTCCAGTCGATATCCCGGATGTAATCGAGGCACGAGAAATGCGCCGCCGCCGTGAAATCCGCGATGGTCATCGCATCGCCCGCCAGCCAGCGCCGCTGCTCCAGCAGCCAACCCATGTAGTCGATATGGTACTTGATCTTCTGCGCCCCGGTCTTGATCGCCCGGCTTTCGGGGTAGCCCTGGCCCATGATCTTCTTGTTCACCCGCTCATAGAGCAGGTTCTTCGTCACCTCGTTGTGGAACTTGTCGTCGAACCACATCACCAGCCGCCGCGCCTCGAACCGGTCCTGCGGCGTGCCGGGCAGGAGTGCCGGGGTCGGGTGCAGCTCTTCGAGGTACTCGACGATCGCGTGGCTCTCGGTAAGATGGGTGCCACCCATCTTGAGAACCGGCACCTTGCCCGCCGGGTTGCGACGCAGGAAATCCGCCGACGGTTCCCAGTATTTCTCGTCGACCAGCTCCACTTCGATCTTCTTCTCGGCCAGAACCAGCCGCACCTTGCGGCAGAACGGGGACAACGGAACGTGATAGAGGCGATTCATGGGCGGGCTCGATCCTGTTTGGTCCTTTGTGCCTTGGGCGCGGGGCGGCTTCAATCCTCGAAACAGGCCGACCGCCCATCCCGGCGGATCGTCTCCGCCCCGTCGGCCACGCTGGCGGCCCGGCGTTGCAGGCCCGGGCCGGGCGATCTGGCCGAGCGCGCCTTGGGATTGGGCAGCACCACCGCCAGCGCCGCGGCCTGCCGCAAGCTGACATCGCCCGCCGCAGTCCCGAAGTAATGGGGCGCCGCCGCCCCCACCCCGAACACGCCCGCATCGAACTCCGCCACGTTGAGATAGACCTCCAGGATGCGGCGCTTGGGCCAGGTCGCCTCCATCACCGGGGTGATCAGCGCCTCCAGCGCCTTGCGCGGCCAGGACCGGCCGTGCCACAAAAACACGTTCTTGACGACCTGCTGGCTGAGGGTGGAGGCCCCGCGATTGCCCCCCGCCTCGATCGCATCGCGGATCGCGGCCATGTCGAAACCCCAGTGGCGGCAGAAATTGGCGTCCTCCGCCGCAACCACCGCCCGGGCCAGATCGGGCGCAATCCGCTCCATCGGCACCCAGTCCTGCTGCACCGTGCCGAGGCGGGCACGCTCGGCCAGAATGTAGGGCGTGGTCGGCGGATCGATCCAGCGATAGGCGACGATCCACGCAAGGCCCAGGCCCACCACCCCCAGCACCCCGCGCAGCACCCATAGCCGCAGACGCGCCCGCCACGACGGCGCAGCGGCCTTCCTGCGGGGTTTGGCCTTGGCTCTGGTCTTTCTGGGCACTGCTCTGTCCGCTTGTGTCACGGTTTGGGGCGCAGCTTACACCGGGCCAGCGCGCCGGGCCAGCGCGGGCGCGCTCACGCGGTCTCCAAAATCGCGGCCATCTCGCGCTTGACTGCCTCGCGCGTCGGGGCGGCCACCTCGAAAATCTCTTCGGCCTTCATGACGTCGAACACGCTGTAGCGGTTCGAGCCGGGCTGGATCAGCACTTCGGGCGGGTCCTTGGCCAGCTTGGCGTCCAGCAGCGCCTGCATCATGATCCGCATCGCGCCGGTGGCCACGTCCAGCGGGCCCGGCGGTGTGTCATGCGGCTCCGGCGGCTCCGAGGCCACGTCGATCGCCACCCGCACCAGCCCCTCGGGCAGGCAGTCATAGGGCAGGTTGTTGAGCACCCCGCCATCGATGAAATACCGCCCGTCCAGTTCCATCGGCGCAAAGGCCCCCGGGATCGCCGCCGACGCCGCCAGACGCGGGCGCAGCGCGCCCTCGGTAAAGGCGACGCTTTCGCGCGACACGAGATCCGTCGCCACCACGGTCAGGGGGATCGGCAGGTCCTCCAACCGCTCCGGCAGGCCATGGGGCAGTACCGTCTCGACCGCCGCCAGGGGCGGCACGGGGCTGAAAATGCCCACGCCCGCGGCCTGTCGCGCGGCCCAGAAGGTCCGCACCGAGGCAAAGGGCGCCTCCACCATGTCGAGGATATGGGCCCGCATCTCGGCCCCGGTCATGCCATTGGCATAGGCCGCGCCGATCATTGCCCCCACGGAGGTGCCCGCAATCGCCACGGGCCGCGCGCCCAGCTCGTCCAGCGCCTCCAGCGCCACGATATGCCCGAACCCTGCCGCCCCACCGCCGCTGAGCGCCAGACCGAACCCGGCCATTATCCCAGCCCGGTTTCGGCGGCGATCTGCGCACGGGACTTTCGCGCGCGCTCGGTCGCGGATTTCAACTGCCCGCAGGCGGCCATGATGTCCTCACCCCGCGGGGTGCGGATCGGACTGGCATACCCGGCCTTGTAGATGATGTCGGCAAACGCCCGGATGCGGTTGTTCGAGGACCGCTCATAAGGCGCGCCGGGCCACTCGTTGAACGGGATCAGGTTGATCTTGGCCGGAATGCCCTTGATCAGCTCGACCAGCCGCCGCGCATCCTCGTCACTGTCATTGACGCCCTTGAGCATGACGTATTCGAACGTGATCCGCTCGGAATTGCTGGCCTTGGGATAGTCCCGCAGCGCGTCGAGCAGGGTGGCGATGTTCCAGCGCTTGTTGATCGGGACCAGCTTGTCGCGCACCTCGTCCGTGGTCGCATGGAACGACACCGCCAACATGCAGCCGATCTCCTCGGCGGTCCGGGCGATTTCGGGCACCACGCCCGAGGTCGAGAGCGTGATCCGCCGACGGCTCAGGCTGATGCCCTCGGGGTCCATGGCGATCTTCATCGCGTCGCGCACCGCCTCGAAGTTGTAAAGCGGCTCGCCCATCCCCATCAGAACGATATTGGACAAAAGCCGGGTCTCGTTCTTGGGGTTCCGCCCCGGCAGGGGCCACTCGCCCAGGTCGTCGCGCGCGATCATGATCTGGCCGACGATCTCGCCCGCGGTCAGGTTGCGCACCAGTTTTTGCGTGCCCGTGTGGCAGAACGAACAGGTCAGGGTGCAGCCCACCTGGGACGAGACACACAGCGTGCCGCGATCCTCCTCGGGGATATAGACCACCTCCACCTCGTGCCCGCCCGCGATCCGCACCAGGTACTTGCGCGTCCCGTCCTCCGAGACATGGCGGCTGACGACCTCCGGCACGGCGATCTCGAACTGATCGGCCAGCAGGGCGCGGTAGGGCTTGGCGAGGTTCGTCATGTCGTTGAAATCGCGCACGCCGCGTTCATAGAGCCATTGCCAGATCTGGTTGACCCGCATCTTGACCTGCTTTTCGGGCGTGCCCGCCGCTGCCAGCGCCTCGGCCAGTTCGGGCCGGGTCAGGCCCACGAGATTGCGCTTGCCCCCCTCCGGCAGCTTGCGCGGAAAGGTGACGACATCCTGCGTGATCGGCGACGTGGCGGACATGGGCATGCTCGATAAACCTGGGAAAGCCCGGGACATATAGCACGCACCCCGGCTTGAAAACACCCTTTGGCGTCCCGGCACGGCCGTTAACCAATCCAGGACAATTCCATGGCATTTTCCATGAATTCTGCGCAAATGCTACAGAATCTCCGGACTGCCCCCATGCCAAGAAAGTATCGAGTATGTTGAGACCTGTTCTTTCAGCCTGTGCGCTGACCTTCCTCGCCTCCGCCGCCTCCGCCGCCGTCCTCGACTTCGAGACCGGGTTTTCCGGCAACAAGACCGCCATCACCGGCACCGAGTTCCAGGCCAGCTCCGGCGTGAGCTTCTCCAGCCCCAATGGCCTCTACATCGTCAAGGTGGGCGGCAAGACCGACGGCTTCGTGCCCTTCGACAGGCCGAACCCCGCGGACGCCTTCGGCGACTATTTCCTGACCTCGGATTTCGGCACCGTGACCGCCCTGACCATCGATTTCGCCGAGGCGGTGCTGGCCACCTCCTTCGACGTGGCCGATATCGACGGGCGCGGCAACAACCTCGAGGTCTTTACCTTCATCGCGCGGGACGCCACCGGCAATGCCCTCGCCACGCAGACCGTGACCGGCCAGGACGCCAATGCCGGCAACCGGGCCGTGACCCGGATCGGGTTCAGCGGCCTGGGCAGCCTGATTTCGCAAATCGAGATCACGGGCACCACCTTCGGGGGCACCCGCAAGATCGGCATCGCCTTCGACAACTTCAACACCACCGTGAACACCCTGCAAGAGCCGTCGCCCGTGCCGCTGCCCGCCGGTGCGCCGCTCGCCCTGCTGGGACTCGGCGCGCTCGGCCTGCTGCGCGCCCGCCGCAAGGCCGCCTAGGCCCCCGCGCCCCGCGCCCGCCGCGGGGCGGTCAGCTTCATGTCCGGTGTGGCCAGACGCTCCGCCGGACCGGCCCAGGCATAGGCCAACAGGCACGGGTCGCGATCGCCAGTCGTGATCCGATGCTCGTGGCCGGACGTGTTCAAGATCAGCGATCCGGGCGCAAAGACCGCCGCGTTGTTCTCCGACCAGGCGCCGGAGACCGAGATATAGCTTTCCTCGATGTCGTGATGGCTGTGCTGCGGATAGGTCGTATTCGGCGCGAACAGCACAAAGCCCAGGGTCAGGGTCGTCCCCTGCACCGGCCCCCGCGGCCCCAAGACCTCGCAATAGGCGTATTTCTGCGCCAGCGCCTTGGGCACCTTCTCATACCCGTATTCCCAGGTCAGGTCGTCCTTCACTTCCCGCAGGGCCCGCGCCATCCCCTGCATCGCGGCCCGCTCCCCGAGGTCCAGCGCCCGGGCGAAATGGGCCACCACGGGCTTGGTCTCCCGCGAGCGGTCGACCATCGCCGGATTGGCCGCCAACACAGCCGACAGCCGGTCGCGCACCCGCTTGCGATGACTGCGGATCGCGGGGCTGCCCCCGGCAGAGCCATAGCGGTAGAGCGCGTCGAACTCCCGCAACAGGTACACCCAGTTGGGGCAATCCATCAGCCGCAGGGCCGATGCCTCGGCGGGCGTCTCGGGGTTTGGCAGGTCCGGCATGGCGATGTCTCTCGGTCACGACTGCGTTCCGCCAGCCGATAGCCCCGCGGTCCGCGCGATGCAACGCATCAGCGGCCGCCCGGGGACGAAACCGACATGCGGGTCTTCAATCGCGGGCCGCTGGCCCATATTCCGCTCTGGTTGCAAGGGGGGCAGGCATGGCAGATCGGATCGGGCTCATCGGCCTCGGCGATATGGGGTGGCCCATGGTTGCGTGCCTGGCCAAGGCCGAGGCGCGTCCGCGTCTCTGGGCCCGCGACCCCCGGAGTGCCGCCGGCATCCACGCCAGTCGCGTGCTCTTGCAGGCGTTCAGTCTCCCGAGGCCAAGGCAGAGAAATGGTCCGCGAAGATTTCATCGCGATCATCGACATGCGCTGCGCCCGTCCCGCACCTTGAATCACAGGCCCCGGGCATGACGAGGATCAAGCGGCTCGCCAGGGCAGGCTCAGCCGGCGCAGCGCGCCTCCGCCTCTTCGAGCGCCGCGGTGAACCCAAGCAGGCTGAACGTGTCGCGGGTCGTGGTGCCCGAGCGTTCGGACACGCCGGTCACGACCGCCTCGGCCCCGCGCTTCATCGCGGTGATCACCTTGGCGTCGTCCTCGGCGGAGGCGGGCCAGGCATTGCCGCCTTCGGTGAAGAACTCGAAGGTGGAACTGCCGATCTCGACCGTCACGGTAGAGCCTTCGCGGAAATCGTAACCGCCCTTGAAGGACACCTCACCCGCGACATTCTCGGACGGGCGATAAGCAACGAACATCAGGATATCGCCCCGGTTCACGGCCACAGGCCGCCCGTCCCGGGTGTTCACCGTCTCCTTGGGGATCGATACGCTCCAGCATTCGCGCGGGTCGCTTTCGACGAAAACATTCCAATCCGTCTTCACCGCCACCCGGTTGTCGGACACGTCCTGCGCATTGGCCCCCGGTGCGGCGAACGCCGCCAAGGCCAGTCCCAGAACACCCACTGCCATCCGTTTCATCGTCGCTGCCTCCAACGTCTTGCCGCCTTCCGGGCCTTGCCCCGCGTCTCGGGACCTGTCGCTGCACGAAGCCCCGGTCCGGCACCTCGCCCTGTTGCAGAGAAACTAACTCCCCCCATGGCGCAGGCAAAGACCTTTCCAGTCAAAACCTCGGCAAAACCCCGCCTGCGCCTATGTCACGTTCCGCCACGGGTTGGAAGCGTTGACCGCGCAAGCAGGGCACTTTCCCGCCCGAAAGCGGTGCCTAATGCGCACCGCCTGCGCCCTGCACTGGCGGATTTTACGCGTTCTTAAGGGTTCTGCGGCATCCTCGGGGCGCGCTGTCCTGCCCGGCGCCACATGTCGGGACGATGCGCGCCCGGCTGCCAACATGATGCGAGGGACCAATGACCAAAGGTCTTGTGACTGCCCTGTGCCTGTCCGCTGCGACGGCGCTCCTGCCCCTTTCGGCCGGCGCGCAGGATCTCGTCGTGTCGCCCGACGCGGGCTGGGCCGAACGGATCGGCGCCATCTTGCGCAGCCGTGAGGTCGACCTGTCCACGTCCTTCCGACTGTTCAATCCCGAACGGCTCCATCCCGAACCGGCGGAGCGCGCGGTCGAAAAGGCAACCTGGGATGTCATGATCACCAGAAGCAGCCGGGACCTGCCCAGCCCAGCCTCCGAGGGCTGGATCGCCGGGCTGATCCTGCGGTTCTAGGGCCGGGTCCGCGGTCAGGTCGTCGCGAAATCCGCCCGGCTGTAACCCTGCAGGAACAGCAGCGCGCTGAGATCGCCGAAATTGATCCGCCGGTCGCATTCCGCGGCCACCACCGGCTTGGCGTGGAGCGCCACGCCCGCCCCCGCCCGGCCCAGCATCCCCAGATCATTGGCCCCGTCGCCCACGGCCATCACATCCGCCTCCGAAATCCCAAGCCGCGCGGTGATCTCCTCCAGTGCCGCGACCTTCGCCGCCCGACCCAGGATCGGCTCGATCACCCGGCCGGTCAGCACCCCGTCCACGATCTCCAGCGTGTTGGCGCGATTCTCGTCGAACCCCAACAGGGCCGCCACCCGCGCTGTGAACGCCGTGAACCCGCCCGAGACCAGCGCCGCATAGGCCCCGTCCCGCTTCATCGTCGCCACCAGCGCCCGCCCCCCCGGCATCAGATCGATCCGCGTCTCCAGAACCCGGTCGATCACCGCCGCATCCAGCCCGGCCAGCAGCCCGACCCGCTCCCGCAGTGCACCCTCGAAATCCAGCTCGCCATTCATCGCCCGGGCGGTGATCTCGGCCACGCGCGGCCCGACCCCGGCCTCATCGGCCAACTCGTCGATGCATTCCTGCCGGATCATGGTGCTGTCCATATCGGCCAGCAGCATCGCCTTGCGCCGCCCCGCCGCGGGCTGCACCACCAGGTCGACGCGCTGGCCCTGCAGGTCCGCCCAAACCTGCCACAGGTTGCCGGGCACCGCCTGCAGCGGAAACTCCGCCGCCTCCCCCGCGGCCAACCACCGCGCATCGCCCCCGCCCCAGGCATCGCGCAGGGCGGTGACCATCGCCTCCTCCAGCGCGGGCGCGGCAGGATCGGTCAGCAGGGTGGCAACGAACATCGGGACAGCTCCATTCCGGTTTGGCGCGCATAAACCACGACCCGCGCCCGCGCGCCAGTCCGTCCGCGCCCAGTTTCCGATCCGAAACAGTCTCCTCTGCAACTCCCGGCATTGCGACACAATCGCCGCATTTTCCGGCTTGCCGCCCCCCGGCACCGCCGCTTATACGCGTCCCCGGGACACCCTTCCCCAACGAAGGGCAGATATCTGGAAGGATACCAGACATGGCACTCGACGCTCCGGTCACGCGGCCGGCAAACCCGCGTTTTTCCTCTGGCCCCTGCGCCAAACCCCCCACATGGACCCTCGATACGCTCGGCGACGCCGCCCTTGGCCGGTCGCACCGCGCCACTGTCGGCAAGGACAAGCTGAAAGCCGCGATCGAGACCACGCGCGAGGTGCTGGGCGTGCCTGCCGATTACAAGATCGGCATCGTGCCCGCCTCCGACACCGGCGCCTACGAGATGGCGATGTGGTCCCTGCTCGGCGAACGCCCGGTGGAAATGCTCGCCTGGGAAAGCTTCGGGTCCGGCTGGGTCACCGACGCGATCAAGCAGCTCAAACTGGACGCCACCACCCGCACCGCAGAGTACGGCGAGATCGTCGACCTGGCCGCGGTCGATTTCGACAAGGACGTGTGCTTCACCTGGAACGGCACGACCTCGGGCGTGCGCGTCCCCGATGGCGACTGGATCCCCGCCGACCGCGCGGGCCTGACGCTCTGCGACGCGACCTCGGCGGCCTTCGCCATGGATCTGGCCTGGGACAAGCTCGATGCCACCACCTTCAGCTGGCAGAAGGTGCTGGGCGGCGAGGCCGCACACGGCATCCTGATCCTGTCCCCCCGCGCCGTCGCGCGCCTGGAATCCTACACACCGCCCTGGCCTTTACCCAAGATCTTCCGCCTGACCAAGGGCGGCAAGCTGATCGACGGGATCTTCCGGGGCGAGACGATCAACACGCCCTCGATGCTCTGTGTCGAGGATTACCTCTTCGCGCTCGACTGGGCGAAATCCGTGGGCGGCCTGCCGGGCCTGATCGCGCGGGCCGAGGCGAACACCGCCGCCATCGCGGCCTTCGTGGCGGCCAACGACTGGATCGACTTCCTGGCGGCGGACCCGGCGACACGCTCGACCACCTCGGTCTGCCTGAAATTCACCGACGACCGGATCGCGAACGGGGCGGCGTTCGCCAAGGCCGTGGCCAAGCGGCTGGAGGCCGAGGGCATCGCCTTTGACATCGGCGCCTATCGCGACGCCCCTCCGGGCCTGCGCATCTGGTGCGGCGGCACGGTGGAGACATCGGATATCGAGGCCCTGCTGCCCTGGCTCGCCTGGGCCTTCGAGGCCGAGATCGCCGCGCAACTGGCCGAAGCCTGAGCGCATGCCGGGGTGAACCCCGGCCTACCCCCCGGACAGATCCGGCCCGGCCAGTCTCGGCCGGGCTATTCCTGACAATTTTACGAGGCATACAAAGGTCCGACACATGGCCGACGCCATGCCGACGCCGATCCGACCTGCCTCAGACCCCAAAAAAGGAGCCCGAAATGGCGCCCAAAGTACTCGTCTCCGACAAGCTCTCGGAAACCGCCGTCCAGATCTTCCGCGACCGCGGCATCGAGGTCGATTTCGAACCGTCCCTCGGCAAGGACAAGGACAAGCTCGCGGAAGTCATTGGAAAATATGACGGTCTCGCCATCCGCTCGGCCACCAAGGTCACCGAGAAGCTGCTGGCACATGCCGACAACCTCAAGGTCGTGGGCCGCGCCGGGATCGGCACCGACAACGTGGACAAGGTCGCCGCCTCCAAGAAGGGCGTGATCGTGATGAACACCCCCTTCGGCAACATGATCACCACCGCCGAACACGCCATCGCGATGATGTTCGCCGTCGCCCGCCAGATCCCCGAGGCCAGCGCGTCGACCCATGCGGGCAAGTGGGAGAAGTCGAAATTCATGGGGGTCGAGTTGACCGCCAAGACCCTGGGCGTGATCGGCGCGGGCAATATCGGCGGTATCGTCTGCGAACGCGCCCTGGGCTTGAAGATGAAGGTCATCGCCTATGATCCCTTCCTGTCCGAAGAACGCGCCGACAAGCTTGGGGTGGAAAAGGTCGATCTCGACACCCTGCTGGCGCGGGCCGATTTCATCACGCTGCACGTGCCGCTCACGGACCAGACCCGCAACATCCTGAGCCGCGAGGCGCTGGAGAAGACCAAGAAGGGCGTGCGGATCATCAACTGCGCGCGCGGCGGGCTGGTGGACGAACAGGCGCTCGCGGATCTTCTGAAATCCGGTCATGTGGCCGGAGCCGCCTTCGACGTCTTCGCCGAGGAACCCGCGACCGAGAACCCGCTTTTCGGCCTGCCCAACGTGGTCTGTACCCCGCATCTGGGCGCCTCCACCACCGAGGCGCAGGAAAACGTGGCCCTGCAGGTGGCCGAGCAGATGTCGAACTACCTGCTCAGCGGGGCGGTGGAAAACGCGCTCAACATGCCGTCGGTGACCGCCGAGGAAGCCAAGACCATGGGGCCTTGGGTCAAACTGGCGGGCCATCTCGGCACCTTCGTGGGCCAGCTGACCGACGAGCCCATCGACAGCATCGAGATCCTCTATAACGGCACGGTCGCCAAGATGAACCTCGAGGCGCTGAACTGCGCCGTGATCGCGGGCATCATGCAGGCCACGAACCCGGACGTGAACATGGTTTCCGCCCCGGTGATCGCCAAGGAACGCGGCATCGGTCTGTCGACCACCACCCAGGACAAGTCCGGCGTGTTCGACGGCTACGTCAAGCTGACGGTGAAGACCGACCAGCGCACCCGGTCCATCGCGGGCACGGTGTTCTCGGATGGCAAGCCGCGCTTCATCCAGATCAAGGGCATCAATATCGACGCCGAGATCGGCGAGCACATGCTCTACACCACCAACAAGGACACGCCGGGCATGATCGGCACCTTGGGGGGGATCCTGGGTGAGAACCAGGTCAACATCGCGAACTTCACCCTCGGCCGGAACGAGACCAACGGCGACGCCATCGCCATGCTCTATCTCGACGCCCCCCTGCCGCGGGACGTGCAGGACAAGCTGATCGCGACCGGCCTGTTCCAGCAGGTGCGCCCCCTGCAATTCAACGTCGCCTGAGCGTGACAAATCCGCGACCGGCCCCGGACGGGTCGGTCGCCCCTCGGAGAGAGCATGCGCCTCTACATTCTCGGCGATATCCACGGACAACTCGACCAGCTCCGCCGGGCCCACCGGCTGATTGCCGAGGACAAGGCGCGCGTGGCCGATCCGGAGGCGCCCGTCGTCCATCTGGGCGACCTGGTGGATCGCGGCCCGGACAGTCGCGGCGTGCTCGACCACCTGATCGCCGGGCGTGCGGCCGGCGCGCCCTGGATCGTGCTCAAGGGCAACCATGACCGCATGTTCGCCCGCTTCGCCCGCAATGGGCTGGCCCATGACACCAACGTGAAATCCGGCAAGAGCTGGCTGCACCCGGTGCTGGGCGGGACGGCGACGCTGGCCTCCTACGGGATCGCCGCCGAGGACGGCGATTTCGCGCCCGCGGCCGAAGCCGCCGCCCGCACCGTGCCGGAGGCCCATCTGAACTTCCTCGAAAGCCTGCCCTTGTGGTTCGAAGCCCCCGGCCTGCTCTGCGTGCATGCGGGCATCCGCCCCGGTCGCGCGCTGACCGCCCAGGATACCGAGGATCTGCTCTGGATCCGGGAGCCTTTTCTGTCCGACGCGCGGTCCCATGGGCGGCTGGTGGTGCATGGGCATACCGCGCTCGATGCACCCACCCATTTCGGCAATCGGGTCGATCTCGATGGTGGCGCAGGCTATGGCCGCCCGCTGGTCCCGGCGGTGTTCGAAGGCCCCCATGCCGCAATCCTGACCGAGACCGGACGCCGCCCGCTCACCCCGGCCTGAGCCCGGTCCATGTTCAGGGCCGGTTGCGCGTCTGCCAGAGCCGCCGCGCGGCCCAGACCGCGGTCCCGCCGAAAAACGCGCTGGCGATCAGCACCACCTCGACCCAGGCGATCCCGCCAAATCCCCGCGTCAGCAAGGCAAACCCCATCAACCCCAGCCCGAACAGGCTGAAGCCGAGCCGGAACCACAGCTCCCCCCGCGTCGGCCCGAACTTGCTCATCCGCGCCAACCCGCCGCGTCCGCCCCGAAGGACCGCGCCGCACCCCCGATCTGCCCTGTCATGGCCCCTCCCTCCCGAACTGCCCGGCCATCCTTGCCCAAATGCACAGGCCCGGCCACCGCGAACCAACCGGCATCGACAGCGCCCCGGAACCCGTGCCATGCCCCGGGCGTTGCCGTCGCAAAAGGAGCCCTCCCATGATTCGCCCCCTCGTCGCCGCCCTCTGCCTCGCCCTGCCTGCGCCTCAGGTCACCTGGGCCGAACAGGTCGGCAATGTGGACGTGGACTGGATCGGCAACGACATCATCATCGAGGCCATCGCCGACCCCGAGGTCGCGGGCGTCACCTGCCATGTCGCCTATTTCGAACGGGGGCTGATCGACCGGATTTCCAAGGGCAACTGGTTCGAGGACCCGTCGAACGCCTCCATCGCCTGCCGCCAGACAGGCCCGATCACCATCGGCGAGATCGATCGCAGCGACGAGGGTGAGGACGTGTTCAACGAACGCCGCTCCATCGTGCTGAAATCCCTGCGGATCAAGCGGATCTTCGACGAGACCAACCAGACCCTGATCTATGTCGCCCACGCCCGCGAGCTGACCGACGGGTCGGCGAAAATGGCGATCTCCACCGTGCCGCTCTATCAACCCTAGGGCGCGCTCAGGCGCATGGTGTCGCCGGGCTGCAATTTCGGGGTCAGGGTGACCACTTCGGACGAGGTCGCGCCCTCCATCCGCGCCACGATCATGTCGGCGGCGGTGCGCCCGATCTCCCGGCGGCAACTGTCGATCGTGGCCAGGGTCACCGGCAAACCGCGCAGCAATTCGACCCCGTTGAACCCGGCCATCCCGAAACTGCCGGGAATATCCATGCCCTTCTCGGTACAATAGAGCAATCCGCCCGCCCCGATCAGGTCGTTGGAGTAATAGAGGAAATCGAGGTCGGGCGTCCGCTCCAGCATGGCGGCGGTCAACTCGCGGCCCTTGGCCAGCGCCGAGCCGCCCTCGTAGAATTCCCAATCGGCGAGTTCTATACCGCCCTTGGCGAGCGCTTCGACGAACCCCTCGTAGCGTTTGCGCGCCCGATGATCCAAGGCCATCTTGGTGCCCATGAAGCCGATCCGCCGGTAGCCCGCCTCCAGGATCGCCTCGCCCATCTCGCGGCCCGCGCGACGATGGGAAATCCCCACGGCGCAATCGGTCGGATTGCCATCGGTATCCATGATCTCGACCACCGGGATGCCGGAGTTGCGCAGCATCGCGCGCGCGGCCTCCGTATGCTCCAGCCCGGCGATGATCACGCCCGAGGGACGCCAGGACAGCATCTCGTAGAGGACCTTTTCTTCCTTCTCGGGCAGGTAGTCGGTGATGCCGACCACGGGTTGCAACTCGGTCTCTTCCAGCACGCTGGAAATGCCGCCCATCACCTCCGGAAACACCATGTTGGACATTGACGGGATGATCACCGCCACCAGGTTCACCCGGTTCGAGGCCAGCGCGCCGGCGATCTTGTTGGGCACGTAGCCCAGGGCGCGCGCGGCCTCCTGCACCTTGGCGCGGGTCGCGTCCGAGACATCGCCGCGATTGCGCAGCACCCGGCTCACGGTCATCTCGCTTACCCCGGAGGCTTCCGACACGTCCCGCAGGGTCAGGGGGCGTCGCGCAGGGGGGGCGGAAACGTCGTTCATCGAGGGGCTCCTGAAACTGGCGGCAGGTCACATCCATCCGCGGGCCGCCGCACGCAAACCCGGAGATGCCCATAGCTTACGTTAGCGGTCACAATTCTGGCAAGGGGACCATAGGGTCACGCCGGGCTGTGCGGGCGGGTGCGGCGTTAACCAAGGTTACCCGGTTTTCATGAAGCTTTCCAAAACCTTGTGGTTTCGCATGCGAAACCCTCGGGTTTTTTGCAATGAATTCAGTCGAAGCGCCCCGGGTCCGGCGCAACCCCCACCGGGCGCCTCAATTCATCCGGGCTTTCAGCGCGGCGAATTTGTTACCGAGATGGGCCGACAACAGCTGCCCGAGCAGCGGGCCGTCCCGTGCCTCCAGCGCGGTGATGATGCCTTCGTGCTCGGCCACGGCCTGGGCCCAGCGCGCATCCGAGATATTCGCAAGGAATCGCGCGCGCTTCACCCTTGAACCAAGCACCCTGTGATGCTGGGACAGAACCTCGTTGCCCGCCGCCTCGAGGATGCCGTCGTGGATATCCTGGTTCGCCTTGAAATAGGCCTGCCGGTTGCGCGTTGCGAAACACGCCATCATGTCGTCGTGGCGGGTGCGGATATGGGCGATCTGGGCGTCGCTTCCATGGGCGCAGGCCAGCTCCCCGGCAAGCCGCTCCAACGCCGCGATCACCGGGAAGGTCTCTTCGAGCTCCTCCATCGTGACCGTGGACACCCAGGCGCCCCGGTTCGGCTCCAGCACCGCAAGCCCCTCGTTGGCGAGCACCTTGAGCGCTTCGCGCATCGGCGTGCGCGACACACCGAAGCTCTGGCACAGCTCCTTCTCGGGGATCTTGGTGCCCGGCTCCAGGCTGCCCTCGATGATCAGCTCGCGGACCCGGTCCACCAGTTCCGCATGCAGCGACGGGCGGGCGATCGGCTTGGCAAGGTTCATCTCAGGCTCCCTTTCCACCGGCATCGAGCGCCATCTCCAGGATCCGGGCGACATGGATCGCCTCCCGCGCGGCGCCGTCCTTGATCTGGTGGCGGCAGGAGGTGCCATCGGCCACCACCAGCGCGTCCTGCGCCGCGGCCCGCACCGCGGGCAACAGGTCCAGCTCGGCCATCTTGAGGGAGGTTTCTACCGTATCCTTGCCATATCCAAAAGCCCCGGCCATGCCGCAGCAGCTGGTCTCGACCACCGACACCTCCGCCTGCGGGATCATCGCCAGCGTCTTCTGGACATCCGGCATCACGTTATGGGCCTTCTGGTGGCAATGCCCGTGCAGCAGGATGGGTCGGCCGAGGGGTTTCAGCGGCAGGGCGATTTCGTTGCGAACGAGATACTCCTCCAGCATCAGCGCGTGCTGGGCCACGAGATCGGCCTCCGGGCCGGGCACCAGCACCGGCCATTCGTCCCGCAGGGTCAGGAGCGACGAGGGCTCCAGCCCGACGATGGGCACCCCCTTCTCGGCATGGGGGACGAGGGCCTTGAGCGCCCGGCGGGCGGAGGCGCGCGCCTCCTCCACCAGCCCCACGGCGAGGTATGTCCGCCCGCAATCGAGCGGATCCTTGCCGTCGGCGGGCCGGACCACGGCCACCCGCAGCCCCGCCGCCCGCAGCACCCGGCCCGCGGCGCGCAGGTTCTCCGGCTCGAAGTAGCGGTTGAAGATATCCGCCCAGAGCACCACGTCCGGGTCGGCGTCCTGGAACTCTGTGTCGAGAAACGGGTCATTGGACCAGGCCGGCAATTTGCGGCTTGCCGTGAACCCGGTCAGGCGCTCGGTCAGCTTCGCCGCCCCGGGCAGCCAGTTGCGGGCATTGGCGAGCCAGGGCAGTTTCGCGGCGAACGGGGCATAGGCGGGCATGTAACCCACCAGCTTGTCGTGGAAGGACAGCCCGTGTTTCTCGGCCCGGGCGGCCAGCACCTCGATCTTCATCCTGGCCATGTCCACGCCGGTCGGACATTCGCGTTTGCAGCCCTTGCAGGACACGCACAGTTTCATGGTCTCGGCCATGTCGTCGGAGGCAAAGGCATCCGGCCCGAGCTGCCCCGAGATCGCCAGCCTAAGGGAGTTGGCCCGCCCGCGCACAACGTCCCGCTCGTTCCGGGTCACCCGGTAGGAGGGGCACATCACCCCGCCCTTGAGCTTCCGGCAGGCGCCGTTGTTGTTGCACATCTCCACCGCGCCCTGGAACCCGCCCCCGGCCCCGGGCCATGCGGACCAGTCGAGCGCGGTTTTCATCGGTTTCACGGTGTAGTCGGGCCCGTAGCGAAAGAGCCGCCGGTCATCCATCTTGGGCGGCTGGACGATCTTTCCGGGGTTGAAGAGACGGTTGGGGTCGAAGCGGTCCTTCACCTCATTGAAGCTGGCGACCATCTGCGGACCGAACATCTTTTCGTGGAATTCGCTGCGCACGATGCCGTCGCCGTGTTCGCCGGAATGAGAGCCCTTGTAATGGGCGACAAGGTCGAAGCACTCCTCCGCGATGGCGCGCATGGTCTTGACGTCCTTGTCGAGCTTCATGTTCAGCACCGGCCGGACATGGAGGCAGCCGACCGAGGCATGGGCATACCAGGTGCCCTTGGTGCCGTGTTTCTCGAAGATCTCGGTCAGCCCGGCAGTATAAGCGGCGAGATCCGGCAGCTCCACCGCGCAATCCTCGACAAAGGAGACCGGTTTGCCCTCGGATTTCATCGACATCATGATGTTGAGGCCCGATTTGCGCACCTCGCCGATGTCGTTCTGGAGCTTCAAATCGGTCACGGCGACCGAACCGCCCCAGTGCTTGCCGCTGCGGTCGAAGCCGAAGCCGAGCTCGGCCATTTTGTCTGACAATTCTTCGAGTTTCGCCGCGTTCGCCGCATCGGAGCCTTCGGCAAACTCCACGAGCAGCAGCGCCGCGGGGTCGCCTTGCACAAATTGACTGATTGTCTGACGAAACATCGGGATGTCGCGGGCAAGCGCGATCATCGTGTCGTCCACAAGCTCCACCGCCGCCGGTTGCAGCGGGACGAGATGTTGTGCCGCGTCCATCGCGGCATGGAAGGTCGGGAAATGGCAGGCCCCGGTGACCTTGGTCGATTGCAGGGGCGACAGTTTCAACTCGATGGCGGTGAAATAGCCCAGCGTGCCTTCGGAGCCGACCAGCAGGTGGGCCATGTTGTTGCGCGCATGATCTGGGGTCAGGGCGTCGATGTTGTAGCCGCCCACGCGCCGGATGATGTTGGGAAAGCGCGCGGCGATCTCGGCCTGTTCCCGCGCGCCCAGCGCCAGCATTTCGGAGATCAGGGCCGAGGTGGGGTCGTTGCCGAGAACGCCGTTGCGATCCACCGCACCGAAGGTGGTGCGGGTGCCGTCCGCAAGGATCGCTTCGATCGACAGCACGTTGTCGCGCATGGTTCCATAGCGCAGGGACCGCCCCCCGCAGGAGTTATTGGCGGCCATCCCGCCGATGGTGGCGCGGGAGGCGGTGGAGACATCCACGGGAAACCACAGCCCGTGGGGCTTCAACGCGCGGTTCAGCTCGTCCAGCACGATGCCCGGTTGCACAACGCAGCGCCGGTTTGCCACGTCCAGATCGAGGATCCGGTTGAAATACTTGGAGTTGTCGAGGACCAGGGAATGGTTGACCGTCTGGCCGCATTGGGACGTGCCGCCCCCGCGCGGCAGGACCGAGGCGCCCAATTCGCGCGCTGCCCCCATCGCGGTTTCGATGTCGTCCAGGGATTTCGGGATCACCGCCCCGAGCGGAGTCATCTGATAGATCGACGCGTCTGTCGCATAGCGCCCGCGCGAGAAGGCGTCGAAGAGCAGCTCGCCCTCGATCTTCCCGGCGAGGCGCGAGGCCAGTGGCGATTTCTCCATCATTCCCATGCGTGTCCCCTACAGCGTGATACGGAAAAATTGCAGTTGACTGAATTATGAATTCATTATTGTGTATGCACAACGAAAAAAGACTCCCCTGTCCGAGCAGGGGCCGACAACCGGAGGAGACCGACCCCATGCGCAAGGCTGGCCGCCATTTCCTGCAGATCCCTGGGCCCAGCGCGGTTCCGGACCGGATCTTGCGGGCGATTTCCATGCAGACGATCGACCATCGCGGGCCGGACTTTGCAGATGTAGGGCAGAAGGCCCTCAAGGGCATGAAAACGATCTTCCGCACGGACCAGAACGTCTTCATCTTCCCGTCTTCGGGGACGGGCGCGTGGGAAGCGGCACTGGTGAACACCATGTCGCCGGGCGATACGGTTCTGATGTACGAGACTGGCCATTTCGCCACACTGTGGCAGAAGATGGCCAAGAAAATCGGCCTGAACCCGGTGTTCATCGAAGGCGACTGGCGCGGCGGGGCGGACCCGCAGGCGATCGAGGACGCGCTGCGCAAGGACACGGACCACGAGATCAAGGCGGTTTGCGTGGTCCATAACGAGACCTCCACCGGGTCGGTCTCACCGATTGCGGAGGTGCGCGCGGCGATGGATGCCACGGGGCATCCCGCCTTGTTGATGGTCGATTCGATTTCCGGGCTCGCCTCGGTGCCGTTCGAGTTCGATGCCTGGGGCGTCGATGTCTGCGTGTCAGGGTCGCAAAAGGGTCTGATGCTGCCGCCGGGGCTGAGCTTCAACGCGGTATCCGACAAGGCGCTGGAGGTGGCGAAGTCGGCCAAGATGCAGCGCAGCTACTGGGACTGGCTGGACATGGTCGGGCCGAACGCGACGGGGTATTTCCCCTACACGCCGGGGACGAACCTGCTCTACGGGTTGAATGAAGCGGTGGACATGCTTCACGAGGAGGGGCTGGAGAATGTCTTCGAGCGGCACCGTCGCCACGGGGCTGCGACCCGCGCGGCCGTGCGCGCCTGGGGGCTGGAGGTGCTCTGCGCCCGGCAGGGGCAGGAAAGCGGTGTGTTGACGGCGGTGATGATGCCGGAGGGGCATTCGGCGGATGCGTTCCGCGCGACCACGCTGGCGCATTACGACATCTCGCTCGGCAACGGGCTGAGCAAGGTTGCCGACAAGGTATTCCGCATCGGGCATCTGGGCGATTTCAACGATCTGATGCTGATGGCGACGCTGTCGGGGGTGGAGATGGGGCTGGCCAAGGCAGGCGTGCCCCATGAGAGCGGCGGCGTGCAGGCGGCGATGGATCACTTGAAGACCCATGAGGCGGTAAAGGTGGCCGCCGAGTAAGACAATCTGACGATCAGACAAAAAGGGAGGAAATCTGATGAAACTCAAGACCGTACTGCTGGGGGCCGTGGCCGCCTGTGTCACGCCGGCGATTGCCAGTGCCGAGATGGTGCTGCGTTTCGGCCATGTGGGGGCGCCCGGGTCGCTGTTCGAGGCATCGGTGAACGCCTTTGCCGAATGTGCCAACGGCAAGCTGGGCGATGCCGCCGAGGTGCAGACGTTTGGCGCGAGCCAGCTCGGCAATGACCGCGAGATGCTGCAGAAGCTGAAGCTGGGTCAGGTGCACATGTCGCTGCCGTCCTCGGTGATGTCCTCGGTGGCGCCGGAGTTCGGCATCTTCGAGATGCCCTACATCATCCGTGACCGCGAGCACATGAAGCGCGTGCAGGCCGAACTGGGCGACACGTTCCAAGAGGCCGCGCTTGGCCAGGGCTACCGGATCATCGGCTACATGGAGAACGGGTTTCGGCACATCACCAACAACGTGCGCCCGATCAACACGCCCGAAGACCTGGCCGGTGTGAAGCTGCGCACGCCGAATGGCGAATGGCGGGTGAAGATGTTCCAGGAATACGGCGCAAACCCGACGCCGATGTCCTTCTCGGAGGTGTTCACCGCGCTCCAGACCAAGGTCATCGACGGGCAGGAGAACCCCTATGCCCAGATCGCGTCGGCCAAGTTCCAGGAAGTGCAGAGCTACCTGTCGATCACCGGGCACGTCTATACGCCGGCCTATGTGCTGGTTGCGGAGAACCAGTGGCAGTCCTGGCCCGAGGATGTGCGCGCGGCGCTGGAATCCTGCGGGACCGAGACCCAGGACACGGTGTACGAGATCGCCGCGAACCTGGAGACCGAACTGCTCGACGTGATCAAGGCGGCCGGTGTGGAAGTGAACGAAGCCGACAAGGCGGCGTTCGTGGCGGCCTCCACCCCGATCTATGACGCCTTCGCGGCACAGGTCGAGGGCGCTGCCGAAATGATCGAAACAGTGCAGTCCCTGGCCGAAGGCTCCTGAGGCTTCCCGCGGGTCGCCTCAAAGGGCGGCCCGCCTGAACGATCCTTCGCACAGATTGACCGCGTGCCCGGTGCTCTTCGGCGCCCCGGGCAGGCTTTGCCCTACGACATGGAATCCCTCACATGCTCGCCATGTTCCGAAAGGTCCTCGAGACCGCCCTGGAATGGTTCGTCATCTTCCTGATGGTGTTTCTGACCGTCATCGTCATCGTCGCGGTTCTGTGGCGTCTCGCCGGGTCCAGTTTCAGCTGGTACGACGAGGTCGCCGCGATCCTGCTGGCCTGGATCACCTATTACGGGGCGGCGCTGGCCGCGTTGCGCCGCCGCCATATCGGGTTCGACTCGGTGCTTCTGTCGATCCCCATGCCCGCGCGGATGTGGGCGGTGGCCCTTGCCGAGGCGGTCACGGCGGGCTTTTTCCTGTTGCTGGCCTGGGCCGGGTTCACGGTGCTGACGGTGATGACCGGCATGAACCTGATCTCGCTGACCTGGGTGCCGATCACCTTCACCCAATCGGTCATTCCCATCGGCGCGGTGCTGTTCCTGATCTGCCAGGCGCTGAGCCTGCCGGAGTATTGGGCCAAATGCGCGGCCGGTATCTCGCTGGAACATGCGGAGATCGAAGAAGAGGTCGAGCAGGAAATGAAGAAAGCGGGGAACGCCTGATGCTGATGTTTGGTATTTTCGTGGCGATGGTGGCGATGATCTGCCTGAACATCCCCATCGCCGTGGCGCTCGCCGTGTCGGCCATCCTCGGGCTGCTGGTGATGGAGGGGACCAGTTCGCTCGTGACCGTGGCGCTCGACATGTATAACGGGTCCACCAAGTTCTCGCTGATCGCGATCCCGATGTTCGTGCTCGCGGGCGCGATCATGAACGCGGGCGGCATCACCGACCGGCTGATCAACTTCGTCACCTGCATCATCGGCTTCGTTCGGGGCGGCCTGGCTCATGTGAATATCGGCGTGTCGCTGTTCTTTGCGGAAATCTCCGGCTCGGCGGTGGCGGATGTGGCGGCCATGGGGTCGGTCATGATCCCGCAGATGAAAAAGCGCGGCTATTCCGGCGCGTTCTCGGCGGCGGTGACGTCGTCCTCGGCGTCGCTGGCGATCATCATTCCACCCTCGATCCCGATGATCCTCTATGCGACCTCGGCCAATGTCTCGGTCGAGCAGCTGTTCGTGGCGGGCATCGTGCCGGGCCTGATGGGGGCGGCCGGGTTGATGGGCGTGGCCTATGTCTTTGCCCGCCGCTACGACCTGCCGCGCGAAGAGGCTTTCTCGGGCCGTCGCCTTTGGGAGACGTTCATCGACGCACTGCCGACCTTCGCGCTGCCGGTGATCATCCTCGGTGGCATCTTCGGCGGGTTCGTGACCGCAACGGAGGCCGCCGGTCTGGCCGTGCTCGCGGCGATCCTCGTCAGCCTTTATTACCGACAGGTCAATCTTGGGCGGCTCAAGAGCGCGATGCTCGACGGCGGGATGCAGACCGCAGTCGTGATGGTGCTGGTCGCGGCCTCGGTGGTGATGGGCGGGTTTCTGACCCGCGCGCAGGTCCCTCAGGAGATCGCCCAGAACATCCTGGAGATCACCGACAACAAGTGGGTTATCCTGCTGATCCTGAACTTCTTCTTCCTGATCATCGGGTTCTTCCTGCACTCTGCGGCGGCGATCATCCTTGTCGTGCCGATCGTGATCCCGTTGATCGTGGCGGCGGATATCAACCCGATCCATTTCGGGCTGGTGGTGACGCTGAACCTCGCCATCGGGCAGCAGACGCCGCCGGTGGCGTCGGTCCTGATCACCGCCTGCGCGGTGGCGCGGGCCAACATCTGGGAAGTGTCCAAGGTCAATATCTGGTTCATCCTGGTGCTGCTGACGGTCTTGCTGATGTGTACCTACATCCCGTCGATCCCGCTGTTCCTCGTGGAGTATTTCTACGGATGACCGAGCTTGTGACAGAGACCCGGAACGGCACCCTGTGGGTGTCGTTCAACCGCCCCGAGGCGCGCAATGCGTTGACCTTCGGGATGTATGAAGGGCTGGCCGAACTGTGCCAGTCGGTGCCCACCGATGGGTCGGTGCGGGCAGTGGTGATCAAGGGCAATGGCGGCAAGGCCTTTGCCGCCGGGACGGACATGACCCAGTTCCGGGCCTTCGAGACAGCCGAGGACGCCCGGAGGTACGAAGGGCGGATCGAGGCGGTTCTGACCGCGGTGGAGACTTGCCCCTTACCGACGATTGCCGCGATCCACGGCGCTTGTACCGGGGGGGGCGCATCCATCGCGGCGGTCTGCGACCTGCGGATCACCAGCGCATCCTTGAAATTCGGCTTCCCGATTGCGCGGACGCTGGGCAATTGCCTGGCGGCTGCAAACCTGGCGCGGCTCTCGGCGCTGATGGGCGCAGGCCGGGTGCGTGAGATGCTCTTCACCGCGCGGCTGATGGGGGCCGAGGAGGCCCTGTCGGTGGGTCTTGTGTCCGAGGTTCTGGAGGATGAAGCGGCGGTGTTGGCGCGGGCCGAAGAGTTGGCCGCACAGGTCGGTGGCATGGCCCCCCTGACCCTGCGCGCGACCAAGGAGGCCATGCGTCGACTCCAAGCCGTGCAGTCCGCCGAGGACGGCGACCTGATCGAGATGTGCTACATGAGCGCCGATTTCCGCGAGGGGATGGAGGCGTTTCTGGGCAAGCGCAAACCGAATTGGAGCGGGACATGACCGAACAAGCTCAAGGCCCCCTCAAAGGCATGAAGGTGATCGAACTGGCGCATATCATGGCCGGGCCGGTCTGCGGCATGATGCTGGCCGATATGGGCGCAGATGTGATCAAGGTCGAAAAGCCCGATGGCGATGACAGTCGGCGTTTCCTGCCCCCCGACATCAACGGCGAGTCCGCGGCTTACATGATGATGAACCGGGGCAAGCGGGGGATTTCCCTGAACCTCAAGGACCCGGACGCGGTAGAGGTTCTGCACGCCCTTCTGCGCGATGCCGATGTGGTGATCGAGAATTACCGCATGGGCACGATGGAAAAGCTCGGACTGGGCTATGAGACCCTTCGCAAGGAAAACCCGCGCCTGATCTATTGCGAGATCTCGGGGTTCGGGCGCACCGGGCCCTATGCCCATCGCGGCGGGTTCGATTTGATCGCGCAGGGCATGTCGGGGCTGATGTCGATCACCGGGGAGGGTCCGGGGCGGCCCCCGGTAAAGCCCGGCGCACCGATCTCGGACATCACCAGCGGGATCGTGGCCGCGATGGGGGTCAACGCCGCCTATGCCCATGCCCTGCGGACCGGACAGGGGCAGAGGGTGGACACGAGCCTCTTCGAAGCGGCGATCACCCAGACCTATTGGCAATCGGCGATTGCCTTTGCCACAGGGACCGCGCCGGAGCCCGAAGGCTCCGCCCATCCGATCAACGCGCCCTACCAGGCGTTTCACACCGCCGATGGCTGGATCAATATCGGGGCGGCGAACCAGAAGAACTGGTTGCGGCTGCTGGAGGTTCTGGAGGCGGACGAGTTGCGCGATGACCCGCGCTTTGCCACCAACCGGGAGCGGCGGGTGAACCTGTCTGAGTTGGTCCCGCTCCTGGAGGCGCATTTCGAGACCCGGACCACGCAGGATTGGCTCGCACGGATGGAGGAGGCGGGACTGCCCGCGGGGCCGGTCCTGACCGTGCCGCAGATGCATGCGGACCCGCAGGCCCGCGCCCGGGAGATGATCGTCGAGACCGAGCATCCGGTGGCCGGGCGGGTGCAGGCGCTCGGCCTGCCGGTGAAATTTTCCGAAACCCCCGGTGCGGTGCAGCGGCCGGCGCCGCTGCTCGGTCAACACAGCCGCGCGGTCCTCGCGGACCTGGGCTATGACGCTGACGCGGTCGCCCGGCTAATCGCTTCGGGGGCCGTGATCTGCCCGGACGGCAGCGCGCAAGCGCGCGCCTCCTGATCAGTGTCGGCCAGAGGGTTGCCCAACCGGCCGCCGGGCCGCTATGACGTGCCGGACGGCCCCGTGGCTCAACTGGATAGAGCAATCCCCTCCTAAGGGATAGGTTGCAGGTTCAAGTCCTGCCGGGGTCACCACGCCTTCCCCAGGCTTTCCGAAATCAGGCATGGCTGCTGCGGCAGCGGCACGGTCGCTTGGGCTGTGCGGGATAGCTATGGCCGGGGTGGCGGATTGCGCGCTCTTGCCCTCGCGACTTTGGTCGCGGAAGCGCGTATGCCTGCCCGCGCAACTGGTTATCGAGGAGGGAGGACCCCCATGCCATTGGATCAAGACATCGTCATTCTCGACGGCGCCCGCACGGCGATCGGCACGTTCGGCGGCAGCCTCGCGGGCACGGCCCCGATTACGCTGGGGGCCACGGTGGCCAAGGCCGCGCTGGAGCGGTCCGGGGTGGAAGGCGCGCAGATCGGTCATGTGGTCTTCGGACATGTGATCAATACCGAGCCGCGCGACATGTACCTGTCGCGGGTCGCCGCGATGGAGGCCGGGATCCCCGACACGACATCGGCGATGAACGTCAACCGGCTGTGCGGCTCCGGAGCGCAGGCGCTGGTCTCGGTGATCCAGTCGCTGATGCTGGGCGATGCGCAGTTCGGACTGGCCGGCGGGGCCGAGAGCATGAGTCGGTCGCCCTATGCGATGCCGGTCGCCCGCTGGGGCCAGAAGATGGGCGATGCCACGGCGATGGACATGATGCTGGGGGCTTTGAACTGCCCCTTCGGCACCGGGCACATGGGGGTGACCGCCGAGAATGTCGCCGCCGAGCATGGTATCAGCCGTGCAGACCAGGACGCCTTCGCCTTGGAAAGCCAGGCCCGCGCTGCCCGCGCCCAGGAAGCCGGGCATTTCGACAGCCAGATCGTGCCGGTGTCGGTCAAGGTGAAGCGCGACATGGTGGATTTCGTGCGCGACGAGCATCCCAAGCCCACCACGGCGGAGGCACTGGCCGGTCTGCGCACGGTGTTCCAGAAGGACGGCACCGTCACGGCGGGCAATGCGTCGGGCATCAATGACGGCGCGGCGGCGCTGGTTCTGGCACGCGCCTCCGCGGCCGAGAGCGCCGGGTTGAAGCCGCGCGCGCGGATCCTCGGCTATGCCCATGCCGGGGTGCGGCCCGAGGTGATGGGCATCGGCCCGGTGCCCGCGGTGCAGGCCCTGCTGGCCAAGACCGACCTGAGCGTCTCGGACTTCGATGTGATCGAGAGCAACGAGGCCTTCGCGGCCCAGGCGCTGGCGGTCAACAAGGGGCTTGGCCTCGATCCGGCGAAGGTGAACCCCAATGGCGGGGCGATTGCGCTTGGCCATCCCGTGGGCGCCACCGGCGCGATCATCGCCCTCAAGGCGCTCTACGAGTTGGAACGCATCGGCGGCAAACGCGCCCTCGTGACCATGTGCATCGGAGGCGGGCAGGGAATCGCCCTCGCATTCGAAGCGCTTTAAGCGGAGATTCACCAATTGAGGCCAGTGTCGGGCCAGGACGTGCCGGCACTGGCCCGCGCGCGTCATGGACTGAGTCGGGACGCCGTGGATGCAAAGCGCTGAAATCGAGAGCAAGCTCGCCGCCGAACGGCGCGCAAGACTGACCGCGGAGCGCCTGCTCGCCCAGAAACAAGAAGAGCTTTACGCCGCGAATCAGAAGCTCTCCCGGCATGCATTCACCCTATCCGACCAGATCGTCGAGCAGCGCCACGCCGCCGAAGAGCTGAAGGACGAGAATTTCCAGGTCAGATCGGACCTGCGGCGGGCGGAACAACGGCTCTGGACCTCGTTCGAGACGATAGAGGATGGCTTCGCGGTGTTCGATGCCTCGCGGAGGCTGGTCCTCGCCAACCCGGCCTATGTGTCCATCTTCGACGGGCTGGAGGATGTGGCGCCGGGCATCGGCTATGCAGAACTCCTGCGGCTCTGCGCCGAGGAGGGAATCATAGATACCGAAGGGCTGAGTCGTCAGGACTGGTGCGCGCAGATGGAGATGCGCTGGAACGGGGCGCAGATCGAGCCTGCGGTGGTGCGGCTCTGGAACGGGTTTTCCATCAAGCTGGTGGAGCGGCGCGGCGAGGACGGCGACATCGTCAGCCTGTGCCTGAACATCACCGATACCATCAAGCGCGAGCAGGAACTGACCCTCGCACGGACCCGGGCCGAGGCCGCCAATCGCGCGAAATCCGCCTTCCTCGCCAATATGAGCCACGAGTTGCGCACCCCGATGAACGGTGTGGTCGCCATGTCCGAGCTGCTCAACGAAAGCGCGCTGGACGAGGAGCAGGCGCTTTACGTGGAGACGATCCGCAAATCGGGCGAAGCGCTTCTGGTGATCATCAACGATGTGCTCGACTACTCCAAGATGGAAGCGGAGAAGCTGCAACTGCATCCCGCGCCCTTCGACCTGGAACGGTTGATGCATGATGTGGTGATGCTGACCAAGCCCACCGCACAGGAGAAATCGGTGGACCTGATGCTCGACTACGACATCTTCCTGCCGAGCCATTTCATCGGCGACCAGGGGCGGTTGCGCCAGGTAATGACCAACCTGCTAGGCAATGCGGTAAAGTTCACCCTGGAGGGACATGTGCTGATCCGGGTGATCGGGATGCCGCCGGAAGACGGCACGCAGGAGATCATCGTCAGCATCGAGGATACCGGGATCGGCATCGCGCCGGAGATGATCGATCACATCTTCGGCGAGTTCAACCAGGCCGAGGACGAACGCAACCGCGCCTTCGAGGGCACGGGCCTGGGGTTGGCCATCACCAAGCAACTGATTGACCTGATGGGTGGCGAGATCTGGGTGGATTCCGAGATCGGCGAAGGCTCTTGTTTTTCGTTCCGGATCGCCTTGCCACTGGATGCCGCAGACGGGGAGCCGCCCCTGTCGGTGTCGTCCGAGCTGCGCCGGGTGCTGATCGTGGAGGAAGGCGAGTTGAACCGCTCGATCCTGGAGCGTCAACTGGCACCCTTGGGCGTGTCCGTGGCGCTCGCGACCTCAGCCGAGGAGGCGTTGAGTTATCTCGATGCCCATCCGGATGTGGACGCGGTGCTGACCGATCTGGTCATGCCCGGCCTGTCGGGCAGCGAACTGGCCCGCCGCGTGCGGGATCGGGTGGGAGGGCCGCCGGTGATCCTGCTCAGCTCGGCGATGCTGGGGCAATTGACCGCAGAGGATCGCAACCTGTTCGAGGTGACCTTGAACAAGCCGGTGATGCGCGCCGATCTTTATGCGGCGCTGAATACCCTTGCCCAGCGGAACAAGGTGCTGAAGCTCACCGATCCGATCACCGAGGACGCAGACCCTCCGGCCGGTGCGGAGGTGATCTCAATGATCCCTGCTTCTCCCCCGCCCGCCCCGGACCCGGTGGTGGAGCCGGGGCCGTTCGTGTCGGCCCGCGCCGCCAAGGTCGCCCGGGAGGCGACACCCGCATCTTTCGTGTCGGCCAAAGCCACGCAGAAGGCGCCGGACCTGCCCAAAGTCCCGGTGGCGCCACACGACGGGACCATGGACCCGGACCCCGTGCAGGAAACCGACGCGCCGGTTGAAGCCCCGGCCCCGAGAGATGTCGCGCCCGCAGAGGCCGAAGTTCCCTTACGCAAGACCAGCGTGCTGGCAGCCGAGGACAACAAGACGAACCAGCTTGTGTTTCGCAAGATGGTGAAGGGACTCAATATCGATCTGCGCTTTGCCAACAATGGCGAAGAGGCTGTCGCCGCCTTTGAAGAAGAGCGTCCGGACATGATCTTCATGGATATCTCCATGCCCAAGATGGACGGGATGGAGGCCACCCAGCAGATCCGCGCGCGGGAGGCGGAACTGGGCCTGCCGCCGGTGCCGATCTGCGCGCTGACCGCGCATGCCATGGATGGCGACGCAGAAAGGATCCTTGCCGCCGGATTGGATCACTACCTGACCAAACCGCTGAAGAAGACGGAAATTCACACGCGTATCGAGGCGCAGGTGCCCGCGGGCCGTTTGCCCCTGATCGAGGAGCGCTAGGAGGCGAGTTCGCGCGCAGCCGGGGCGGCCTCGGGATAGGGGCGGACGAAAACCGGCGCGGTTTCGGTACTCTGATCCGGGACGAAGCGGTAGCCGCCGGTCTCGAAATCGCGCAGCCCATCGAGGTTGCGCACCCGGTTCTGAACGATGAAGCGGGCCATGGCGCCGCGGGCTTTCTTGGCAAAGAAGCTGACAGTCTTGGTCGTCCCGTCGCGGTCTTCGAGGAAAACGGGCGTGACCACGGGAACGGTAAGTGCGCTGAGGTCCACCGCGCCGAAATACTCCTGCGAGGCGCAGTTCACGAGAAGGCGACTGTCGGTCGCCTCAGCGGCACGGTGGAGCGCCGTCGCGATCCGGTCGCCCCACCAGTCATAAAGCGTCTTGCCCCGTGGCGTCGCGAGGCGGCTGCCCATTTCGAGCCGGTAGGCCTGGATCAGGTCGAGCGGACGCAGCACGCCGTAGAGACCGGACAGGATGCGCAGGTGATCCTGGGCGTACGCCATCTCGTCGTCCGAAAGGCTCCGCGCCTCCAGCCCCGTGTAAGTGTCACCCGCGAAGGCGAGCGCGGCGGGGCGGGCGGTCTCGGTGTCGGCCTGTTCAGCGAAGCTGGCGAAGCGGTCGAGATTCAGCACCGCGAGCTTCTCGGACAGGCCCATGAGCTTGCGCAGATCGGCCACGTCGAGCCCCCGCGCGACATTCACCAGAGCCATCGCCTCGTCCTGGAATTCCGGCAGGGTCGCGCCCGCGGGCGTGGCCACATCCCAATCGAGACGTTTGGCCGGGGAAATCACGGTCAGCATGGGCGGTCTCCTTCTTGGTCTGCCAATACCTAGGGTGCAGGGCACGTCCGGTCCAGCGTCACGCCTCGCGCAGCACCTTGAGAAAGGCCGCGCCGAACCGTTCCGCGCGACGGTCGCCCAGGATGCGGACCATATCATCCTCATCCCGCGGCCGGGTCTCGGCCACCCGCGACAGGATGGCCGCGGAACAGCTGAGCGGCTTGTCCGTGCCTGCCGCACCGCGCACCAAGGCGGCCTGGGCTTCGAGCAGGCGGTCATAGGTGCTGCCGGCCGCACGCCCGGCCAGCTTGCGGCGCGCGGGATGGGCCGGGGCCGGTCGGTCGCCCGCGATGACTTCGAGAAAGGCCGCGCCGTACTTTTCCAGCTTCTTGGCGCCCACGCCGCTTATACCCGCGAAGGCATCGAGGGTGTCGGGGCGCCGTTCGGCCATCTCGATCAGACTGCGATCGGTGAAGATCACGTAGGCGGGGACCCCGGCGGCCTCGGCCAGGGCGCGGCGCTTGGCCTTGAGCGCCGACAGGAGCGGCGCGTCCTCGTCCGAGACCAGCGCACGGACGGCGGGGCGGTGGGCGGCCTTGCGCAGGGTGTCACGGCGCAACTCGATCGTGGTTTCCCCGCGCAGGAGCGGGCGGGCCGCGTCGGTCATCACCAGCGCGCCGTGCCGGGTAGCATCGGGGCGCAAGAGGTCATGGCCCATCATTTGCCGGAACACACCCTGCCAGGTGCGTTTGTCCAGATCGCGGCCCACGCCGAAGGTTGGCAGGTCTTCGTGCCCGCGCTGGCGGACCTTGTCGGTGGCGTTCCCGGTCAGGATGTCGATGAGATGCCCCGCGCCGAAGCTTTCACCCGTACGCAGCACCGCCGAGAGTGCCTTGCGCACCGCATCGGTGCCGTCGAACACCTCGGGCGCGGTGTCGCAGAGATCGCAGTTTCCGCATGCTGCGCTGTCCTCACCGAAATAGGACAGCAGGACCTGGCGGCGGCAACGCAGCGCCTCGGCCAGACCCAGCAGCGCGTTGAGACGGCCGTGATCGGCACCTTTGCGCTCGGGCGGGGCGAGGCCTTCGTCGATCTGGCTGCGGCGCAGACGGATGTCGTCGGGGCCGAAGAGCGTCAGGGTCTCGGCCGGCGCCCCGTCGCGGCCCGCGCGGCCGATCTCCTGGTAGTAGGCCTCGATGCTTTTGGGCAGGTCCGCGTGGGCGACCCAGCGGATATCGGGTTTGTCGACGCCCATGCCGAAGGCCACGGTGGCCACGACAATGAGACTGTCCTCGCGTTGAAACCGGGTCTCGACGATGCGGCGGTCCTCGGCCTCCATCCCGCCGTGGTAGTGGCAGGCCATGTGCCCGGCCTCGCGGAGGGCCTGGGCGAGGCCCTCGGTCTTGGCGCGGGTGCCGCAATAGACGATGCCGGACTGACCCTTGCGGGCCCCGGCGAAGTCGAGGATTTGCCGCCGGGGGCTGTCCTTGGCGGCGAAGGCGAGGTGGATGTTCGGGCGGTCGAACCCGCGCAGGAACACGCGCGGGGCCGTGTCGGGGAAGAGGCGCGCGATGATCTCGTCACGGGTTTCGGCATCGGCGGTGGCGGTAAAGGCGGCCACCGGCACGTCGAGCGCCCGGCGCAGTTCGCCGATGCGCAGGTAGTCGGGGCGGAAGTCATGGCCCCATTGGCTGACGCAGTGCGCCTCGTCCACCGCCAGGAGGCCGACCCCGGCGCGAGACAACAGGCGGACCGTGCCGCCATGGGCGAGGCGTTCGGGCGCCATGTAGAGGATTTTCAGCGACCCGTCTTCGAGGGCTTCGAACACCGCGTCGGTCTCTTCGGGCGTGTTGCCGGAGGTCAGTGCCCCCGCGGCCACGCCCGCCTCGCGCAACCCCCTTACCTGGTCGCGCATCAGGGCGATCAGAGGCGAGATCACCACGGTCAGCCCCTCGCGGGCCAGTGCAGGCAACTGGAAGCAGAGCGATTTGCCGCCGCCCGTGGGCATGATCGCCAGCACGTCTTCGCCCGCGCAAACGGCATCGACCACTTCTTCCTGGCCGGGGCGGAATTCGGAGAATCCGAAGACGGACGACAGGATCGTGTCGGCGGAGGGCATGGACCTGTTTACCTGAGACTGCTCTTTTTTCAGAGCATCCCATACTCCCTATCGTGGAGCAAGGTCGCCGGACCGCAATATGTCAGTAAAAGGCGGCGATGTTGTTGGTCAGGATGATCCGCACGGCATAGACTGCGAGCAACACGATCAGCGGGGCGAGATCGAGCCCGCCCATGTTCGGCAGAAACGCTCGCACGCGGGAATAGATCGGTTCCAGAAGCCGCTCCAGCCCGTACCAGATCTGGGCGACGAGGGACTGGCGCAGGTTGAGCACCTGGAAGTTGATCAGCCAGCTCATGATGATGTGGACGATGATGATGAACCACACCACGTCGAGGATCAGCATGAGGATCTGGAAAAGCGATTGCATGGGCGGTCTCCGTCGCGTTTTCCAAGACTTATGCGTCACCGCCGGTCTGTGCAAGCAGGGGACGCGAGGTCACGGTTGACGCGGGCGTCACCCGGAGCGAAGTGCAACCGGAAGGAGCCTGTCCATGTACCCGATCTTCCGTTTCCTGTTCCAGAGTTGGCGCGCCTCGAACCTGCCGCCGCTGGAGCCGCTGGGCACCCATGTCAGCCACCATGTTTGCTGGCCCTGGGACCTCGACCTGTTTCTGGAGCTGAACAACGGGCGGACCCTGACGCTGTTCGATCTGGGCCGCATCCCGCTGGGGCAGCGCGCGGGGCTGCTGGCGCTATTGAAACGCGAGCGCTGGGGGTTGACCGTGGCGGGGTCGGTCGTGCGGTATCGGCGGCGGGTCCGGATGTTCGACCGGATCGAGATGCGTTCCCGGCTGATCGGGTGGGACGCGCGGTTCACCTATATCGAGCAGATCATGCTGGTCCGGGGCGTGGTGACGAGCCAGGCGGTGTTCCGCACTGCGGTGACCGACGCCAAGGGGATCGTGCCGACGCAAAGGTTGATCGACGCGCTGGCGCCCGGGTTGGCCACGCCGGATCTGCCGGACTGGGTGCAGGCCTGGATCGCGGCAGAAGACCTGCGCCCCTGGCCTCCGGCGCTGGCGGGCTGAGAAACCTGTTGCCCTCGGCGTGGGGCTTTGCGCTTAATCGCGCGAGCAAGCGGGGGGCTTTATGGACGCGGCGAGAAAACGCATAGCGGGCTGGATGATGTTCGATTGGGCCAGCCAGCCCTACAACACGCTGCTTCTGACCTTTATCTTCAGTCCCTATTTTGCGACCGTGGTCGGCGACCCGGTCGCGGCGCAGGCGATGTGGGGCTACATGCTGACGGCGACGGGGTTGACCATCGCGGTGCTGGCCCCGGTTCTGGGCGCGCTGGCGGATCAGGCCGGGCGGCGGATGCCGTGGATCCTCGCGTTCTCGGTGCTTTACCTCGTGGGTGCGAGCATGTTGTGGATCGCGGTGCCGGGGGCGGAGGCGGTGGTGCTGATCCTGTTCTGTTTCGGGCTTGGCCTGATCGGGATGGAGTTCGCCACGATTTTCACCAATGCGATGTTGCCGGATCTGGGACCGAAGGCGGAGTTGGGACGCATTTCGGGCACCGGCTGGGCCGTGGGCTATGCCGGTGGAGTCGTCGCGCTGATCCTGATGCTGCTGTTTTTCGCGGAAAACGAGGCGGGGGTGACCTTGCTGGGTATCGCGCCGGTCTTCGGGCTGGACCCCGAGATGCGAGAGGGGACGCGCAGTGTCGGGCCCTTCGTGGCGCTGTGGTTCGTGGTCTTCATGATCCCGTTCTTCCTGTGGGTGCGAGAGACACCGCCCGTGCCGCCGCGCCGGACGGACCTGCGTGCCGGGCTGAAGGGGCTGGCGGACACCTTGCGGCGGCTGCCGGGGCAGCGGAGCCTCGCGGCCTATCTCGCGTCGTCGATGTTCTACCGCGATGCGTTGAACGGAATGTACACCTTCGGCGGGATCTATGCGCTGGGCGTTCTGGAATGGAGCGTGATCGACATCGGGATCTTCGGGATCATGGCGGCGATCACGGGCGCGATTTTTGCCTATATCGGCGGGTTCGCGGACCGCGCCTTTGGACCCAAGCCGGTGATCGCGGTCTGCATCGTCATCCTGACGGGCGTCGGGATCACTATCGTGTCAGTGTCGCGCGAGGCGGTGTTCGGGATGCCCGTGGCGCCGGACAGCACCTTGCCGGACACGATTTTCTACATCTGCGGGGCGTTGATCGGCGCGGCGGGCGGGGTGTTGCAGGCCGCAAGCCGGACCATGATGGTGCGCCAGGCCAGCCGGGGGCGGATGACGGAGGCTTTCGGGCTTTACGCCCTTGCAGGCAAGGCGACCTCGTTCCTGGCGCCGCTGACCATCGCGATTGCCACCGATCTCAGCGGGACGCAAAGCGCGGGGCTCATTCCGCTGATTGCCCTCTTCCTCTGTGGTTTGGGTCTGCTAAGGTTCGTGCATCCGGACCCTGAGACGAGCAGCCCATGATCCGTTTTTTCACTCTTCTTGCCGCGTCCCTTTGCGTCGCGCTGGTCGCCGCACCTGTTGCGGCGGAGCCCAAGGCCAACGCGCTCTTCGGGGCGAAATCCAGCGGGTCGCCCCACCGGCCCGCCGCGATCGGCACCTATGCCAGAGGCTGCCTTGCAGGGGGCCAGCAACTGGCCGAGACCGGCCCGACATGGCAGGCCATGCGCCTGAGCCGCAATCGCAACTGGGGCCATCGGGAGGCGATCGCCTTTGTCGAGCGGCTGAGCCGGTTCGCCGCGACGCAGCCCGGCTGGAAGGGTCTCTATATCGGCGATATCAGCCAGCCGCGCGGCGGGCCGATGACCTCGGGCCACCAGAGCCACCAGATGGGGCTGGATATCGACATCTGGATGCTGCCGCCGAAACGGCTGAACCTGAGCCGGGCCGAGCGGGAGAAGATCAGCTCGATCTCTGTGCGGTCGCAAGACCAGCGGCGGGTGAACGGCAACTGGACACCGCAGCATATGGAAATCCTGAAAGCCGCCGCGGAGGACCCTGCCGTGGACCGGATCTTCGTCACCGCACCGGCCAAGATCGCCATGTGCAACGCGGCGCGGGGCAACAAGAAATGGCTGCAGAAGATCCGCCCACTCTGGGGGCATCATTATCATTTCCATGTTCGGCTGAAATGCCCTTCGGGAATGGGCGGGTGCCAGACCCAGACGCCCAGTGTGCGCGAGCTGTCCAAGGGCGGCACGGGCTGCGACGAGACCCTGAACTGGTGGGTCACCGACGCGCTCGACCCGCCGAAAAAGACCGCGAAACCCGCCAAGCCGGCGCCGAAACGGCCCAATGCGCGGGATTTCGTGCTCGCCGATCTGCCGCAGCAATGCCAAACCGTCCTCGCCGCGCGCTAGCGGTCTGTTGCCTGGTCCTGTGGGCTTCGACCGCGGGCGCGGCGGAGCTGGTCGGTCGGATAACGTGGACGGATCCTCACCCGCTTTTCGGGGGGTTTTCCGGGTTGGCGGTGGCGGAGAACGGGACCGACATCGTGGCCCTCGGGGACCGCGCGGTGCTCGCAGATGGGGTATTGAGCCGCGATGCGAACGGTAACCTGAACGGGATCACGCGCGGTCGACTGATGCCGCTGCTTCGGAAGAACGGTGATGGTCTGCCTGAGTATTTCAGGGATTCCGAGGGGCTGCACCGATATCCCGATGGTCGGTTGCTGATTTCCTTTGAAGGCTATCACCGCGTTGAGTTCCACGACCCAGAAACAGGACGCATGCTGGGCCGGTTACCCCGTCCGGCCTTTTTCGACGAGTTCCAGAACAATTCCAGCCTCGAAGCACTGGCCGCTGACAGTCGTGGCTGGATCTACATGGTGCCGGAACGCTCAGGCAAGTTGGACCGGCCCTTTCCGGTTTATCGGTTCGACGGCGAGGCATGGAGTGTGCCCTTCGCCCTGCGGCGGGACGGGGATTTCCTGGTGGTCGGAATGGATTTCGGGCCGGATGGGCGTCTTTACCTGCTGGAACGTGCGCTGCGCGGCCTGTTCTTTGCCACGCGGGTCCGACGGTTCGAGATCGCCGAAGGTGCGCGGGTGGTGTCGGAAGTGACGCTGCTGGAGACCGCCGCCGGCACCCATGATAACCTCGAAGGCATCTCGGTCTGGCGAGATGGTGCGGGAGACATCCGCATGACCATGATTTCCGACGACAATTTTCGTTTCCTGCAGCGCACGGAGATCGTGGAGTACCGGCTCGACTAGGGTTGCGGGCCTGCGCCACAGGCGTTAGACCGCACTATCCGCGCCCCCGGCGCCAAGTCTCCGCAACCTTGTAAAAACGGACCACAGACATGACCCGTATTCATCTGCCCGGCATCGTCGCCATGGCGGCCATCGTCGTCGCCTCCAACATTCTCGTGCAATTCCTCTTCGGCAACTGGCTGACCTGGGGCGCGTTCACCTATCCGCTGGCGTTTCTGGTCACGGACCTGATGAACCGGCTCTACGGGGCGCAGGCCGCGCGTCGAGTTGTGGCCGTGGGCTTTGCCGTCGGCGTGGTCTGCTCGTTGATCGGCACGCAGATCATGGGTGAATTCGGCCCGCTTGTGACCCTGCGCATCGCCATCGGCTCGGGCCTCGCGTTTCTGACCGCACAGCTTGTCGACATCGCCGTGTTCAACCGGCTGCGCGAAGGCTCCTGGTGGCGGGCACCGCTGGCCTCCACCCTGGTGGGATCGAGCCTGGATACGGCGATCTTCTTCACCATCGCGTTCTCAGGCGCCCTGACTTTCCTGGAACCGACAAACGACGTGTCCTGGGCCGGAGAGGCGGTGCCGCTGCTCGGTCTGGGGCCGGTCGCACCGCTTTGGGTGTCGCTGGCCGTGGCGGACTGGATGGTCAAGCTGTCGCTCGCCATTCTGGCGCTCATCCCGTTTCGAGTGATTTTGCGCCGCCTTCGCCCAAACCTAGCATAAAAAGTTTTGACATACACAAAATCTGTGGCAGCATCTCCTGAGGTTCAACAAACGAAAGGAGGTGATCCAGTGTCTAAAAAGGTATTGGAGAGAGGTGTCGGGACAACTGGGGAGGCGCGCCTCTGAGGCAGCCCTTGGCGACGTGATCGCCCCAGCGGATCGGTTTGCAAGACAGGCTTATCTAACCGACCCCACCTCCGAAACTTTCGGCTGGGCCGCCCCGAACCGGGCGGCCCTTTCGCATTAAATACGGGCCTTTTCGACCTTGTGACATGTCCCGAAATGCGGTTTGCAACCCCGGAGGGCGCGCAGCACTGTGCGACCAGGCAACGGAGCGGTGTCATGTCCGAAACGATCATCCTGGGATGGGAAGAATGGGTGAGCGCGCCGGGACTTGGCCTGCCTGCACTGAAGGCGAAGGTGGATACCGGCGCGCGGACCTCGGCGCTGCATGCGTCGGTGATCGAGCCGTTCGGGCCGCCGGATGCTCCGCAAGTGCGGTTCCTGATCCAGCCTGATCCGGACAACCCGGGGCTGGAGATCACCTGTTCCGCCCCGGTGACGGATCGGCGCAACGTGACCAGTTCGAACGGCGAGACGGAGTTGCGCTTTGTCATCCAGACCGAGTTGCAGATCGGCGACCGGCGATGGCCGGTGGAGATGACCCTGACGAACCGGGACCAGATGGCCTACCGGATGTTGTTGGGCCGAACCTCGATCACCGAAGGCATGCAAGTCGACCCCAACAGTTCGTTCGTGCAGCCGGAGTTGAGCTTCGATCTCTACAAGGCGATCCCGCGCAAACGGCCGACCAAGCGCCCCCTGCGCATCGCCCTGCTGACCCGGGAGCCCGACAACTATTCCAGCAAGCGATTGATCGAGGCCGCTGAAGCGCGCGGCCACGTGATCGAGACCATCGACACCACGCGCTGCTACATGCGGATTGGCGGCGTCGCGCCGGAAATCCATTATGACGGCAAGGTCCTGCCCCGGTTCGATGCGGTGATCCCGCGGATCGGGGCCTCGGTCACCTCGTACGGCATGGCGGTGCTGCGACAGTTCAAAGGGACCGGGGCCTACTGCCTGAATTCGGCCGATGCGATCGGGCGGTCACGGGACAAGCTGCTCGCACATCAGATCCTGTCCCAGGCGCAGATCCGGATGCCGGTGACCGCCTTCGCCGCCTCACCCAAGGATACCAAGGATCTGGTCGGGTTGGCGGGGGGTACGCCGCTGGTGGTCAAGCTGCTGGAAAGTACGCAGGGGCGCGGGGTCGTTCTGGCCGAGACGCGCAAGGCGGGCGAAAGCCTGATCGACGCCTTCCGGGGGCTGAACGCGAGTTTCCTGGTGCAGGAATTCGTGGCCGAGGCTGCGGGTTCGGACCTGCGATGTTTCGTGGTGGGCGGCAAGGTCGTGGGCGGCATCAAGCGCACCGCGGCGGAAGGCGAGTTTCGGTCGAACCTGCACCGGGGCGGGTCGGCGAAATCCGTGCGCCTGACCAAGGCCGAACGCGACGTGGCAAGACGTGCGGCGCGGGAATTGGGGTTGCAGGTCGCCGGCGTGGATATCTTGCAGAGCTCGGACGGGCCGAAGGTCCTGGAGGTGAACTCCTCCCCTGGGTTGCAGGGGATCGAGACCGCCACGGGCAAGGATATCGCCACAATGATGATCATGCATCTGGAGGCGCAGGTCCGTCCCTTGGCACAGTTACGCGAAGGCGGACTCCGCAAGCCGAAATCCGGCAAGCGGCTCGCCTGAGTGGGCGGGATTGCGTATCGTAAGGCAAGCTTGACGGCGGAGACGATGCTCAGGATCAGCGATACGATAACCTTGGAGGACTGGGAGATGTCCGAAAGCTTCATGCGGGCTTCGGGCCCGGGCGGGCAGAACGTGAACAAGGTGTCCTCCGCGGTCGAGTTGCGCTTCGAAGCCGCGCGGAGCCCCAACCTGCCCGACCCGGTGAAAGGACGATTGCGACGGCTGGCCGGGCGGCGCTGGACCAAGGACGGGGCTGTGGTGCTGCAGGTGGACGAGACCCGCAGCCAGGTGCGTAACCGCGAGATTGCCCGGGACCGGCTGGCGGAGTTGATCCGGGAGGCCCTGAAGCGACCTGTGCGGCGGATCCCGACCAAGCCCACGCTCGGCTCGAAACGGCGACGGCTGGCGGCCAAGACCCAGCGCGGGCAGGTCAAGGCCCTGCGCGGCAAGGTACAGGACGGCGAATGAGCGATCTGCTGAAGCGGCGCGCGCGCCTGATGGGGCCGAATGTGCCGACCTTCTACGACCCGCCCTTGCATATCGTGCGGGGTGAAGGCGTCTGGCTCTGGGACGCAGGGGGGCGTCGGTACCTCGATTGTTACAACAACGTGCCCCATGTGGGGCATTGTCATCCCCGAGTGGTCGACGCGATCGCCCGGCAGGCCCGGGTGCTCAACACCCATACGCGGTACCTGCACGAGGGGGTGCTCGACTATATCGAACGGCTGACCGGGACCATGGACAACGGGCTCGATCAGGCGCTGCTGGTCTGCACTGGGTCCGAAGCGGTGGATGTGGCGCTGCGGATGGCGCGCGCGGCCACGGGCAAAACCGGGTTGATTGCCACCGACAACACCTATCACGGCAACACCACTGCCGTGGCGCAGCTGAGCACCAGGCGCCCGCCCATCGGGGGCTATCCGGACCATGTGCGACTGGTGCCCGCGCCGGAGCCGGGAACCGATGGCGCGGCCTTCGGGGCCCATGTCGCGCGGGCTGCCGCCGAGTTGGAGACCGCCGGGCATGGGGTTGCCGCCCTGATCGTTTGCCCGATCTTTGCAAACGAGGGGCTACCCTGTCTGCCGCGCGGGTTTCTCGACCCGGCGGTAGCGGCACTGCGGACCCGTGGCGGGCTGCTGATTTCCGACGAGGTGCAGCCGGGCTTCGGGCGGCTGGGCGATGTGTTCTGGGGGTATCGGGCGCTGGGCATCGCGCCCGATATCGTGACATTGGGCAAATCCATGGGCAATGGCTACCCGGTTGCGGGGGTGGTGGCGCGGGCAGAGATCATGGGCGCGTTCCGGGAGGCATTCGGCTATTTCAATACCTTCGGCGGCTCGCCCGTCGCGGCCGCGGCGGCCATGGCGGTTCTGGATGTGCTGGAAGACGAAGGGCTGGTCGAGAACGCGAAACGGGTCGGGCGATACACGCTTGAAAGGCTCCAGGCGCTGCGCCACCCGGCGATTGACGGTGTCCGGGGACACGGTCTGGCCTTCGCCTTGGATCTTGTCGATACAGACGGGGCTCCCAACACGGCCCTCGCGGCGGCCGTGACCGAAGAAGCCAAGCGGCGCAGCGTTTTGATCAACCGGATCGGGCGCGACATGCATATCCTGAAAATCCGCCCGCCCCTGCCCTTTGCGCCAGAGCATGGCGACCGGCTGGGCGACGTGTTGCAAGCGGCGTTCGACGCATGCCCGCGCTGATCGCAACAGAGGCCCAAGCGGCCTGGGGGTGCGTCGGGACGCCGGAATTGCTCAGCCACCGGGAGAACGCGGTGTTCGCCGTGCGCTTGCCCGATGGGGCACGGGCAGCACTGCGGGTGCATCGACCCGGCTACAAGACAGCGGCGGAGATCGCCGAAGAGCTGGCTTTTTGCGCCGGGTTGGCGGGGGCAGGCATCGCCTGTCCGCGCGGGGTACCGACCTTGGCGGGGGACTGGCTTTGGCACGGGCAGGACGGGCAGGTGGTCAGCGTTGTCAGTTGGGTTGCGGGGGCGCCCTTGGGGGCAGGCGACCAGGATCTCCCGCCGGAGGCACCGCGGCTTTATGCGGAACTTGGCGCAACCCTCGCGCAGATGCACCAGGCCGCCGCCGGTCTCGGCGGGGTCGGCTCGGCACGACCGGCCTGGGATCTCGACGGTTTGACCGGGCCGGATCCGATCTGGGGGCGATATTGGGAAAGCCCGTGCTTGTCTTCGGCAGAGGCCGCCCTGATGATCCGGGCGCGGAACCATGCGCGCGGGATCTTGGGCGACGCCGGGGGAGAGCTGATCCGCGGCATGGTGCACGCCGACCCTCTGCGCGAGAACGTGTTCGTCACCAAAACAGGGCTGGCGCTGATCGATTTTGACGACTGCGGACCGGGGTTCCGAGCCTACGACATCGCCGTGGCCCTGACACAAAGCCTCGATGATCCGGCCTTGCCTGTGCTCCGGCAGTCGATCGTGGGCGGGTATGCAGAGGTATCCGCCCTGTCCGAGGCGGAACTCGCCTGTTTGCCGGTCTTTTCCATGTTGCGCAGCTGTTGTGCCCTGGCATGGGTCGGACCCCGCTTTGCCGCAAGCCACCCGAAACTGCATCTCTACAAGGCACGGGCATTGCGGGCAGCCGAGGCGGTTCTGGCCAAGCGCGATATACTCGCGGGCTAGACGATCACCTCTTGCGGAACTTGCGCACCGAGGCCGAAGACACGCTTGTAACGCGCAACCTCGTCGGCCGGACCCATGGCCTTGTTGGGATTGTCGCTAAGCTTGACGGTCGGGCGGCCATTGGCGCTGACCGCCTTGCAGACCAGCGAGAAGGGCGCGAGCCCATCCCCCTCCACCAACCCGCGAAAATCGTTGGTCAGCAATGTGCCCCACCCGAAGGACACCCGGACCCGCCCAGAAAACTGGACCTGCAGCTCGGCGATCTTGTCCACATCGAGCCCGTCGGAGAAGATAATCAGCTTTTCACGCGGATCCTCACCCCGGGACCGCCACCAGGCAATGGCGCGCTCGGCGCCGGTCGCGGGATCGCCACTGTCGATGCGGATACCCGTCCAGCCCGTGAGCCAGTCCGGCGCCTCGGCAAGAAAGCCTTCGGTGCCATAGGTGTCGGGCAGGATGATGCGCAGGTTGCCCTCGTGCTCCTCGTGCCAGTCGGCAAGTACCTGGTAGGGGGCCTCGCGCAGTTCCGCGTCGCTGTCGGCGAGAGCTGAGTAGACCATGGGCAGCTCATGTGCGTTCGTGCCGATTGCTTCGACCTCCCGGCGCATGGCGATCAGGCAGTTGGAGGTGCCCACGAATTTCTGTCCGAGACCCTCGATCATGGCCTGCACGCAGCGGTCCTGCCACATGAAGGAATGTCGCCGTCTTGTGCCGAAATCCGCCAAGCGCAAGTTTGGAATTTCGCGCAGACGTTCGACCTTCTCCCACAGGCGGGTCATGGCGCGGGCATAAAGCACCTGCAACTCGAACTTGCCCATGTCGCGGAGAACCGCGCGGGAGCGCAGCTCCATCAAAATGGCGAGGGCGGGAATTTCCCAGAGCATGACCTCGTGCCACTGCCCTTCGAAGGTCAGCTCATACTGCCCGTCGCGCTTGGTCAGGGTGTAGGGCGGCAGGCGCATGCCCTCGAACCACTCCATGAAATCGGAGCGGAACATCTGGCGCTTGCCATAGAACATGTTGCCGCGCAGCCAGGTGGATTCGCCGCGGCTGAGCGAAAGGGAACGAATATGGTCGAGCTGTTCGCGCAGCTCGCCTTCGTCGATCAGCTCGGCCAGTCGAATGTCGGTGGAGCGATTGATGAGGCTGAAGGTAACGCGGGTGTCCGGGCGGTTGCGGAACACCGACTGGCACATCAGCAACTTGTAGAAATCGGTATCGATCAGGGACCGGACAATCGGATCGATTTTCCAGTTATGATTGTAGACCCGCTCAGCGATATCGACCAAAAGCCCGTCTCCCTCACAGCCCAGTCGCTGAGACTTCCGCTCTCGTGATAACGGATCGGCACCGCAGACGCAAAGCGGCTAGACCGCGGCGGAGTGTCGGGGGGGCGGTTGGGCAGCGTTGTCCGAGGCAATTGCAGAATTTCGCGTGGCCCTTGCAATAGTCGTCAAGAGGTCGTTGCGCCGGATCGGCTTGGTCAGGAATCCATCCATACCGGCCGCGAGGCACCGCTCCCGGTCGCTGGCGAAGGCGTTGGCGGTCAAGGCAATGATCGGAACCGGTGCGTTCGTGCATCGGCTGGCCTCCAGCGCACGGATGCGGCGCGTGGCCTCGAGCCCGTCGCACCGGGGCATGGACATATCCATCAGGATCAGGTCCGGCACCTCGGCGACGAAGGCTTCGACTGCTTCGACCCCGTCCTTGGCGAACCGCATCCCGTCCTTGAGCGGCGAGAGGAGTTTACCGAGCAACAGCCGATTGGTGCGATTGTCATCGGCGATCAGGAGCCGCAGGCTTGCGGGCAGGTCGGCTTCGTCATCGGCGCAGATGCGCGGTGAGACCTCAACCGGTTGCATGACGTCCAGCCCGGTGACGAACTCCATGGTGAAGCAGGAGCCTTTCCCCGGCACCGAGGTCACGGTGATGTCGCCGCCCATCTGCTGCGTCAGTTGCCGCGAGATGGCCAAGCCAAGGCCCGTGCCCCCGAAGTCGCGCGTCGTGGCACTGTCGGCCTGGGCGAAAGCGTCGAAGATCTGGTCGAGCCGATCGGCAGGAATGCCGATACCGGTGTCCTGCACGGCGAGGGTGACACGCGGCGGCGCGGCGCCCGTATCCACGGCGGCGCGCAGGCTCACTGCGCCTGCCCGGGTAAACTTGATGGCATTGCCCATCAGGTTGAGAAACACCTGCCGCACGCGGCCCGGATCGCCAAGTATACGGCCCTCGGGCAGACCGCTGACGTCAACGCTCAGCGACAGCCCCTTCTCATTCGCCAGCGGGCGGACCAGATCCAGCGCGGCCTGGAGTTCAGCGCGGAGGTCGAAGGGTACCTGATCGATCTCCATCTTGCCGGCTTCAAGCTTGGACAGGTCGAGGATGTCGTTGATGATGGTCAAGAGCCCCTCGCCAGAGGCGAGGATCGTTTGCAGATTGCCGCGATGCTCGGGATCGAGCGGACCCGACAACATGACATCGGACATGCCGATGATACCATTCAGGGGCGTCCGAATCTCGTGGCTGATCATGGCGAGGAATTGGGCCTTGGCGCGTGCGCCCTCTTCGGCAGCGGTCTTGGCGGCCGCAAGCTCCTGTTCGCGCTGCTTGGCCTGGGTGATGTCGCGCTCGATCGCCACCTCGCCGACCACGTTCCCGTCACTGTCCATCATAGGGGTGATGTTCGTCTCGACCCAGATGTCCTTGCCAAATTTCGTGCGGTTGATCAGCTCCAACCGAACGGGCTCATGGGTCCGGCGCGCGTTGAGGATCGCCTCTATCGCCTCGGTGTCGGTGTTCGGCCCATTGAGAAGCTCCGCCGGGGTGCGGCCGAGCGCTTCCTCCACCGTGTATCCGGTCACCCGCGTGAAGCTGGCATTGACGTACTCGATATGCCCGGCGCGGTCGGTCACGATCACGCTGTCATTGGCATTCGCCGCGACCATGGCGAGGTGCCGGGCCTCCCGTTCGCGGGCGCGAAGGGTCTGATAGGAGCGGTCAAGACGTTCCTGACCCTCCAACATTTCCCGCTCCATCTTGATGCGCTTTGTGTAGCTGCGCAGCACGAAGGACACGAAAGAGTACGCCATGTAGAGCAAAAGAACCGTGGCGAGGGAGTCGAAGACGAGTTGCGCCCGCCCCCCGCGACCCTGGAGACCGTCCAAGGCAAAAAGAACGGCGATCACAAGGATGTAAATGACGAGCCGCGCCTCGGTCGCCCGCCGGTTGTAAGGGAAGACCAGGCTGGCGTTTATGATTGCACCACAGAGGTAGGCGACCGCGAAAAAGCGCGCCTCGGGACCGGCGGTCGCATGCCATCCGATCCAGACGCAGGCCGCGATAGAAAGCGCCTGGACAGCTGCAGTACCGGTTGACACTATCCGCGCGCCGCGGCCGAAATTCCGCCGTTTGATCAGCACCCACAGGCTCAGACAATCAACCGCCTCGCCCAGCAACGCCAACGCGAGCGCCAAAAGGCCCATCTGCGGGCTGACAAGAACCCACAGGATCAGCGCACCAAGCAAGGTCAGAACCTGCCGGGCAGCAAAATGGCCGACCCGGCCCCGCGCATAGGCCGCGAACCGGCCCTCATCACTGGTCCGGTTCTCGAATTTCTGGCGCGCATTCTGCGCTTGGGGCGCGGGTTGGGGCATGGCCTCCGCCGACTGGTCAACGGAGTCTGTGTTGCAGAGAAACGTTAATTTTCTCTGCACATGGCTTGGTCAGACGTCCGAGAGACGGACGCCGGCCTCCTGCATCGCGGTGCGGGCGGATGCCAGCGAGCCGTCCAGGTCGATGGCGCGGCACAGGTCAGTGCGAACCGTAACGGCAAAGCCCAGTTTGGCCGCATCCACCGCCGAGTAATGCACACAGAAATCCGTGGCGAGCCCCACCAGCGTCAGGTCCGTGATGCCGCGGCTGCGCAGATACCCGTCAAGCCCCGTTGGAGTTTCATGATCGTTCTCGAAGAACGCAGAATAGCTGTCGATGGCCGGGCGAAACCCCTTACGCACGATCATGTCGGCAAGGGTCGTATCCAGATCGGGGTGAAATGCCGCCCCGTCACTGCCTTGTACGCAATGGTCCGGCCACAGGACCTGCGGGCCATAGGGCATATCGATCATCGACAGGGGAGCGGCTCCGGGATGACTGCTGGCAAAAGAACTGTGACCCGCCGGGTGCCAATCCTGGGTGAGCACCACCGCTTCGGCCTCAGCCATCAGGGCGTTGATGGCGGGCACGATGGTATTGCCTTCGGCCACCGCAAGCGCGCCGCCGGGACAGAAATCGTTTTGCACATCGATGACGATCAGGGCGTGGGTCATCAAAAACCTCCGGGTCTGCACCGGACCTGCGTAGAAAGGCCGCTGGCGCGGGTCAAGCGGCATGGCTTGGCAAGGCAGGGACGGACCCGGTATAGCCGCGCCCATGTTCACGGTCGCTGCCCTCTACAAGTTCACCCGGTTCGATGATCCGGACGCCCTGCGGCCCGGGTTGCGGGCGGTGTGCGAGGCAGGCGGTGTGCGCGGCTCGCTGCTCCTGGCGCGGGAGGGGATCAACGGGACCATCGCCGGGCCGCGCGCGGGGATCGATGCGGCCCTTGCCGCAATCCGCGCGCTGCCCGGCTGCGCGGAACTGGTGTGGAAGGAAAGCAAGGCCAAAACGATGCCCTTCGGCAAGCTGAAGGTCCGTCTGAAACGCGAGATCGTGACCATGGGCCAGCCCCATGTGGACCCCATGGCAGCGGTCGGGCGCTATGTGCCGCCGCAGGACTGGAACGCGTTGATCTCTGCCGAGGACGTGGTGGTAATCGACACACGCAACGATTACGAGGTCGAGATCGGCACATTCAGGGGCGCGATCGACCCGCAAACCACGAGCTTTCGCGACTTCCCCGCCTGGTGGGAGGCCAACCGTCACCGGTTCGGCAACAAGCGTGTGGCGATGTTCTGCACCGGCGGCATCCGCTGCGAGAAATCGACGAACTACCTTCTGAATGAAGGCGTGCCGGAGGTTTATCACCTGCAGGGCGGGATCTTGAAGTACCTCGAAGAGGTGCCCGAGGACGAGAGCCTCTGGGAAGGCGAGTGTTTCGTCTTTGACAAGCGGGTGAGCGTGGGGCATGGGCTGAAGCCCGGGCCGCTCGGGCTGTGCCATGCCTGCCGCCGCCCGCTCGCCGAAGCGGACAAGACGCGCCCGGAATACGAAACCGGCGTGTCCTGCCATCGCTGCCTCGGCGAATACAGCGAGGCAGATCGTACCCGTTTCCGCGAGCGGCAGAAGCAGATCAAGCTGGCGCGGGCGCGCGGCGAGGAACACCTGAGCTGATCCGGGCTTTCGGTGCCGGGGGCGCTGCGCTAGGAGACGTTTATGCCCATCGCCCTGTCGTCCCTGCCCGAACTGACCGACCTGCCCCATGACGAGATCATCGACGTCCGGTCCCCGGCGGAGTTTGCCGAGGACCATGTGCCGGGTGCGGTCAACCTGCCGGTTCTGTCGAACGCGGAGCGGGCCGAGGTCGGCACGGTCTATGTACAGGACAGCCCCTTCAAGGCGCGCAAGATGGGCGCGGCCCTCGTTGCGCGGAACGCGGCCCGGCATCTGGAGACCCATCTGGCCGACAAGCCGGGCGCGTACCGGCCGCTGGTCTATTGCTGGCGCGGAGGGCAGCGGTCCGGGTCCTTCGCGGCGATCCTGCAGCAGATCGGCTGGCGCGCCGAGACCTTGCAGGGCGGCTATCGGAGCTACCGGCGACTGGTGAACGCGGCGCTCTATGATGCCGAGTTTCCCTGCCCGATTGTTCTGCTGGACGGGGATACCGGATCGGGCAAGACCGATATCCTGAACCTACTGCCCGGTCTGGGCTGGCAGGTGCTGGACCTCGAAGGGATGGCGCATCATCGCGGCTCTCTCCTGGGCGCATATGCCGAAGATCAGCCTGCACAAAAGGGGTTTGAGAGTGCGCTGGCGATGGCCCTTGCGGCGCTCAATCCGGCCCGGCCCGTGGTGGTGGAGGCCGAGAGCTCCAAGATCGGGCGGATCAATCTGCCCCCCGCCCTGTGGTCCGCAATGCGGCAGGCACCCCGGCTGGTGCTGTCGGTGCCGCGCGCGGAACGGGCCCGCTACCTGACGCGGAGCTACGGCGACCTGCTGGATCAGCCGGAGGAAATGGCCGCGCGGCTGAACCCCTTGCGCAAACTGCACGGCCACGCCCAGGTCGACGCCTGGCAGGAGATGGCCGCGGCGGGCGCATTCGAGGCGCTGGCCGAGGGCCTGATGGCGGTGCATTACGATCCGCTCTACCGGCGGGGGCGAAAGGGGGCCGAGGGGCGGGACCTGGCCTTGGGCAACGGGGCGCTAGCGCAAGAGCGGATGGCAGAGACCGCCGCGCTGGTGTCGCAGGCGCTGGCGGCGGTTGTCGCCGCGCGTTGACAGGGGTCAGACGAGGCGTAGGCCTGGATCGGCGGTAACGCGCCCGATCTCCACGGTGCCAGGGACCGGATCACCCGGCGGCAGGGCAGCCAACAGTCCGCCAGCGGTTTGCGGATCGAAGAGCAATTCATGGCGGGGCGTCGTCTCCGGCCAGTCGGGCACAAGCGCGCGATTGGCCGGATAAAGAGAGGAGCGATGCCCGGCCGCCGCCAACGCCTCGGCCCCGTCATGGATCGGGATCGCATCCAGACGAATCTCGGCCCCGGTGCCCGAGGCCGCACAGAGCCGCGCGAGATGCCCCGCCAACCCGAACCCGGTCACGTCCGTCATGGCATGCGCCTTGGCAGCAAGGTGGCGCGCGGTCTTGGATTGATCCGCAGCCAGCAAGTCCCACAGGGCCGCAACCTGCTGCCCGGGGGCCGCGGCCTGCATTTCCGCCGCCAGAAGCACGCCGGTGCCAATGGGACGGGTCAGGACAAGACGATCTCCGGGACGCGCCCCATCGAGACCGATGGCGCGGGCGGGCGCGAGCCCGGTCACGGTAAAGCCGATGCTCAACTCCGCCCCGATGCTGGTATGCCCGCCCACAAGCTCGGCCTCTACGGCGCGCGCGCCTTCGCTGGCGGCGGCGGTGATCTCGGCCAGCATGCCCGCATGCACGGCCGGGGCGGCCTTGGGCAGGATGATCTGGGACAACACGGCTTGCGGATCCGCACCCATGGCCCAGACATCGCCCAACGCATGCTGCAACGCGATGCGGGTCATCAAATACGGGTCTTCGACAAAGGCGCGCAGGTGATCGGTAGTGATCACTTGCTGGCCCGCCCCGTGGCGCAGGATTGCCGCATCGTCCCCGGGGCGGGACAGCACGTCGTCGCGGGCTGGGGAAGGGAGCCCTGCCAATACGTCGCTCAGCAACCCCGCGCCCACCTTTGCCCCGCAGCCGCCGCAAAGGGGTTTGCCCGATAGCGCCGCTTGGACACCTTCGGCCCGGAGGCGTGGCAGATCCGGCGCGGACATCGCGGGCAGGTCGTGGAACTTCGCCATGAACTTGCGGTCGATGCGGTCTTTCAGGCGCCACAACAGAGCGCCGGAGCTGCGCATCCCGGCCTTGTCGGCCACGGCCGCCTTGCGGCCCGTGGACACAAGCTTGAGGTAATCCGACTGCGGCTTGTAGCGCTTGCGGGCACGTCCCGTCAGGTCCGCGCGCAGGTTATGATAAAGGATCGGCGCCTGGCGCACGGCATAGACGCCCGCTTTGGGCCGGGGCGCAAAGCCCATATGAGCGCAATCGCCCACCGCATAGATCCGATCATCGGAAAGGCTGCGCAACTGGTCATCCACGGCGACGAACCCATCGACACGGGCGAGGCCGGTCTGCGCCAGCCAGTCTTGCGGGCGCGCGCCGGTGGCTCCGATGGTGATGTCGGCGCGCAGGGCCTCGCCCCCCTCGAGCCGCACGTGATCCGCGCCGATCTCGGCGGCACGGGCATTCAGGCGCAGGGTGATGCCTTGCGCGGCCATCTCGCCCAGAAGGGTATCGCGGGTCTTGGCGTTCATGCCCGCGAGGGCCGTATCGCTCGCCTCGATCAAGGTGACTTTCGCCGTAGCGCCCAACCGATGCGCACAGGCCATGGCCAGTTCGACCCCGGCGACGCCGCCGCCCAGGATCAGCACATGGGGTTCCGGGGGCGGGTTGGTGCAGAACGCTTCCCAGCGATCCGCGAATGCACCGAGCGGCTTGGCCGCCAGAGCATGGTCCATGAAACCAGGCAGATCCGGCAGGCGGGAAGTCACGCCGATGTCGAGCGACGCCCGGTCATAGCGGATCGGCGGGCGACCCGGCACGTGGATTTCCCGGGCAGCGAGGTCCAGCCCCTCGGCTCGGCCCAACACGAGCCGCGCCCCGGCAAAGCGCGCCAGCCGGACCAAGTCGATCTCCAGCGCGGCGCGGTCATAATGTCCGGCGATATGGCCCGGCAACATCCCGGAATAAGGCGCGGTCGGGTTCGGGTCGATCAGGGTCAGCCGCGCCCCGGGCAGCGGGCTCATCGCCCATTTCCGCAAGACCAGCGCATGGGTGTGACCACCGCCGACCAGAACGACGTCCTGGGTCAAGGGATAGGGGGTGTGCATCGCGCGCCGCTCCACTACATAGTCGCGCCAAAGGCCTTAGCAGTCCCGTCCTGCGGGCGCGAGGGGCTACAGCGCCGCAAGAAAGAGGCTCCCGAATATGTCATGGATCCGCTGGTTGGTTCTGGCCCTGTCGCTTGTTGCAGTCACGTTCTCGGTGTGGCGGCTGGAAGGGATGCGCGCAGGGATCGAGATCACCCGCGACGCGGTCGGCCCGACGCCGGTCACGGTCTATCGCTTGCCCGATGCGGGCCCCGCCCCGGCGGTGGTGATCGCACATGGCTTTGCCGGGTCGATGCAGCTGATGGAGGCTTTTGCCCTGACACTGGCGCAGGCGGGCTATGTTGCGGTGAGCTTCGATTTCGAAGGTCACGGGCGCAATCCGGTCCCTATGTCGGGCGATGTCACCCGGATCGACGGAACAACGCAGCTGCTGATGTCGGAAACCGGGCGGGTCACCGATTACGCCCTGGCGTTGCCCGGGGTTGACGGGCGCGTGGCGCTCTTGGGGCACTCGATGGCGTCCGATGTGATCGTCCGGCAAACCATCGCGGACCCACGGGTCTCGGCAACGGTGGCGATTTCGATGTTCAGCCAGGCAGTGAATGCCGAGCAACCGTCAAACCTGATCGCGATCAACGGCGCGTGGGAGGCGATGCTGCGCGAAGAGGCGCGCCGTGTCATCCGGCTCATCGACCCGGACGCGGAGGAAGGGCAGACCGTGCAGGCAGGCGACGTGGTGCGCCGGGCGGTGGCCTCCCCGAATGTGGAACATGTGGGTGTGCTCTATTCCGCCACCAGCCTGCAGGAAGCGCGGGATTGGCTCGACCGGAGCTATGGGCGCAATGCCGATACGGGTTTGGCAACGACGGGCGGGTGGATCGTGCTGTTGCTGGCGGGGCTGGTGGGGCTGGTCTGGCCGGTGGCGGGGCTGCTGCCGCGGGGCCCGGTCCCTGCCCTGCTGCCACGCCGGGATTTCGCGGTCGCCCTCGGCGTGGCCAGCTTGGTAACGCCCCTGATCCTTTGGCCGGTGGAGATCGAGGTGCTGCCGGTTCTGGTGGCAGATTACCTGGCGCTGCATCTGCTGGTCTTCGGTGCGATTGCCTGCGGCTACCTGCTGTGGCGCGGGCACCGACCGGGCGGCTGGCAAGTGGTGCCGGGACTGGCCCTGGCCCTTTATGGAACCTTCGTCTTCGGCGGGGCGCTGGACCGCTATGTCGCCTCTTTCATGCCCCATGCCGGCCGGATCCCGATCATCGCCGCGATCGCGGTCGGGGCCGTCGCGTTCATGCTGGCCGATACCTGGCTCAGCGGCGCAGGGCGGGCGCCCCTGTGGCGCAAGGGCATGGTGAAGCTGGGCTTCTTCGCGTCGCTGGGTCTGGCGGTGGCGCTGGATTTCGAGGGCTTGTTCTTCCTGCTGATCATCCTGCCGGTGATCCTGCTCTATTTCGCGGTGTTCGGCACCATGGCGGGATGGGCCGGGCGTCGCAGCGGCGCCGTGGGCAGCATCGGCGTGGGATTGGGACTGGTTCTCGCCTGGTCCCTTGGGGTCACTTTCCCGATGTTCGCGTTGTAATCCGCCAACCTCAGGGGGCGCACCAGGATCCCTGCCAATCGTCATTGCGCGAGAACCGGGCTCTCCGGTGCAGATCGGCCCCTAGATGCAGCGTTTCGATTTCCGAGATCACGCACCGTAGAAGGGCAAGAGCCGCCGGGTCGGGCCGAGCACCAAACTCCGAGGGATGCGCAAGCAACACCCCCGGCGCGGGCACTCCGCCATAGACCCGGCGGGCGGGCTCGGACAATGACTGCCAAAGAGGCAGAACCTCCGACCCGCTAAGGATATTTGCTATCGTTTTAATCCGTATCTGTAAATCAGCTTTCGGCACCCAGACACAAAAAGTTGCAAATGCACTGATTTCTAAGTCGTTGACTTTCTTGCTTCTCTTATCGGTATAGACTTCGAGGATTCCCGCACTACGTGCAGCGGCCCTCAGCACGACAACCCGGGCGTTCGGTAAACCGTCGGCGCCCACCGTGGCCATGACGGGTGTGCGCAACGGGCTGCGTCGATCCACCGGCGCACGACTCAGCAACCGCCAGACATGATCGAGCGTCGTGTCCAACCCCGCATACCAGTCAGTCATAGCCCGTCATCTCCAAGTAGCCGCGCCCCGTGTGGGACCCTTCGAAGAAAATCGGACCCTCCCAGTAGGGAAAGAGTGTCTCCATCCAGCTTTGGGCATTGAGCGGGCGGGTGGTGATGTCGAGACCGCGGGACGGCACCTGCACCCGCCATTCGGTCGGCACCTCGCGGCCTGCGACCGGCGTCCGGGCGCGCTCGGTCACCTGGAAAGCCCCATTGGGTAAAGGCGTCGGATTGCCTTCCGGGGAAATCCAGGTGGCCGCGGTGAAATCCGGGCCCGCCTCGTCGCGCAGGCGGAACCCCATGACCTTCTCGCCAGTGTCGAGGTGAAGGGAGAACCAGTCCCAGCCCGTCTGCGTGCCTTCAAGCGGTTGGCTCGACCACTCGCGATCGAGCCAGGCGGTACCGGTGACCGCCACCACGCCCTCGGGCAAGGTCAGGGTCCCGGTCACGGTGTAGAACGGTTGCGAGTAGTAGTAGCTCGCCTGGCCGCTTTCGGATTTGACGGAAAAGCCCCCCTGCCCCTGCGGGACCAGTGGGCCTTGGGCGGTCAGGTCGAGTGCATAGGCGAAATCGAGGCCCGAAGCCGTGAGCCGTGCGGCGGAAATCGCGTCGGTACCTGGCGCGGCGGTGCTGCGCATCTCCCAGTCGTCGATCCAGGCGAGAAAAGGATCGGCCGTCACCCCGGCCTGCCCGTTGCCATCCCGCGCGAAACGCTCGGACACATAATGGCGCTCAGGTGTGGTCAGGCCTGCATGACCCATCCAGATTTGCGGACTGTCCCAGCCGTCTGTCTGGCGCGGTTCCAACGCGGATCGGAACAGGGTCCATTGCAGGCCATAATCCTGGCCGTCGGGGCCGGTCAGGTTCGCGGTCAGGTACCACCATTCGATCCGGTAGTCGGGGTGCGCCCCATGGTCGGTGGGGAAATCGAACTCCGGGTCCGGTGCGGGCTGCGCAAACCCGTCGGTGGTGGTGCTGCCGAGCCCGGCAAAACCCTGGGCCAGCGCGACGGTCGGGAACAGAAAGAGGGTAGCGAAAAGCAGTCTAGCGTTCATTGGCAAACACCTTCAGCAGGTCGGAGGGGGCGGTGCGCGCCAGCCGGAGCACCGGCCAGGCCGAGGCCAGCAGGGCAGCCAGCAGCGCAAGAATACCAAGCCGCAGCCAATCGCCCGGGAAGAGGTGCATGGGCAGACGCCAGCCGAATGCCTCGACATTCACCACCGCCAGCAGCGCCCAGGCGAGCACCAGCCCCACGGGCAGGGCCAGCACCGCCGTCAATGCGGCCAGCAGCGCCGCACGGGCCAATTCGAGCCGCGCAAGCCGGGCCCGCGTCAGGCCGAGCGCCCAAACCGGTGCCAGTTGCGGCAAGCGCATCCGCGCGAGCGTCATCAGGCTGGCCAACATCGCCACCGCCGCCACGCCGAGTGTCAGCACATTGAGCGCGGCTGTGACCGTGAACGTGCGCTCGAACACGGCCAAGGAGAACGCCTTGACCGTTGCCTGGTCGATCATCGTACTGGCGGGCAGGCCGAATTCCGATTGCAGATCTTCCATCACTGTCTCGGTCCGGTCCGGGTCAAGCCGCACCGCATAGCGCAACTGCGCCGCCTCGGGGAAGCGCGTCTCGAAAGCCGAAAGGCCGATCATCACTTGCCCGCGCGGGTTACCGTAGTCGGAGTAGATGCCTGCGACCTCCGCCTCCCAGTTTCCGGGGAGCGGAATGGTATCGCCCGGGCGCAACCCCTCGCGACGCGCAAGTTGTTCATTGACCAGGACGCCGGATCCCTCCGCCACGCGGTCCCAGACATCGGGCAGGGCCGACAGCAGAGGCCAGTAGTCTCTATAGGTCGGATGGTCGGCGACGCCGAATATCTCCCCCGGCCCACCGGGCAGCGGGGCCTCGACGCTCCAGATCGGCAATAGCGCATCAACTTTTGGGGCGAGGAAGGCGCGCATCTCGGCGGCCTCTGCCTCGGAGCGCGCGGTGACGTAAAGCTCGGAGGCGAGCCGCTGATCCAGCCAGCCGGTGAAGGTCAGCCGGAAGCTGCCCACCATGGTGCCCACACCGATATTGGCCGAGAGTGCGAGCAAGAGCGCCATCAGGGCAAGCGACAGGCCGGGCAACTGCTGCCGCGTATCGGCCCAGAACCATTCGCCGAGCACCGAAGACGCTGTGCGGGCGCCCAAAGCCAAAGCCCCAGAGAGCAGCACGGGGAGGGCAAGCGCCGCCCCCAGAAGAAGGAGCGCCAGCATCACGAACGCCACCACGAGGCCGCTGCCCCAGAGCAGCAATCCAAGCCCGACCACGATCATCCCGGCGGCCAGCAGCCCTTGCCGGCGCATGGCGCGATCCGAGGCGCGTGCCCAGGCCCGAGGCTGGGCCGGCGCCAGGACCGGCAAGTGCCAGAGCCGCCAGAGACTTTGGGCCGCCGCCGCCGCGGCCCCCAGCACCGAGATCGCCAGCCCGAGAAACCACCAGCTTGGCGCGAGGCTGAGCGCACCGTCGACACTGGCGCCATAAAGCCCCTGCAAAGTGGCGGCTACGTCCGGCAGAAGCGTTGCCGCGATCAGGTAGCCCAGCGCGACACCGACCGCTCCGGCGAGCAAAGACAGCAGCAACACCTCGGCGGCCAGCAACCCGACGAGGCTGCGGGCCGGCACGCCCAGCGCGCGCAAAGTCCGGAAGGTGGGGCGACGCTGCTCGAACGCCAGCCCGATGGCTGCGTGCACGATAAAAAGACCCACGGCGAAGGACAGGAACCCGAAGGCGGTCAGGTTCAGGTGGAAACTGTCGGTCAGTCGCGCCACATCGCCGCGATCCTCCGGCGCGGCCTCGGTCAGTTCGGGCGCGATCTCGGCCAGGGGAACCCGGGTCAGGGGCTGGTCCGGCCACAACAGCAGGCGCGTGACCTGGTCCGGGCGGTCGAGCACACGCTGAGCCTGGCCCATGTCCATCAGGAGCGTCCCGGCGGGCAAGCCCAGCGCCTGACGGACAGGCTGCCCCTCGAACGCCACCCCGAGGCGCGCGGCCAGTTCAGGCGGGGCATAAGCTTGTCCCGCGATAAATGCCGCAAGGTCGCCCGGCGCGCTCAGATCGACCATTTGTGCCGCGGGGGGCGCGGTGATCGGGTCGATGCCGAGAATTGTGATTATCCCGATATCCCGCGTAATGCGTCCTTCCAGCACCGGTGACACGCCCCACCCGGCCCGGCGCAGGGCGATATAGGTAGCCTCCGGGATCGGGCCGGAGGGGTCGACAAGCTGGTTCAGCTCATCCTGACCAAGCGCAGCGGCAGCCGTTGCATAGCTCGACCGTGCCTCGGCATTGATCGCCTGAACGCCGGACCAGAGCGCTGTCGCCAGTGCCAGCCCGAGCAGCAATGTCAGCAGCTGACCCGGGTGCCGCCGCCAATGGGCCAGCATCGCGGAAAGGGCGGTCCGGTGCATCAGGCGACCTTCCCGAGCCGCAGATGGATGCGGCGAGCCATACGCTCCGCCACTCGGTCGGAATGGGTCACCATCAGCAAAGCCGTATCGCTCTCGCGCACGAGGTCGAGCATCAGGGTCAGCACCGCATCCGCCGTGGTCTCGTCCAGATTGCCCGTTGGCTCATCCGCCAGCAGAAGCCGCGGTCGGGCGGCAAGCGCACGCCCGATCGCAACGCGCTGCTGCTGGCCACCCGACAGCTGCTCGGGGTAGCGGCGCAAGAACGGGGTAAGGCCCAAGCGCTCGGCCAGATCGGCCCAATGGGCGGGCTCATCGTGACCCGCTAGCCGGGCCTGAAACGACAGGTTGGCCGCCACATCCAAAGCGGGGATCAGGTTGAACTGCTGAAACACCACACCGACCGTGCCGCGACGCAGGGCAGCGCGTGCCTCGTCCCCCATGGCTCCGACATTGGCCCCTGCAACCTCGATCGTCCCCGCATCCGGCGTATCAAGCCCCCCGACCAGATGCAGCAGTGTGCTCTTGCCCGATCCGCTCTCTCCGGTCAGTGCAAGTGTCTCGCCAGCGTTCAGGCCGAGATCGACGCCACGCAGCACCGGCAGCGGTCCATCGCCCGTTTCGTAGGTTTTCGTGACACCGCGCAGTTGCAGAACCATGGATCGGTCTCCTTCCCGGGCCTAACTAGGGCCCTGTACGGGCTTGTCGCGCAGCCCGGCAGGACTTGGCATGCGGCGAAGCGCGCCGCGCGTTGGAAGCCGACGGGCGCGGCCGATCGCAGACCCCCATATATTGTTGCAAGTGCGTGACATCCCCCACCAGTGCTTGTATAAAATCAGACAAAACAACAGGAAGGCTCTCATGGCAGAGACCGCACAGGTAGCCGAAGAATATGGCGCCGATTCCATCAAGGTTCTCAAAGGGTTGGAGGCTGTTCGCAAACGGCCCGGAATGTATATCGGGGATACCGACGACGGCTCGGGTCTGCATCACATGGTGTACGAGGTCGTCGATAACGGGATCGACGAAGCATTGGCTGGCCACGCGGACGCGGTGAACGTGAAAATTCACGCGGATTCCAGTGTCTCGGTCAGTGACAATGGCCGGGGGATCCCCGTGGGCGTGCATGAAGAGGAAGGCGTTTCAGCCGCCGAAGTCATCATGACTCAGCTTCACGCGGGCGGGAAATTCGATAGTAACTCCTACAAGGTGTCCGGGGGTCTTCATGGCGTCGGTGTGTCGGTCGTGAATGCGTTGTCCGACTGGCTGGAGTTGCGGATCTGGCGCGACGGCAAGGAACATGTGGCACGATTTGAGCATGGCGATACGGTCAAGCACTTGGAAGTCGTTGGAGATGCGGGTGACCGGACCGGCACGGAAGTCCGGTTCATGGCTTCGACGGGGACGTTTTCGAACCTCGACTACTCTTTCAAGACGCTAGAGAACCGGCTGCGCGAGTTGGCTTTCCTGAATTCTGGGGTGCGCATCATCCTGGAGGATGAGCGCCCTGCCGAACCTCTGCGTTCGGAACTGTTTTACGAAGGCGGCGTGCGGGAGTTCGTGCGGTACCTCGATCGATCCAAGACGTCGGCCATGGAAGAGCCGATCTTCATCACCGGCGAGCGCGACGACATCGGGATCGAGGTCGCGATGTGGTGGAACGACAGCTACCACGAGACGGTGCTGCCCTTCACCAACAACATTCCGCAGCGGGACGGCGGCACGCACTTGGCCGGGTTTCGCGGCGCCCTGACCCGTACGATCAACGCCTATGCGCAGTCCAGCGGGATCGCCAAGCGCGAGAAGGTGAATTTCACCGGCGACGATGCCCGCGAAGGCTTGACTTGCGTCTTGTCGGTGAAGGTGCCGGACCCGAAATTCTCCAGCCAGACAAAGGATAAGCTGGTCTCATCCGAGGTGCGACCCGCAGTCGAAGGCCTGGTGAACGAGAAGCTGGGCGAGTGGTTCGAAGAGAACCCCGCGCAGGCGAAGGTCATCGTCGGCAAGATCATCGAAGCCGCCCTTGCGCGGGAGGCAGCCCGCAAGGCGCGGGAGTTGACCCGCCGCAAAACGGCGATGGATGTCGCCTCCCTGCCCGGCAAGCTGGCCGATTGCCAGGAGAAGGACCCAGCGCACTCCGAGCTCTTCCTCGTGGAGGGGGACAGTGCCGGTGGCTCGGCCAAGCAGGGCCGATCGCGGCATAACCAGGCCGTTTTGCCCTTGCGCGGGAAGATCCTGAACGTGGAGCGCGCCCGATTCGATCGGATGCTGTCGAGCCAGGAGATCGGCACCCTGATCACCGCGCTCGGTACCGGGATCGGGCGGGACGAATTCGATATTGGCAAGCTACGCTACCACAAGATCATCATCATGACGGACGCGGATGTGGACGGCGCGCATATCCGGACTCTGCTGCTGACGTTCTTCTTCCGGCAGATGCCCGAGATCATTGAGGGCGGCTATCTCTACATTGCGCAACCGCCGCTCTACAAGGTCGCGCGTGGCAAGTCCGAGGTTTACCTGAAAGACCAGGCCGCACTGGAGGATCACCTGATCGGGCAAGGGATCGAAGGTGCGGTGCTGCGCCTGCCCGGCGGTGAGGAAATCGCGGGCAAGGATCTCGCCCGGGTTGTCGACGCCGCGCGGCAGTTCAAGCGGATCCTGGATGCTTTTCCGACCCATTATCCGAGGCCAATTCTTGAACAGGCCGCACTGGCGGGGGCGTTCGATCCCGGTAAGGCCGATGCCGATCTCCAGAAGGTGGCGGACCAGGTCGCCGCGCGGCTGGACCTTGTGGCGGTCGAGTACGAGCGCGGCTGGCAAGGGAGAATTACACAGGACCATGGTATCCGCCTGAGCCGTGTGCTGCGCGGAGTTGAAGAGATCCGCACTCTGGATGGCGCGGTGCTGCGATCCGGCGAGGCGCGGAAACTGGCCTCGGTCTCGACCGAGAGTCGGGACGTGTATCAAGACCCCGCCAAACTAGTCCGAAAGGAACGCGAAGTATCCATCCATGGACCACTGGCCTTGCTGAGTACCATTCTCGAAGAAGGCGAAAAGGGGCAGTCACTGCAACGGTACAAGGGTCTGGGGGAGATGAACCCGGATCAACTCTGGGAAACGACCCTGGATCCCGAGGCGCGAACGCTGTTGCAAGTCCAGATCGAGGATCTGGCGGATGCGGATGACATCTTTACCAAGCTGATGGGCGATGTGGTTGAGCCACGTCGGGCCTTCATCCAGCAGAACGCGCTGAGCGTGGAGAACCTGGATTTCTAAAGGCATGTAAGGAAGCAGACATTTTTTGTGGCGCGCATATTTTTCCGTGTCACGGGTGCCCGCAAATGAGGAAAGTTTCATGTTTCTCCAAGGCTTACCGGAGACGCAGTAATGGCGAAGGGTTTGGGCGATATTCGATTCGCACTTCCGTTGGACCTTCACGTCGGTCCCCCTCTCAATCGTTGTCCAGCGTCGCAATGCCCATTGCCCATCAATGATCCGCTGGCGGGCCGGACCGCGTGGATGTCACGCGATCTGCCTTAGCTTGGCTTTGCCATCACAGTCAGGGAAGCGGACACAGCCGAGAAATGCTTCATATCGGCCGCACCGTTCGACAAGCCATCCAGCTTCGCAGCTGGGGCAGGCCCGCTGGCTCTCGTCGCAATCACCGCAAATCAGATCTCCGTTGGTTCGGGAACGGACCGGAAGGCCGACACCGCAGGCCGGGTAAGCCGGCATGCGGCTGCCGCACAGCTTCAAATGCTCGCATCTATACCACTCGCGACCGTCGCTGCCAGGCATGTGAAGCAACCGTCCACCGCACCCCGGGCAGGTGTGCGTATGCTTCTGGGCCTGGGCTGCAATGAATTGTGCGGCGTTTGCTCGCAACCGATCTTCGATGTATCCCAACAACTTCATGCCTCCGCCTGATTGTTAGGCTGTGACCTCCGATATAATGACTCAATGTTTGTTGTGTAGGTGGGTCAGAAGCAACTTGCACGCCTCACAAACCATGCCAGACGGATGTCCGCTTTGAAGGTGCAGCTATGGGCTGGAGGCAATCCATAGCAGCAGCGCAGCAAGTGCATGGTTCTGGCGGACTACGATGACACGCGTTCGGTTATTTTCGCAATGTCACCTCTTCGAATCGCGAGAAGTCTGGCGCACAGCGGGACCATCCTCGCATTGCTCACGCTTGCCACGGAGCAGTGATCTGAGAGCCGCTTCTTCCTCCAGTTTGAGGTAGAGTCCGCCCA
>NZ_JARAMN010000007.1:0-212361 GCF_028807315.1 Dinoroseobacter sp. PD6 | reverse complement strand
TGGGCGGACTCTACCTCAAACTGGAGGAAGAAGCGGCTCTCAGGTCATTGGGGTTATGCATTCGGCGACCATCTGATCGCGTGTTCGAATCCCTCCTCGGCAGATTCTTCGTCGGTGCACCGTCATCACGCACTTTTTCATTTTGAGGAGCGGGGAGCGGTGCGGCCACTCGGTTGCCGGGAAACTGGATGATGTTTGCGGTCATAGTTGGACTTCCTTGGTCGATTGTAGACAGAAGGTTGGTCCGAGGTCAGAACCCCGGAAATCGGGACGCTCTGACGGCGTGGGAGGGCCTCTCGACCGCTTAAACGCGTGGCGTCGTGAGTTGCTACGCCGTAGCAACACGGCTCGCGAAACCCGGCGAAATAAGGCATAACCCGCCGGAATGGAGTGGTTTTGAAGCTGAGCAGCCGACGGGTGAGAGATGATTAGTGAAGAAAAATCAAATTCTTGCGGCTCTTCTCGGCTTTCCGTGGCGCCCATGATGGATTGGACCGACCGCCATTGCCGGATGTTCCATCGGCAGTTCACGCAGCATGCGTTGCTTTATACCGAGATGGTGACGGCTCCGGCAGTTGTGCGGGGGGATGCGGGACGGCTGCTGGAGCATGCCGAAGCCGAGCATCCCTTGGCGCTGCAACTCGGGGGGTCGGACCCGGTGGAGTTGGCGGAGGCTGTGCGGATCGCTTGCGGCCATGGCTTCGACGAAATCAACCTGAATGTCGGTTGCCCCTCGGACCGGGTGCAGTCGGGATGTTTCGGTGCGGTTCTGATGGAGCAGCCGGCGCTTGTGGCGCGCTGCGTGGCGGCGATGATCGCGGCTTCGGACGGTCCCGAGATCACCGTGAAGTGCCGGATCGGTGTCGATGACCAGCAACCGGAGGAGATGCTGCCGGGGTTCCTGCGCACGGTGTCGGAGGCCGGGGTGCGCCGGTTCACCATCCACGCGCGCAAGGCGTGGTTGCAGGGGCTCAGCCCGAAGGAGAACCGGGATATTCCGCCGCTGGACTATCCGCTGGTGGTGCGGATGAAACAGGCCTTCCCGGGGCTGCACCTGTCGATCAATGGCGGGATCACCGATCTGGATCAGGCGGCGGCGCATCTGGCATCGGGACTCGACGGGGTAATGATCGGGCGCGCGGCCTATCACGAGCCTGCCCGGGTGCTGGGCGATGCGGACCGGCGTTTCTTCGGTGGGGCGGAAACGGTAAGTGCCGAGACGGCGGTGGAGGCGATGCGCCCCTACATCGCCGACCATCTGGCGCGCGGCGGCAAGCTGGCGCAGATCACGCGCCATATGCTCGGTGCCTTTGCCGGACGGCCCGGGGCGCGGGGCTGGCGGCGAGTGCTGTCCGAAGAAGGGCATCGCCCTGAGGCCGGGCTCGGCACGCTGGACCGGGCGCTGGCCCATATCGCGGACCCACACCGGCTGGCCGGGTAGGCCCCGCGCCCCCTGCTATTGCAATTCGATCTCGGAGCGCTGGAACGTAGCGGTGTCGGTAGTCCCGTCTTCGTAGGTCAGCGTGACCTCGACGCTCGTCAGGCTGTCGGGCTGGAAGGTCACGTAAGGCAGATGGCTGTCTAGGCGGAACGCGTTCGGGGCCGGGGTGCCTTCGTAGCAGGGCTCCATGAACTTGTTGTAGGTCTCGGGCGCGCCGTTGACGCGGAAGGTGATCTGCGTCAGCCCACAGCGCCAGCTCTCGATCTGGGTGAAATACAGCAGGTCCTGGCCGTTCAGCTTGCGGATCGCCACCCAGCTGGACTTCGTCGCGTCGAGGATGGGCTTCACCTCGGCGGCGGTGGTGAAGTTGGCCGCCCAAGTCGGGGTTGCGATCGCCAGCAACAGCACGGCAAGAGAAGTTCGGATCATTGCACACTCCGTTTACCAAGGTGGAATAGCAATTGTGCCCACCGGTGGTCCCGGCATACTGCAAAAAATGGAACAGGCCCAGAGATGAGCAACCCAGCGCCCGATGTCCTGGCGGTGATTCAGGCTGGACGGCTGTCTTATGAGGCTGTGATCTTCGCGGCGTCGTTTCGGGCGGCCAATCCGGAGTTTGCAGGAAGGCTGGTTTTTGCCGAGCCGCAGCCCGGGCCGCTCTGGCCCGGCACCGATCCGCGGGCGGAGCCGGAGGTGCGCGCCTTGCTGGAGGCGGAGTTCGGGGCGGTGATTTTGCCCTTCGCTTCGGAGGTGTTCGGGGCCTCCTACCCCCATGGCAACAAGATCGAGGCATTGAAGGTGCTGCCCGAGGGCGCGCCCTTCGTGTTTTTTGACACAGACACGCTGTTTACCGGACCACTGTCGGAGGTGCCGTTCGACTTCGCGCGGCCCACGGCCTCGATGCGGCGGACGGGAACCTGGCCGGTGATTGAACTGTACGGTCCCGGCTATACCGAGATCTGGCGCGCGCTCTATGACCGGTTCGGGCTGGATTTCGAAAGCTCCCTCGACCACAGCCAGCCGGAGGAATACTGGGAGCGGTATCTCTATTTCAACGCGGGCTGGTTTTTCGGCGCCTGTCCGCAGGTGTTTCATAAGCAGTTCCTGGAGATCGCCCGCAGTATCCGGGACGACCCGCCCGCGGCGCTGATCTGCCAGCCGCTGGACCCTTGGCTCGATCAGGTGGCGCTGCCGCTGGTGATCCATGGGCTCGGTGGCGCGCGCAACACGATCCCTGAGGGGCTGCTGGATGGGCGGGTCAGTTGTCACTACCGGCTGCTGCCGCTGCTCTTCGCGCGAGAGAGCGACGCGGTGGTCGAGACGCTGATGCGGGTCACCGCCCCCAACAAGGTCAAGAAGGTGCTCAAGGGCTCCGAGGCCGCCAAGCGCATGATCTATCAGGGGCGCGGAGCCAAGGCGCGGGCACTCTTCGACCGGACCGCCCTGCCCCCCCATGAACGCACGATCCGCAACACGCTCAAGCGCAACAGGCTATGGCTGCGCTGAAGCTGCGCGCGGCGCCTTCCCGTCGCCGCCTTGGGGACAATGACATCGGCGATCTTCGGGAAATGGACGCGCCCATGGACCGACTCGGCCTTCTGCGTCCCGTCGGGTGAGAGCATGTCGACCGCGCGCGTCTACTCCGTCACCTGCCCAAGCCCGGGTTTCGACAGGTGCATCCAGGCTTCGTATTGCGACAAAAATACCTGTCCGTTGAGATCGCGGATGAAATGGGATCTTTCGAGCCGGTCCATCACCGGCCCCTTCACCTCGGACAGGTGCAGACCGACGCCCATGTCCTTCAGCCGGTGGTTGATCGCCTCGAGGCTTTCCAGCGCGGAGTAATCCACTTCGTTGACCGCCGAGAACATCAGAACAACGTTTTCGATGCGACATCCTTCGGTCACGCGCTTCTGAATAAGATCCTCGAGGAAGCGGGCATTCACGAAATAGAGGCTTTCGTCCACACGCAGGGACACCAGGGTGGGGTCGGTATCGACCTTGTGGCGGTTGATGTTGCGAAAATGCTGGGTTCCGGGCACCAGGCCGACCTCGGCCACATGGGGGCGCGATGTCTTGTAGAGATGCAAAAGGACCGAGATCGTCACGCCGGAGGCCACGCCGACCTCGACCCCGAGCCCGAGGGTGAGCAGGATCGTCGCCGCAACGGCCGTGAAATCGGCGCGGGAGTAATCCCAGGTTTTCCGCAGGATCGACAGGTCGACAAGGCTCAGCACCGCCACGATGATCGTGGCCGCCAGCGTTGCGGTGGGCAGGTAGTAGACCAGAGGTGTCAGGGCCACCGCGGCAATTGCGAGCCCCACGGCGGTGAAAGCCCCCGCGGCGGGTGTCTCGGCCCCGGCGTCGAAATTCACTACCGAGCGGGCAAAACCGCCCGTGACCGGGTATCCGCCGGTAAAGGCCGCCCCGATATTGGCCGCGCCCAGCCCGATCAACTCCTGGTCCGGGTCGATCCGCTGGCGTTTCTTGGCCGCGAGCGTCTGTGCAACAGAGACGGATTCCACGAACCCGATCACCGAGATCAGGATCGCCGGCACCAGCAAGGCCCCGACCAGGTCAGGCGAGAGGCCGGGCAGGGTCAGCGGTGGCAGGCTTTGGGGCACGTCGCCCACGATATTGACACCACGCTCGGCCAGACCGAAGCCCCAGACGGCCAATGTCGTGCCCACCACCGCTGCCACCGGACCGGCCTTGGTCAGGATATCGGCGAGCAATGGGGGGGCGCCAAGCCTGCTCAACGTCGGCTTGAGGTTCTTGCGGACCCAGAACAGAAACCCGGAGGCACCGACCCCGATCACGACCGTGATCCAATTGATCTCGTCGAGATGCGCGACCAGGGAGACAAGGATTTCCGGCAAGGTGTGCCCACCGGCACGGACCCCGAGAATGTGTTTGAGCTGGCTCGCGGCAATCAGGATGCCCGAGGCCGTGATGAACCCGGCAATCACGGGATGGCTCAGAAAGTTGGCGAGAAACCCGAGGCGGAAGACCCCCATCAGCACCAGAAACCCACCCGACAGGAAAGCGAGCGTCAGCGCCGCGACGGCATAGCCCGCCGTGCCCTGCTCGGCGACTTGGCCGACCGCGGAGGCGGTCAGGAGCGACACCACCGCAACGGGTCCGACCGCCAACGCGCGACTGGTGCCGAATATCGCGTAGAGGATGATCGGCACGATCGAGGCGTAAAGCCCGGCCTCGGGCGGCAGACCGGCCAACAAGGCATAGGCCAGCGATTGCGGGATCAGCATGATCGTCACGATCACGGCCGCGATCATGTCGTTCGAAAATGCCTGACGGCTATAGGTCCGGCCCCAATCGAGCACGGGGATATGGCGCCTGAGTGTGTCGATCATGATGTCTGGTCCGAAGAAAGGCGCAAGCGGAGCCGTAGCGCTCCGCCCGCAAGTCAGCGCACAGGATGCGAGGACCTGCGCGACATTGGCAATCAGGTCACGTGACGGCGACTTTCAGCCTCTCGGGCCTCGCCATAAACGCCGTGCCGTGCAGCATCGCCGTCCAGCGGATCGGCGGCAGCGAGGGGTCGTTCAGGACCGAGGCCGCCCGCAAGCGCCGGGTCCCGTCGAGCAGGAAGACCGGGAAAGCGGGCTTGAGCGCGCCGCCATAACCGAACGCGGCCAGGACGATCCTGCCGCACGTCGGCGTGAGCGCGCAGGACCCGTAGCCGTGACCGCGTCGGTGATCTTTCCGAGGTCCAAGATCGTGTCGCTGCCGGGGTTCACAGACCGTTGACCGGCACTTTGAGCATCGGCTTGCCGTCCTTGTCGGTCGGGATCTCGCCCGCGCGCATGTTGACCTGCAGGGACGGGATGATCAGTTTCGGCATATCCAGCTGCGCATCCCGCTCGGTCCGGAACTTGACGAATTCCTCTTTCGTCTTGCCGCCGCCCACATGGATGTTGTGCGCCTTCTCTTCGCCGACGGTGGTTTCCCACTGGATGTCGCGGCCATCGGGCCCGTAATCGTGGCACATGAAAAGCCGCATCTCATCCGGCAGGGCCAGCACCTTCTGGATGCTGTCATAGAGCACGCCCGCGTCCCCACCCGGGAAATCGGCCCGGGCCGAGCCGCCGTCCGGCATGAAGAGCGTATCGCCCACAAAGGCCGCGTCGCCCATCACATGCACCATGCAGGCGGGTGTGTGACCCGGGGTGTACATGGCGAAGGCCTGCATGTTGCCGATAGTGTAGGTATCGCCATCCTCGAAGAGCCGGTCGAACTGCGAGCCGTCGCGCTGGAATTCGGTGCCTTCGTTGAAGACCTTGCCGAACGTGTCCTGCACGACCAGGATCTTCGATCCGATGCCGATCTTGCCACCCAACCTTTGCTGGATGTAGGGCGCGGCGGACAGGTGGTCGGCATGGACGTGGGTTTCAATGATCCACTCCAGCTTGAGCCCTTGCGTCTCGATTTCGCGGATCAATGCGTCGGCGTGATCATAGGTGATGCGCCCGGCGGCGTAGTCGATGTCCATCACGCTGTCGACAATGGCGCAGGCGTTGGATGACGGGTCTTTGACGATATAGCTGATCGTGTTCGTGGCCTCGTCGAAGAAGGCCTGAACGGACGGTTTGATGTCCATGTTGACGGGATAGGTCGTCATTTGCGTTATACTCCTCAGAGTAAAGAGATCAGGTCGCGGACGCGGACCGGCGTGTGGCCGCAGACTGGATGAACTTGGCCAGGAAGATGCCGGCGATGAGCGCGGCGGTGAAGGCGAAGACCTCCCACCGGCCGGTGCCGAGCGCGGGCAAGGCGCCGCCCGGGCAGAACCCGGCAATTCCCCAGCCGATGCCGAAAACGGCGGAGCCTCCGACAAGCCTTGCGTCGATTGCGCTGGATGTCGGCAGGCTGAACTTCTCCTCCAAGAGCGGTGCTGCGCGACCGAACACCAGCTTGTAGCCGATGAAGGTCGTGATCAGCGCACCGCCCATCACGAATATCAACGAAGGGTCCCAAGACCCTGCGATATCGAAGAAATTCAGAACCTTCGCGGGGTTCGCCATGCCGGACAGGGCGATGCCCACACCGAAGATCAGGCCGATCAGGTAAGTTGCAATCAGTTTCATGGCATCACCCTGCGATCACGTGACGGACGACGAAGACGGTCGCGAAGGTCGCCGCCATGAAGGTGAGCGTCGCCACGATCGACCGCGGGCTCAACCGCGCCATGCCGCACACCCCGTGCCCGGAGGTGCAGCCCGACCCGAAGGTCACACCGATACCGACGATCAGACCGCCGATCACGAGGGCCACGGTCGAAACCGGGACCTGCACGGCGGGCATCTGGCCGGTGATCAGCCAGACAACGGTAGGGCCCGTGACCATGCCCGCCAGGAGCGCGGCACGCCAGGCGAAATCCTGTCCCGAGGACGGCTGAACCAAACCGGCGAGCACACCGGTCGCGCCCATGACGCGACCGAGCACCAGCATCAGCAGGGTCGCGGCGACTCCGATCAGAATGCCCCCCGACAACGAGGCCCAGGGTGTGAATGCTGTCTCGATCATCCGCAGTCCTTGCACGTCTTGAGCCCGACGACGCTGTAGAGCGGGCAGTTGCCGACAAAGGCGGTCAGGGTGAATACGCCCGCGACGATCAGGGCGATCCAGAACAGAAGGCCCGCGCCCAGCATCGAGGTGCCGAGCGCGGCAAAGAGCAGCGCTGCGGCGATGAGGAGCCGCGCGACCCGGTCGAGTGTTCCCATGTTCGTGGTCATGATTTTCGTTCCCTCCAGAATCGATGCATCCTCTATGCCACGACGCGCGGCGTGGCTTTGGTGACTTGGTCACCGAGCGGCACATCACGAACCGGGAGCCGGCTATGAGCCATGGGCGCCGGAGGATTTCACCAGCCGTTCGAGACCTTCCCGGCCGACGATACGCACCTCGCCCCGCGACTGCTCGATCCAGCCTCGGCGCTGGAATTCCGACAGGGTCCGCGAGATGACCTCGCGCGCGGTTCCAAGCTCGGTGCCGAGGACGGCATGTGTGGCATGCACCACGTCGCTGCGATCCGCGAGTTCCAGCAACCGCGACGCCAGGCGCACGTCCATACGTTGGAACACGATATCGTCGATCAAGGTGAAAAGATCGGTGATCCGGCGCGAATAGGCCGTAAAGACAAACTCGCGGAACACCGGAGACTTCGCAACGAGATCGTCAAACATCTTGCGGGGAATGGCGACGGCCTTCACCGCTGTTTCCGCAGTGCCTTCGGCCGAGTAATCCTCGAATGCCAGCATGCAGGCGGTGGTCAGAACGCAGCTTTCCCCGGCATGCACCCGGTAGAGGAACACCTCCCGCCCGGTTTCGGATTTCTGCTGCACCTTGACCGTGCCGTCGAGCAGCAGAAGCAGGTTATCGGCCGTCTGACCGGGGGCGAAGATCTGTGTCCCCGCAGGGACCGATACGATCTGGCTGCCGTCTTCGAGCTCTGCTTGTATGTCGGCGGGCAGACGGCTCAGCCCCTTGAACTTGGCGATCCATGACGCGTCCATATTCTTGCCTCCCGGGCGATCGGTTCACTTTCGGCGCACGGGCGCAACCGCATGGCGGTTGCGCCTGTACTTCTGCTCAGCCCATCAGAGCGACTTGGTCGAAAAATACCAGTCCTTGGTGTCGAACCCTTCGGACATGCGGGCCTCTGCCGCTGCCGCGGTTTGCGGGGTCGGCACGATGACGTCCTGGCCCGGCGTCCAGTTTTCCGGCGTGGCGACCTTGTGCGTATCCGAGGTCTGCAGCGCTTTCACAAGGCGCAGGAATTCGTCTACGGAGCGCCCGTTGGTCATCGGATAGTAGACCATCGCCCGCAGGATGCCTTCGGGATCGATCACGAAGGTCGCCCGCACGGCCTGGGTGTCCGAGGCACCCGGCTGGATCATGCCGTAGGTTTGCGCGACCTTCATGTCGAGATCGGCAATGATCGGAAACGGAATTTCGATGCCGAAGCTGGCCTTGATCGACCGCATCCAGGCAATATGAGCATAATGGCTGTCGATCGACAGGCCGAGAAGCTGCGTGTCGAGCGCGGCGAACTCTTCTGCGCGGTTGGCGAAGGCCACGAATTCGGTGGTGCAAACCGGCGTGAAATCCGCCGGATGCGAAAACAGGATCAGCCACTTGCCCTTGTAATCGGCGTTCGTCTTGCGCCCATCGGTTGTCAGTGCGTCGAAGGCGGGCGCCGGTTCGTTCAGACGTGGCAGGCCGACAGAGGTCTCGGGCGTGGGGGTGGCATGGGCATTCATGTCTTGGCTCCGTGTTGTGATGATGAACATGACGTAGTCGCTCCGCCCTGATCTTTGAAATTGATTGTATCCCTCATCGTAATTCAATAAAGCGATAATCCATGACCACCCTGCGCCAACTCCGCTTTCTCGCGGCGCTCGATGACACCGGGAATTTCTCCAGGGCGGCCGAGCTTTGCCATGTGACCCAATCCACCCTGTCCACCGGTCTGAAGGAGCTCGAGGAACGTCTGGGGATCAAGGTGGCCGAACGCACGAAACAAAGCGTGATGATGACCCCGGTCGGTCGCGATCTGGCCGAGCGTGCCCGGGCCATCCTCGCACAGGTGCAGGATTTCGAACAGCGCGCCGCCCGTGAGAACGCTGCGGGCGCCTCGGTCCTGCGTCTGGGGGCCATCCCCACGGTGGGACCATTCCTGATGCCGCGGGCCATGCCGCTGCTGCGGCGCGCCCTGCCGGAGACGAAATTCTATCTGCGCGAGGAACTGACAGAGCCGCTGGTGGCCGGGCTGCTGGAGGGGCGGCTTGACCTTTTGCTGCTGGCGCTGCCGCATCCGCTGCCGACGCAGATCGAGGCCGAGATGCTGTTCTCCGACGGCTACCGGCTGGCCACCCCAACGGACCATCCGCTGGGCAATCGCAGCAGCGTGGGCGCGGGAGATCTGGCAGATCGGCAACTGCTCTTGCTGGAGAAGGGTCATTGCCTGCAGCGCCATGCGATTTCCAGCTTTTCCGGGATCAACCTGGACGAGGATCAGAGTTTCTCGGCCACCAGCCTCTCGACCCTGGTTGCGATGGTGGAAGAGGATTTGGGGATCACGCTCTTGCCGGACCTGGCGGTCGATGCCGGGATCTCGCAGGGCCACAGGTTACATCTGGGCCGGGTTGATGGTGCCTGTCCGCGCAGGGTGGCGCTGGCGTGGCGCAAGAGTTCGCCAAAAATCGAGGTGTTTCGAAAGATTGGTGCATGCCTCAAGGCGGCCCGTGCCGATCTGCAGAACTCGCCTGCAGCCGCCTGAAGCGGCGGCTTGGGAGTGCACGTCATTCCGGTTGGCAGATTTCCCCGGCCATCGCCGCGCGGATCGTCCGCAGGCCGAGCCCGAGAATGGTGAGGCCGAGCAGGCATAGCAGGACAAGGCCGGCCGCACGGTGCATCCCGGACCCCGACAGGTCCGCATAGCGAAACATCGCCGTCGTCAGCGCGGCCAGCGGGAAGGACAGTGCCCAGAACGACATCGCGAAGGGCAGCCGCAGCAGCGCAGGTACCTGCACCGCGACAAGTGCTGCGAAGAAGACCCCAGTGCTGAGCAAGACATGGGCCAGCGCATCGATCTGCCCGCCATTCAAGGCAAGCCAGGCGAGAAAGCCGACGGACGGCGGGGCGATCAGGATGACGAGGGTCGGGCGCAGCTTGCCAGGCAGAGGATCGTGAAAAATCAAGCGATTAAAGACCAGTGTCAACAGGATCAGCCAGAACAGCAACCCGACCGAGAAGAAATACCAACTGACCTCGAGATAGCCGAGATGGGCCCCCCCAAGGGGCAAGATCACGTTGGCCACAGCCGGGATGAACCAGGCAGGCGACAGCATGGCCGGGCCGAAGGCGCGATGGGAGATCCAGGCCGAGACAATCACCACCGTGAGGATCGCCTGCACGACGGCGCCGATGATCCACAGGGCTGCAGAAAGTGCGGGCATCCCGCTCTGCAGCAACAAGGACAAAAGCAGGATCGAGATGTTGGCGGCGGGAAAGAACGCCAGCCGGACAGGGTGGTGCCATTCCTGCGCGACAAAGGCGGCATGGCGCAGGGACTTCAGCCCATAGAGCGCGCCGAGCAGGATCAGAACAAGCGCCCCAAGGACGGTAATCGCCACCGAGGCCCCCTCAAAGCCGCCCGCCCGCAGGGCCAGGGCAAGGCCCAGAACCCCCATGGTGATCCCGAAGACCGTGATCGGATAATGGGCGAGCGATGGCTGCGGTGCCGCGGCTGCATCGCCCGGGTTTGCGTCGGTGCTCATGTTTCACGCTCCTGTGCTGCCCCGTCCGCGAAGATGGGTGCCGGAGGCATTCGTGTCATTCCATCGGTTTTCAACCGGACTTTCTGCACAACGGCCCCCGCGACATGCAGCGCGAGCAGCAGGTATCGAGCGGCCACGAGAAACACGATCCCACAATGCAGGGCCACTTGAATGCGGGAATACCTAACAGAAGTCGACATTGGGCCTGCCCTTGATTTGGTTGCATTGTGCGGAGCGAGGGTGCGGGAAATCCCCCGCTCCGACAGCGGTGTCAGATGTCCGCCTCACCCTTGGTACGCTTCGTGCCGAGAAGCGCTTCGAGAGTATAGACGAGAATGGCCATGCCGATGGCCCCCATCACGGCGATGCCGAGAAAGAGGATGATGTCGATCGGCCCGCCGAGATCCGCGAGGCGGCTGTCGGTCATCACCATGACGAACCAGACCGCAAGGACCGCGCCCACGGGCATGGACAGCTGCGCCACGAGGAATTTCTTCCAGCTCACCTCCCGGTCGCGAATGAGCACGTAGAAATAGCCGAAAGTCACCAAAACCGCTGCGGCCACCATGAACCAGAACAGGCCGCGGCCGAAAATTTCCTCGAAAACGGCGATCAGCGTTTCGAATGTCAGATCTTGCATTTCTTTTTCTCCTCAGGCTCGGCCACGCAACATCGCGTTGTAGGTGGCCTTCAGCGCCACTTCCTTCATCAGCCAGCTGATCCACAGCTCTTCGAGCGGCGCGATCATGCCGGGGAAGGACGGCACGAGGTTGTCGTGGTAGTCGAACTCCACCAGCATGGCGCGCCCGATCCGGGTGATCATCGGGCAGGAAGTGTAGCCGTCATAGGTCTCGGTGCCTTCCCGGCCCTCGATGCCCGCAACGATGTGATCCTCGACCACGGGCACCTGCCATTTGACTGACGCCGCGGTCTTGCCCTTGGGCACCCCGGCGACATCGCCGAGCGCGAAAACCTCGGGGTAGCGCAGGTGGCGCAGGGTGGCCATGTCGCATTCGACCCAGCCCTGGTCGGTCCATCTGTCGGCCCAGGACAGCCCCGAGCGGCGCACGAAGTCCGGCGCACGTTGCGGCGGGACGACGTGGATATAATCATACTCCACCTCTTCCGAGCCGGACCCGGTGGCAAAGGTTGCCCGTCTCGCGCCCGCATCAATGCCGGTCAGCGTGCGGTTCATCATGGTGTCGACACCGCGGTCCTCGAACAGCATCCGGACCTTCTCGGCCACGATGGGCACCCCGAAGAGCGTGGCTTGCGGCGCGACGTAGACCATGTTCATCCGCCCCGCATTGCCCGCCCGACGCGCGATGTCGTCGATCAGGAACGTATGCTTGAGCGGCGCGCCAGCGCATTTCATCTCGGTCGACGGACGGGTGAAGAGCCCCGTGCCGCCGTCCTCGACAAAACGGCTGGCGGCTGCCCAGGTGCGCGCAGCATACTCGGGCCCGGCATAGAGCGCGCCGATCCCGTTCTCGCCCACCATGTCCAGACTGAACCCCTCGATCGCATCGTGATCGAGGACCAGACCTGGTGCGACGACCAGCCAGTCGTAACCGAGCGTCTCGCCGCTCTCGGTCGAGACGGTCTTAGCCTCCGCGTCCACGGCGACCACGCGCTCGGGCAGCCATGTCACCCCCTCCGGAAGCCATTTTGCCGTGTCCGAGACCACGTATCCCCCCGGTTTCAAACCGGCCGCCACCAGCGTCAGGCCAGGCTGGTAGAGGTGCTCCCGGCGCGGGTCGATCAAAGTGATCTGCGCGCCTTCGAGCCGCCGCACCAGCCGGTTGGCCAGGGCGGTGCCACCCGCCCCCGCGCCGATGATCACGATGCGCGCCGATGTCTGAACGGGGCTGACCTGTGCCTCGGCGCTTGGCGAGACGAGCGAGGCCGCAGCCCCCCCGGCGACTGCCGCTGTCAGGAATTGTCTTCTGTCCATGATGTCCTCCTTCGGGTAGGGTCGCCCTCCGGCACTCCCTTGTTCCGCCCCGACCGCAGGTGTCGGTGGGTCGTGTTCCTCGATCAGCCTGCGGTCACGCTGCCGCTCCAGCCCATGGGCGCTTATCACGACGAAGATTGCGGCCCGGGACAGTCCCCGCGTGACAGGCAGCGAGAGACCGTGATGGATGGCAGTCATCGCGCAAGGCGAACGGCTGCTTTACAATGTCCAGTTCCAACATAAGCCCTCCAGCAACGCCGCGAGTGCGACGAACCTTCATGTCCAACTGGCCAATGACTAAACCCGGCGGACCGAAAGCGTTGGTGACTCTGTCACATAACAGGCATGGAAAGTGACAGGTGCGATCGAAAATCGAATGATCCGCCCCACGAAGCATCGCGGCAGGGACAAGGACCATCGACAGCGCCTTTCAGACCCCGCTCAAAACCGACGTTGCGGGCGCCGGGTCCAGCCCCTTGGCGTCTCATTGAAAATAAAACCGGCACGCGGTCGAGTATGCTGCGCGCCAGAGACAGGCGGGCGCGACTTTCTTCGAACAGGGCACCAGCCCGCACCGAACCTGCGATGCGCACGTTGCTTCGGCAGAGCCGCAAACCGTCTGCCCTTGTGCAGTTTCAGGCCGGGCGGTCCGCGCCAACCCTTGGACCCGGATGCCAGCATCCCCGCCCGAGCCGACGACAAAACCACGAGGACAGGCAGCACCGGGTCGGTGCCCTTGGCATCGCACAGAAGACCCCGGGTATAGTGCCTCGGCATTGCGGGCAGGAGCGCAGAGGCGAGAAAGACCACGGCTGCGATCGACGCGCGCTGCAACGGTAGGGCAGCCTCGGCGCGTCGGGCTGCGGCGCAGGCGGGCGTCTTTGGTGCGCTCTGAGCATCTTCAGCTTGCCGCTTGCCTGGCATGATCAAGGCGCCGGGATGCCCCTGGGCCTTGAACCGGAACTCGGTCGGGCAAGGTAGCCCTTCGAAACCCTCGCCAGGGCGGCAGGCGCCTCCAGGAAAATGCAGCCACGTTCCTGCGTGATCCAGCCTTTCACGGCGAAGTCCCGCAACCCGCGCGAAACGACCTCCCGCGCTGTCAGCAACTCGGCGGCAATATCGCCATGGGTCGCGACGACAGCCCCTTCGCGCACATGACCCAAGAGCCAATCCGCAAGGCGCTGGTCGAAACCGAGCACATTCTTGGCCGAGACGCGCGCAAAGAACTTGGGCAGGCGATTGGCATGTTCTGCAAACAAGGCGCGCCGGAACCCGAGATGATCATCGACGAGTTGGTGGAACCGTTTCGGAGCGAGTTCGATCCAGAAACAGGGCGCCGTGCAGGTCGCGCGTATCGCAATCGGGCTTCCGGACAGGATGGCAGCTGTGACCGGCATGCAATCCTGTCCCTGCGTCGCCCGACATTCGGCCCAGGCAAGCCGTTGGCCCGTCTTGCGGAAATGAACGGTCAACTTGCCTTGCGTCACAAGCACGAACGCCTTGGGCTGCCCTTGCCACTGAAACGCCGTGTCGCCCTTGTCGGCGGATTTGACAACGCCCCCTGCCGCAACGAGACCGTCGACCAGCGAGATGTCTTCCAATGTCGCATCGCAGGGCTGCACGTCTTGCCCCTTCTCAAGGCGCAGGCCGGCCCCGCCGTTACTCCGCCGGGACCGCGGCATCCGCAGCGCGTCTGGCAAAGTGGCGCCGGTTGAGCAGGACCAAGAGCCCGATCATGGCGAACTGGCTGGCGATGGCCAGCGCCGTCAGGGACCAGTAGGCGCCCCCGAACTTGGCGATCAGCCCCGCCTCGACCAGCCCCTTGTTGATCCAGAAATGCAGCATCACGCTGAGGGCGACACCGGGGCAAATCAACGCGTAGGAGCCCGCCGAATAGCCATCTCCGCGCAGGTAGGCGGTGGCGTATTTCTGACGCTGCAGCACCAACAGCCCGAGCACGAGGAAAACAAGCTGGACCGCGAGGATCGCGGTTGTCAGCAAGAGCGTGTCGGCCACACCGCCCTGGCCGTCGAATGTTGTGTGCAAACCGTGCTCCTGCCGCATGGTCATGATCCCCAGCACCGTCAGGATTGGCACGACGACCATCAGCGTCGGCGCGCTTTCCCGCGCGGTGCCGTGATGCAGCATCGAGTTTAACGCGACGATCGCCGCGACCGAGGCGTAAAGCCCTGCGATGACCCCGAGCATGATCGACAGAACAAGCGAAATGCCCACGGTCAGGGGCAGCGTGCTCATCGACGCGGGTGCGGACATGCCGACAGCAATCATCGACAGGGCGAAAGCGGGCAGAAGCTGGGCGAAGGAATTGTTTGCCGTCACATCAAAGACGCCGCCATCGCTCAGAACCCGCCCGAGAAACGCCCCGATACGGCGGAACGCGACAACGGCGATGAAGGCAAAGGCAAGCATGGCCAGTGGAAAGAGATACTCCACCACGGTCCACAGTCCCGGAACAAAGACAAGGCCAAGGATGAAACCGGCATTGACCGACATAGCCAGCGCCAGCGGCATTGCCAGCAGTTGGGTTTCGCCGTTCGAGTTGACGAGCTGCGCAAAGGCGTCTGTCTTGCGGAATTCCGACAGGCGGGCGAGGTTCCATATCAGCAGTTTGATGTTGAGAAATGCAAACCCCGCGATCCCGGCCACCGCAATGACGATGGCAGCCTGCTGAGGCAGTCCGCCGGTCCCGAACGCGGCTCGGATATCTTCGAAAACCGGCACGGGTTGGCCCGGATGGGGCACCCAGAACATCAGGTACATGAAAAACGTGACAACCAGGCCTCCGGACCCCAGCGATGCCAGGAAATAGAGGGGCGACCAAGCGTCAGCGGGTCTGTGGCGGGATGTGTTCATGGCGCTTCTCCACAAATGATGGAGAAGCAGTGCCATACCATCTCCCATAACGACGGTGACATCGTCACCCACCTTGGCAGATCCGGTACTTTCTCGTCATGGGTCGCCACCAGGGGCGTCATCGCGGCCAAGTTCGGTACCTTGCAGACGCGTCGGCGACCCCACCCCCGGCTTACCTGCTCCGGGAGTGACCTGTCAGGTCATGAGCGCTTGTCGACGGATGGCATCCGCCGTGAAAGGCAAACGTCGCATCCGAAGGCCCGTAGCGCCGAAGAGTGCGGTGCCGATAGCCGCCACGGTGGGGCCTGGGGACGCCTGCCCTGCCCCGACCGATGGCGCGTCCGGTCGGTCCAGGATATGCACCTGCATGTGCGGCACCTGCTCGAAGCGCATAACCTGATAACTCTCCCAGTCCCGCGAGGTAGTTCCATCGCGGTCCCAAGTGACTTCCTCGCAAAGCGCCCAGCTCGCGGCTTGCAGGAAACCGTCCTAGAGTTGTGCGTCCAGACCGGCACGGTCCTGGACTCGTCCCGTATCGGCGACCACCACCGGGTTGATCAATTCGACGGCCGCATCATCCGTGACCCTGAGATCCACGGCCACCACGAGCCGGTTCATTTCGTTCTTGTATTGGGCATGGGCGATCCCGCGGCTCAGGCTCGCCGCCAAGGGCAGTGCCCCGAGGCAGTCCTCGAGATGGCCGAGCACGGCAATCGCCCGCGGGTCCAGCAGTTGAGAAAACCGGTACTCCAGAGAATCCCACGACTGCGCATGAGCGAGCTCTTCCATGAAGCTCTCCAGCACAGAATTGTTGCGCGCCCCTCCGAGGCAGCGCAGGGCCGAGGTCCGGTGCAGCATGTCATCGACCAGGTTCTTGACGAACCGCTTTTCGGGAAACGCGTAGATCGGGTCGAGAGAGCGGTGCATTCCCCCATGCCGGTTGAGGTCCGGCTGCGCGGGCAAGGGCCCGATGGGATCCGCCTGCAGATGATTGGCCGGACCCGCCCTGCACGGCCCCGGTCACGGGCGCCGCGATGCGTTCCGCTGATGGCTTCGGCGGAATAGGCGGAAATGCCCCCCTCCGCATCCGGCGTTGCGCGCAACTCCGCGGCCGGTGCGGTGCCATATGGTTCCCAGGCGCGCTCCTCTTCCCGGGTCCACTTGAGTAGGACCGGCGAGCCCGGCATGGACATGGCGACCAGTGTCGCCTCGAAAGCCGCGTCATCGGCGCCATTGTGCCCGTAACAGCCCGCGCCCGGCGTGTGGATCAACACGACCTGTTCCAAAGGCAGATCGAGACTGTCTGCGATACTTTCGCGCAAGGCATAAATCGCTTGGCTGTGGGTTTGGACAGCCAAAATGCCAGCTGCATCGATCGCCATCGCGGCGGAGGGCGCAAGTAAGCCGTGCATCCTGTAGGGGCGCTCTTAACATGCCTCGACCGCAGGATTGGTAGGGGATCCGGGATCGCCGTCTCGAGCGGCGTGCTGTCGATCACCGTGAACCGCTTTGCGTTGGACTGGGTCAGTCTTTCGAACACGTCAGCTTCATCCAGCCCCATGTCCTGCGACCATGTGAAGGCCGAGGCGAATTTCGACGCATGGTCGACCACTTGCCACCCATCCGACCGGACCAGTGCCGGAACTCTGCCATCCCGTATCAATCGCAGCCCATACGTCTCCAGGCGATGTGCCACCAACGCGAGAGCGCGATGCGCACCCCGTCGAACGTGTCATGCCAGTTGGGATCCTTCAGCTCGGCGTCGTCGGTGATGATCGCCTTTTTTTCGATGATAATGTACGCCTCGGACACGGCAAAGAGGCCCACCAGCGCCGGGACGAGCGGCACACCGTCGTAAAGTGTCAGAAACCCGAAGATGCCGCGGGCGTGGCGTAGACCACATCCGTCCCGATCGCACCGATCATCAAGCCGAAGAAACAAGCGACCAGGCCCTTGAGCATGCCCTGGGCTGCAATCGACGCGATCAGTAAAACCCCGAACAGCATCACTACTATCATCTCGACCGAATGCACGTAGGACCCGGTACGGGCCAGCAGCGGCATGGCCGGGAGCGCGTTAATGGTGGTCAGCAGCCCGCCAAGGGCCGAGGCGACGAAGCTGATTGCCAGCGCCTGCTGCCTTTTGCCTTGCTTGGCCATGGGATAGCCATCCTGGGGTGTTGCCGCGGCCCCCGCCGTGCCGGGAATGTTGAAGAGAATGGCCCGGATGCCCGCCCCCATCCGGGCCGCGCAATAGAGCGTGACCAGGAAGACAAGCCCCATCTGGGGGTCCATGGGCAGGGCCGGCTCGAACCATCCGCGGGGAAACCGGGTGTCTAAGGCGAAGGTTCACACCACCCACCCGATCAGCGAGATTAGCGCGGCCAATCCCGTGATCAGGGCGGGGTCCTGGAACCTTGACAGGATCGCCATGCTGCTGAGCAGGAACAGAAACGTTGTAAGCGTGAACCCCAGCTGTCCGATCAGCACGCAAACAGGCTGGCCCAAGTGGAAAATGCGAAGCCCAGCAATCCGAATGCTACGGTCTTGAGAAGGTGCTGAAAGGTCATCAGCGTCGCGTGGGGCGCCACAAGGGTGAGCCGATCGAGTTTGAGGCTGCGCAGATAAGCGCCGACACATGGGCCGGTGCCGCCGAAAAACATCGTCAGGAAACTTGATAAGCCCCCAGCGATCGCGGTCGACCTCCGCATGAAGGCCGGTGGCGTGACTGTGATCGACTAAAGTATAAAGGAGCCTAGGGCGATCTGCAGAATCGCAGGGTCCAATTGCACCAAGAACACGCTGCCAAGCGCGATCCCGATGACCGCGCCTGCCAGAAACATCGGGGCGATCTCGCGGCGCAGGTGCCGCCACATGATCGCCGCCCGTCCCGCATTGGCCCCAGTTGCACGAGCCCGTGCACCGGGAGGATCGCCGCCGCAGGCAACAGTGTCGCCAGGACCGCAAGCATCACCGCCTTGCCACCAATGCCGAAGGCTGCCGTCATGGAGAACGTGAAGAAGCTCAGCGCGGTGAGGGTCGATGCGATCGGCCACCCCAGACCCGCATGGAGGAACTCCGCCATTGTCAGGTCTCCAGCACGGAGGGGTGGAACAGGTCTTCCGGCTGCACCGCGCGCGCGGCCAGATGCTGCTCCACAGAGTAGCGGCAAACGGCGGCCAGTTCCTCGCGATTGGCGCGGTAGCCGTAGCTCCAGTAATCGGGGCCCAGCGCCGAAATCGTCCGCTCCATCGTGGCCCCGAGCCAAGGCAGCGACAGACGGTTGGCATTGCCCAACCACACGGACCGCAAACGCTGCAGGGCCATGTCCCTGGCCTCGACGAACCCGTCATAGAGCGCGCGCGGCAACCACGGATGCGCATCGACGAGGGACTTGCGCACGCCAATCAGATGCATGATCGGGAAAAACCCGGTCTTCGCGTGATAGGCGCGCTCCGCGGCTTCGAAATCCGGGAACAGCCGGACAAAACGGGCATCGCCGGCCAGAAAGGCATTGGGTGGCTTCGGGGCGAGCAGCCCGTCGATTTCACCGGCAAGCAGCAGGTCTTGCAGGGTCTCGCCCTCCGAGATGGGCTCCACGCGCATCCCCTCCGGCAGCTCAAGTTCAAGGCGCTCGCGCCGGACGCCCGCGTCCAGCGCGCCGGTACGCCAATGCACCTGCCGGGCAGCGACCCCGTACTCATCGGCCAGGATGCCGCGCATCCAGAGCGCGGCGGTCATCTGGTATTCGGGCACGCCGATCCTGCGTTCGGCGAAATCCGCCGGAGTTTCGATGCCGGAGCCAGCCCTGGCAAAAAAGCCTGCATGCCGGAATGCGCGGCTGACGAAGGCCGGGATCGCAACATACGCGCCGACCCCGCGCGACACCTGCAGCACGTAGCTGGAGATTGACATCTCGGTGATATCGTAAGGGGCATCGCCGACCGCGCGCGGAAACAGCTCGGATGTCGGCGCAACCGTTCCCCGCAGCGCGACACCCGGCACGCGCACCCGGCCATCATGTAACGCCATGACACGGTCATGATCCCAACTCGCCAGCGACAGGCTCAAGCCCTGCGCCGACGTGCCCGGCGCGGTCCGATCAGCCTGATCCATCACCTCGAGTCCCATGTGTCTGGCGTTACTGTCGCCATGCCGGGTCTCAGACGACCTTGACCGACATGCTGCCGAGCCCTTCGACGGAGATCTCCATCACATCGCCCCTCTCAACCGCCGCCACACCGGACGGCGTGCCCGACAGGATGACATCCCCGGGCGCCAGCTCGAAATATTCCGAAAGATAGGAAATCATCTCAGCAACCTTCCAGATCATCTGGTTCAGGTCGCCTTCCTGCCGTGTCTCCCCGTTCACGGTAAGGCGCAGAGCGCCCTCGTTCAGCGGGCCGGTCTCTTCGATCCGGTGGATCGGACCAACGGGCGCCGACCGCTCGAACGCCTTGCCGATTTCCCAGGGTCGCCCCATCTTCTTTTGCTCGCCCTGAAGATCCCGGCGCGTCATGTCCAACGACAGCGCATAGCCGTAGATATGGCTCTCGGCCTCGTCGATGGGGATGTTCGTGCCGCCGGATTTCAACATTACCGCAACTTCGGCTTCGTGATGCACATCCGAGGTGTGGGGCGGGTAGGGGAACTCACCGGAAGGGTCGAGATTGTTCGGGTTTTTCTGGAAGAAGAACGGCGGCTCGCGATCGGGATTGTGCCCCATCTCGATTGCATGGGCGGCATAGTTACGCCCGATGCAGTAGACACGCCGCACCGGAAAAAGTGCGTCCATCCCGGCGATTGGCAAGGCCACCAAGGGCGGTGTGTCGATCACGTACTCAGACATAAATTCCTCCGATGTCTTCTTCTGCTGTTCTTCCAGATCGCCCGAGGGAGCGCGGAACCAATCAAGATCAATCCTAGATTAACGCTCTTTTATGTTGAATTTTCCCTAGATCTGGAGTTCAATCATGATCAATCAAGCAAAATTGGTCAACCATTTTATGGGCGCATCGTGCTGATACGGCCGGAACAGTCTGAACGGGATAACGCGGTTAGCGTCCTTCGCGCATTCATCGAAAGCGGCGGTTACGTGCCCGGTGACCGCCTGCCGTCGGAACGTGAACTGATCGGCAGCCTCGGCATGACCCGCAACCGATTGCGCAAGGCGCTCGATGCACTGGAGCGCGACGGAGAGATCTGGCGCCACGTGGGCAAGGGCACTTTCGTATCCGCCCAGGGCAGTGCGGCCGGTGCTGGATCACTTGTCCAACTGAGCCAGCAGATTACCCCGGTGCAGCTGATGCGCGCGCGGATCGCTCTGGAACCGGCGCTTGCACGCGAAGCTGCCCTGCACGCATCGCACGAGGCTGTGGTCCGGCTTCGGCAGGCCATGCGCAGGTGTAGAAATGCCGGAACCTGGGACGCCTATGAAGCGCAGGACGACTCGTTCCACCGGTCCATCGCGGAAGCTACAGACAATGTGTTGCTGCTTTCCCTGTTTGACCAATTGAATCAGGTCCGCCGCACGGTGGCCTGGAACAACGTGGTACGCCAGACCAACCGGCCCGATGACAACCACACAAGCTTTGAAGAGCATGAGAAAATCCTCGAGGGGATCGAAGCGCGCGACCCTGTCGCCGCGCAGGCGGCCATGCATCTGCACCTCCGCTCTGTCTCGGGCCGTCTGTTCGGAGAACTCTAGCATGTGGTGGGGCGCGCGGCGGGATCCGCCCCAGAGACACCGGCCCCGTCTTCGTGACAGCCCGTTTGCGTGTTCTCAGCGCCGGAGGGCTGAACGAGGGCGTCCGGCGTTGCGTCGAGGCCTTTGCCAGCAGCACCCTGCGCGCTGACACCACAGCGCAATTGGGCTGCATTTCAGTCGGTGCCGCCGTTCCGACCGGCGCGCCCCGCTATGACCTCAGCAGCGAAAGCTCCCTGTACTGCACGCTTACCGCAGCGGAGGCGCTGATCCACAACCGCGCCTCCAGCGGCATGAAGATCGCACGCCTGATCGAGCGGCTCGGCCTTTCGGAAATAACCTCAACGAAGACCATCCGAACCCAAACCGGAGCGGAAAACATGGAGGCGCTGGCGAGGCGACGGTCTGCACGCCCCCTGGGCTTCCGACAGGTCACCGAGATCCGGTTGCATGCGCATCTGGGCATCGAGCTTGCCGGCATTCTGCCCGACGACCTCGTCCCCCGGACATGCTGTTCTGCCGGTCTCTCGAACACGGGCCACCATGACGAGCCTCACCTGGAGTGCTCGCCTATTTCGGCTCCGAGGAGGGCTGGCGAATACTCGCAGATGCGGGTCTGACCTCTGCTCATTGATCTGCTGGCAAGTCACGACCGCCCGAGCGCTCTTTGCCCGCCACAAACACGATCGGAGCGGAAACCAAACCGCGCAGCACCGTTGAACGAAGGCGGGCGAGACGCCATTCGGACCCGAACCCGAAAGGTGTAGCACCGCTTCAGGTGTCTCTGGGGACACCTTTGCGCAGCACATCCGCATAGACAGTTTCAAGATGTCGGATCATGCAACGCGCCGCGCGGTCGCCATCCCCCTCGGCGATCGCGGCCACGATATCATCGTGCTGGCGGAAGCTGACATATCCCTCTTCCGGTTTGCGGGTCTCACGCGCCTGTCCCCAGACGATGGAGCGCCGAACGGAATTCAAGGTTTCGAAGAAATACAAGAAGAGCTGGTTGCGGGCTGCGCGCGCGATGGCGTGGTGAAGATTGTTGTCCCATGCCTCGTAGGTGCGCCAATCCTCGGCCTCGCGACACCGATCCGCACACTGCTTCATGCGGTCGCAATCGGACCGCGTGGCGTGGGAGGCCGCCAGCCGGCTCAACTCCGGCTCAATCGTGAACCGCACCGTCACCACCTGCGCCGGCGTCACCAGATCCCGCAGGAACAGTACATCATCCAGGTTCAGGATGGGCCGGGGCCCGACAAAGGTCCCCCGCCCCACATGGCGCCAGATCAGGCCACTTTTTTCCATTTCGATCAGGGCGTTGCGCAGGATGTGCCGTGAAACGCCAAGGGTCTTGCACAGCTCCCGTTCCGGCGGCAACCGATCGCTCAGCTTGTAGCCCTTCTCGGCGATGAGCTGGCGGATGATGCTGACTAGTTCTTTGGCCTGCGCCATGAAACGCCACCCAATCGGCACATTGGTTGATTGCCTGGGCACCCAACTGTGTTCCTATTTGCAAGCACGAGGCTGCTCTGCGGTTTCGCTGAAAATGCACCTGGGGTGCCGAGGTCCGCAAGGGATCTGGCGCGAGTTTGGTGCAGCACGTCAAGAAACCCGTTCTTTGGGGAGGAGAATGGCATGAAACTTGCGACGCTGGCCGTGGGGGGTAACCCCATGGCGGTAGTTTTACTATCGAATGGTGCGGCGCTGAACTATGCCGCCTGCGCCTGGGATGTGCCCGGGGAGGCTGGCGATGCCCTACGCACCGGCACGTTGCAGGCGCTCATCGACGCGGGCCCGGACGCACTGGACGCCTTGCGCGAAATCGTCGAGGCCGCCGAGAACGGGGCTTGTCGCGATGCGCGGATCTCCCTCGACAATCCGTTCCTGGCGCCGCTGCACACGCCGCGCAAGAATATCTTCTGCGTGGGCCGGAACTATGCCGAACACATTGCCGAGGGCGAGCGCGCCCAGAACGCAAAGATCGGCATCACCGAGCATCCGGTCTATTTCACAAAGCCTGCCACGGCAGTCGTGGGTCATGGTGGAGATGTTCTGATTTTCCCGTCCGTGTCGGAAAAGATCGACTACGAGGTCGAACTGGCCGTGGTGATCGGAACCACTGGTCGCGATATCCCAAAGGACCGCGCCTTCGCGCACGTGTTCGGCTACACCATCCTCAACGACATTACCGCACGCGATGTTCAGCGCCGCCATGGCGGGCAGTATTTCAAGGGCAAGTCCCTGGACGGCTCCTGCCCGATCGGTCCCTGGATCGTTACGGCGGACGAAATCACGGACCCGCAGGACCTGTCGATCAGCTTGTCGGTCAATGGCGAGCTGCGCCAGAACGGCTGGACCCATGACATGATCTTCGACATTCCGACCCTGATCGCATCGCTGTCCGAGGGCCTGACCCTGGAGCCGGGGGATATCATCGCAACCGGCACACCTTCGGGCGTGGGCTACGCGATGGACCCGCCGCAATACCTCAAGCCGGGCGACACGGTTATCTGCGATATCGCAAATATCGGACAACTCAAGAACACGGTGCGCGTTGCATGACGCACTGAGCAGGCCGCTCGGTGAGTGGCCATGACGAAATCCAACCTGGAGGAGACCCCCATGATCAACAGAAGACTTTTCACCGCCGCGATGGTCGCGTCCCTGCCCCTGGCCGGCGCGCTCGGGGCGCCCGCCCTTGCCGCCGACGAACTGCGCGACATCACTTTCGTGCAGCCCAGCCCCTCGGCGATCAACTCTTTCCCGGTTTTCGTCGCCATTGGCGAAGGCTTCTTCGAGGAAGAAGGCCTGAACGTCACGGTCGAAGCGATCAACGGCTCCGGCGCCGTTCTGCAGGCCTTGTCCGCAGGCCAGGCGCATTTCGGGCGGCCCGGCCCCGGCCCCCTGATCGCGGCCCGCGCGCGCGGCGTGGACGCAGTCCATATCTATAACGTGGCCGCGCGCAGCAACTTCGGCATCGCGGTACAGGAAGGCTCCGACATCCAGGATGTGGAAGGGCTGCGTGGCAAGGTGATCGGCACCGGTACCGCCGATGGCGCCGAAGTCGGTTTTGCGCGCAACGTGATGACCGGCGCCGGCATGACGGCAGGCGAGGACTACGAGTTCCTGACAGTTGGTGATGGTGGCCCGGCAACGGCTGCCTTCCTGAATGGCGAGATCGATGCATACTCGGCCTCGACAGCGGACACGGCGATCCTGAACCAGCGCGGCATGGCCGTGCGCGACATCACGCCCGCGGAGTTCGGGCGGTTCTTCGGCAATGGCATCGCGACCATGGGCGACACCATCCGCAACGATCGCGAACTGGTCGAAGCCTGGAGCCGCGCCTTCGCCAGGGGTCATGCTTTTGCGCTGGACGATGCAAACCGCGAAGCCGTGCTTGCACATCTGGCCGCCGGCAACCCCCAGGAAGGTGAGGACAAGGAGTTCCAATCCGCCCTGTTCGACGCAGTCCGGTCCAAGACGATCCCGACGGACGATGCCGAACACCTGGGCTGGTACCCGGGTGCGGTCTGGGCCGAATGGCAGGACGCGCTGGTCGCCGGTGGAGAGCTGTCCGATCCTCTGGAGGATCTCGACGCGGCCTGGACCAATGAATTCGCTGAAATCGGCGCTGCGGCAGTCAACTGATGACGCCCGCAGTTGCTTCCGATTACTCTGGCGCGCCTCTCGGCGCGCCAGTTTATGAGCTGACGCGCGTCAGCAAGACCTATGCGCGCAACAGCGTCGTGGCGCTTGAGGATGTCGATCTGACACTGCGCAAGGGCAGCTTCACCTCCGTGATCGGGTCGAGCGGGTGCGGCAAGTCAACCCTGTTGAAAATCATGGCCGGCCTGATCCCACCCTCCAAGGGGCGTGTGATCCTGCAAGGAGAGCCGGTGCGCGGCGCGCGGCGCGACATCGGCATGATGTTTCAGCAAGCGACGCTCTTTCCGTGGAAGACCGCGGTCGAGAACATCGTGCTGCCAATCGAGATCCGGGATGGCAAGGCTGCCGCGAACAAAGCCATGGAAAAGGCCTATGAACTGCTCGAGATCGTTGGGCTCAAGGGGTTCGAAAACGTCTACCCCAACGAATTGTCCGGCGGCATGGCGCAGCGCGCCTCGATCTGCCGGATGCTGATCACGGAGCCGGCGGTCCTTCTGCTGGACGAGCCCTTCAGCGCGCTCGACGAGCTGTCCCGTGACATGATGAACATGGAATTGCAGCGGATCTGCCGAGAACAGAACGCCACCGCCTTCCTGGTGACCCACTCGATCCAGGAGGCCGTCATCCTGTCCGACGACATCGTCGTGATGAAACCCCGCCCCGGCCGGATTGCCGAGATCGTCGAGGTCGACCTGCCCCGGCCGCGCACGCTCGACATGATGACAACGCCGAAATTCGGCGCCATCGTCGACCATATACGTGGTCAATTGGACAAGGGAGAAGACATGTGACCGACATGACCAACAACTTGTCCGACAAGGACGATTTCGAAGACACGGTCTGGGAACAGGAAGTGGCCTTTATCGACAGCGTGCCGCGCTGGATCGCCATGACCTTCGTGTTCGTGGTGTTCATCGGCACCTGGCAATTGGTAACCAGCTTCGGGCTCGTCTCGCCGATCATACTGCCGACGCCGTGGGAAACGCTCAAGGACATGATCTTCGTCGGTCAAAACCTGCTTAGCGGAGGCTACATGCTGGGGGCGCTCTGGATCACCGTGAAAGAGGTGATCTATGGCTTCGCGCTTGCCATCGCGATCGGGTTTTCCCTCGGCGTACTCGTGGGCGAGACGGCGTTCGGCGAGAAGGCGGTGATGCCTTATCTCGTGGCCATCGACACCATGCCCAAGGTCGCCTTCGCACCGCTCTTCGTCGCCTGGCTCGGCTTCGGGATCGAGTCGAAGGTGGCGCTGGCGGCCTTCATCGCGACCTTCCCCATCGTCGTGGGCACCGCGGCAGGGTTGCATGCCGCCGATGAGAACGCGCGGATGCTGTTCAAGACCATGGGTGCGAGCCGGATGCAGACCCTGATCAAGATGAAGCTGCCCACGGGCCTGCCGCAGATCTTCACCGGGCTCAAGATCGGCGCGGTCGGCGTCATGGCCGGGGCGATTACCGGCGAATTCCTCGGCGGTGGCAAGGGCTTCGGCGAGTTGATCCGGGTGGCGGCGTCGCAGCTCAATACGCCCCGCGTGTTCTCGCTGATCCTCTATCTCAGCCTCGTAGGGCTGACGCTCTACCTGCTGGTGCAGTGGACCCAGCGCCGCGTCGTGTTCTGGCAGAAAGAAAGCGTGGGCTCCTACGATGCCTGACGACACGATCGGCGCCGAGGCGCTGCAGGACTTCGTGGCCCGCGCGCTCTCTGCGCGCGGGGTGCCGGCGCATGACGCCAACAAGGTGGCCGGCCTGATGGTCGAAGCTGACATCTATGGCTACGGCACCCATGGCGTCTTTCGCCTGCGCCAGTACCTCGCCCGGCTGGAGGGCGGAGGCTGTAACCCGGCCCCGAACATATCGGTCGTGCAACAGACCGTTGCCACGGCCCTGATCGACGGCGACAACGGCCTTGGGCATCTCGCCATGGCCGCCGCCCGTGATCTGGCCATGGAGAAGGCCCGCCAAGCCGGGATCGGCTGGGTCGGAGTGCGGCGTGGCAACCACGCGGGGCCCCTCGCCCTTTATGTACGCCCCCAGGCCGAGGCCGGGCTCTTGAGCATGGCCGCCGCCGTGGGCAGTGCCAACCATGTGCCACCCTATGGGGGCACGGACCTGCTGCTTGGCACCAACCCCATCGCCTTTTCCGCTCCCGTCGAAGGGCCGGACCCGTTCGTCTTCGACATGGCCACCACGGTCGCCGCGATGGGCAAGATCAAGACCCTGCTGCAACAGGGGGCCGACATGCCCGAGGGCTGGATGGTCGGACGCGACGGCAAGCCGCTGACCGATCCTGCCCGCAAGTCGGAAGGCTTCCTACTGCCCATCGGCGGGCCCAAAGGTTTCGGGCTGTCGGTGGCGATCGGCCTTATGGCCGGTGTGTTGAACGGTGCCGCCTTCGGGTCGGACGTGGTGGATTTCACCTCCGACACGACCTCGCCCACGAATACCGGCCAGTTCGTCATGGCCCTCGACCCCGCGGCGTTCGGGCTGGGCGACGGGTTTGCCGAGACGGCGCGCCGCGTCTTTGGCGAGATGCGCGCCTCGCCCCCCTTGCCCGGGCACGACCCGGTCCGGCTTCCAGGCGATGGAAAGACACAGGCCGCCGAGACACGACGCCGGCGGGGCCTCACCCTCAATCCGGCGCTTCGCGAGGATCTGGATGCGCTGGCCGAAAAATACGGCGTAGAGCCCGTCTCGTCCTGATCGAACCTATGGGCCGTCCCGGTCGGGCCGCCCCCCCCCCGCCGTAGTCGAGGCCCACCGACTATTCCGCGCGTGGACTGGCCCTGCGGCGCATCACTGCCTTTGCACCGCGATGCTTGCCTTGCTTTCATTCGACCCGCCGACGCACGCCTCGTCCATCCGCACCTTGATGGACGTGTGCAAGCCGATCATGAGCAGCACGAACCAGATCAGCGCCCAGAAACTTGGAACCGTGATCCAGAACGCCGCTGCGAAGCCGGCGGTGAGGGTCATCACCAGACCCCAGCGCGCGCCCTCCGGACGCCCGAAGATCAACCCGAGAGAGACCAGCGCTGCCCAGGTCGCCAGAACGCCGCGCAGCACGAGGACCCAGCCCTCGCCCTCCAGCGTCAATGCCCCGATCACGGCGGGCCAGTGCAGGATCGCGACGGCAAAGCTGTCGCCGAGGCTTTTCTTATCAAGATCATCTGTCATTGCGTGGGCTCCTTGGTCAGAATTGGAGTTTGTAGGTGAGGGGAAGCTCTTCGATCTGTATCTTGTTGAAGAGCACGGCCCCCCCGGACTTGAGCGCCTTGAGATCGTCGAGACTCTCGAACGGTTCGGGCGGTGACTTGGCCATGCGCGCAGTCCGAATTGCAAAGAACTTGTCCACCGTCTTGTCGCCGATCCCATACACGAGCTTGAGCTGGTTGCGGTTCGCCGTGTTCATGTTGAGCGTCGGTTTGGCAGTATCGGATTTGACGTAGTAGTCCTTGTCATCCGTCTTGATCGGATTCTGCACCCGGAAGGTTACCAACTCGGCTTTCTTCGCGCCGTCGTCGTTCAACTCGAACGCCGAGCAATCCATGGAAAAGGGAACGTCGGTCTCCGCGCGGATGATGCGCGCGATACTTTCCGTCTGCGCGATACTCAAACGGTTGGATCGCACAGCGGGTGTCGTTCTCTCCAGGAACCGATCGGCTTGATCGACCCGGTCTTCCCGTCCGTAATTCACGGTACAGACAAAGTTGACGGCCTTGGGCGCGATCGTGCCCGCATCCGGTATCACCGCATCCTTTACCTTGCTCTCGAACTTTTTCTCGTGGGACGCCTTCTCGCGATTGTTCGCATCCTGCGTGAGAATGGTGAGGTTCTCCCACTTCGCCCCAGGTCCGCCGAGTTTCTGGTTCAAAAGGTGGCCGCGGACATAATAACCATCGGGCGAGCCAGGGCTGGTGCCACGAGGGGCGAGTTCGGTCCACCGGTCTCCGCGCCCGCTCGCGGCTGTGCCCCCTTTCGGCACCTGGTTTGTCAGTCGCTGGACCGTGACCGATGTGCCGTACTTGTTTTTGTAGAGGCCCCCGTAGATCGGCGGACTGCTTTCCTCATCCTTCGTTGCCGAGTTGGGCATGAACACGGATGTCAGGTCTCCGAGTTCGTTGACAAGAGCCTGTATCTTGGGACCGTGATCCCCCTGGGTGGCATCCGTAGCCTCGGGAGTTGCCGATGACGGGTTGGAGGCCGCAGCCGAGATCGCCGCATCAAGCTCGCCGGACTTCACCACGGCATCCTGATAGGCCTTCTGCTTCTTGGGCGTGTCCAGGGTGAAGTTGCTCGTGTCGGCAATCCAATCCGCATAGGTCACCGGCGTGGAGCGGAGTATGACCTTGGCATTGCGACCCTGGCCCTCGATCGAAATGCTGTGCGGCTCGCCGCCCGTCGTCTTGAAATCCGTCCGCGCGGTCCACCAATCTTTCAGTTTGCGTACCCCGGCCTTGGCAAGATCCACGCCGCTCTCGACCAGTTTCAAGAACCCCTGCCCGAACTTCAGCGCCTTGTCGATGAGCCAGTCGATGGCGCTATTGACCAAATCTCGCAGCCCCTCGACGAACTCCTTGATCCGGTCGGACAAATCGCCCAACCCCACCTGATCGGCGAGGAATGCGATGGCGACGGGCAGGCTGTCGGCCATGGCTTTCTCGAGGAACCCGGCCGCCACGTCTATGGCGCCCTTGGCAATGCCGACGATGCCGTTCAGCACCTTAGAGACGATCTGCAACATCGCCTTGAGCTGCTGTACGAAGGTCTCGATCGCCCGATAGATCGCGATGCAACTGTTGATCACCGCCATGATACCCGAAGGGTCGAGGAAGGACAGGATCTTCACCGTGGCCTCGGTGATGATCTTCTCGACCACCCAGCCGATAGTGCTCTGCAACACCATGGACCACAGGTTCGACAGCTTCTCCTGGATGAACCGCCAAAGCCCGCCAACGCCTTCGGTCACGATCACCCGGATGAACTCCCAGACCCCGTCGGCGTAATCGAGCGCCTTGCGGATCTTGGCGACCTTCTCCTTTCCGATTTTCTTTTCGAGCCGCTCCAGAACCCGCTCCACAGTGATGTCGAGCAGTTGCAGCACGAAATCGAGCACCGCCTGGAAAGTGAGCTCGGTCGGAAAGCTCAGACCAGCCGCGCTCACCGCCCCGGTCAGCCACCCCACCACCCCGTTCATCAGGTGAGTCAGGATGTTGTCGAAAAAGAGGGTGAAGCCCTCCTTCATCGCCTTCAGCAGGTTGATCAGAAAACCGATGGGGTTCCGCAGGATCATCCCGTAGGCCCGCGCGGCCTTTGCGAGGATCTGCACCACGAGTTTCGCTGGCAAGCCGATCAGCGCCAGCATCTCCTTGAAGAAGGTCCAGGCGGCCTTGAGGATATCGCCCTTGGCAAAGATCGAGGCGAGGATCTCGAACGCGACCTCCTGCACCTTCTTCCACAGGCCACCGATCTTGAGCAACTGGTTGAATATCGGCACTTGCGCCAGCACCGTGTCCAACACGAAACTCTTGATCGGCTCCCGGATACACTCGGGGATCAGGTCCCATGCCTTGGTCAGAAGAAGTTTGGGCAACAGAAGGATATCGACCGCGATCTCGACCACCTTGCCGGCGATCTCGATCAACTGCTTCACGAAGGGCGACAGGAAATCGAAGGCCTTCAGGTACCACTCGAAGAGCGTGCCAACCTTGTCCGCCGCCCAGCCTGAGACATCCTCGATCGCGGTCTCAAGCCAGCCCAGTGCGCTCGCAAGACCGGAGACCAGATCGCTGCTGCGCAGCTTCGTCATGAAGCTTGTGACCTTGCCCGCGACCTTGCCGATGGTGGTGGTCAGGAAGCTGCCCGCACCTTCGATCACGCCCCGCACAGTCGTGATGATCCTGTCCAGGGACGGCAACACCCCTGACAGCGCCTCGCGGTTCTCGGCCAGCGAATTGCCTTGGTCCAGTTCGTCCGCGGTGCTTTCGACGTCATCGGCGAAGCTGGTCATCTTCTCGCCGAGATCGGCAACGAACTCCGGCGGGATCAACTCGTTGACTGTCTCAATGGCCTCATTGACCGGCTCCCACACGGGTCGCGTGCGGGCCTTGACCCAGTCCCAGGCCTCCATGGCCTTGTCGGTGATCAGCCCAAGGACCCCATTTCCATCCGTGGCCTTCCCGGCATCGCTTGCCCCGAAAAGCTTCTCGGACAGCCAATCCCACGCGCCCATGCCGTAGTCGCGGATCGTCTTGGTCTTGTCCCAGATATAGGCACCTATTTCCTCGATGCCGGTCCAGATCTCGCCAGCGAATTCCTTGATCCAGGTGATCGCGGCACTGCCCGCCGCCGAGACCGAAGACCACAGGTCGGAGAAAAACGCACCGACCGGGGCAAAGAACGCCTTTGTCTTGTCCCAGGCCTTGCCCGCGACCTCGAGCACCAGGACCTTCATCCGGCCCAGCGCCGCCATCATCGGCCCGCAATCGCCCGTCACGAGCGCGCCGATGATCTCGGCGGCGCTCTCCACCATCCTGCCGAATGTCTCGACCAGGGCGGTGACATGCTGGCCCGGATCGAGCGCCGTGACCTTGTCGATCACGCCAGAGAACACGCCTGCGAGTTGATCCGTCAGCCAGTTGAACGGCCCCTTGTCAAGGATCGGGGCAAGCCGCGGGGCATAGTCGCGCACCAGCCCCATGACAATGCTGCCGACATCCGGCAGGTCGGGGATATAGTCCGAAACATCCCGTTGCAGTCCGCCCGGTGCGGCCTGCGCCACGGCACTGTCAGCGCGCGGGCCCCGCTGCTGCACCACATGGGTCAACTCATGGGCGATTAGATGGCGACCCGACAAAGTGGCCGGTGCGAAACTGTCGCCCGCGAAAACCACATCGCGCCCCACGGTAAAGGCGCGGGCGTGGATCTCCGCGGCGAGGTCCGATGCCTCCCGCCCGGTATGGATGCGCACGTCGGAGAAGTCCTCGCCGATCCGGGCCTCCATCTCGCTGCGCACCGTGTCAGGCAGAGGCCGCCCGCCGCGCCGCAATTCCAAAAGCCGTTGAAGGAAGCCCTTGCGCAGCGGCGGCTCGCCCCCTTGCGCGCCCTCGCGGCTGGGCTGGATGAGATATTCCCCAGGTCGCTCGGCCTCGGCATCCGTTTCGGTCAGCCGCTGCGGGACACCGCTTGGGGCCGCCATGCTGACCGGTTCCGGCCGATCCCCACTGGATACGGCCTTCGCCACCCGCTCCGCTTCCCGCTCATAGACATCGTCGCGCTTGCCAAGCGTGGCCGCGCGCTGAATGAGCCCCGGCTCCAGACATGGGCGAACAGGTGCGGCGCGACCCCTCGCCGTCACAGGGGCACCGGTGGTTTTCGGCTCCCGTGTCTTGGCGTGGGTCAGCATCGCTCAGGTCACGGTGAAGGCCGCCGGGCGGGAGCCCACATTGTTGTTGAAGACGCGGAAATGGCCCGTGCGCGCACCCGCCGGAAGCACAACCCGGATCGTGACCATCGAGGTGCCGCGATCAAAGGTCCAGGACAGCACGCGGCACGTCGCACCGTTGAATTCCACCCGGTCGCGGGGTCCCTGGCTGGGCCCGAGCCCCCAGCCTGTAAGCGTGACCGCCGAGCCCGCCGGACCGCTGCGGGGCAAGATCCGCCGCAGGTAAGGCGCATACAGCCGACAGGCCTCCAGCGCGTTTTCGGCCAACAATTCCCGGGAGTTCGCGGGCCGGGTCGGCGCGCAGACATGGTACATCTCATGGAGCAGGGTCGCGGCAAGGAAGTACCGCCCCTGGTCATACGCCGTATTATTATAGGCGATGTCGCTGGTGCCACGGATGTTTTCACCCAGCCGGATGCCGTCATCATCCATCCGGTAGACGCGGGCATTATCAAAGGCATCGCGGAGCGCGGTCCGCGTGCCCCCATCACAATTGTCGGCGAAATAGTTCTGGCACCGGGTGCTGGACAAGAGCCGCGCGACAATGGACCGGGCCGCGGCCAGGCGTCGGCGATGGTTCGGCTGACCCGCGGGCGTCCCGTCCGGCACTGTTTCCCAATCCGTCCCGGCAGGAATAGGCCCGGCACCGATCTGCCAACGCTGGATCGGTGCGGCGTCTGCGTGCGCACCGCGATAACCGCGCTGCTGGATGACATGGGTCAGCTCATGCGCCAGCAACTCGGCCCCTCGATGCGTGCCCGGCGCGTATTCACCCGGCCCGAACACCACGTCCCGTCCGGTGGTGAAGGCCCGCGCGTTCAGCGCCTTGGCGGCCTGTTGCGCGTCAGCGCTGGTATGCACCCGCACATCCGAGAAATCCGCACCCATGCGCGCCTCGAAAAACCGCCGTGCCCCCGAGGCCAGCGGCTGGCCCCCGCCGCGCATCCTGTCGATCCGGGCGCTTGCGACGGGGCCTGTGCCTGCCCCAACCTCGCGCCCTTTCATCTGAAGCTCCTCTTCCTCCTCCTCGGGCGCACGCTGCAGGGTGTCATGTCGCTTTGCCTGCACCTCCTCTTCTTCCTCTTCCGGCTGACGCTGCACGACGTCTCGCCGCTTCATCTGGAGTTCTTCTTCCTCCTCCTCGGGCTGCCGTTGCACATCGGATCTGCGTTGCGCCTGGATGTGCTCGTCCTCGTCCGAACAAGCGTCGCATTTGCGCTGGCTGGCGGAACCGGCCAAGGTCGAGATCGGCCCGACGGGCTGATCCGCGACGACCCGCGCGGCGACCGCATCCGCCTCCCTTTCGTAGGCGTCATTCTGGGGTCCCACCCGCAGCTTGGCCTGTACCTGCCCTGCGTGAAGGGCGGCGCGGACGGCGGGGGAGTTTCCCCGCGCCCCCGGTTTGACGCTGCATCTTGCGCGTTTGCGAATGCGCCCGATAAAATGGCCCATGATACCCTCTCCCTAGCGCAACCGCAGCTTGGCGGTGTCGATCAGGGCCTTGCGCGCCGCCGTGTCCTGCCCGATTTCTGCCGTTCTGAGCTTGGCGGTGGACGCCGTGGCCAGGTCCCCGATCGTCCGCACGCCTGCACGTTCAAGCCGGGCCGCGACCTCGCGCGAGACCCCTTCCAGCTCGGTCACCGGTCGCAGGCTGTCCACATCGACCTTCATCTTGCGTTGCATCTCACCCACCGCATCCAGACCGGAGCGCAGCCCCTCCAGTTCCGTCTTGAGGCTGTCGCGCTCTATCTTGAGCGCCTCCAGGCTCTGGGCCTCCGCCTCCCGCATGACACGCAGGGCATCCACCTCGGTCTCGATCTTGGCGGTTTCCAGCTTCAGGTTGGCGAGGGCTTCCTCCGCCGCCGACGTGTCCTTGGCCTTTTCGATCCGGCTGGTCAGCTCGACGATGCGCGCCTCCTCGGCAGGGGTGAGCGTGGGCGCCGGTGTCGTCACAGTCGTGATCCGCTCTTCGGCCACGAAGGCAGCCTTGCCGTCCCGCTCGTAGACGATGATCTTCGCGCTCGGGTCCAGTCGACTGGGCGTGCGCGCGAAATCCAACAGGTAGCGGTCAGCCAGCTTGGGATCGTAAGGCCGCACCTCGATGTTCTCGATCCCGGCCTCCTGCAGGTTGCGCAGGGCGTCGTCGGTCGCGCTGTTCTGCAGGCTTTCCTTGCGAACGCCTTGGGGGGCCAGGAACTTCTGCGTATCCGTGGACAGAACCGCATCGCCGACAAAGCCAGTATAGATATTGAGCTTCTCCATCTGCCGCCGCTGGAAACTCGGCATATCTGCCCGCTTGTAGGCCCGCATCGCAACCAGCCCCGTGCTGGCCTTCACAGGTGTGGAAACGCCCGAGGCGGCCCCGAATTCCGGCGGTTTTGGCGGCGGCGAGATGCCGTCCGAGAACTGATCGAGGAAATTGGGCAAGACAGTGCAGCATGCCTTGGCAATCGCTTGTTTCATCAGGGGGATGATCGGCACCAGGGACAGCCAATAGGTCCAGGCCATGAAGGTCTGCACATATTTGCGTTTGCCGAAATTGCAGATGTTGAAGACCGCGCCGTCGCGGATATCGACACAGGCGAGATAGATCTTCTCGGACCCGTCGCATTCGGGGCATTTCACCAGCAGATGGTGACAGAAGCAGTCCTTGAGATACTGAAACAGGTTTCCCACCAGCGCATAGAACGCCATCAGGATGCGCCAGCGTGTCTCGGCCAGCGGCGCCAGCCGATCGGCGGACCGGGCCACCTCGGCCCGCGGAATGGAAGTTACGGTGCTGGAGAGCGCATTGACCACCTGCACATCGCCCTCCGGCCCCACCGCGATACCCGTCGGCCAGAGCTGCACGGGGATGCGGGGCTGGATGACACCCGTGCCGTTGGCGGCGATGGCCTGCAGGCGGAAGCTCTCTGCAAAGCTGGCATAGAGCGTATCACTGCCCCGGTCGAATCCTAGGCTGATCAGGCTGTTCTGGACTGCGATCTGCGCCTGCAACTTGGCCTGGTCCGCACCGGCCCTCGGGACATCGAAAGTGATGATCTGCTTGTCCCCAGCCGGCTCGACCCCGTCGACGACCAGATACACCCGGCTGTCGTCGCCCGGACGCACCGCGATGTCATCGCGGCCGGAAACGAAGCGATCACTGAGCTGGCCGAGAACAACCATAGGCGGCGCGCCCCCGCCCGTCTCGTTCATCTCGCAGACCGCCACCCGGTCATAGTCCACCGGGGGCGCCGTCGCCGTTTGTCCGTCTACCGGCGCCGCCGCCGGACAGAAGATACGCCGCGCGACCGTGTCCACCGCCATCTGCCCCGTCGCGTTGAAGGCATGGACCGGGTCCGGCCGCGGCTTGTCCTGCTGCGACAGCACATCGGGCCGGAGCGCATAGAGCCCCGCACCAGGTCCCGTGGCAAAGATCAGCTTGGGGTCACGTGGGTCCAGTTCCATGTCCGAGAGCGTGATCCCGCAGAGGATCTGCATCGGCTTCTCGAACACATGGGTCTCTCCGACCTGGGCGATGCCCAGCACCGTGTCCTCGCCATTCACCGACGCCGCAACATAGAGCAACTGCCCATCCGGGCTGAGCGCTATGGCCGTGACCTCACCGCCTGAAGGGATCGGCGCCCGGATGATTTCGACCAACTCGCCCTTGGCGGTGTCGAACACATGGATCGCTTCGTCCGTCCCGCCATAGGTGTAGACCCGCGCGCCGGTCGGATCCGCCTTCAGGCGGGTGTGGTTGTCCGCCCCGAACCAGGTGTCGATTTCGGTCTCGGGAAAAGGATACTCGGGAAAGACATCCGCGTTGAGAAGCCCGCAGAATGTCTTGGATCCGATCAGCGCGCGCAGCCGGTCATAGAGCTCGCGCAGGATGTCGTATTCGCGCCGCGACAGCCACACATAGGGGCCGTTGTCCTTGAACCAAATCTGCTGCACCAGGTTGACGAAGCTGATGAACTTGCGGCGCGCCTGGCTGACGATCACGTCGCCGTCCTCGTCCACGGCGAGTTGGCCATCCTCCATGAAGGACAGCTCCTCGCTCAGCTCGTTGATCAGATCGAGAATGCAATGCTGGATGAAAGCGCCCAGCAGCGTGCCATCCATCAACTGATCGAAAACGCTGGTGTCACCGCCTTCATGGGGTTCGACCCGGACCATGGGCGCGCCATCCACTTGCGCGATGTGCAGGCACGCGGTGCCGCGCCCCTCCTGCAGGATCGGCGCATTCGGGTTCTCGGCATCCCAGGCCCGCACCGCGTCCATCAGGTCCACATGGATACGATCCTCGACGATGATGTCCGAGCCCTCGCAATCGATGGCGTATCCCTTGGTCACCGTCACGCATTGCGACGGATCCTCGTCCGAGTCCGGGTTCTCAGGGCAGCATTCCACGATCAGGCCACACACGATCCCCCAGCCATGGAGATGCTTGTTGTGCCATTTCAGGTCCTTCTGCCGACAGAGGTGGTCGAGCGCATCCTGCACGTTCTCGACCCCGGGCATTTCGCAGGCGGTATTGTCGTAGCAGACATCGTCCGCGTGCAGGTTGGTCAGGGGCGGAAACTGGAAGCGTTTGCAGGCGTCCTTGTTCAGCAGGCTGAAGGTACCGTCCTCGGCCACATCTGCCAGACACATGTAATGATGCTGGAGACCATCCGGTGTGGCGTCCTGCCGTATCACGTCGCCGACGCCGTGCAGAGCCTCGCGCACGGTCCCGATCCAGTAATCCCCTGCGAGATGCTGGTGATCGGCCAGCTCCAGCCGCAGGGTCATGGTGTCGAGCGACATCAGGATCGTGGCGCCCTCGGAAACATGGCCATGCTGGGCTTCGGCCAGAACCGTGGACAGCCGCTGCCCGCGATCGGCCCCGAAGGGCACGCTCTCACCGTCGACGGTCTGTGTCGCCATCTCCCAGATCGCACCGTTCTTTTCCAGCACGACGTAACCGTCCCAGCGGCGCACGAGGGAAAACCCCGCGGGCGGCGCCCCCTGCGGATAGCCTTCCACCAGCGCCCCCACAGCCGGCGTGAACCCGGCCGCGATGACCTCGGGATGGTGAAAACCCGCGTGGCTCTCGCTCAGGCTGTCTTCGGACGCCGCATGATAGAACTCGTAGATCCAGTCCGAGGCCTGAAACCCCGGCGGTTCCTGACCGATAACGGCGGCTTCGGCACCGTTTTCCCGCGACCATTTCAGGGTGATGCGGCGCGGCGCGCCCGCCGCGTTGCGATCAACCGCATGCACCTCCACCCGGAAGGCATAGTTGCCTACCCGTCCGCTGACGTCGATCTCGTCCAGACAGGGTTCGCAGGCGTCCGGCGAGGCCGTGCCCGCGCGCAGACGCATATCCAGGCGGCCCTCGCCGATCGACGGGTTCTGCGCCGGATCCTCGGGGTCGAAATCCTGCGGGCATAGCTTCACCTGCGTCATTACGCGCTTGCGCGTGGAGGTATCCGCGCCATGCAGGGCGGCGTCCATCAGATGGGGCTCTTCCAGCGCGGTGAGGCTCCGCTCCCAGATATCGAGGTAGAGCCGATGCGCCCCCTCTGGCGCCTCGGGCGCGCCGGGAAAATCGGCCTGGTCCGCGAGGTCGAAGGCCGCCGCGCCGCTGCGGGAAGCCAGCACGCCCCGGAGCCCGTCGACATAAACATCGCCCCAGACAATCGAAAAACCGCTCGCTTCGTCCCCGGCAATGATCCCCCCCTGTTCGGGCGTGCCGGTGCCGATCACATCGCCCAGCGCGCGCTCCAGCCTGTCCCTGGAGACCTGCATCGCGGCGTTCCAATCCGCATCGGTGATCATCCGGCCCTGCTGCTGAAAGACCCCGGAATAGGGCTGGTGCAGGCTGGTCGGGAATTGGCTGAGTTGCGTTTTCATGGCACGTCCTCCGCGCGTCGTCTCTGGGCTCGTCTGGGGTGGTCGGCTATGCGCCTAGGGCGGCGACCAGGGCTCGGCGGTCAGCCGGATGTCGGGGATCAGAACCACCTCCTGCCCCACGGGGAGGAAATCGCTCAGCTTGTCATGAATCGCAGACCGCACCGCGGCGTGACGGGCTTCGTGAAACGCTCCGATCTCGCCCCCGTCCTCCGCCCCGGTGAGGAGTGCGGGATGAGTGGCCGGGCTCAGAACACCGACATGGCGGGCCGGAAAATCGCGGCTGAAGAACGCCGGTGCCTCCGTCGTGACCTGCCGGAGTTGCAGGAGCCCCGCGGGCTGATCCGGTAGAATGCGGGAGTATCGCAGACACCCCCCATCAGGCGGCGCTGCGGTGTCATTGTCCGGCGCGTGCACCGGCCCGTCGAACAGGGCCTCGCTGGCCTCGACCGCCCGCGCGACAGTCGGCCCCAGCACCGTGACACCCTCCAGTCGCACGCGCCCCTCGGGCGCGGACAGTCCCTGCGTCAGGCAGCTCCGCAACCACAAGGCAGGTTCCAGAAGATCGACACGCTCGGTCGCGGCCCGAACCATCGCACAGCGGTAGAATTCCAGCCGCGCGGTAGCGCTGGTGACCGCGCCGGTGAAACTGATCCCCTCGAAGCGGAACGTGGTGCCTTGGGTCTCGGCAAGGTCAAGGTCGACCGATCCCTGCACCTGCACAGGCCGAAACGGTCCTTCCACAAGCGACATGTTTCGATGGATGACCACGCCTGGCTCGGTCTCAGTGTCGATCTCGATCCGGGCGAGATAACCCGCCGAGGGCGTGTCCTGCCAGGTCACCACCTCCGCAGAAGGCGGGAAGAACCCCGATGGCGGCGGCAGGAATGCAAGGACCCGGCGCGGATGGAAATGCCCCACACGCCAGTCCGGCGTGCGCATGTCCGGGGTCCGGGGAGAGATATCTTCGAAACTGCCGGGAAAGCAAGGCGCTCCGTGGTGCGCGCCCTGGCGCCAGACCCGGTCCACCCCGTCGATCCGGGCGCGTTGCACGCCCGGCCGGTTCGGATCGGCCGCCATGGCGCGGCTTGGGCAGCGCATATCGACCGTGGCCGCAGACAGGTCAGGATGCCGTGCGTGGTTTGCGGGGCTGCCCGCGGGCTCCTGCCCGTAGCCTAACGACCGGGCCGGGCGCAGGGGGCGGTCGATCCGCGGTGTCATCGCGACTCGCTGCCAGCCCTCCTGCACCACGGCCTCGGTCTGGCCGATCGCTTCGATGATACTGTCGAGCGTCGCCAAGGTGCCCTTGCCCTGGCGCCACCGGATCGCATGGGCCAACTCGTCCCGTCGCCCATCCGGCAAGGGCGAGACAAGCCGCGCATCCACCAGATCGGCGAAATAGGGCAGCAGCCAGTCCTGCGCCGCCTGCGCGCCGGGGTCGGGCGCGTCGGGGAAGTTGTCCGCATAACGCTGCCGCAGGGTGGCATGGACTGCATCCAACAAGGCCCCGCACCCTGCGAGGTAGGTTTTCAGGTCCCCTGTCTCGTCGCGCTGCCTGTAATAGGCCGGGAGGATGCGATAGAGCGTCTGGGCGAAATCCTCGGGCATGGCCTACAACGTGAACTCCTGTGTGCTGATGGTGAGCTGGGACAGGTCCGGGTCGTGGTGGATCATCTGGTTCGGCCGCGGGCGCACGCTGCGCACCCCGCTCCCTGTGCCCAGGCCGATGCCGGGCGCGGGCGTGATCCCCGCCCACCCCGCGGTCAGGATATCGGCCCGGGCGTTCTCGACCCCCTCTACCCCTTCCACGAGGTGCAGGATCTGACTGCGGAAGAGTGGCGCACCGAGTTGTGCACGCTCCAGCGCGTAAGCCTCACTGATCTTCAAGCGGACGACCTCGGCCACTTCATCGGGATCGTACGCGGCGCTCCTGACTTCGATCCGAACCGACAGGCTCAGTGGCAACGCCACATACGGCACCACTCGCAGATTGACACCGGGGAGCCCGTTTCCTGCGAGAAATCGCGTCAGATCCTCGCCCAGTGTGCCCATGCGCCCACCTGCCGGGACCACGACCACCTCAACGAGTTCGCCACGTGCCGTACCCGGCGCCACCCTGTAGGACATGGCCTGCAAGACCTGGGCGTTCTGCGCCGCGAGCTTGCCGAAATCACTGACCGAGACAGCGCGCCCAAGGGTCAGAAGGCCCGCCGCCGCATTGTCCCGCAGAGACTCGACCCCTTCGGCCTCTGCCCCGCCCGCCGCTGCCACAGGCTGCCGGACAGCGGAGAGCCGTGGGTCCGGCTGCACGATCTTGCGCAGCGTGCTGCGCGGCAGATTGCCCACCGAACCTACGCCCTTGCGCCATGTCGCGCGGACATTGTCTGTGCCCGTGGGCAAACGTCGCCCATGGCGCCCATCGCCGAAATGGGCAGTGACCGTGCCATCCTCGGCCACCCGGACCTCGTAATCCGCATCCGTCGGCCCACTGTCGCGCAGGTTGCCCACCTGGCGCCAGCGCCGGGCTCCCACAAAGATCTCGACCCCCGCCCGCACCCCTGCTGGCATCAGCGGGTCGGTGGTGAACGAGAGCTCCTGCGCCTTGATCTCGAACACCTGGTTGGAGGCCGTCGCATCCCCCGAGCCGATGATCTTCAGGTCCTGTGTTTCCCCGTGATCGGCGGTCACCACATTTGCAGAGAGGGTGGTGGACCACCGCTCGAACGGCGTGACATCGAGGGGGTCGGTCAATTCCGTTCCCGGGATCACCGGCGCAATTTCGATCCAGCCCGGACCGGTCGCGGTGATCTCCCCGGCATGGGAGCGCTCCGGATCCTCAAGTATAACCTGTCGCCCCCGGGCCAGCCGCGCCGAGCCCCCGACATCGACCAGCACGCGCGTCACCCGGTCTGAGAGTGCCGTGGCATCATGAACCGAACTACGGTTGCGATCATGATCCAGCGGACGCAAGACATCGGCGAAGTGCAAGTGCACGGGCGCTTGCAGATCTGTAATCTCCGGGACCGTATCGATGGCTGTATCGCCCTCCCGCTCAGTCACCGCCGTCACCCGAACCGCCTGCAACTGCGAACCCGCCGAGACGATCCAGTCGCCCTGACGCAGCCCCTCCACCGCGCCGCCGAGCACAAGACCGGAAGGGGCCGCGACCTCGACCCGGGCCACCGGATCGCTTCCTCCGGGCACATAGAGCGCCGTGGCGAGGCCCGTGACGAAGTCATATTCCGGGAACGAGTTGCCCAGCGCGTCATTGGAGCTCTTGGTCCGGACATCCGCTGTCTTGTCGACAAGCGCCACGGACCAGACCCGCCCGGACGCGCCCCGCTCGAACGGCAGAACAAGCGTTTCTGACCCGGGCAGCACCTGAGACCGCGCCTCGACCATCGCGTAGAGATCCGCGCCGACCCCTGGCATGAGACCGCCGTCCAACCGCACGCGGTCCCCGTCGATCTCCATGACCCGCGCCGTGCGCCAGGTCCCGCCCGCAAGCCAGGTCACCGTGCTGCGCCCGGCGGCGAGATTGTGCTCCGGTGTCAGGATCACCACGTCCGGACCTGCAAGCCGCGGCGTCTGCACCAGACGCGCGCCCGCATGGAGCGCCACGCGCCAGCGCTTGACCGTCAGGTCGCCCCCGCCTGCGGGGCTCTGGCCCTGCAACATGGCCATGCCCCCTATGCCGGGGTTGACCTGCACCCCGAAAGCACTCGGCGCGGACACCCCGTCTGCCGCGGCGATCTCCAGCACCGCGATCTCGCCCACCACCGGCGCCATCCCGGAATCGGGCAGGGGAAAACTAGCGACATGACCACTCGCTGCAGCGCTGTAGGCGAAATCCTCCTGACCGCGATTCCAGTCGGTCGGGCGCAGCACATTGAGCGCAGGGTCCAGATCCAGATCGGCAATCGTCTCGAAGACCGGGGGCGGCCCGTCGCCACCCGGCCCGGCCTTGACCTGGAACCCCTTGGCCAGCTTGCCCGCCTCGCTGGCATCAAACGCCAGGACCGTGCGCGCTGATGCAGGCGGCGCGGGCCGCGCATCCAGCAGCTTGATCAGATGCCGCACGCTGTCCCACTGGGTCGCCGTACGGATAAAGGTCTCATTGGCGTAGGCATCGATATGCTCGGTCAGAACATGGGTGGACCGGGCAAAGGCCCGCAGGATTTCCCACCCATGATCCCGCCGGATGTCCGCGTATTGCGCCAGAAGCCGCGCTTCGCGCTCGGCCGGGTCCTCGTCCGCTGCGACCGGGTTGCGGGTGACCAGATCGCTCCAGCGCGGCAAGGCCTCCCCGGGTGCGCGGTATCCCTCCGCCAGATGCGCACGCAGCGTTTCCAGAAAGGTGACCGCGTTGCCACCGACATAGCGAAAGCGGCGCAGCCCGGCCCGGTTCCAACGTGTGAAATCGCCGCTCATCCCGCCAGACCTCCGCTCGTCCGCAACCGCAAAAGACCCCGCCCGGGCATGCTCGGGTCGTTGTCACAGATCGCGATCTCGCGTTCGACCAGCTCGATGCGCCCGCTCTCGGACTGGTCCGAATACCTGTCCCCAAGGCGCTTGAACCGGTTCAGACAGACTGCCTCCACGCCGTCCAGCGCCATCACCGCCGCAATCACATCTGACGCGTGCAAGTCTTCACCAAACCGCAACCGCGTGGGCGAGAAGAACCCGTCCAGCCCCGTGCCCAGCGCTCGTGCAACCGCCGCTTGCATCTCGGAGCGGTAGAAATTGTCCCGTACCAGAACGGTCATATCGATCAGGACCGGCACCTCCACCGGATCCTCCAGCCAGATTTCCTGACCGGCCATGCGGTAGGCATCGATCAACTCGCGCAACCCGCTGCGCAGGGTTGGCTCTGCGTCCCAGTTGATCAGGTCGATCCCCGCCTCCCGGTGCAGTCCGTCGATCTCGGCCCGCAACGCCGCGGTCTCATCGCTTGCAGGGCCGTAGATCCCGCCGATGGGTGTATCGAGCGGCGTGTTCTCCCGGGTCAGGCAAGCCACGCGCAGTGTATTCCACGACCCGGTCCAGCGCATGCGCGCATGGGCCCGCTCCACGAGGGGGTGCGCTTCGAGTTGGGAGACCACATCCGCCTCGGTCACCATCCGGCGCTGGCGCTGAATGGAACGCGGCCCGTCGATCTTGGCCGCCGCCATCTCGGCCGGGTAGGTCAACCAGCGGTCCAACAGGACTGCCTTGGCCGCGGCAACCTGCGCCGCGTCATCCGGGTCATACGCCAGCCCCGAACCCGGCAAGGGGTCATAGCCGATGAAGTTCAACAGGCGCCAAACGCTGTCGGGCCGCCGTGCCGTTTCAAGAAACGCCTCCGCATGCACCCGGTCGAGCATGTCCGAAAGCTGATCCAGAACCACCGATAATGCTTCGACCAGCACCACCTCCAGGTCGGCGGGCGACCAGCTGCGCCGCTCGGGAAAGCGCGCGGCCAACTCCTCCATCATGGCGATGCGGAAACCGTCATAGTCCCGCTGGAGCCAGTCGAAATCATCCCCCACCGGCGGCAACGGGTCAGGCAGCTGCACGCGCCGCACGCCGCAATCGGGGCACCCGGCGTCGAAGCTCAGAACGCTTTGCGGCGTGTCGGCCATCTCAGCCCGCCCCCCCGATGGCATAGGTGTTGCGTTCGGTGTGGTTTATCGCGGCGAGCGTGAAGCCGACCGTGACCAGCAGATGCGCCTCCGACGAGGCCGCCGTGTCGATGCCCACCTCGATGGTCTTGGGATCGACCTCCCCCGCCAGCGCATCGGTCAACGACGCCGTCAGCCGCTTGCGCGTCACCTCCCAGAGCGGCGGCGCGTTCGGCTCGAACACCAGCGCCACGGCCCCCACCCCGAACTCGGGCCGGAACCAGCGTTCGCCCGGGTTGGTGAACAAGACCTGCTCGATGATCTCGCGCACATGGGCGAGCCGAGACGACACTTCAGCCCCCTCCGGCCCCACAGTGAGGGGGAATTTCATGTAGTCCGGTGCGTTGAGGCGGGTCATCGGGTCATCCTCAGTTGGCCGTTGTCTTGGTGGTCAGGCTGGAAAACTCGCCCTGCGGGATGGGCGGCGATGTTGGAGAGCCCGGGAAGGTCGTGGTGTGGACATGGGTGGCAAAGAGACTCAGGAAGCTCATGCCCTTGATCAGCGGCTCGCCCCCTTGTCCCGCCACCGCGACCTGGTTGCCCTCGATGGTCACGGTCGTGCCCTTCACGGTCACGCCGGACGGCCCCATCACGACCTCGTTGCCATTGGCATCGCTCACCGTCGTCCCGGTGGATGTCATGGTCATTTCATTGCCATTGCCGTCTTCGAGCGTGACACTGTTGCCCGTCTCGTCGAGGGTCAGGATCGCACCGCCCGCATTGGTCAGCACAAGACCTCCCTCAGGGTCCATCACCAGTTCCGCGCCGCTCTTGTGGGCCAGCGTGATCCGCTCGTCCCCATCCGCGTCGTCGAAGCGCAGCCGATGTCCCGACGGGGTCTGCAGCATCCGCGTGGTCGGCTCCGGCTGGCGCGCGTCCTCGGGGGGCAGGTCCGAGGCACGCCAGAAGGTGCCCACCCAGATGGGCTTGTCCGGATTACCCTCTTCGAATTCCACCCAGAGCTGGCTGTCGACCTCCGGGATCAGGAACAGCCCCTGCCCGTCCAGCCCGCCAAAGGGCGCGCAGGGCAAGGCCCAGTCCGACACCTCGTTGCCCATCACCGAAGGCACCCGGACCCGCAGTCGCCCGAGCGTCTCAGGGTCGGCATTGTCCACCACAAACCCTCGAAATTTGCCGTAATAGCGGCGCGCCTGCTCCTGCGCGACCTGGATGTCCAGCGGCTTGTTCATGTGCCGACCCCCCGCAGCCGCGCCAGCGGATCGCCTGTTTCGGGCAGGTTGTCGCCATAGGCGTTGCGCTGCAACTCGAACTCCTGCCGGTAGCCCGTGGTGTCGAACACGTGGCGCACCCGGTCCACGTACCAGATGCCCGAATGGCGGTTGCCCACCCCGTCCACGCCCACGGGCAGTCCGGTCAGCAGCACATGACCATAGAGCGCGCCATCCAGAACACCCTTGCCGCTGATCTTCATGGCATTGGCGTTGGCCTTCTCCTGCGCAAGGGTTTCGGCCTTGGCCGCGTCGCTCTCACCCTCCTTGCGGATCTTCCAGACGAACCCGTCGTCCAGCGCCGCGACCGAGCTTGCTGGCTCCGGGCCCAGCGCATCGAGGTTCGGGGCCAGACGCCGGGTCTCGGTGCTGGCCCCCTCGGCGCTCGCCACGTCATACTCCACCCCGTCGGGCTTCATCCCGTCATCGGTGACAGCAAAGTTCAAACAGGTGGTGTCCGGCCCGGCATAGACCTTCACCGTGGCCTGCGGCGCCGCCGTCAAGCGCCGGGGTCCGAAATAGACCGCGCCCCGGCGGTAGATCAGCTCGAAACCATTCACCTCCGCCCGCTTGCGCAGGAAGGCCGCATCGGTGTCGTCCTGGGTCACCGCGAGGTCGGTCTGGCCCAGGGCCGGCATGCCCTCCGGGACAAGGTCGTTGCGCGACAGGATGTCCGTGACGATGGCCTGATCCGTGGTCCGCCCCTCCGCGCCCCACGCCTCGGTTCGCGCGGTGCGATCAAGGGCGAGGCTGTCATCCTGCACCGCCAACGTGACCGTCGCGCCCCCGGTATCCTCGGGGAAGGACACATCGATCTGGCGGATATAGCCGCGCATGACCTCTTCCGTTTCGTCCCCGAACGCGGCCTCGATCCGAAGCGGCTTCCAGGGACGGATCCGGTCGTCATCCTGCACGATCCAGCTGCCGTCGAGATCCCGGCGCGTCTCGAATTTCAGGACGGCTTCGGAGGCCGCCTCCCGCGCCGTATCGACCGTCACCTCCATCAGGAACGGGTAGAGATCGACGATCTCCGCGTCCCCGATATGGATCAGGCACTCGCCGGGCGCACGGCTCTGGGTCTTGATCAGCTCCAGCATCCCCTCATCCCTTCTTCGGCGGGATCAGGACGGCGTCGCCCTGCATCGCGTCCGAAATCATCACTTCGCCAACGCCCCGGTCGGGCTGCAGCCCGGCGCCGAAACTCACCCGCGCGCCGTCTGCGTCCCGCACAGGACCCGCCAGCAGGAACTCCGAATTGGCATCGAGGATCCGCCACCACGCCCGGTCCGCCTGGTAGAAGTTCAGCGCCATCAGGTCGGGCCGGTCATCCTCGGTCTGGGTATGCTCGATCACCCCTTCGGTGGGCGCGATCGCCCGGGGCCGAATGCCCCGAAACACCGATGTTCCGTCCTGACCGGGCTCGAACAGGCGCGACGCTGCGTACCGGGAGTTGCGGGAAAACATGGCTCAGAACCCTCCGCCAAAACTGAAGGACACGGCACTCGCGACCGTGTCCGCCGCGTTCAGGCCCGCCCCGATGGACTGGCGCACTTTCTCGACCGTATAGAACGGGTTGTTGCCCTCGATCACCGTGAAGCTGAGCTGCACATTGGCCCGGTACGGGATCAGCGTGGGCAGATGGGCGGTTTCCTCCACCTGCACCTGCGTCAGGAACACAGGCAGCACATGCGTGCCCCAGACCAGCAAGAGCACCGAGGCCGTCTCGTTGCGCTGGAACGCCCGCTGTCCCCCGAAGCCCAGCGCGGCCAACGTATTCAGCCCCCCGGGCCCCTGCACCTTCGGCTCGACCATGGACCGCAACGTGTCCAGCTCCGGCTCGATCCCCGCCACACCGGCGATGGGATTGCCCTCGGCCATGCGGTCCGAGCTATCCAGCAGGATCGCCATGGTGAAGGTCTCGGGCTGCAACTCGACCCCCTGGGCCACGCGCGGCGTCTCGGCAGGCGTGGTGAAGTCGTAACCCCGGTTCGTCCCCGGCGCACCGCCTTGGCTGAGCGAGATCGACCGGGTCCGCGACAGGGTGGTCGGGTTGAACGTGAACTGGAACACCAGCGGCGGCAGGCTGATGCCGTATTCGATCAGGAAGCCGCGGATCAGCGCAACACTCATGCCCCGCCCCCCGATTTCAGCTTTGCCGCTGTCGCCCGCCCGATGCGCTGCGCCAGCGCCTGCGGGCCTTCGCCCGGAATGCCAGGCACGGTCACGCGCACTGTGGCGGTTGAGGACGACGCCCCCTGACCCATCGCCTTTGTCACGGCACGCAGCACCGCCTGCGGATCCGCCCCGGGCGGCACATGCAGGGTCACCTTGTCGAGCATCACGGTCTTGCGCCGGCTCATGATGCGCCCTCCAGCCGCTCGGCCTGCGGCAGATGCGCGCCCAGCGGCCCCAGCTCCTTGTGGCCCGTCGCCTTGCCGGACTTGCCCAACTCGCGCCAGATCGCCGTTGCGATCTGTGCCAGCCCGATCTCCGTGTCGTCCTCCGCCGCCAGATAGGCCGCGTGCAAGGCCGCATTCTGGATCCCCCCGCCGGTCAGGGGCACCGCCGCGGCAAGCTCAGCCAGCTTCACCTCCGCCGCGATCGGCGCGCCCGCGGGCAGAAGCCGCGCCCAGAGCGCCTCCCGCGCCGCGAGATCCGGGCGCGGAAACTCGATCACCGCCTGGAAGCGCCGCATGAAAGCCGGGTCCAGATGGGTCCGCAGGTTGGTGGTCAGGATGCAGGGGCCGCGATGCTGCTCGATCCGACTGAGCAGATGCGACACCTCCATATTGGCGTACCGGTCGCGCGCCTCTTTAACCTCGGCCCGTTTGCCCAGAAGGCTGTCGGCTTCGTCAAATTGCAGCACCATCTCCGCGCCATGGGCGGCATCGAACAGCGCGTTGAGGTTCTTTTCGGTCTCGCCGATATATTTCGACACGACCATCCCCAGATCGACCCGGTAGAGCGGCCAGCCCAGCTCCGCCGCCAGCACCGAGGCGGTGAAAGTCTTGCCCGTCCCCGACGGCCCCGAAAACAGCGCCAGCGGGCCGCCCACATCGCGCCCGCCCCAGTCGGTCACCACGCGCGACCGCTGCCGCACCCAGATCAGGAACTCACGCAGCATGCGCATCTGCGTCTCCGGCAGCACCAGGTCCTGCCAGCTCGCCGGATCGCGGATCAGGGTCGCGCCGGGCGGCGGTGCCAGAACACGCTGCCAGCCCATAAGCCGCGCCAGCATCCTCGGCTCCATCTGCAGCGCGCCGTAGAGCCCCGGCGCCTCGACGCTGATGATCCGGCGGCTGACCAGCGCCCCTTCCGGCGACATTGCCCGGTGCAACCCGGCCGTCTCGGCCGGACGCAGGGCCAACAGCTCCTGCAGCAACGCGGGCGACGGCTGCGGTCCGGCACTCTGCAAGGACTGGAAAAGCCAGCCTACCCGCGGCTGGACCTCCACGGCCACGAGCGCGGCGAGGATATCCATCTCCAGCATGCTCAAACCATCGAGAGGCAGACCGTGCCAATGGGCCGTCTCCGTGCGCAGGGCGGAAACTGCAACCTGCAGCGCAGTCAACGCCTCCAAAAGAGCCTCTGGAGGCTCCCGACCTTGCCGCGATTCCACCAGGCACAGGGCCAGCGCCTCGATCCGGTCCCATTCCGGTTCCAGCGCGGCAAAGCCGGTGATCTCGTCCATCGCGTTCACGGGCTCACCTCCCGCCACAGGGTGATGAGCAAGGGCGCGCTGCGCGCGGTTTCCACCGGCCCCCCGGCATACCGCGTGAACTGCCGCTGCGCCGTCAGCATCAGTTGCAGCGAGGTCTCATCCGGCGCCAGCGCCTCCGGCAGCGGCGCGGCCACGGGCACCCCCGGCAACCCTGCGGGAATGTTGCGCGGATCGATATCCTCGGTTGCGGGTGTAGCGGCCTGCGCCGCGCCCACGGTTTCCCAGCCGGTGTCGCGCCACGCCTGCCAGACCAGATCCACCGGCGTGTTGGTCTCTCCGGCGATCCAGACCTGCGGGACGAACCCGGCAAAGGCCGGGGCTGTCACGTCGAAAGAAAGGGTGCGGTGGAGCGCACCTTCAAAGATCAATGCCGTGGCCGGGGCCCAGCCCGGATCGGTCGTGTCCACCAGCACAGCAGGGACCGGCGGGCCGAGGATCACCCCGTCAAATGCCGCCCTCCGCGCAGAGAAGTTCGCGCGGATATCGGTCCCGATGGCCCCCACCATCCGCGGCTCGGAAGCCAGCTCCAGAGGCACCACCGGGGTCAGTGACATTTCGTAGACCGCAGACGGACGGTAATGAGTCTCGCCCTGGGTCGACCAGATCTGGTTGATCTGCTCATCCGTGGCGGGCAGGAAAACCACACGCGTGCGCACCTCGATCCCATTGGCACCCCCCGCCGCGCTCACAGTCACCGGGTCGAGTACGGGCGTCTCATGCAACACGCGCATGGTCTCGCTCAGGATGCGCATGTCGTTCTCACCTGCCGAGATCGTCTGACCGCCATCGGCCTCCACGATACCGAAGGGCGTGATCATGCAGAACATCCGCATCCGCCAGGGCAGGTCGGGCTGCGTGTCGGGCTGAAACCCCGAGGGCTCGAACCGGTAGAAGAACAGGTTGAGATGATGTTCGGTCGGGTTGTCGATCCCCCCCACCACCGCGGGCGCCCCCATGGTCACCTCGATCCCGCGGGCCTGGGCCTGGATGCCCGCGCTGATCACGTCGCGCACCTGCATGCAGACCTGCGCCAGCGAGGAGGTGGGCACCGGCATGGCTCAGACACTCCGTACATGGAAGCGGCTGGGCGATATCGGAGCGGAGGAACGGGTCCGCCCAGGCCGGGGTTGCGCAGGCGCGGGATCCGGCACCACGATCTCAACATGACCGATCCGGACCTCCGGGGCCTCGGCGGGGATCTGGGCCGCGCTGACCGATGGCACCGGCCGGGATGAGGACGCGTCAACCGGACTGCGGATCTCGGGGGTAATCGCCGCGGGCAAGAGGGCCGCCTGCGGATCAGCTACTCTCTCAGGGTCCACCGGGGGATCTCCTGCGAACCGCGCCACCGATGCAAGCTCCGAGACCGGCGGGTCAGAGGACAGATCCCGGTCGGCATGCTGCGGGCGGCGATACGCTCGATCGTCCGCATCCGTCTTCGCATCGGGTGACCCGGGCCAGCGCGGAACGGCGTGTCCGGGCGCGACGGGGCTCTGGGATAACTGCCCCGGCACTCCTGATGCGCTCGGCGCCTGCTCTGTGGCGCGCCGTGTCGTCTCGGCATGCCGCACGAACGAGTTCCGCGCGGCGCCTGTCGCAAGGCTCGGCCCTTGCGCCCCATCCGGACCAGCGGCTCTGAAATGTGGCATCGGCGGCCGGACAAGATGGTCCTTTTTGTCCTTGCGGACCGGCTCAGCGACATTCCCCTGCTCGCTGTCGGATTCCAGGGGGTCGGGCGCCACGCGCGCCGCGGCTCCGGTGTCGTTTTCCCACGATGGCGGCGATCCCTCAGCCTCCGTTTCCATCAGACGCGCCGACACCAAGGGCTCCGCGACCACGCCTGCGGCGCGCGCGCCCGGGAAAGCGGGCGTGGCCCTGCGCCGGGGCTGGGCGTCACGAACCACCTGGCCGAGATACCCCATCGCCTAGCCCTCCGCGCCGAACTCGGGGGCGCGTACCATGCCGCGCGCCCGGTCGATCCGCGCAAGATACGCCTGCCGCCGTGCCCTTGGCAGGGCGAGGATCTCCGCCTCGGACCAGTGATACTGACTGGCGATCAGGTGGATCTCGTCGAGAATGTCCGAGGACGGTCGGCTGAGAGCCAGGTAGGGATCGATCTCGATCCGCAGCGCGGCACCGCACTCCGGACAGGACGTGGCGACCTCCAGCGCGACCTCCGGTGACAGGTCCTCGATCGCGGCCTCAAGCTGCTGCTTTGCCTCCACGCCCAGCGCCCCGGTCTCAACCTGCTCCACCAGCAGCGCGAACAGCGCGTCGGCCGCGGCCCCGGGCGGCAGACCCGCGATCGCCTCCTGATCGGCCCCGGTCGGGCTGCGCAGAACGCAGGCCGTACCCTCGACCGACAGGCGCGTCTGAGGGTAGCCCGGCCCGGCCGGTTTGACCGGCAAGTCCGACTGGGTCACAGGCACCTCGAAGGGCCCGTCGCAGGCTTGGCAAGTTCCGCCAAGCCAGACCGTATCCGGCCCGAGCCGTGCGCCGATCTGGCGCACCAGGTATTGCCGGTCTCCGACGCTCAGGGCCCCGGGATCCACCGGCGCGCCACCGACGCTCTCCACCGTCTCGGCCAGAAACCGGTTGACCCGCGCGGGTTGCGACAAGTTCGATGCCGCATCCCCCAGATCGACCAGCGCCATCTCGGTCCGGCCCGTCATCGGGCGCAGCACGACATCCTGGCGCAGCCCGCCCTCGCCCGGCACACCTCCGATGAGGGTCAGCTCGCTCACGTCTCGACCGGCTCGGCCACCGACACGTCGCGTTCCCAGCCCTCGTTTTCCAGCTTGATCATCTGGATGCCCACCGCATTGCGCGTTCCGGCATCAAGCTCCGGCACCAACTGCGCCTCGCTCACCCAGCAGCGATAGATGCGGTAACTGAGCGCCACCGCCCCCTGCAGGTTCATGATGTTGAGTGTGATATCCTTGCGGTACTGCACCAGCGACATCGCCGCATTACCCTGGATGTTGTTGACCAGGTTTGCCCAGTTCTCGAACACCGGGTCATGGGTCAGCCCCTGTTCCAGGGTGATCGGCTCATAGGTCGCGCCACCGGGCATCACCCGCTCCACGTTCGGCTCTCCGGCAGAGCGCCATTTCACCGCCTCTACGGTCCGCTTGAGGCCGGAGAACTTGCGCAGCCCAGCCACGGTCTGACCATCGATCAGCACCTGGAAGTTGAAGGTCCGATAGGGATCGAACCGGTGGGCGTTGGCCGGAAAAAGAGGGGCCGCCATGATCGTATCTCCTCATCTTGTCTCGATTACTGTTCTGCGACCTTCTGCTGAATTCGCACGATGACGAATTCCGCAGGTTTCAGCGGCGCGAAGCCGACGATCACGATCACCTGGCCGCGGTCGATATCCGCCTGGGTCATCGTGTCGCCGAGATTGCAGCGCACGAAATAGGCATCGTTGGCCTTCTCTCCCTGGAAAGCCCCGGCCCGGAACAGCCCATCCATGAACCCGCCGATATTGGTCCGCAGGGATGCCCAGAGCGGATGCGCGTTGGGCTGGAACACCGCCCACTGGATCCCGTCCTTGATCGACTTTTCAATGAAGAGCGCGGTGCGCCGCACCGGCACATAGCGCCATTCCGGCACCGCCTTGGTGGCCAGCGTCCGGGACCCCCAGACCACCGACCCGAAGCTCGGCAGCTTCCGAAAGCAGTTGATGCCGCGCGGATTGAGGGCCGACTGCTCCAACTCCTCGACTTCGAATTCGAGCGCCGAGGCTCCGACCAGCCGGGTCTCGACCCCCGCGGGCGCCTTCCAGACCCCGCGCCGCCCGTCCGTCTTGGTCCACAGCCCCGCGGCAAAGGCCGAAGGCGGGATCAGAACCGTCTTGGGCGCGGTCGGGTTTAAGTCCACATTGTAAAGCGGGTTGGGCGAGCGCACCCAAGGGTAATAGGTCGCCGCATAGGTCGACGAGGTCAGCTGCAGCGCGTCGATCCCGGTATCGGTGGTCAACTCCACCCCCGGCGGTGGATCAGCGATGAACATCATCCGCCGCTCCCGTTCGGCGAAGGCGATGGTGTTGGAAATCTCCAGGCTCGGTCCGGTCTCGGTATAGGGTTGGCCCGGCAACAGGATCATCGTCACATCCGGCACCTTGCGCAGGACCCCGTCGTAAAAGGCGGCGTAATCGGCCGCCGACGGCGCGACCGTGGTACCGCCGACCAGTTGCTCCCCCTCGCCACCGGATCCGAGTGTCTGCAGCGGCATGACCGGCGAAGTGCCCTGGGTCACTGCGCGCCCGGCGACGGATGTGCCCGTGCTCAGGTTCAGGTAATCGGCGAAGTTGCCCGCCGCGACCGACACGCCACTGACGCGTGGCGCCGGGTTGCCCGACGTGATGACAAAGCGGTTGGTGTCATAGACCACCGTCGCCTCGGTGAAGGACACAAGGTCCGGCCGTGCTGCGCGGATCGCGGTCTCCATCACGCCCGCGACCAGCGCACCGTCCGTGCCGTTGGTGCCGACAAAGCCGGTGTCGGTGAAATCCATCGCCACCGCCACCGGACCATGCCCATCGATGGTGATCGAGATCTCCGTCGGGGCATTGGCCGCCGCATTCACCCCGTTCGCCGCGCTGGAAAAGAACGTTCCGCTGGCCCCGACCGCAGGTTCACTGGTCAGGGTGGCGCGATCCTCCGGCGTCATCCGCATCAGCGCGCCAAGCGTCCCACCGCCCCCCGCCAGGGACGCGGCCGATCCGTCCTCGGGCGCGGTAATGGTGAAGCGGGGCGCGGTGTAGTCCACGGTGACGGTCTGAAACACATCGAGCGGACTATGCGCCCGGATACCCGCCTGCACCGCCGCCGCCAGCAGGTCCGCATCGTCCACATGGTCACTGCCATCGAGCCCGGCGGTGGACAGGTCCACGGTGATGGTCTCTGTCCCCCGCCCATTGAGGTTGAGCGTCAGCGTGCCAGAGGTCGCACCGCCCAGCCCCGCGGTGAAATAGGTCGCCTCGGTGCCGGTATCGCCGCCTTGCAGCGTCGCATCGGCATAATCGCTCGCGGCAAGCTCGGCCTGCGCATCCGGGCCCAGCGCCACATCGATCAGCCGCGACTGATCCGCGATCACGTCAATGACATAACGGTCCGAGCCCGCGCGCATGTCGAGCCCCGCAAAACGCTCCATCAATTCGAACGTGCCATCGATCCGCGCGCCGACCTCCAGATCGAAGCTCAGGGCATCAGGGTCCGGCTTCACGATGCGGATGTAGAGATCATTGCCCCAGTCGCCCACGCTGGAGGCCGAAACAACGAGGACCGGCTGCGCCGTGTTCGCCCCACCCGAGCCCTGACCGTTGACCGAGACCGAGGCCGCCTCCGAAAGCCCTCCCGCCAAGCGGCAGATATAGGCCTTCTTGCCCCCGTTGAGATAGAAGGCCTGCACTGCAAGCCCCATGGCGTCGTCCTCGGAGGTGATGTCTCCATAAAGCGACTTGTAATCGTCCAGCTTGCCGATCGGCTCGGCGCTGCCCGCCGGTCCTCGCCTGGCCGGGCCGACAAAGGCCGCAACGGACGTGGCCGCCCCCTCGATGGGACGCGCGCCGCTGGGGATTTCTTCGATATAGACGCCGGGGGATTGGTAGACCGCCATGACAGGGCTCCTGACTGAGACAGCCGCGGCTCTTGTCCGCGGAACGGATCGTCTCAGCGTTCCAGAACCGACAGTGGCTGCAAATGAAGCCTTGGGTCCAAAAATGATCTGTACCCTCGGGCCCATGCGGGGGACCGTTGGATCTAGATCTTCGCAGACCACACAAAAAAGCCGCCCGAAAGAGGCGGCAGCGGCAGGTGACAGTCTGGAGGGGCGATGCTACGTCGATCTGCGTCGATGCAGGGCGGCCGCCTCGCCTCGGCGGCGGACCCCCAGTTTGCCCAGCAGGCTGTGGACATGGTTCTTCACCGTCGAGACCTCGATGCCCAGTGTACAGGCGATCACCTTGTTGGACTTGCCCCGCTCGATCAGGTCGAGGATTTCCCGCTCGCGCCGGGTCAGTTGCATGCCGGGCTGCGCGCAGGGGTCCGCCTCGCGCCGAGCCCTCAGCCGCCCAACATGGCAAAAGAGCATATGCGCCACCTCGGGCTGGCAACGCAGGGCACCCGCCCGCGCATCGTGAATGGCACGGGTGAGATCGGCCAGGGATGCGTCCCGCGCCACGAACCCCCGCGCCCCGGCCTCTGCGCATTCGAGAATCTGGCCACCGTCCCGGTCGACACCCATGGCGATCAGGGCTGTCTCCGGTGCTCCCCGGGACAAGGCCGCCATGAAATCGGTGGCTTCACATATCTGAAGGTCGACAAGCGCGACATCGGCGGCAGACCGCCGAATGGTCCGCAAAGCCTCCTGTGATCGGGAGGATGCCTGCCGCGCATCGAACTCCCCACTTTGCGAGAGCGCGATGGCCAAGCCCTCACGAAACACCTGCACATCCGACATGATCAGGACTCTGATCATACATCCCCCTGAAATCACTTGTTAATCTCAAAAACTGCGACGTCCGGAAATACCTGTGAACGCTAGCTTCAATGCTACCACGCGCAGAGGCATTGTATCAACTCCTTGCCAACGCACCCCTGCGGTTCGGCCTGTAAGCTTGCGTCGCGGTTTCCGCTCTTGCGCCCGCGTGCCCGATGGGCAAGCCTGCCGCCACCACTGGAGACCGGGCCCGAGCCATGGACCGCGCCGATATCGTGCATCAGAACTTCCTGCGCCGGGTCGCGGCGCGCGATCTGCCCCCCGGCGCCGCGCCAGACGGCCCGCTTTCGGCAGACGAAGCGCGCAGCATCTACCGCGCCGCCTGCCTGACCCGCGTGCTCGACCTGCAGAGCCGCAAGATGCAGAAGGCCGGACAGGGATTCTACACCATCGGCTCCTCGGGGCACGAGGCGATGGCGGCCGTCGCCACCGCCCTGCGCCCGACCGACATGGCCTTCCTGCATTACCGTGACGCCGCCTTCCAGGTCGCGCGCGCCGCCCAGGTGCCGGGCCAGACCCCGGCCCGCGACCTGCTTCTGAGCTTCGCCTGTTCGGCCGAGGACCCCATATCGGGGGGGCGCCACAAGGTGCTCGGCTCCAGGGCGCTGAACATCCCGCCCCAGACTTCGACCATCGCTAGCCACCTGCCAAAGGCGGTGGGCGCCGCCTATTCCATTGCCCCGGCGGCGCGGCACAAGCCTGAACATCGGGTACTCGACCCGGACGGAATCGTCTGTTGCAGCTTTGGGGATGCCTCGGTTAACCATTCCACCGCCCAGGGCGCGTTCAACACCGCCAGCTGGACCGCATACCGGAATATCCCCCTGCCCCTTCTCTTCGTCTGCGAAGACAACGGGATCGGCATCTCGACCAAAACCCCGCCGGGCTGGATTTCCGCGAGCCTCGGCGCGCGGCCCGGGATCACCTATTTCCACGCCGATGGGCGCGACATCTACGAAACCTTCCGCGTGGCCCGGGAGGCGGCGCATCATGTCCGCAACAAGCGGCGCCCGGCGATCCTGCACCTGGAAACGATCCGGCTTTATGGCCATGCGGGCGCGGATGTGCCCACCAGCTACCTGCCCCGCGCCGAGGTCGAAGCGGCGGAGGCGGACGACCCGCTCCTGCACATGGTGCGGATGCTGGATGCGGCGGGCGTGCTGCCCTCTGCCGACGCGCTGACGCTTTACACCGACTGTCATGGCGAGGTGGCCGATCTGGCGCGTGACGTGGTTGAACGACCTCGCCTGCGCACCGCGGCAGAGGTCATGCACAGCCTCATCCCCCCGAAACGCCCCTGCCGCACCGGGAACGGGCCTGCGCCGGACGCGCGCGCGGCGGCCTTCGGGGCCGATTTCGACAGTCTCGATGCGCCTCAGCACCTGTCGAAGATCCTGAACTTCACGCTCACCGACCTGATGCTGGAGCATGGCGAGATCGTCCTGATGGGCGAGGATATCGGCCGCAAGGGCGGGGTCTACGGCGTCACCCAGAAGCTGGCGCAACGTTTTGGGCGCGACCGCGTGATCGACACCCTGCTGGACGAACAATCCATCCTCGGGCTCGCCATCGGCATGGCCCAGAACGGTTTCGTGCCGATGCCCGAGATCCAGTTTCTCGCCTATCTGCACAATGCCGAGGACCAGTTGCGGGGCGAGGCAGCGACCTTGCCCTTCTTCTCCAACGGCCAATACACGAACCCCATGGTGCTGCGCATCGCGGGGCTGGGGTACCAGAAAGGGTTCGGCGGGCACTTTCACAACGACAATGCGCTGGCGGTCCTGCGCGACATTCCCGGCGTGATCCTTGCCTGCCCGTCCACCGGTGCCGATGCCGCCCGAATGCTGCGCGAATGTGTGCGGCTGGCCCGGGAGGAACAGCGTGTGGTGGTTTTCCTGGAACCCATCGCGCTTTACCCGATGCGCGATCTGCAGGGCGACAAGGATGGCGGCTGGATGACCCGCTACCCCCCGCCGGGGGAGCGCATCGATCTCGGCCAAGTCGGCCAGCACGGCACCGGTACGGATCTCGCGCTCGTGAGTTTCGGCAACGGGCACTACCTGTGCCACAAGGCCCTGCCGCAACTTCGCGCCGCCGGGATCGATCCGCGTATCATCGACCTGCGCTGGCTGTCCCCCCTGCCGGAAAGGTCCTTGCTGGAGGCGATTGACGGCATCCCCAACATCCTGATCGTCGACGAAACCCGCCACTCCGGCGGGGTCGCCGAAGGGCTCATGGCCCTCCTGTCGGAGCGCACGAATGCCCGGGTCGCGCGCGACACCGCCGCAGACAGCTTCATCGCCACCGGCCCGGCCTATGCCGCCACCCTGCCCTCGGTCGACAGCATCACCGTAGCAGCCAGAGCCTTGGTGTCTGCCCCGGTCTGAAGCGCAGTCCAGCGCCTCGGGCATATCGCGCGCGACAGCCCGGGCTCGATCGGGGCGCAGCCCCGGGTTGCGCAAAAATCCGCGCACTCGCCCACATAGGCAAAACTACGTAGGTAACACAGCGAATAGCCCCTCATCTTCGCAGCCTCTAGGCTTTCTATCAGCCGGTGCGTGCGTTTTTTTGCCGGGACAGACATTTAAGGGTGTTTCGTGAGACGCCCGAGACTTTCCAGGAGTGAGTGGCTTGGATCGGCACGCTCTGTCCCCTTGGGGCAGAGCGTGTTGCTTTTGGGATGGTAGCCATGCGCTCAACATGCATTCTAGAATGAGTTTGGAGAACACGCGACACCCCTCCGGGATTGTCGGCGGGAAACCACTGACGGGACAGGGCGGACGCATGAAGTCACTGGGGGCCATTCTTGCACTGGCTTTGGCAGGGTTGCAGCTGCTGGCGGTGGCTGTGGTGGTGTTCTCGTCCTACTTCACATCCGAGCGCAGCCTGCTGGAACACGCCAGAAGCCAACTCTATGACGTTGGCACCAACGTGATCCAGCATACAAAATGGTTCATGTCTCCGGCCCGCAGTGCGGCGGAACTGTCCACCGCGCTTGCCACCAACCAGATCGTGCGCCGCGAAGACCGCGACCACCTCGAAGGCCTGCTGTTTCAGCAACTCCGCTCGGCCCCCCAGTTCGCCGGGGCCTATTACGGAGATTCCGACGGGAACTTCGTTTACGTCAAACGGGAAGGCGACCAGCAATACCTGACCAAGATCGTCGATGTGGAGTCCGCCCACCGCGCCCTGTTCATCCGTCGCAGCGACGATTTCGCGGATATCGGGCGGTATGTCGACCCGACGGACACCTATGATCCCCGCGCGCGCCCTTGGTATATAGAGGCGACCGCATATCGCAGCAGCATCTGGACCGATCCCTATATCTTCTTTACTTCGCAATCCCCCGGCATCACGGCCGCCACGCCGGTGGTGGGGTTCAAGGGGAATGTCCAGGGGGTCGTGGGTGTCGATATCGAGATCGCCGAGCTGTCGAATTTCCTATCCAACCTGCGGATCGGGAAGACCGGTGCAGCCCTGATCCTCAATCGCAACGGGGATGTGATCGCCCACCCGAACCCGGATCTTCTGACGACCAAGGGCGAGGGCGGCACCCTGCAATTCCCCTCGATTACCGAGATCGACGATCCCATTGCACGCGCCGCGTTCGGCGACCGCCTCGGCCCGGACGGGGTGGCCGTGGACAGCCCGATCCAGTCTGACTTCGAGCTTCTGGGCGAGCGGTTCGTGTCCCTGATCATGCCCTTCGGGCTCGACGACATTCCCTGGACCATCGTTCTTTATGCCCCACAGGTGGATTTCACCGGAGCTCTGAAAGAGAACCGCGCCCAGAACACCCTCATCGCCATTGCCGTGGCGGCCACCACCGCCCTCCTGGGCCTGGCCCTCGCCAACCGGATTCACGCCCCCGTGCGCGCCTTTGCCGTGCGCTCCTCGCTGATCTCCCAGGGCGAGGTCGACCCGAACGAACCCCTGCCCAGCACCTACAAGGAACTGGAGAACGCCAACACCGCGCTGGTCCACGAGATCTCGGAGCGCAGGCGCACAGAAACCGAGTACCGCGAGATCTTCGAGCGCGCCTCCCGCGGCATGGTCCGGATCGACAACAGCTCCGGTCGGCTCAAGCGCGTCAACGAAAGCTTCGCGCAACTGCTCGGCTACAGCCCCGGCGATCTCGAAGGGGTGGATTTCCGCATGCTGCTCGATCCCGAAGAAACCGAGATACGGGCTGAGTTCAGCGACTGGATCGGCGGGCAGAAAGCCTTCGGGTTCGAGGCGAAAGTCCTGCACCGGGGCGGCGAGACCGTCTGGATCAGCTTCAACGGCATCTACGTGCACGAGGGCGGCCCGGATGATACCTATGTGGTGGCCACCATTGACGACATCACCCAGGCCCGCGCCACCGAAGAGACCATCGAAACCCTGAACCGGGAGATCGCGTATTTCTCGCGGCAGGAAATGATGGGGGAGCTGGCAACCGGGCTGGCCCATGAACTGAACCAACCCCTGACCGCGATCACCCAGAACGTGGATGCCGCCCAGCTGACCATCGAGAAGACACCGAACCGCATGAATGACGTACGCGCGCTTCTCGGCGAAATCGACGATCACGCCCATCAGGCCGCCGACATCATCCGGGCGCTGAGGGCCCTCGTGCGCAAGGACGAGAACGTCCCCAGCGATTTCGGCATCATCGAACTGGTGACCCAGGCCCGCCGCCTCGTTCTGCCCGAAGCGCGCCAGCACAGCGTCGATTTCGTGCTCCCCAAGGGCGAGGAAATCATGGTTCGGGCGGTCAAGGTGCAGGTCGCCCAAGTGGTGGTCAACCTGCTGCGCAACGCCGTGGAATCCCTCGCGCTGCTGGACAGCGACGCACGCATCCTGCGCGTTAGCGCCACCCGGGAGGGCGACCATGTCCGCGTCGTCGTCGAAGACAACGGGCCGGGTATCGACGACGCGCTGGAATTGTTCACACCCTTCGAGACCACCAAGCGGGATGGAATGGGGCTCGGCCTGTCGATCAGCCGTACGCTGATCGAGGCGAATGGCGGCAAGATCTGGCACGAACGCTCTGGTCAGATGACCCGGTTCTGTTTCACCCTGCCGGTGAGGGGAATCGGTGATGTCTGAGAGCGAATTGCAGGAGCCATGCGTCTTTCTGGTGGATGACGATGCGGATATACGCGCATCGCTCTCCCGGGCCCTGGGGTTACGCGGCTACACGGTCAAGACCTTCGCCTCCGCCCATGAGTTTCTGGGCACCTATGATGGCTCGGCCTCGGGCTGCCTGATCCTCGATTACGGCATGCCGACCATGAACGGGCTGGAATTGCAGGCCTATCTGAAAGCCGCGGGCATCGACGTGCCGATCATTTTCATCACCGGCCATGGCGGTGTCCCGGAATCGGTGCAGGCCATGAAAATGGGTGCGATCGACTTTCTGGAAAAACCCTTCAAGCAATCGATCCTCATCGAACGGATCGACGCCGCTTTCGAGGCCGATGCCAAGCGGCGCGAGGTCAACCAGCACCAGTCGGAGATCGTGGCGCGGTACCAGGGCCTGACCAGCCGCGAACAGGAAATCGCGCTGATCATCGCCACGAACCCGGCGCGCAATTCCTCCAAGGACGTGGCGCGCACCCTTGGGATCAGCCCGCGCACCGTGGACCATCACCGCGCCCGCATCCTAGAGAAAATGGACGTCCGCACCGTCGCCGAACTGGTCGAGGCCGCCCTCAAGGCGGACCTGTTCAAGACCGACCCCTAAGCCCGACCCTAGCGCGCGTCCTTGTCCCCAAGCATCCGCACCACGATGGGCGCGCCGAGGATCACCACGAAAATCCGCAGGATATGATGCGCCACCACGAAGGCCACATCCGCACCCACGATCAGCGCCAGCACCGTCAACTCCGCCTGCCCCCCCGGTGCAAAGGCCAGCAGCGTCTCCATTCCCGGCGCAAGACCGGCGAGATAAACGCCTTCGACGAAGATCAGCGTCAGCACGATCAGGATCCCGCAAAACCCCAGACCCGCGGCAAGATCGCGTCGGATCTCGCCCCAGGTGATGCCCACGTATTTGCAGCCGATGGTCACGCCGATGAAGAACTGCGCGGCCCATATCGCCTCCGCCGGCGGGCGGTTCTCAAGCAGTCCGGACATGGCCGCAGCCCCGGTCACGATCATCGGCCCGAGGATCGCCGCGCCGAACAGCCCGATCCGACGCGCGCCCCACCAGCCGACAATCGCGCACAGCCCCATCAAGCCCATCTCGTGGACCGGCACGACACCGAGAGACGCACCGGGCGCATTGCCCAGATCCGCCCCCCACACCCCCTTGAGCAAAAAGGGCAATGCCACGACGATCACCGTCACCCGCGTCGCATGGATCAGAGACAGGGTCCGCACATTGCCCCCCGCCTCCTCCCCGAAAAGGAGCATGTCCTGCAACCCGCCCGGCATGGCCGAGTAATAGGCCGTGGCCGGATCATACCCCCACAGCCTGCGGAAATAAGGTACCCCCACCAGTCCGATCGCAACAACCATCACCGGAACCAGCATCAGGGTCGACCACATGGCGGGAAAGGTCGCCAGGACCGGCGGCGTCAGCGTGGCCCCGACCGCCACGCCAAGGACCATGCGCGTCGCCTCGTTGATCGGCTTGAGGCTGCGCATGGGCACGCCCAGCATCGCCGCCGTCAGACAGGCGAAGATCGGCCCTAGAAGCCAGGGCAGCGGCAGGTCCAGCCATTGAAACAGCCCGACGCCCGCAAGCGCGACCGCGAAGGCGGTGAAAATGCCGATCATGCGTCCCACGCCCGCAATCGGTGCCGCAGGGAGGTCTGCAAATGTGTCTCCGCCGCGGCGCTGGCCGCGTCCGCATCGCGCGCCCGCAGGGCCGCGACGATATCGGTATGCTGGGCGGTGACCTGGTCGATCCGGGCCTGGTCGGTGAAGGTGGTCGGCCCCAGCAGGATCAGCGAGTTGTTGAGCGCCCGCGCCGCATCCATCAGAAAACGATTGCGGCCCGCATGATAGAGCCCGAGATGAAACCGCTGATTGATCTCCGCTGCCCTGGCCGGGTGCGTCCGCTCGGCCCTGATCGCCTCATTGAGGTCTGATAGCGCGTCGAACTCCGCTTCCGCACCGTGCTTGGCCGCCATGGCCGCGGCCGTGCGCTCCAGGACGACGCGCATCTCGTAAAGCTCCACGATCTCGCGCTGGGAGAGCTTGCGAATGACCGCGCCCACCCGCGGCCGATGCTCCACCACCCCCTCGGCCTCCAGCCGCCGCAGGGCCTCTCGCACCGGCGTGCGCGACAGGCGCAATCGCTCGGCCACGGATTCCTCGCGCAACCTGTCCCCCGGGCGGAACTCGCCGGAGTGAATGGCATCGAGCAGCGCGCCATAAGCGGCCTCGCCGCTGGATTTCGACGATTCTTTCAAGAAGAGCCTCTTGTATCCGAAAGGATACAATGCACCTAGCACCAGCCGGGCACTCAGGTCAAACGCCCGAACACGGCGTCCCGCGAGCCGGATGAACGGCCCCATTCCCGCCCCGACCCGGGCAGGTTATCTGGAATGGTCTGGAGGAGAGAAGTGGTGGGCGACCCTGGAATCGAACCAGGCGTGCGTCTCCGCGAGGGAGTTACAGTCCCCTGCCACACCTTGCGGCCTGTCGCCCAACTGGCGCGCTGCTTAAGCCCTTGTGCCGGGGGCGTCAACGGCAAAAACCGCCCCGTTGACCCGTGCGGGGCGGTCCTCTATGCCCGACGCTTCGAAACCGCATGTGATGACAGGCAATGGCTGGCAAGAAACCGACCTGGGTGATCGACAAGGAACGCGCCAAACGGGCGGCGGCGGCCCAGACCGTCTGGCTCTTTGGCCTGCACGCGGTGCGCGATGCGCTGGAAAACCCCGCGCGCACGAAACTGCGGCTGGTGGTGACGCGCAATGCTGCCGACAAGCTGGCCGAGGCCATCGCCGAGGCCGCGATCGCACCGGAGATTGCCGACCCGCGCCGGTTTCCCGCGCCGCTCGACCCCGGCTCGGTCCACCAGGGCGCCGCGCTGGAGGTCAAGCCGCTCGCCTGGGGTCCGCTGGCCGAGACGGTCCTCACCGGCCCGGCGGACCGCCCGCCGCTGGTGGTGCTGCTGGACCGGGTGACCGATCCCCACAATGTGGGCGCGATCCTGCGCTCGGCGGAGGTGTTCGGGGCCGCGGCCGTGATCTCCACCGCCCGGTCCGCCGCACCCGAAACCGGCGCGCTGGCCAAGACCGCCTCCGGCGCGCTCGAACGCCAACCCTATTTGCGGGTGCGCAACCTGGCCGAGACCATGGAAGAGCTGCGCGCCATGGGCTTCGTGCTCCTCGGGCTCGATGGCACCGCCGAGGACACCATCGGCACGGCCCTGCGCGACCTCACAGACCGTCCCATCGCCCTGGTGTTGGGCGCCGAGGGACCGGGCCTGCGGGACAAGACAAAGGATACCTGCGACCGGCTGGTGAAAATTCCCTTCGCCCGCGACTTCGGATCGCTCAATGTCTCGAACGCGGCGGCGGTCGCACTTTATGCTTGCCGGGGCGAGGGATGACACGCGCCCGCCCGGCCCCTATCTAGGGGCCAAGGAGATCCAGATGCCCGAGCATACGAAACTAGCCACCTGTTCCTATTGCAGCGCCCGGACCATGCTGGTGCCGTCCGCGCGGGACGGGCACGAGCTGGCCTGCGGCTCCTGCGGCGCGCCCCTGCACGAGATGAAATGGCTCAAAGCGCCCAGCGGGACCAAGCCTGCCAAGCGCAAGAAGGCCACGGGCTATATCCCCGGCGTGCACGGCCCGGAACACGGCGCGCGCCCGCAGTCCGCCCGCATGGGTCCGGACCCGCGTCGGCGCAAGAAACGCAAGAAGCCCCTGTGGAAGCGTGCCCTTTCCGAAGCCGTGGACGTGATCGAAGACATTTTCGACTGAAACAATTCTCACGGGGGCGCCGCGCCGTTTCACATGGAAGTCAGACGGGTTGCGCAGGCGATCACCCGGGGCCACCTCGGCGTCATAACCTCGGAAGGATCGCCCCATGCTCACCAAACGCCAGTTCCTGATCGGCACCGCCACCGCGCTCGCCGCAGCCCCCCTTGCGGCCCCTGCCCTCGCCGCTGAACCGCCGGTATTCTCGGACCGCGGTGCTGCCATCCGCGGCTATGACCCGGTGGCCTACTTCACCCTGGGCGAACCCACCGAAGGAAGCGACGCCTTCACCCATGACTGGAACGGCGCGACCTGGCGCTTTGCGTCCGACGCGCATCGCGCAGCCTTCGCCGCCGACCCTGTGGCCTACGCCCCGCAATTCGGCGGCTACTGCGCCTGGGCTGTGGCCGAGGGCTATACCGCCTCCACCATCCCGGAAGCCTGGCGCATCGTCGATGGCAAGCTCTACATGAACTTCTCCAGACGCGTGCAGCGCCGCTGGGAAAGGGACATTCCCGGCAATATCGCCCGCGGAAACGCCAACTGGCCGCAAGTTCTCGCCTGATCGCGCACCCAAGAGCGGCCGATGGCGCTGAGGACACAGGCCTCATCACAGAATCGTGAAGAATGCCTTTCAATCCGACAACGCGTTCCTACGTATTCCTTAGGAAGGCGGGCTCGGAACTCCCGCGCTTCATTCACTGTCCCTCGTTCCGTTACTTTACGCCCGGCCCTCTCGGCACGGGCGTTTTTTTTGGCGAAACGCACTTGGCCAGCCTGCGCCCGCGCAGGATCCCGACTTCCCGCGCGGCCCGCATGACGCTAGGCTCGCACCATGATCCACGACCCCATAACACCGCCGAGCGACGACGATTTCCGCCGCATCCTGACCCGGACCCGCACCGTGGCCTGCGTCGGCGTATCGATGAACCCCGTGCGGCCCTCCTACTATGTCGCACGCTACCTGTCGTTAAAGGGCAAGACCGTCATTCCCGTGAACCCCGGCCACGCGGGCAAGACCCTCTTCGGCCAGACCGTGCGCGCCTCTCTTGCGGATATTCCCGAGCCCGTGGACATGCTCGACATCTTCCGCCGCTCCGAAGCCGTGCCGGAGGTGGTGGACGCGGCACTGGAGGCGCTGCCGGGGCTGAAGGTGATCTGGATGCAGATCAGTGTGACCCACCCGGAAGCCGCCGCCAAGGCCCGCGCCGCCGGGATCGAGGTCATCCAGGACAGATGCCCCAAGATCGAATATCAACGCCTCTTCGGCGAGTTGCGGATGGGCGGATTCAATACCGGCGTGATCAGCTCGAAACTCTGAGACCCCGGCGGGCGCGCGCCTGTCCGTTGCAATGGAGAGGGGCCAAGGATTTTGGAAAATCCTTAAGCGGCTTGGAAGCCGCTTGGCCCTAGCGGCTGGCTTTCTCGCTGATCCCCGAGATGCCTTCGCGCCGCTCCAGCTCCACCAGAACCTCCGCCAGCGCCACATCGCGCGCCGCCAGCATGACCAGCAGGTGATAGAGCACATCCGCCGCCTCGGAGGTCAGCTTCGCCCGGTCGCCCTTCACCGCCTCGATGATCGCCTCGACCGCCTCTTCCCCGAACTTCTCGGCGCATTTCTCCGGCCCCTTGGCCAGCAGCTTCGCGGTCCAGGAACTGTCCGGATCGGCCCCTTTCCGGGCCGCGATCGTCGCCTCCAGTCGCGCCAGCACGCTCATGACAACCGCACGGGGATCCCCGCCTCCGCCATGTGTTCCTTCGCCTCGCGGATGGTGAACTCCCCGAAATGGAAGATCGACGCCGCCAGCACGGCACTCGCTCCCCCCTCGGTCACGCCCTCGACCAAGTGATCGAGCGTGCCAACCCCGCCGCTCGCGATCACCGGCACCGACACCGCATCCGAAATGGCCCGCGTCAGGGCTATGTTGAAGCCCTGCTTGGTCCCGTCCCGATCCATCGACGTGAGCAGGATCTCTCCCGCCCCCTTTTCCACGACCGTTTTGGCGAATTCCACCGCGTCGATCCCCGTTGGCTTGCGCCCGCCATGGGTGAATATCTCCCACCGCCCCGGCGCCACGGTCTTGGCATCTATCGCGCAGACGATGCACTGGCTGCCGAACTTGTCGGCGGCCCGCGCGATCACGTCCGGATCCGCCACGGCCGCCGAGTTGAACGACACCTTGTCCGCCCCCGCCAGAAGCAGGTTGCGCACATCCTCCGTGGTCCGCACCCCGCCGCCGATGGTCAGCGGCATGAAGCATTGCTCCGCCGTTCGCGTGGCCAGGTCATACATCGTGCCGCGGTTCTCATTGGTCGCGTGGATGTCGAGAAAGCACAGCTCGTCCGCCCCCGCCGCGTCATAGGCCTTGGCCGATTCCACCGGGTCCCCCGCATCCACGAGGTCCACGAAGTTCACGCCCTTGACCACGCGCCCATCGGCCACGTCGAGACAGGGGATGACACGGATTTTCAGCATGGGGCCCTCCGGCGCGGTTCCGGCCTTCGTGTACGCCGCCACGGGGCCCCGGACAACCCTGCCTCTCGCCAAGACCCGCGCCGCCCCCTACAAGACCGCCATGGCCGACACCCTGCCCCTGTTTCTCGCCGCCCAGCCCGGGCTGGAAGCCGCCCTCGCCGAGGAGGCCCGCGCCGCGGGCTTCCTGGACCCGCGCCCGGTCCCCGGCGGCGTCGAGATCACCGGCACGCTGCAGGACATGCGGCGCGCCAATCTCGTGCTCGCGGGCGCGGGCCGCGTGCTGGTACGGATCGCCGAGTTCCGCGCCTTCCACCTGGCGCAACTCGACAAGCGCGCGCGCAAGATCGACTGGGCCGCCTGGATCGCCCCCGGCACCCCGGTGCGGGTGGAGGCCACCTGCCGAAAGTCGAAAATCTACCACGACCGTGCCGCCGCACAGCGCATCGCCAAGGCCGTGACGGATGCGGGCGCGGTGCTGGCCCGGGGCGAGGCCGACGCAGAGGCCGACGAGGCGCTCCGCCTGATCGCCCGAATCGACGACGACCTCGTCACGATCAGCCTCGACAGCTCCGGCGCGCCGCTCCACCGCCGCGGGCTGAAAACCTTCGTCGGCAAGGCGCCCCTGCGTGAAACCATGGCCGCGCTCTTCCTGCGCCAGATGGGCCATGACGGGCGCGAACCCCTGGTGGACCCGATGTGCGGCTCCGGCACGCTCCTGCTCGAAGCGGCCAGCATGGCAAGCGGCCTGGCCCCGGGCCGCGCCCGCGCCTTCGCCTTCGAGCGCTTCGCCAATCACGACCCCGCCGCCTGGGCTGCGCTCCGGACACCGGTAGTCCCCCCTGATGGCCCGCCCCGCTTCTTCGGCTTCGACCGGGACCAAGGCGCGATCACCGGCGCGACCCGCAACGCCGAACAGGCCGGCGTCACGGCCTTGTGCCAGTTCGCCTGCCAACCGATCAGCGCGCTGGAGCCGCCCGTCCCCGGGCCCGGCCTCATCATGGTGAACCCGCCCTACGGCGCCCGGATCGGCAACAAGAAACTGCTTTATGGCCTCTACGGCGCCCTGGGAGAGACCCTCCGCACCCGGTTCGCCGGCTGGCGCCTGGGCCTCATGACCTCCGAGCCCGCGCTCGCCAAGGCCACCGCCCTGCCCATCACCCCCGGCCCGCGCGTGGCCCATGGCGGGCTGACCGTCCAGCTGTGGCAAAGCGATCCGCTGCGTTGACCCCTCGGCCCAGGTCCGGTCTGGGCTCGACCCGTGTGCACTTGTCAAATCGATTGCGCGATAAGGGCGGCTTACAGCGCGCAGCCCAGGTCCGCCCCGCCGAGGGCACCCTCCACCGCCCAAACCGAAGCTCGGCCCACAGTTTGGTCAAACCCCGCAAAAAAACGCGCCACAGAACGGCCCGCTCTTTCCAAAGCCCCGCCCTTTCTTTTGTGCGAAAATACTCCGGGGGAGGCGCGCAGCGCCGGGGGCAGAGCCCCCTAGTCCGCCAGAACCGCCAGCGCCTCGGCCAGATCGATCGCCCCATCATAGAGGGCCCGCCCCGAAATCGCGCCGTCCAGAGGTGCGCCGGAGGCCTTGAGCGCCCGCAGATCGTCGAGCGAACTGACCCCCCCGCTGGCAATCACCGGAATCGACGTGGCCCGCGCGAGGGCCGCCGTGGCCGCCACGTTCGGCCCCTGCATCGCCCCGTCCCGGTCGATATCGGTGTAGATGATCGCCGCTACGCCTGCGTCCTCGAAGGATCGCGCGAGGTCGGTGACCATCAGGTCGGTCTCCTCGGCCCAGCCGCGCGTGGCCACCCGGCCGGCCCGTGCATCCAGCCCCACGGCCACCTGCCCGGGAAACGCCTTGGCCGCCGCGCGCACCAGTTCCGGGTCCTCGACCGCGACCGTGCCCAGGATCACCCGCGCGATGCCCTTGCCGAGCCACATCTCGATCGTTGCCATGTCCCGAATGCCACCGCCCAGCTGCGCCGGCACCGAGGTCTCCGCGAGGATCGCCTCCACCGCCGCGGCATTGACCGGTGCGCCCGCGAAGGCCCCGTTCAGGTCCACCAGGTGCAACCAGGCACAGCCCGCGTCCTGAAAGGCGCGCGCCTGGGCCGCGGGGCTGTCATTGAACACGGTCGCCTTGTCCATGTCGCCCTTGTAGAGCCGCACGGCCTGGCCGTCTTTCAGATCGATGGCGGGATAAAGGATCATGGTCGAGGCTCCGGTTACGACAGGTGGCAGCGGTCTAGCGAGCCGCGCCCCGAATGCAAAGACGTAACGTGACACCCGCGGCTGGCGTAACGTCACGCTTGCCCCACCCCCGCCCGCCTTGCCACGCTCCGGCAGCACGTGACATGGAGGAGATCGTCATGCTCGGAAAACTCGCCACCCTGGCCGCCTTGGCTTGCCTGGCTGGTCCCGCCGCCGCGCAAGAGGTGCGCGGCCTGTTCCAGACCGCCCCCAACGACGATGGCAATGTGGGCCATGTGGAGTTCTACGATTGCGGCGGGCTGACCTGCGGCAAGCTTGTGCGGTCCTTCAATGCCGGTGGCACACCCATCGAGTCCCCGAATGTCGGGCGCAACATCGTCTGGGACATGCAGGACGAGGGCGGCGGCAAGTTCGGCAAGGGCAAGATCTGGGATCCGGGCGCCGACAAGACCTACCGCTCCAAGATGGTGCTGGAGGGCGACCAGCTGAAAGTGTCCGGCTGCATCGGCCCGATCTGCCGCGCCAATACATGGGTCCGCGTCCGCTGAGCGGCCCAAGCCCGTTCGAACGGGCTTGATCCCCGCACAGATGTGGGGCCTGCGATACGGTCCCGAGCCGCGGCGCGGTCCGGCCCCGCGACGCTCAGCCCTCACGCCCGACACCACCTGCCGCGCTCAGCGCGCCAAGCCCGTTCGAACGGGCTTGCCCCCGCCCTACCCCTTGCGCGGCTTGGCCCGGGTCGTGGGCGCAGCCTCCGTCGGATCCTCCGGCCAGGGATGGCGCGGATACCGCCCCCGCATATCCTTGCGCAGGTCCGCATACCCCCCCACCCAGAACCCCGGCAGGTCCGAGGTCACCGCCACGGGCTTCTGCCCCGGCGACAACAGCGTCAGACGCAGCGGCACCCGCCCCGGCCCCACGGTCGGATGCCGTGTGACCCCGAAGAACTCCTGCACCCGCGCCTGCACCTCGGGCACCTCGCCGCTGTAATCCACCGGCAGCTTGCGCCCCAGGGGCGTCGTGATCGCGCCGGGCGCCTGCGCCTCCACCGCCTGCAACGCGTCCCAGCCCAACCAGGCGCGCAGCGGCTCCAACGGATCGATCCGGCGCAGATCGTCCGCATCCCGCACCTGCCCCAGCACCGGCAGCAACCACGCCTCACCGGCCTCCAGCAACGCGGCCTCGGACATGTCCGGCACCTCCAGCCCCCCGGCCCGGCACAGCGCCACACGCGCCCTCAACCGCTCGAACGCAGGCCCACCGCCCAGAGCCACGAGACCCAGATCCCGCACCCCCTCCAGCGCCGCCGCCGCCCGCGCCGTCTCCGGCACATCGCGCCAGATCCTGTCGGCCAGCACCAGCGCGCCCAGGCACTCCTGCTGCCGCGCCACCACCTTTCGGAACCGCTTCGACCAGGCGCACAGGTCGCGCCAAAGGATCCGATCCGCAAACAGCGCCCGCACCTCCCCTTCGGTCACCGCCACCGCCTGCCGGATGCGCGCCTCCCGCGGGTCGCCGTCCAGATCCGTCGCCACGATCAACCGCATCCCCGCCAGCGGGGCGTCCGGCTCCATCACCGCCCCCTTGCCCCCCGCCAGCAAATAGCGCGGCGCCTCTCCCGCCCGGCGCAACCCGATCCGGTCCGGATAGGCCAGCGCCGCCTGCGCCCCGAGGCTCAGTGCCGCCCGCTCCGGCAGATTGCGCGCCAGCCGCTTCGCCTCCTCGCGCACCCGGGCCCGCGCGCCCGGATCCGGGGCCGGCGCATCGCCCCGCAGGATCGCCACCCGGCGCGCCAGGTCCACCCCCGCCCCCCGATCCAGATCCCGCTCAGACAGGAGCGCTGCCAACTCCGTCCCCTGCCGCCCCGCGACATGGAGCATATGGGCCAGCCGCGGGTGGATCGGCATCCGCGCCAGCGCCCGGCCGTGGTCCGTCACCCGCCCCTCGGCATCCAGCGCGCCCAACATGGCGCACAAGGCCCGCGCCTCGGCCCAGGCCCCCTCCGGCGGTGGCGTCAGCAGGGCCAGATCCTCCGGCCCGGTCCCCCAGACCGCCAGATCGAGCGCGAGCCCACTCAGGTCCGCCACCGCGATCTCCGGCGGCGCATAGGCCGCAAACGCCCCCTCCGCGCCCCGCGTCCAGAGCTTGTAGCAGACCCCGGGCGCCACCCGTCCCGCCCGGCCCTGCCGCTGGGCCGCCTCGGCCCGGCTCACAGGCTCGGTGACCAGCCGCGACATGCCCGAGCCCGGATCGAACCGCGCCCGCCGCGCGCGGCCGCCATCCACGACGATCCGCACATCCTCGATGGTCAGGGAGGTCTCGGCAATCGCCGTGGCCAGCACCACCTTGCGCTGGCCCTCGGGCGCGGGCGCGATCGCGGCGCGCTGCTCGGACAGCTTCATCGCCCCGAACAGGGGCCGCACCACCACATCTCGTCCCACACGGTCCCGCAACAGTCCCGCAACCTGCCGGATCTCCCCCTCGCCGGGCAGAAATACCAGCGCACTGCCCTCGGCCTCCTCCAAGCCCTGCAGCACCAGGTCCGCGACCGCCGGGGCAAACCGCGCCCCGCGCGGCAAGGGGCGCTCCAGGTACCGCGCCTCCACGGGAAACGCGCGGCCCGCGCTGGTCACCACGGGCGCCCCCCCCATCAGGGCCGCCACCGGCTCCGCATCGAGCGTCGCCGACATCACCAGCAGGTTCAGATCCTCGCGCAGCGCGCCGCGTACCTCCAGGCACAAGGCCAACCCCAGATCCGCGTTCAGGGAGCGTTCGTGAAATTCGTCGAAAATCACCGTGCCGATCCCCGGCAACTCCGGATCCGCCATCAGCCAGCGGGTCAGAATGCCCTCGGTCACCACCTCGATCCGGGTCGCAGGCCCGACCTTGCTGGCCCCCCGCATCCGGTAGCCCACGGTGGCGCCCACGGGCTCGCCCGAACTCGCGGCCATCCGCTCCGCCGCCGCCCGCGCAGCCAGCCGCCGCGGCTCCAGCATCACGATCCGGCCCGCGGCCCCGGCCTCCAGCAGGGCCAATGGGACGCGCGTGGTCTTGCCCGCCCCGGGCGGGGCCTGCAGCACGGCCATGCCGGACCCGGCCATGGCCGCCAACAGCTCCGGCAGCGCCCCGTCGATGGGCAAGGACGCGCTCTTGCCGCCCCCAGAGGTCACACCAACCGCCTCATTGTTCCGAACGTACTCCCGCCAGGGGCGCAACATCCGCCCCGGCCCCCGACCTAGCGCGCCCGCCTCAGGCGCGCAACGCGCTCAGCGCCGTTGCAGCACCGCGCGTCCGAAGGTCGTATCGGTCGTCACCCGCACCACCCGCCAGACCCCTTCGCCCTTGGGCGCATAGGTCATCTGGAACGGAAACCGGCTGCGCTCGGCCAGGGATTCCGGCGACCACCCCGCAATCCGGCGATAGACCCCCTGGCAGGTGATCCGCCCATCGCTCGCTTCCGCCGGGTCCGACAGGCGTACCTCGCTGCGCCGCTTGCCGTCGAAAACCTGCAAGGACAGGTCGCACACCCGCTCTCGCGGCTGGTCACGCAGAGCGGCATAGATCACCGTCATCGGGTCCACCGTCCCCGACTGGGTCGCCGGGTCCACCGCATGCCGGTCGGACTTGCGCGGCGGGTCATAGGTCTTGATCTGGGGCCGGCCACTGCGAAACAGCATCTCGGCCCGGCTCACCTCCTTGGAGGCGTCGCGCACCTCTGTGAACGAGGTCGGCCGATACTGCCCCGGGCGCGGCTCGGTGCCCCGGGCGGTCGCCTCGTAGGACGCCCGCACCACCGCGCCCAGCAAGCCGGTGGTGTTCATCTTGCCGGTCACCGCATAGCGGTTGCCCTCGGTATTGGCGGCGTATTGCACCACCGCCGCCCGGATCCCGCCGAGCGAGATGTCGAACACCCCGGTCTCCGTTGCCCGGGCCTGCGTCGCCTGCCCCAGGGCAAGACTCGCCACCAGCGCGGCGGCGAAAAAGCGGGTAATCATCATCTTCGGCACGGGCGACATCCTGTCTGCAAGGGGCAGCAGGCCGAGAGAGACAGCCTGCCATCTGGACATTTCATATAGGGACGAGGCAAGAAAACGACGACCCCGTCAATCGCCCCGGCGAAAGACCGCAGACCCAAGCGAAAGACCGCCCTTGACCGCCGCTCCGCCCCGCCGCAAGGCCCGCCTGCCCGATCTCGACACCCTCGCCGACCGCGTCGCCGCCGGGGAGCGCCGGGCGCTCGCCCGCGCCATCACCCTGATCGAGAGCACCCGGCCCGAGGATCGCGCCCTCTCCACCGCGCTGTTGCAGAAGCTCTCCGGGCTGAAACGACAGGCCCTGCGCATCGGGCTCTCGGGCACCCCCGGCGTCGGCAAATCGACCTTCATCGAGGCTTTCGGGATCGCCCTGATCGACGCCGGGCTGAAGGTGGCCGTGCTCGCCGTGGATCCCAGCTCGACCCGCACCGGCGGCTCGATCCTTGGCGACAAGACCCGGATGGAGCGGCTCAGCCGCGCGCCGGAGGCCTTCATCCGCCCGTCGCCCTCCCTGTCGCATCTGGGCGGTGTGTCCCGCCGCACCCGCGAGGCCGTGGCGCTGGTGGAGGCCGCGGGCTTTGACGTGGTGCTGATCGAAACCGTGGGCGTGGGCCAGTCCGAAACCATGGTGGCCGAGATGTCGGACCTCTTCGTGCTCCTGCTGGCGCCCGCGGGCGGGGACGAGTTGCAGGGGGTCAAGCGCGGCATCATGGAAACCGCCGACCTGATCCTGGTCAACAAGGCCGACGGCGATCTGAAATCCACCGCCACCCGCACCTGCGCCGACTATGCCGGGGCCCTGCGCCTGCTGCGCAAACGGCCCGAAGACCCCGAAGGCTTTCCCAAGGCGCTCATGGTCTCCGCCGTCACCGGGCTGGGGCTGGAGCAGGCCTGGTCCGAAATGCAGGCCTTGGCCAAGTGGCGCCAGGCCGAAGGGCACTGGGACGCCCGCCGCGCCGCCCAGGCCCGCGGCTGGTTCGAGGCAGAGGTCCGCGCGGGCCTGCTTGCCCGGCTGACCGAGGACGCCGCCACCCGCACCGCCATGGACCGGCTCGGGGCCGATGTGGCCGCGGGCAAACTGACCGCAAGCCAGGCCGCCGAGAACATCCTCGAGACCCTTGGCGCCGCCCCGGCCCTGGAAACCGACCCGGAGGGCGCACCCGCCGGGGATACCCCGGAAAAGACCACATGAATCGCTTGACGCCCGCGTGCATCCATCCTAGACGACACGCCTGAGTTTCCGGGTGCCCGACCTGCGCGCGCCCATCCGACCCGAACCGCGAGAACAAATCGCCAGAGAACGAGGAGCGAGCCGATGTCGCGCCGCTGCGAACTGACCGGAAAAGGCGTCCAGGTGGGCAATAATGTCAGCCACGCCAACAACAAGACCAAGCGGCGCTTCCTGCCGAACCTGAACGACGTGACGCTGATGTCCGAAACCCTGGGCCGGGGCTTCAAGCTGCGGATCTCTGCGGCGGCGCTGCGGACCGTGGATCACCGCGGCGGACTCGACAGCTTCCTGGCAAAGGCCAAGGATGCAGAGCTGTCCGAAAAGGCGCTCAAGATAAAGAAAGACATCGCAAAGGCCCAGGCCGCCGCCTGATCCCCTCGCGATCCTGCAAAGCGCCCCGCCGGCCCGTCCGCGCGGGGCTTTTTCGTGTCCGCGCGGCCGCCGGGGCGGATCGACGCTCCACGGCTTCGCCTGGATCCAACCGTGGCGCGGGGCAAGGCGCTTGCAAGCGCCTTGGGCGCCCGAACCACACCGCTTACGCAGCCCCTGTTCAACCGCGACGGCGCGGGGCAAGGCGCGCCCTACCGCCGTCGTCCTGCGTCGAACGTCGCCTGCGACATCGCGCCCGTTTCGCTTGGTCCGGCCCTCGGCTTAGCTATCGACCATGCCGATGATCCGCACCTGCATCGCCGCCTGCCTCGCCCTTGTCCTGATCGTGACAAGCGAAGCGATGGCCGTGGCCCGTGGCCAGATGGCCACCGCGCCCGGCACGGTGATGGTCATCTGCCACGGCAGCGGCACGGATATTGTCCGGGTCGATAGCCGCGGCCAGCCGATCACACCCGGCCACACCTGCCCGGACTGCGCCCTGCTCGGCCTCGCAAGCCTTGGCGCGCAACGGCTCGATCTGGCAAAACTCGAAACGCAGACCCGCTGGAGGCCCACCCCGCTGGCCACCTCCCTCTGGAAAACTGCGCCGCAACAGGGCGGCGCCCCGCGCGCGCCCCCCCTCCCGATCTGAGCACACCTCGAAAAACAGAACTGTTCAGACCAGGAGAACCCTCATGTCTTTCAAAGCTTTCGCTCTTGCCGCAGGCCTCGGCCTCGCGGCCCTGCCCGCCCTCGCCATGGACGGCCCCATCATGGTGATGGACCCCTATGCGCGCGTCTCCTCCCCGGTCGCCAAATCCGGCGCCGCCTTCATGCAGATCATGAATCGCTCCGACACGGACGACCGGCTCGTCTCCGCCACCTCCCCCGCCGCCGCGCGGGTCGAGTTGCACACCCATGTGGATGACGGCAACGGCGTGATGCTCATGCGCGAGGTCGAGGACGGCTTCACCATCCCCGCGGGCGAGACCTACGCGCTCCAGCGCGGCGGCGATCACGTAATGTTCATGGGCCTCACCGACAGCTGGTCCCACGGCGACACGGTCCCCGTCACGCTCGTCTTCGAGCAGGCCGGCGAGGTCATGGTGGAGATCCCCGTCGACCTCGAACGCAGCCCCGAGCATGGCGGCCACGGCCATCAGGGGCACGGCCATGGCGGCCACAACATGGGCAACAAGACCAACTGACCCCGCCCCAGGTCGCGCTCAGCCCAGCGCCTTGATCCCCTTGGCCACCGCCCGCGCGCCCTGCAACATCCAGGCATGCTCGGAGGCCACGAAGAACACGGAAAAGCCGTGCGCCCGCCAGGCCGCGGCTTTTTCCACATCCGGCGTGAAGGTCATGTAGGGTTTGCCCGACGCCGCGCAGGCCGCCCCCACCCGGTCAATCGCCGCCATCAACTCCGGCGAGGTCTGGTCCATCTTGCCATGGGACACCGACAGATCCGCGGGGCCGAGGAAAATCCCGTCGACCCCCGGCGTCGCCGCGATCCCCTCGCAGGCGTCCACCCCCTCGGGGTCTTCGATCTGCGCGATCACCAGCGGCTTCGGCCCGTCGCTCAACACATCCCCCATGCTCCGCGTGCCGTAGCCCGCCGACCGGGTGGAGCCTGCGAACCCCCGCCCGCCATGGCCGTAACGGCACGCCTTGGCGATCCGCGCCGCCGCCGCCGCACTGTCCACATGGGGCACAACGACCCCGGCCGCGCCCGCGTCCAGCGCCTGCATCAACGCAGGCGGCGTCGCCTCGGCCACCCGAACCAGCAGCGGAAAGCCCAGCGCCCGGCCCAGCGCCAGGCAGGCGTCGATGCGGCCCCGGTCAAACGGCGCGTGCTCCGCGTCGAGACAGGCGAAATCCAGCCCCGAGAGCGCCAGCACCTCCACCATCTCGATCGCCGGTGTCTTCACGAACGTCCCCGCCAGCATCTCGCCCGCCAGCATCCTTGTCCTGAAATCGTCCATCTCCGCCTCCCTGATGCGCCCGGGCACTGAATCAGACCCGACCGCCCCCCGCAAGCGGCACGGGTCGATCCCGGGGCGCGTCCAAGCCCGTTCGAACGGGCTTGCCCCCAGGGGACCCCGGTCACAGGCCCGTCCCGCGCGCGCCGCGGTCCCCGGGTCGGCGGCAGCCCGCCCCCGTCACCCCGATCCCCCGGCCCCGCTCCGCACCCCAAGCCCGTTCGAACGGGCTTGTCCCGCCCCACCCGCGCGCATCTTGGCTCCGCGTCCCCCCGGCCCTAGGTTGCCTGCCATGGCAGAGCCCCTCCTCACCTTCACCGACCGCGGCATCCACTGCCCGGCGGGCGGCTTTCACATCGACCCCTGGCGCCCCGTGGACCGGGCGCTGATCACCCACGGCCATGCCGACCACGCCCGTCCCGGCCACCGCGCCTATCTCGCGACCGAGGCCGCGGCCCCCGTGATGCGCCACCGCCTCGGCGACATCGCCCTCGACACCATCCGCTACGGCGAGACCCGGCGGATCGGCGCCGTCGAGGTCAGCTTCCATCCCGCGGGCCACGTCCCCGGCTCCGCCCAGATCCGGATCGCCCATCGCGGCGAGGTCTGGGTGGTCTCGGGCGACTACAAGATCGACGCGGACGGGTTTTCCGAACCGTTCGAGCCCGTGCGCTGCCACGCCTTCATCTCCGAATGCACCTTCGGGCTGCCGGTCTTCCGCTGGGACCCGCAGGACGATGTCATGGCCGCCATCCACCGCTGGTGGGCGACCTGCGCCGCCGCGGGCAAGACCGCCGTGCTCGGCGCCTACGCGTTGGGCAAGGCCCAGCGCATCCTCGCCCACCTGGACCCCGCCCAGGGCCCGATCCTGACCCATGGCGCGGTGGAGGGCACCAACCGCATCCTGCGCGCCCAGGGACTCTCGCTGCCCCCAACGACCCAGGTCACCGCCGAGATCACCGCGAAAACCCACCCGGGCGCGCTGGTACTCGCCACACCCTCCGCCCTCGGCACGCCCTGGATGAAACGCTTCGGGCCCGCCGAGACCGGCTTTGCCTCGGGCTGGATGCGGATGCGCGGGGTCCGGCGCCGACGCGGCGCAGACCGGGGGTTTGTGATGTCGGACCACGCGGACTGGACCGGGCTGAATACTGCCATCGCCGCAACCGGGGCGGAACGGATCTTCGTCACCCATGGTTATACCTCCGTCTTTCGCAAATGGCTGGAGGATCAGGGCTACGACGCCCAGATCGTCGAGACGGAATTCGAAGGCGAAAGCATCGACGCACCGGATCCCGAGCCCGAAGGAGCCGCCCCATGACCACCGCCCCCACCGGCCCGGGCGACCGGATCTGGCCGCACTACGCGGCCTGGGTCCAGCGCCCGGTCCTCGCGCTCACCCCGTCGCAGAAACTGCTGCGCGGCATCTTCGACGGCACCACCTTCCTGCTGGCCAAACGCTGCGCCGGGGTTGCGGCCACGCGCAGCCGGGTGGGCGGCGTGCCGGGCCTGTGCCTGACGCCCGAGAACGGCGCCGGGGGCCGCCTGCTCTACCTCCATGGCGGCGGCTTCACCATCGGCAGCAGCACCAGCCATCGCCACATGGTCGCCCATATCGCCCGCGCTGCCGGCTGCACCACCTTCCTGCCCGACTACCGCCGCGCACCGGAATATCCGTTCCCCGCCGCCCTCGACGACACCCGCGCCGCCTACGCCGCGATGGCCGCCGACGGCCCCGTAATGGTCGCCGGCGACAGCGCCGGGGGCGCCCTCGCGCTGTCGCTCCTGCACGCCCTCGGGTCCGGCACACCGCCCCCGGCCGCCCTCGTCCTGCTCTCCCCCGTCGCTGATCTCGACCTCGCCCAGGGCAGCTTTCAGCGCTCCACGGACACCGAACTGCTGATCCCCGAGGGCTGGGCCCGCCGCGCCGTCGCCGCCTATCTCGATGGCCACGACCCCGCCGACCCGCTCGCCTCCCCGCTCGCCGCCCCCTTTCCCTGCGCCCCCCCGACCCTGATCCAATACGCCAGCGGCGAGGCGCTGGAGCCCGACAGCCTGCACACGGCGGATGCCCTGCGCGCCGCGGGCGGGCCCGTCACGGTCGAGGCCACCCCGGGTGTCGCCCATGTCTGGCACCTACATGCGGGCCGCTCCCATGCCGCCGATACCGCCATCGCCCGGATCGGCGCCTTCCTGCGGGAGCACACCCCGTGAAGGACTTCGCCGCGCTCTTCACCTCCCTCGACCAGACCACGAAGATCACGCCCAAGGTCGCCGCCCTCGCCGCCTATTTCCGCACCGCCCCCGAGGAGGACCGCCTCTGGACCATCGCGCTCCTGTCCGGCCGCCGCCCCAAGCGCACCGTGACCACCACACTCCTGCGCACATGGGCCGCCGCGCGCGCGGGCATCCCCCTTTGGCTCTTCGAGGAGGCCTACCCGGTCGTCGGCGACCTGGCCGAAACCATCGCCCTTGTCCTGCCACCCCCCACCCGGACCAGCACCCGCAGCCTCACCGACTGGATCACCACCATCCGCAGCCTCGCCGCCTGCGAGGAGCCCGACCGCCGCGCCGAAATCCTCGCGGCCTGGGACAGCCTGCCCGAAACCGAGCGCTTCGTGTTCAACAAGCTCATCACCGGCGGCTTCCGCATGGGCGTGTCGGCCAAACTGATGACCCGCGCCCTCAGCCAGGCCACCGACATCCCCGAGGCCGAACTGGCCCACCGCCTGATGGGCGACTGGACGCCGGAGACCACCAGCTTCCAATCCCTCGTGCTCACCCGCGACCCCGAGGCGGACCTGTCCAAACCCTACCCGTTCTACCTCGCCTACGGGCTGGAGGACGCGCCCGACACCCTCGGCCCCCCGACCGACTGGCAGGCCGAGCACAAATGGGACGGCATCCGCGGCCAACTCATCACCCGGGGCGGCCAGCACTTCGTTTGGTCCCGGGGCGAAGAGCTGATGACCGACCGCTTCCCGGAACTCGCCGCCCTGCGCGACTTCCTCCCCGACGGCACCGTGCTCGACGGCGAACTGCTCGCCTGGGATTACAATGGCGCGGGCGACGCACCCCTGCCGTTCAACGCCCTGCAAAAACGTATCGGCCGCAAGACCGTGCCGAAAAAACTGCTGACCGAGGCCCCGGTGATCCTGCGCGCCTACGACCTGCTGGAGGACGGCGGCACCGACCTGCGCGACCGCCCCCTGGCGGAGCGCCGCACCCGGCTGGAGGCGCTGGCCGCCGCCCTGCCCGACACCCTCCCCCTGCGGCTCTCCCCGACCCTGACCTTCGACAGCTGGGACGCCCTCGCCCAAATCCGCGCCAAATCACGAGAGATGGGCGCCGAAGGGATCATGCTCAAACGCCGCGCCTCGCCCTACCTCGCGGGCCGCAAAAAAGGCGACTGGTGGAAATGGAAGGTCGATCCCCTGACCATCGACGCGGTGATGATCTACGCCCAGGCGGGCCACGGCCGCCGCGCGAACCTCTTCACCGACTACACCTTCGCGGTCTGGGACGGAAACGACCTCGTGCCCTTCACAAAGGCCTATTCCGGCCTCACCGACGCGGAGTTCCGCCAGATCACCGCCTGGGTCCGCAAGAACACCCTGGAACGCTTCGGCCCCGTGCGCCGCGTGACCCCCGAACACGTCTTCGAGATCGCCTTCGAGGGGATACAAGCCAGCCCCCGCCACAAATCCGGCGTCGCATTACGGTTCCCGAGGATGCTGAGATGGCGGAAGGACAAACCCCTGCAAGAGGCGAACACGCTGGAGGATTTGAAGGGGATGTTGGAGGTGTATGGGTAGCGGAGGGGGTAGTCATCCGCTTTGATGCGGGTCAAAGTCTGGAGTGCGGACAAAGCAGACTTGTGCGGGTGCGGCTTTTGCTGACGCAGCATCTTGGTGCAAGTGCAGAATGAAACTTAACGAGAACCGCAATAGTTCGCCAAACCGGCCTTTCGTTGTTGTGTAAGATAGTCTTGTCAGCGCAGTGCTGATGTTGGGATTGGCGGGTGGTTTGGAGGAAAAACTATGCCAAGAGTCCAACTTCCCGCAGTAACGCCAAGACGCAAGGTTTGGAACAAGGGCCGCATCGTCGGACAGAAACGGCCACTGCGGCCGAGGCAGGTCTGGGCTATTCGTACAAGATTGGAGCTTTCGAACTGTCTACGCGATCTCACCCTTTTCAATGTCGCAATAGATAGCAAATTGCGCGGTTGCGATCTTGTGAAACTTAAGGTGTCAGATCTGGCTAGTACCAGCCAGATCAAGGAACGGGCGTCCGTTATCCAGACCAAAACGGGAAATCCCGTTAGGTTCGAATTGACCGAGAATACCAGACAATCGATCATGATTTGGCTTCGATCTCCCGAGATGCTTGGATGCGGGTTCATGTTTCCAAGCCGGTTTCATGATCGCCCTCACATCTCGACGCGCCAATATGGGAGGTTAGTTCGGGATTGGGTTACCGCGATAGGTCTTGAGCCGAGTGGATACGGTACACATTCATTGCGACGCACCAAAGCAGCGGCAATTTACAGGAAGACAGGCAATCTGCGCGCCGTTCAGCTGCTTCTAGGTCATACGAAAGTTGACAGCACAGTTCGCTACCTCGGTGTTGAGCTTGAAGATGCCCTGACCATCGCCGAGCAGATTGACATCTGAATTTGGCACTGTTTCCAAGCAGTCCATGACTGCTGCTGCAGGAGATCAGTCTTCGATTTCAGGAAGAACCAGGTCTCCTGCGATCTATTTGCGTGCTGTCTGGCTTATGCTCTCCATTAGGCTCCCCGCACCTCGGAGATCGACGTTTCACGCAGTCTCTGGACCAGGCTTTCTTCGATCTCTTCAAGAACGCTCGAAACGCGTCGATGAAGTGCGTGCTCGATTGAACAGGCGGGAACATCTTCGGCGTTGCCTGTTGCAACCATCCGCTCATCAAGGGCCAGATAGACATCGGCGAGCGTGATGTCCTGAGGTGGGCGTGCCAGACGCCATCCGCCTGCATGTCCTTTTTCAGAAGTTAGCAGGCCGGCTTCTCTGAGTTTGCCCAACACCCTGCGGACGACGACTGGGTTTGTCCCTGCATGTTCGGCAATATCCGCAGAAGTGCGCATACGGTCCGGCTCACCTGCCATATGGCTGAGCGTGTGCAAAGCAAGAGAAAGACGAGAGTTGCGTTTCATCTGCGATTTTTTCCAAACGAGCACCAACCGTAACTTTTACAGTTGCATTTGTAAAGTAACTGCATAAGTTGCGTGATCTGTTAGATCAGATTTGGAGCGCGTTATGACAGACCAACGACTGCCCGTCACCGTCCTTTCAGGTTTCCTTGGCGCTGGAAAAACCACGCTCCTCAATAGGGTTCTGAACAACCGTGAAGGCCGCCGGGTTGCGGTCATCGTCAACGACATGTCCGAGGTGAACATCGATGCTGATCTCGTGCGGGCAGACACGGAGCTGAGCCGGACCGATGAGACACTTGTAGAGATGTCGAACGGCTGTATCTGCTGCACCTTGCGGGACGATCTCTTAGAGGAAGTGCGCCGGCTCGCAGCGGAGGGGCGCTTCGACTATCTGCTGATTGAATCTACAGGAATATCCGAACCGCTTCCCGTCGCGGCCACCTTCGATTTCCGGGACGAGTTTGGCGACAGCCTGTCGGACGTATCCCGGCTGGACACAATGGTGACAGTGGTCGATGCCGTGAACCTGCTGAATGACTACTCCAGCCATGACTTCCTGAAGGATCGTGGCGAGACGCTGGGCGAAGAGGATGATAGGACGCTCGTCAATCTGTTGGTCGAGCAGATTGAATTCGCCGATGTGGTTATCCTCAACAAGGTGACGGACGCGGGGCCAGAGCGCACGGACGCCGCGCGCAAGATTATCCGCAGTTTGAACGCCGATGCCAAGATTATCGAAACGGACCATTCCGATGTCGCTGCCGAAGCGATCCTCGATACCGGCATGTTCGACTTCGAGAAGGCCCACGAGCATCCGATGTGGGCCAAGGAACTCTATGGCTTCGCTGATCACACGCCGGAAACCGAGGAGTATGGCGTCGCCTCTTTTGTCTACCGCGCGCGGCTCCCGTTCATCCCAGAGAAGATCCTGAGCGTTCTGAACGGCGATTTGCCGGGCGTGATCCGCGCCAAAGGGCATTTCTGGATTTCCACACGACCCGGATGGGTTGCCGAGTTCTCGCTCGCCGGAGCCTTGTCGAGCGTCAAGCCACTTGGAACCTGGTGGGCGTCCGTGCCGAAGGAGCGTTGGCCCGATCATGAGAGCGCGCGCAATTACATGCGGCAGCACTGGCAAGAGCCATGGGGGGATCGACGGCAGGAAATCGTGTTCATTGGTGCGGGCATCGATTGGCCAGCGCTAAAGGCGCGGCTGGATGCCTGCTTGGTTCCCGCTACGGCGACAAGTGGTCCAGATGATCTGCCGGATTATCCGGATCCATTCCCAGCTTGGAGACGGCTAGAGGAAGCGGCATGACGCTGGCGCGGGCCCTCGTCCGGAACGCAGCAATCGGTGTCGCCGTCGCGGACAAGCCGGAAGACCTCAAGACATTTCTTCAGCCCGGTTGCGCCGGTGCGATCTGGCGCAGACAACCCGAGCCTACGTTTCAGAAATGGATCGACACTCTCAATCCATCCTTATCGCCGCAAGGACGGATCGTCTTGCGTGCCAGTGCCGTCCCATCTGCGGTAACAGCGCTTTGCGATGTGGCAGAAGCACCAGACTGCCACGAACGCGATCAACTCATCGGCGATATCAGCGCTTTGGCCGGGATCTTCGCCGGGTTGATGAAGGCACCCTATTTGCGGCTGCGCCTTCAGGCCGTGACGACGAATGCGTGCCGCAAGTTCCACATCGACGCGATCACAGCGCGACTTGTGTGCACCTATCGGGGCCAAGGCACTCAATACGGTATTTCAACAGACGGCCGGGACCCGGCGCGAGTATTCTCGGTTGCAACGGGTGCACCGATCCTTCTGCGCGGCACACTTTGGCCCGAATATCCCGCCTCAGGTCTCCTCCATCGCTCGCCCCCCATTGAAGGGACGGGAGAGACCCGCCTCGTTCTCGTGCTGGATGCGGTAGATAGTCCGGAGGACCACATTTGACCCGCAACCTCGGATCGACCTCTCTTCATCGCAAACGGCGTTCTGCTGACCCGATGCGCAGCTACGATGCTTTGCCTGCGCCGCTCAGGAACTGGCTCGCACAAGCAACGCTGCCCTGGTCCCCCGCATCGGCGCGACGCGTCTGGAACCGCACATGTGCAAAGGGGCTCAGTGCCGAAGAAGCACTCACCATCTTATCGCAAGCGGAAGCCCGCACCTTGGCGCGCGACCGCTTCGCAAACACCAACCATCTGCCAACGAACACCTGAAGGAACCTTTATGTCACTTTTGACCCGCATGACCGCCGCCGCGTTGATCGCGCTTGGCACCGCTCTGCCTGCCGCAGCACAGGACGATACGCTCACCATTTCCGTCACTTTTGGCCCAACGGGCGAGGTGCCGGATCCGCGCGCGGGCTATAACGGTTGGATGTCCAACCAGACCGGCGTCACGGAAACGCTGATGGGCATCGACTATGACCTGAACCTCTATCCGCGCCTGGCAGAGAGCATTGAGCAAACCGCACCGACGACCTGGCGTGTGACCTTGCGCGATGGTTTGACATTCCACGATGGCTCTCCCGTGACGGCACAGGCGGTCATCGATGCAATTGCGCCGATTTCGGATGAGAACGATCCCGCGTTCAACAAGCGCATCGCTGGTGTGCTTGATCTGGCGGGCATGTCTGCGGATGGAGACCGCGTAGTGGTCTTTGAGACCAACAGCCCGAACGCGGCGTTCCAATGGAGCCTGTCTGATCCGGGTGTCGCCATTCTCGGCGCGCCTTCAGACGCATTCCCAATCAACGCAACCGGCCCCTACATCTTCCGTGAGGCTGTGCCGGAGCAGCTTTACCGCGTTGAAGCAAACTCAGACTATCGCATGGGCGAGCCCGGCTTCGACGAAGTGCGGGTTGTCGCCTCACCTGATCCAGCCACAGCCTCACTGGCCTTTGAAGCCGGTGATGTGGATATGGTGATCAACTACCCCGAAACCGATTTTGCACGTATCCAGGAAACGGGTGCGCAGGGCTTTACCGCTCCAACCGCCCGGCTTTACTTCTATTCGATGAACACAGCGTCCGGCCCGCTGGCAAACCCGTTGATCCGGCAAGCCGTATCTTTGGCGATTGACCGGGACGGCATCGTTGAGGCGGTTCTTTCCGGCGTTGGCGGTGTGCCAGCAGGCACCATCTATCCGGAGGGCAAGAGCTGGGCCGCGGACATCGCGCCCACATATGATCCGGCACGGGCAGAGGAATTGCTTGCCGAAGCCGGAGCGGTCAAGCAGGGCGGCACCTGGATGCTTGATGGTGAACCGCTTGAGATCGAGATCCTGACCTATTCGTCGCGTGCGGCGCTGCCGCCCACGGCGGAGATTACGCAGGCCTTTCTGCAGCAGATCGGGATCACAGCATCTGTGCGTGTGGGCGAGTACGGCGCCAGCAACGATGCGCTCAAAGCGGGTGACGGCGACATGTTCCTGCAAGCATGGGTGATGTTGCCTCAGGGCGACCCCGGTTCGATCCTCGGCTTTCTATTGGCCAGCGACGGCGGCTCGAACGCGGGCAACTACGCCAATCCCGCGATGGACGCCCTACTTGTCGAAGGTCAGACCACGTTTGAACAAGCCGAGCGTGAGCGGATTTACGATGAGGTTCAGCAGATCATTGCCACCGATGTCCCGCTTATCCCTGTCTTCCACGTGAGCCAGGCCGTTGTGGCCCGTGCCGGTCTGACCGGTTACCAGGTCCACCCGACCGAGACCTACTGGATCACCCACGAGACACGCTTCGCTGAATGACGATTGAAGTCCAAGGCCTGAGCGCCGAACGCTCAGGTCGCACCATCCTTCATCCCACGAATGTGGACTTCAAGCCCGGCGAACGCGTCGGGCTTGTAGGTAGCTCGGGATCCGGCAAGTCGACCCTTGGGCATGAACTGGTGGACGCGTTGCGCGCGCAAGGAGCCAGCGTTGCCCATGTGCCGCAAAGCCCGGATGAAGCGCTCGACCCACTTCGGTCGATGGCGTTCCATTGGCGGGAAGCGGAGCGGGCCTTGGGTCTAGCCCCGGACGACGCGCGCCGCGAGGTGCTGTTCAAAGCCCTTCGGATCGAAGGGGGCGACCTTCGCAAACGCCCCTGGGGCTGGAGCCGTGGGATGCAGCAGCGGTTTGTGATCGCCATGGCTTTGATCGGCACACCTGACCTGTTGGTTATGGACGAACCTACCTCCGCGCTGGACCCCGTGGTGGCAGCGGGTACCATGGATTTGCTTGAGGACTATCTCAAAAATCGGCAAACGGCGCTCTTGCTCATCACCCACGATCTTGGGCTTGCGGCACGCCGGGTCGCGCGATTGATGGTGATGGATGCCGGGCGCATTGTAGAGGATGCACCGACCGAAGCATTTCTCGCATCGCCGAAAACACGAACCGCCAAGGCCCTTTGCGCCCACCGGAATTGGCTGGAGCTGCCATGCTGACGGTAGACAACATCTCTGTCCGGCGCGGCGTTTCAACGACGCTCCAGGAGGTCTCGTTCTTACTCGAACCGGGACGCACGCTGGCGGTGGTGGGCGAAAGCGGCGCGGGCAAGTCCACCCTCATCAGCGCAATCCTTGGGTTGGTCCGGTGCTCAGCGGGAAGCGTGTCGTGGAATGGTGCACCGGTCTCGCAGTGCCGTCCCGCGCTCGTCATGCAGGAACCGCGCGCGGCGTTTAATCCGCGCCTGTCGCTCCGTCGCTCTGTCATGGAACCTGTCATGGCTCAGAAGCTGGCTTTGGACACGGATCGTTTGGCGGCGCTGTGCCGCGCTCTTGAAGTTCGACCCGACCTTCTGGACCGGCGTCCCGATCAGGTGTCCATCGGGCAGGCACAGCGCGTGGGCATCCTTCGCGCTCTTACCGCTGCCCCACCATTGATCTTGTTTGATGAGCCGCTGTCCGCCCTCGATGCCGTCACGCAAAAACACACCGCGCGTCTGATCGCCGATATGCAAGAACAGGAAGGCTTTGCAGCGCTGATCGTGACTCATGATCTGGGATATGCCGCCGCCTTCGCGGATGAGATTGCCGTGCTGCGGGCGGGGCGGATCGAAGAGTTAGCGACCGCGCAAGCTTTTGTCGAAGCACCGCAGACCGACTATGGACGCACGCTCCGCGATGCCGCCTTCGCCCTTGGTGCATTGGAGCGTGTCGCATGATTGGCGTCTTTGCGGGTCTCTTGCTGCGCGCCCTGGTCGTTCTCACCGGCGCGGCTTTGGCGACATTCGCACTATTGTGGCACGCACCAGGCGACCCTGCTTTGGCGATTGCAGAAGCGCGCTATGGCCAGAACGTATCCAAAGAGGTTCTGGATTTCATCCGGGCCGAGGCCGGGTTTGACGACGGGTTCTGGACAGCCTTCTGGGCCTGGCTTGCCCCGCTTATGCAGGGTGATTTTGGTCAGTCTTCCGTCAATGGCCGAGACGTCTGGCCTGACCTTGTGACGGCGATGTCCTACACGTTTCCGCTTGCGCTCGTGAGCTTGGCACTCGGCTTGGCCGTCTCTGTCCCCCTTGCCCTGATTGCCACACGCAGACCCGGCAGTTGGCTGGATCGCGGGGCCGTTGCCCTGGCCTCGGTTGGCGTCGCCATCCCGGCTTTCTGGCTTGGGCTGCTGTTGATCCTGCTCTTCGCCGTGCAGCTTGGCTGGCTGCCTGCCATGGGGGCCGAAACGACCACACACAGTATCTTGCCCGCAATGACGCTAGGGGTCGGTGTTGCCGCGTCCCTCACACGCATCATCCGCTCGGGCATTCTGGAGGCACGCGAACAGCCTTTCCTGCCAGCCTTCACTAGACGGGGCGTCGCGCGCCGCGACATTGCCCGCGACCACGTCACCCCCCATGCCGCCGTGCCTGTCGTCACGGTGCTTGGTCTGGAACTCGCCTTCTTGTTGGAGGGCCTTGTCGTGGTCGAGGTGATCTTTGCGCGTCCCGGTCTCGGAAGCTTTCTCGTAAACGCCATCTTTGCGCGCGATTTCCCAAAGGTGCAGGCTGTTGTCATTCTGGCTGCGGTTGTCTTTGTCGTGGTAAACCTTGCCATCGACCTGATCTATCGCAGCCTTGATCCCAGAGTGAGTGGGCGCGATGCGTAGCGTTTATGTTCTCGTCACCGTTTGCGCGCTGCTTGCGATATTCGGCCCGATGGTCGCGCCTCATGATCCGACCGCTATCAACATTCCCAACCGGTTGCGCCCGCCCGGCGGCGATTGGCTCCTGGGTACGGATGCACTTGGCCGCGACATCCTTTCTAGGCTTCTGCACGGTGCGCGCTGGTCACTTGGGTTGGCCTTTTTGGTTTCGCTGCTGGGTTTGATCATCGGTACGACCATAGGACTGATTGCAGCCCAAGGTGGTCGTGTGACCGACTGGATCGCGATGCGGGCCACCGACACGTTCCTGGCGTTTCCAGAGCTTATCGCTGCTGTGGTGATTGCGGGTGTCTTGGGCGCAAGCACCGGCTCGTTGATCTTCGCGCTCACAGTGACAGGTTGGATGCGTTACGCTCGTGTGGCCCGCGGCATTGGTCTGTCCGTCAGCAACAAGGGGTACGTTATACAAGCGCGGCTTGCGGGACTTTCGCCACTTGCGATTGCGCGCTGGCATTATCTGCCGTCGCTATTGCCTTCGCTGACCGTTGTCTGGACCGGCATGCTCGCTCGCGCGATCCTTGGAATTTCCACACTTGGGTTTCTGGGGTTCGGTGTGCAGCCCCCTATGCCGGAATGGGGAACGATGCTCCTGGATGCGCGGATTCACATGCGTTCTACCCCGCTGCAAATGATCTGGCCCGGGCTGTGTGTTGTGGTCTCGGTTCTTGCGATCAATCTGGCCGGCGATGCCCTGCGGGATGCGCTCGCCGAGCAGGATGCAAAGACGTGACGCGGCCTGACAATCCGTCGCTTGGGATCGCGTTGCGCATCCTGTCGGGTATATTGTTCACTGGCATGGTCGTGTGCGTCAAGGCCTTGAGCGATGCAGTTCCACTTGGCCAGATCGTGTTCTTTCGGTCGTTCTTTGCCCTGATACCATTGGTGATCTTTCTGATGCTGCGGCATGAGTTTCCTGGCGGGCTTCGTACCACACGCCCCCTTGGTCATCTGGTACGCTCCTTCTTCGGGGCAGCGGCGATGTTCACGTCATTCGCCTCAGTGGCGCTGCTGCCTTTAGCCGAGGCGGTCCTGCTTGCCCAACTCGCGCCGGTGCTGACCGCAATCACAGCCGTTGTGGTTCTGTCAGAACGACTCACGAAATGGCGTGTGCTGGGGCTCGCCTTCGGGCTGGCAGGTGTTCTTGTGTTGGTCTGGCCTGACATTGGCGGGGGCACGGTTGATGCGCAACGGTTCCTCGGAATCGGTCTTGGACTGTTGACTGCACTTCTGACCGCCTTCGCGCTGATCATGGTGCGCAGCTTGACACGAACCGAGAGCCCCGGGGCCATCGCCTTCTACTTCGTGGTCGCGTCTATGGCCGGTGGAATACTGACGCTGCCATGGGGCTGGGCATTCCCTGACGCGCAAACGCTCATGTTGCTGATACTTGCAGGCCTCTTCGGTGGGTTCGCGCATATCGCGATGACACTCTCGTTCAGCTATACCGAGGCCTCCCGTCTAGCGCCGTTCGAATATGTCGCGCTTCTTTGGCCGGTTCTAGCGGATTTGCTGATCTTCAAATTACCCCTGTCCGGCAGCTTTCTACTCGCGATGCCTCTTGTCTTAGCCGGTGCTGCCGTTGCAGCGTTGGAAGGCAAAAGAAGAACTCGGAATGCCGCCTGAGAGCACGCCACAACTGTCAACAGTTTCCAGTCAGTTCATTGCGGACTGGCTGCAGGCGCTGCGACCCCTGTGCAGCGTGGATCATTTTCGATCTCTCCTGAAACGCGCCGCACTTCAAGACGATTGCGACGCCCCGACCGGCAGGGTGACGCTTGATCAAGTTGTTTGTCTCTATCAACTGGCAGCTGTCGAGACCGAGGATGAGATGATGGGCCTTTGGTCCCGCCCCATCCGCCAACGCGCACTGCAACACTTGCTGACGTCGATCCGCGAAGCGACAACCCTTTCCTCAGCACTCTACCGGTTCTCGACCTTCTGGAACCTGCTGCTTGATGATTACCAATTCTCGTTTGCGGAAGCGGATAATGTGTCGGTGTTGAAGCTTGTGCCGCAGACCGATCAAGCCGCTCAGCGGTTCGGCCACCTGCTGATCCTAAAACTGGCACATGGACTGATTTCCTGGCTGGCCCGATATGAAGTCCCCGTCAAAGCGGTGGGTTTCGCCTTCGAGGCGCCAGCCTTCGAGGAAGACTACGCAGTGATCTTTCCTGCGCCCGTGCGGTTCGCTCAGTCGGCGACGTCGATTGCATTTGGTCCTGGCGTCTTGGGTCCGGTTCAGGTGCGCAGTTCGGCAGACTTGACTCTGTTTTTGGAAAACGCGCCCCGGGATTGGATATTTACCCAGTCCCAAGTGCATACCCAGTCCTTGCGGGTCCGCACCTATCTGAGCCAGACGGGTTGGGACAGTGCAAACCTGACAGAGGCCGCGGCCGCGATGCACGTGACCCCGCGCACACTCATCCGCAAGTTGGAGGCCGACGGCACATCGTTTCAGGCCATCAAGGACGCCTTACGTCGCGACATTGCGATCCGTCATCTGCAAACAGGGCAGCATAGTGTCGAAGCCATCGCCCATGAGGTGGGGTTTTCGTCAGCGGCTAATTTCCACAAAGCGTTTCAAAGGTGGACTGGCAATACACCCAGCTCATATCGACGCAAGCCTTACTCCGGCGTGTAATTCTGTCACTTTTCGACAATAAACTGTCACCTCGTGAGATAGAGCGAGCCGAATGAATCTGCTATCCGAGGCCTTGAAAAAAGAACTCAACCTCATTGACTGCTACATGCAACGCTCTGCTCCCACTCCTGTGAAAACGGCGGGATGCGACAGTGTGCGCCTATCTCAAGGAACACTCCCATGTCAGAAAAACTCGATGCCATTCTTGCCGCAGCTCACACGCACGCCACTGAGGTCGTAGCGCCCAATGTAGACGCGTGGAACGCAGCAAAGGCGTGGCCGCGCGACGCATCTGACAAAGCAGGCGCTGCTGGCCTGACAGGGCTTTACGCCCCCGAAGATTGGGGTGGACAAGGCCTGCCTTTGTCGGAAGGCATACAAGTTTACGAACAACTGGGCCTTGGGGATGGCGCTTACGCTTTTGCCCTTTCGATGCACAACATCTGCACATTTGCCGGTTGCGGGTACGGCACCGACGCATTCAAAAAGAAATGGGCGCGGGATCTGACGGCGGGTCGGAAACTTGCGAACTTCGCATTGACTGAGCCACAATCCGGCTCGGATCCGATGAAGATGTATACACGCGCCATGATCAACGGGGACGGCACTTGGACGATCAGCGGATCAAAAGCTTGGGTAAGTTTGGCGACTGAGGCCGACATTTACTTTACGGTCGTCAAGACGAGCGACGCACCCGGCCACAAGGACATGGCAATGATCGCTATTCCCGCAGATGCACCGGGGATCAGCTTTGGCCCGTTGTATGAAACCCCATCCTACAACTTCTTGCCCATGTCCGAGATGTATTTCGACAACGTTGTGGTCAGCGAGGAGAACATCATTCTGCCGATCGGGCAAGGTCTGCAGGGTTCGCTCATGGCGATTGACATCGCACGGGTCTCAATCGCGTCCGGGTGCTGTGGCTTGATGCAAGCTGCCCTCGATACAGCACTCTCCTATTCCAAGAGCCGCAAGATGTTTGGGGGTAAGAACCTCGATCTCGATGGAATCCAATGGATGTTGGGCGAAGTCGCAACTGACCTTGAAGCATCCAAGCTGCTCTATCGCAGAGCCGCCGAGGCACTTGGCACCCCCGACGGCCCGTTGATGGCCGCACATGCAAAACGCTTTGTCCCGGATGCCGCTGTGAAGGCTGCCAATACCTGCACGCAGGTGCTAGGCGGCATGGGGTTGTTGCAACCCTATGGCCTCGACCGTTTGTCGCGACTGGCGCAGATGCTGCGGATCGTCGATGGCACAACGGAAATCAGCCGTGTGGTCATTGGGCGTGCGTTGCAAAAGCGGGCTGCTGGCTTGCCTGACCTGCCTGTCCCCAAGGGGTTTGGCGAGCGGGATGAAGAAGCCTCCTCGATCGCAGCGCAATAAATCAGCCAAAGCCATTGCGGTGATCAACTGACAAACAAGCCGGCGGGCCGCAACAAAGTGGCCAGCCGGATCATTTCGCTCGATATCGAAGCGTCCATGAATCACTTTCGGATAACTATGTGGCTCTTGCACTAAGAGGAGTTATGGCATTGCTGGTAAACGGCCGGTTCCTCCGTCTTGCGCCAACATGTTAGGAATTGTGCAGATGCAGAGAAGTCTGTGCTGCGTGCGCACGCAGCGAAATATTGAGACTTCTCCTATGGGCTCGGAGCGATCATTCGCTGCGGTTACCGTCAAGGTCCGCTCTGAACCGCCCCAACCTATACGCAAAATCTCCCTCCCCGCTTGAGCCCCCGCCCCTCCCGGCTTACCTCTAGCCCAAGCCAACAAGAGGACCGTCCATGCACCCGCTTCCCTTCCCTGCCCCCACGCCCCTTCGCGACGCCGCCACCGAGACCGGGGGCAAGAACCTCGGGGCGCTGCCGGAGTGGGATCTGTCGGACCTCTACCCGGCCCCCGACGCCCCCGAGATCAAGCGCGACATGGACTGGCTGGAGGCCGCCTGCCGCGACTTCGCCGCCGATTACGAGGGCAAGCTGGCGGACCTCGACGCCGCGGGCATGCTCGACTGCGTGCTGCGCTACGAGCGGATCGACACGGTCTCCGGCCGCCTGATGTCCTACATGGGCCTGCGCTATTACCAGAACACCACCGATGCCGAGCGCGCCAAGGCCATGGCCGACGCCCAGGACAAGATCACCACCTACACCACGCCGCTGGTGTTCTACACGCTGGAGATCAACCGCCTGCCCGACGACCATCTGGACGCGCTCTTCGCCGCCAATGCCGATCTCGCCCGCTACAAGCCGATCTTCGACCGCCTGCGCGCGATGAAGCCCTACCAGCTCTCCGACGAGCTGGAAAAGTTCCTCCATGACAGCTCCACCGTGGGCGCGGCCGCCTGGAACCGGCTCTTCGACGAGACCATCGCGGGCATGATGTTCGAGGTCGACGGCGAGGCCTACAATATCGAGGGCACGCTCAACTTCCTGTCCGAGCCCGAACGCGACAAGCGCGAGGCCGCCGCCCGCGAGCTCGCCGCCCAGTTCGGCAGCCAGATCAAGCTCTTCGCCCGCGTCCACAACACGCTGGCCAAGGAGAAAGAGATCACCGACCGCTGGCGCGGCCTGCCCACGCCTCAGGCCGGACGCCACCTCGCCAACCATGTCGAGCCCGAAGTGGTCGAGGCCCTGCGCAACGCGGTCGTCGCCGCCTATCCCAAGCTCTCGCACCGCTACTACGCGCTGAAGGCCAAGTGGATGGGGCTCGACAAGATGCAGGTCTGGGACCGCAACGCCCCCCTGCCCCGCGAAGACAATCGCATCGTCGACTGGGACGAGGCCAAGGCGACCGTGCTGGAGGCTTACGCCGATTTCGACCCGGAAATGGCCCGCATCGCCGAGCCGTTCTTCGACCGCGGCTGGATCGACGCGGGCGTCAAACCCGGCAAGGCCCCCGGCGCCTTCGCCCACCCGACCGTGGCCGAGGTGCATCCTTACGTCATGCTCAACTACCTGGGCAAACCGCGCGACGTCATGACCCTCGCGCACGAACTGGGCCACGGCGTCCACCAGGTCCTCGCCGCGGGCCAGGGCGAGTTGCTCAGCTCCACCCCCCTGACGCTTGCCGAAACCGCCAGCGTATTCGGCGAGATGCTGACCTTCCGCAAACTGCTCGACGCCGCCCCCGACAAGGCCACCCGCAAGATCCTGCTCGCCGGCAAGGTCGAGGACATGATCAACACGGTCGTCCGCCAGATCGCCTTCTACGACTTCGAGTGCAAGCTGCACGACGCGCGCAAGGCGGGGGAGCTGACCCCGGACGAGATCGGCGATCTGTGGATGAGCGTGCAGGGCGAAAGCCTCGGCCCCGTCTTCGAGTTCATGGAGGGCTACGAGACCTTCTGGGCCTACATCCCCCACTTCGTCCACTCGCCTTTCTACGTCTATGCCTATGCCTTCGGCGACGGGCTGGTGAACGCGCTCTACGCGGTCTACGAAGAAGGCGATCCGGATTTCCGCACCAAGTATTTCGACATGCTCAAGGCGGGCGGGTCCAAGCACCACAAGGACCTGCTTGAACCCTTCGGGCTCGATGCCTCGGACCCGGCCTTCTGGGACAAGGGGCTGAGCATGATCTCTGGCATGATCGACGAGTTGGAAGCGATGGAGGACTGAGCGCCCCGGGCGACCGTCTTGCCGTGAGTATTTAGGCACAAAAGAAATCAGGGGCGCGCCATGAGGGCCGCCCCCTCGGATCCCTCAGGCCGGGGGCCAGACCGGCTGCGGGCCGTGGGCGTTTTCGCCTTCCTCGCTCGGCTGGAGGTAGAAGTAGATCAGCACCAGCACCCCGAGCACCGGGAAGAGCGCGAGCAGCATCCACCACCCGGTCCGCCCAGTGTCGTGAAGTCGCCGTACCCCGATGGAGATGTTCGGCAAAAGCAGGGCGAGGCTGGCCAGGAAGGACAGCGGCTGCCCGGCGTTCTCATCCGCGATGCCCGCCCCGAGCAGGGGTGCCATCACGAACGCATCCAGCAGCCCCAGCACGAACAGCAACAGAAACACCGACAACACCCACCACCAATAGGCCGGACGCGCCGCGCGTCCCGAAAAGGTGGCGTAGTTCGACAGGGCCGACCGCATGGCCAGGCTGAGGTTTTCCACTCCGAACTCCCTTTACTGACCCAAGGCCTCCAGCCCGGATGTATCCATCCCGGCCACGGTCTCTTGCGCGATCCGGTCGAAATCCCGGGACTTCTCGACCTCCCGCTGCGTCTCGGCCACCTCCATGTCTATCACGACGGCGTCGGACAAGGCCGCCGCCTCCTCGTCGGACATCCCGCAGGCCGCAAGGCCCACAACACAGATGACCATCAGGCCCTCAGAGAGGGTCTTCGACATGAACGCGTGTCCCTTTTCCGTTGACCCGCATGACAAGACCCGGCGCAGCGCGCAGGGTCAAGCCCTCAGAGCTTGTTATGCGCCCCGTCACACAGCGGCGCTTTTGCCGTCGCCTTGCAGCCGCAGAAATAGAGTGTCTTGTCCGCCGCCGCCTCGTATTTCATCGGGGTCAGCCCGGTGTCCTTGTGCGACCCGTCGCAGAAAGGCTGCGCGCCGGAGCGTCCGCAGGTGCACCAGAAATAGGTCTTTCCCGCGGTCACCTCGACCGGGTACGGGGCTTTCTGGGCAATGATGGGTGTGTCGGACATGAGCGTGCTCCTGTGCTGGCTTCCGCGCGAGTACCTAGCCTTGCCGGGCGCTGCGCCCAGTCTTTCATCCTCCCCGATATGCTCGCGCATACTGCCCTCGGGGCCGGGTACCACGGTCCCTAGTCCAGCTCCGTCCAGGGCCAGGGCTTCACCTCGGACGCGGCGGTCTGGTACCGCGCGGCCTTGGCGATCCAGATGCCCAGATCCGTGCCGACCTCCGCCAGACGCGGGTTCGGTTTGCCGCCGCTGACCAACATGATGACGAACTGGATCACGGTCAGAACCGTCAAGACCGTCTGACCGAGGCTCAGCATCACCGCGATCAGCACCATGTAGATCAGCCGCAGAAACAGCCCGTCCGGCTTGCCCGGGTCGGGCTGCTCCCCATGGAGCCGCCCCGTCACCTTGTCGTCGTCGGTCATCGCACCTCACCTCACCCCATGCCGGATCGCCTCGCCAAGGGAAGCGGTGTGCCCGCGCCCTGTCAACGCCTTTGGCGGCGGCGCCGGGACCCGGGGTCGCATTAACCTTTCGCGACCAAAAGGCACGAAAACCCCAATGTGCTGACGCAAAATTAACCAGGCGGTTTTGAAAACATTGGATAAATCGCGATGTTTCGCGCGCGAAACCTCCCCTGCGTTAACCCTTGGCCGCGGCATAGACCGCGTCGATCATGGCTTGCGTGCCCCGCGCATCCTCCAGGGACCAGGGATACTCCGCGCCCTCCCGCACCGTGCGCCCGAACGCCTCGACCTGCGCGACGTACTGATTGGCGGCCGGAAACCGCTCCACCGTGACCGTGTGATCGCCGCCGCCGCCGGGCCGGTGCAACTCCACCCGCGCCTCGCCGAAGACCTGCGCATTGAACGGCGCGGTCAGCCGCAGAACGCCCGTTTCGCCATGAAACACCATGTCCTGAAACGGCGCCATCCGCATGGAGTTGACCCAATGGGCGGTGAAGCCGGGAAAGCGCGCCGAGACCCGCGCGATGGTGTCCACGCCGTTCTCCCAGGTGATATCCGCATGGGTGATCGCCTCGGGCTCGGCCTCGGTCATCCAGCGGGTGCAGCCATAGGTATAGACCCCGATATCCGGGATGCCCCCGCCGCCCTGATCGGCCGCGTTGCGGATGTTGCCGGGATCGGCCCGGTTGTCATAGGTGAAGATCCCCGCCACATGCACCAGCCGCCCGATCGCCCCCTCGCGCAGCAGGGCGCGCGCCCGCTGCCATTGGGGGTGGTGGACGATCATGTAGGCCTCGGCGCAGTGCAGCCCGGTCGCGTTTCGCCGCGAAATCAGCGGGTCGATCTCGGCGGCGGTCATGGCCAGCGGCTTCTCGGCGAGCACATGCTTGCCCGCCTCCAGCGCCTTCATCGCCCAGGGCACATGCATCGGGTGGGGCAGCGGGATATAGACCGCGTCCACCTCCGGATCCGCCAGCAGCGCGTCGTAATCGGTATGGACCCGCAGCCCGGGCGCGAAGGCCCGGAACGGCGCCGCCTTGGCCGCATCGCGGCTGGCAAGCGCCGCCAGCGTGGCGCCCCTGGCGGCATGGATGGCGGGGCCCATGTGCTCACGCGCGAATTTCGCGGCCCCCAGGATGCCCCAGCGCAATGGTGTGGTCATGTGGTCTCCTCCCGCGGGCAGCCTAGACCGCCCCGCGGGGGGAGGGGAAGGGTCAGGCGGTCGCCATCAACCCCTTCTCCTTGGCCAGATCGCGCATTGCCTTTTGCAGCTTTTCGAAGGCGCGGACCTCGATCTGGCGGATCCGCTCCCGGCTGACGCCATAGACCTCCGACAGCTCTTCAAGGGTCGCGGGCTTGTCCTCCAGCCGGCGCTTCATCAGGATATCCTTCTCGCGGTCGTTGAGCACGCCCATGGCCTCGGCCAAGAGTTCGCGGCGCACCATCAACTCGTCCTTCTCGGCGAAGTCGTCGGCCTGGTCGGCGTCCTCGTCCTCCAGCCAGTCCTGCCATTCGGTGGCGCCCTCACCATCCGAGCCGATCATCGCGTTGAGCGACGCATCCCCGCCCGACATCCGCCGGTTCATCGAGATCACCTCGTCCTCGGTGACGTTCAGGTCATTGGCGATCCGGGCGACGTTTTCCGGGCGCAGGTCGCCCTCCTCCAGCGCGCCGATGCGGTTCTTGGCCTTGCGCAGGTTGAAAAACAGCTTCTTCTGGGCCGAGGTCGTGCCCAGCTTCACCAGGCTCCAGGACCGCAAGATATACTCCTGGATAGAGGCGCGGATCCACCACATGGCATAGGTCGCCAGCCGAAACCCCTTCTCGGGATCGAACCGCTTGACCGCCTGCATCAGACCCACATTGGCCTCGGAGATCACCTCCGCCTGGGGCAGGCCGTAGCCGCGGTAGCCCATGGCGATTTTCGCAGCGAGACGCAGGTGCGAGGTGACCATCTTGTGCGCCGCCTCGGTGTCCTCGTGATCCACCCAGCGCTTGGCCAGCATGTATTCCTCTTCGGGCTCCAGCATGGGAAATTTACGGATTTCCTGAAGGTACCGGTTGAGGCCCTGCTCCGGAGAGGGGGCCGGAAGATTGGTATATGATGCCATGTTGCGCCTCCGTGTCGGCTCGGGTCGGGTCTCCGCCCGGACCAGCCTGATATGTTAATCAAATGAACATTCGTCAAGGCCTGCGCCTTGTGCTTGGGGGTCAATATGGGTCAGCACGGGCCCGAGAGCGAGCGGCTGAAACCGGATGTCACTGCCTTGTGCAGCTTTGTAACATTCTCGAATTAAGCGAAAATTAACCGCCCAGCGCCGCCACAAGGGCCGCCATGTCGGCAGGCATCGGGGCGGCGAAGGACAGCGCCGCCCCGGTCACGGGATGCACGAAGCCGAGGGTCCGGGCATGCAGGGCCTGGCGCGGGAAGGCTTCGGCGGCGGCCAATGCCTGAGGCGAAAAAGCCTTGGCCGACAGGCGCTTGCGCCCACCATAGACCGGATCGCCCAACAGCCCGTGACCGATATGGGCCAGATGGACGCGGATCTGGTGGGTGCGGCCGGTCTCCAGCCAGCAGGCCAGATGCGCCGCCCCGGCCGGATCGCCGAAGCGCGCCTCGACGCGCGCCCGGGTGACCGCATGGCGCCCCTGGCCCTCGGCCACGACCGCCTGGCGCTGCCGGTCGGTGCGGTGGCGCGCAAGGGATGCGCGCAGACACAGCACGCCGCCGGGCTCGAACCGGACCATGGGCAGGCCGCGCAGGCGCGGATCGGAGGCCTCAGGCACCCCGTGGACCAGCGCGTCGTAGATCCGATCGACGCTGTGGGCGGCGAACTGGGCCGCGAGCCCCTGATGGGCGTGGTCGGATTTCGCCACCACCAGCAGGCCGGACGTGTCCTTGTCGATCCGGTGGACGATGCCGGGCCGCTTCTCGCCGCCGATGCCCGACAGGCTGTCGCCGCAATGGTGCATCAGCGCGTTCACGAGCGTGCCGGCGGGACTGCCGGGGGCGGGGTGCACCACCATGCCCGCGGGCTTGTTGACCACGATCAGGTCCGCATCCTCGAAGATCACATCGAGCGGGATCGCCTCGGCCACCAGCGGCACCTCGGCGGGCGCGCCCAGCCGCAGGGTCAGCACGTCGCCCGCCGCGACGCGGGCCTTGGGGCTGGCCAGCACCTCCGCCCCCCGGCGCACATCGCCCGCCTCGATCAGCTTGACGAGCCGCGACCGGCTCAGGCCCAGCCCCTCTGGCACATCCCGCGCCAGCGCCCTATCAAGGCGCGGCGGCGGGTCCGGCTGGACCTCGACCGTGATTTCCTCGCTGGCCTCTGGGATGCCCGACATGCGCGATGACCCGTCCGAATTTGGCGCCGAGCCCGGCCCGGAAATGCCGGAGCCGGCGAACCTGAAGTTCCTGCGGCGATTGGTGACCGTGCTGACGGTCGTGATGATTGCCGGGGTGGTAACGGTAATCGGGTTGCTTGTCATCCGCTTGCAGGCCCCGTCCCTGCCAGATCTGCCCGAGAGTATCACCCTGCCCGCCGGTGTGGTGGCCGAAGCGGTGACCTTCGGCGGTGACTGGATTGCCGTGGTCGCGGGGGACGAGATCCTGATCTACGGCGCGGGCGACGGTGCGCTGCGGCAGCGGATCGCGGTGGGCGGCGGCGCAGAATAGCCCGCCGGGCGCGGACGGTGGGGCCGGAGCGCGACAAGCGGTTTCGAAACCGCTTGGCCCCCGGCGGCGCGGTCAGGGAGAGACCGGCAGCCCCCTGTGCTGCGCGCAAGGGCGGGCCTGCGCAGAAGGCCCGAAAAGCCGATCAAGATTGATCACCGGGCGCGGGCAAGCGGTTTCGAAACCGCTTGGACCCGGCGGAGGGGTCAGGCGCCCAGTTCGGCTACCCAGGCGGGCACGATCTCGGTCGCTGGACCATAGCGGGCGTCGGTGAAAAGCGCGCTGCCGGAGGACGGCTCCAGGTTCAGCTCCAGCGTCGGAATGCCTGCGGCGCGGGCCTCCTGGACGAACCCGGCGGCCGGATAGACCTCCCCGCTGGTGCCGATGGAGACGAAGAGCTCGGCGGCAGCGAGCGCGCCATCGATCATGGCCATGTGGTAGGGCATCTCGCCGAACCAGACGATGTCCGGGCGCGTGGCGGGGCGCGCGCAGGCGGGGCACGGGTCATCCGGCGCCATTTCGCGCGGGGCGTCCCAGCGGTGCCCGCAGGCCGCACAGAGCGCGCGGGTGAGCTGGCCGTGCATGTGGATCACGTCGCGCGCGCCCGCCCGTTCCAGCAGGTCGTCCACATTCTGGGTCACGAGGGTGACCTCGGCCTGCCGTTGCAGCGCCGCGAGCGCCGCGTGGGCGGCGTTCGGCCGGGCATCGAGGCAATTGGCGCGCCGCGCGTTGTAGAAGCCATGAACAAGGGCGGGATTGGCGGCGAAGCCTTCGGGGGTGGCGACCTCGGCCAGGTCATACTTGGTCCAGAGCCCGTCCTTGTCGCGAAACGTGCCCAGGCCGCTTTCGGCCGACAGGCCCGCGCCGCTGAGAATGACAATCCGCTTGGGCATTGCGCGCCGCTCCGTTACCGTCCCGAGACCCCTATCCAAGAGGCGCCTTGCGCGATTGTCCATGACGGTTTCGGTTCTTTTTGTCTGTCTCGGGAATATCTGCCGCTCCCCCACCGCCGAAGGGGTGTTTCGGCATCTGGCCGAGGCCGCGGGCGCGGATGTGATCTGCGACAGTGCGGGCACGTCGAATTGGCACGTGGGCGGGCCGCCCGACCGGCGCGCGGTGGCCGAAGCGCGCGGGCGGGGGATCGACCTGAGCGGGCTGCGGGCCCGGCAGGTGGGGACGGCGGATTTCGACCGCTTCGATCTGATCTACGGGATGGACCGGGCCAATATCGCCAGGCTGGAGGCGTTGCGCCCGGCGGGCAATGCCACGCCGGTCGCGCTGTTTCTCGGGGAAGCGCCCGGGATCGGGCGCGAGGAGGTGCCGGACCCCTATTACGAGGACAACTTCCCGGAGGTGTTCGACATGCTGGAGGCCGCCAGTCGCGGCCTGCTCGCCCGGCTCTAGCTGCAGGCGTTCTGGGCCACGGCGCCGAACTGCCGATAGCGGGTCCAGAACCGTTCGTCCGAGGCGCGGTCCGATTGCCGGACCTCCTGGGCGCGGTGCGGCTCGGCAAAGAAGGACGCGGCCTTGCGTTGCTCCGAGCGGCTGAGGGTCTGGTTCGCGACGCTCTGGATGCAGCCGCACAGGGCATAGTTCGCCCCCGTTCGGCCCGAATCGATGCAGGCACGCTTGATCGCGTCCGCCTGTGCCGGGGCGACACCGCCGAGCATGAGTGTCAGGGATAGTCCGAGTATAGCTGCGCGCATTCTGCTCACCTGCCTATATGTGAAAACCGCCTCGCACCGGGAGTGGCCTCATGGCTCTGTAACCCCGTGAGCCTTAAGAATAGCTTGAAACGGGGCGGTTTTCAATTCCGCTTTGTCAGGGCTTCAGCCGATATCCGGAGCGGAAGAAGGCCCAGCAGACCAGCAGGATCGCGACCGCGGAGGCGGCGCAGACCGCGAGCCCCAGCCAGGGCGAGCTGTCGGAGGTGCCGAGCATGCCGTAGCGCACCCCGTCGATCATGTAGAACATCGGGTTGATATGGCTGAGGGTCTGCATCAGGGGCGGCAGGGCTTCGAGCGAGTAGAAGGTGCCGGACAGGAAGCTCAGGGGCGTGATGACGAAATTGGTGATCGCGGCCATCTGGTCGAACTTGTTGGCGTAGATCGCGGCGATGATGCCGAGCCCGCTCAGCACCGCCGCCCCCAGCAGGATGAAGACAAGCACCCAGAGCGGATGGGCGACCGATGTCCCCAGAAGCAACATGGTGGCCGCAACGATCGCCAGGCCCACCAGCAGCCCGCGTCCGATCCCGCCGATGATGTAGCCCGCCACCAGTTCGGCCGCCGACAGGGGTGGCATCAGAGTATCGACGATATTGCCCTGCACCTTGGCCACCATGATCGAACTGGAGGTGTTGGCGAAGGCGTTCTGGATTACGGTCATCATCAGGATGCCGGGGATGAGGAATTCGATGAAGGGCACGCCCATCACCTCGCCCCGCCGGGGTCCGATGGCGAGGTTGAAGATCAGGATGAACAGCCCCGCCGTGACCAGGGGGCCGGCCACGGTCTGGGTCCAGACCGCGAGAAAGCGGCGCATCTCCCGTTCGGCCAGGGTGGCCACGCCGAGCCAGTTGATGCGCCCGAACCTGCGGGTGCCCATGCGGGTTTGATCTGTCATCGGGGCCTTTCTGACCGTGCGTCATGCATCTGTCGGTCCGGGGGTGCTTGTATCCTCGTCCGCGGTGGCTAAAATAGAGGAAGATTGGAAAACTCCAAGGGGCGGGGTTGGGCCGGTGCGGCCTGACCCCTCCTTTATGCTTACCGAGGTGGCGATGTCCTGGACTGACGAGCGCGTTGAAATTCTCAAGACCATGTGGGGCGAAGGAAAGAGCGCCAGTCAGATCGCCAAGGAACTGGGCGGCGTGACCCGCAACGCGGTGATCGGCAAGGTCCACCGGCTGGGCCTGTCGAACCGCAATGGCGGCGGCGGCAGTACCGCGGCCAAGGCGGCCGAGCCGGCCAAGAAGGACAGCGCACAGGCCGCGGCGAAACCGGCGAAGGCGGCGGAGAAGCCGCGGCCCGCCCCGGAGCCTGCCAACACCCCCAAGACCGACGCCGCGCGCCCGGCCGAAGCGGCCCCCGCCGCGGCCAGCGCGCCGGAGCCCACGCCCCTGCGCCGCACCATCGTGCCCGCGGGCCAGCCCCTGCCGCCGCAACCCTCGGCCAACGAGATCAGCCCCGAGGCGCTGGCCTCGGTGCGCGAGGTGGAAAAGAAGGCCAAGAAGCTGAGCCTGATGGAGCTGACCGAGCGGACCTGCAAATGGCCCATCGGCGATCCGGCCACGGAAGAATTCTGGTTCTGCGGCCTGCCGGTGCAGGCGGGCAAGCCCTACTGCGAGGCCCATGTGGGCGTGGCGTTCCAACCCATGTCCTCGCGCCGCGACCGGCGGCGCTAACCGAGCACTGCAAACGGCGCTCGGGCCCTGATACGCCCGCCCTGCGTGAGGCCGCGCCCCCTTGTAGATGACAGGGGACGTGGCGGATGGCCGTTTAGATAGCTGCCCCGACACCGCGCCATCGCCGCATCTGGACCTGCCGACACCCCACGAAAAAGGCGCCCCGAAAGGCGCCTTCAAGTCCCGCTGGAGTGCCAGCTCAGGCCGACTTGCGACGGCGTGACATCACGCCCAGCCCCCCCAGGCCGGCGAAGAGCAGCAAGGCAGACGCCGGAAGCGGCACGGCCGAGATGCTCAGGTTATCAATAGCACCCGACTGGTTACCGAAGTCGAACTGGACCGACGAGATGTTGAAGAAGCTGGTGGTGACACTGGCGAACTGGTTGTCCTTGGCCACGCTGACCGTGACCGTGCCTCCCGCGCTGTCGGTGACCGTCAGGGTGACATCATCCAACGCATCGAAGCCAAGCAGGTTCACCGCCGAGTCGAAAGCGAAGGTGATCTTGCCGCCCGCGCGCTCATCATCGGGGTCGGAGGTGTCGCCATCCTCGGAGATGATAAGCACATTGCCCGGCGACAACTGCGCCCCGGTCGCCGGATTGGTGAACGGTGCGGCCAGGTCGGAGTCCCCCCCGGTCGGATTGTCGGTGTCGAACACCATGGCGATATCGTTGCTGCCATTGCTGTCCACGGTGATGCTGTAGCCCACGCCATCGACGGACAGACCACCAAGGCCCGACAGGATATCGCCGGCGTTGAAACCTTCGAAATCGATGACGGCGGCCTGAGCGCCGGAGGTGGCCAGAACCGCGCCGAGAGCGGCAGTCGCAAGAAATCTCATAAAATCGTCTCCACTGGTTAAGTGCCCGGGCCTTACCCGATGGCGGGCATTCAATGCAAACTCTTCGTGTCATAAAAAAGGAGGCAAAATCAGACATATTCAGAATGACCTTACGTCAAGAAAGATGCGTCCGGGCGGACCAGCGGTTTGCTCCGACGCCCTTTTGGGACGATGCGGTCACGTAATCTGCCTCGTGGTGGGCATCCGTGCCATGGATCGAGAAGCGGAAACCGTCCGAGGCTGAAAGCCCAACACGCTGCCGCTCCCGCGTGACCTGCAAAATCAGTTCGTCACGGCCCCCCTTCCCGCGAAACACACATGGCGTTATAGGCTGGGCATGACCCAGAATCCGCCTGACCTGCGCCCGGATATTGCGCCCGGCATCAAGATCGACCCGGCCGCGCGACCGGGGCAGCCGAGGATCGGGATGGTCTCTTTGGGCTGTCCCAAGGCGTTGGTGGACAGCGAGCGGATCCTGACGCGGCTGCGGGCCGAGGGCTATGCGATCAGCCCGGACTACGCGGGCGCGGAGGCGGTGATCGTGAACACCTGCGGGTTTCTCGACAGTGCCAAGGCCGAGAGCCTTGAGGCGATTGGCGAGGCCCTGTCCGAGAACGGGCGAGTGATCGTCACGGGCTGTCTGGGCGCGGAGCCGGAGTATATCACCGGGCATCATCCCAGCGTGCTCGCCGTGACCGGCCCGCACCAGTACGAGCAGGTGCTCGACGCGGTGCATGCCGCCGTGCCCCCCAGCCCGGATCCGTTTGTCGATCTGCTGCCGGCCTCGGGGGTCAGCCTGACGCCGCGGCACTACAGTTACCTCAAGATTTCAGAGGGTTGCAACCACAAGTGCAAGTTTTGCATCATCCCGGACATGCGCGGGCGTCTGGCCAGTCGCCCGGCCCATGCGGTGGTGCGCGAGGCCGAGAAGCTGGTCGAGGCGGGGGTGCGGGAGCTGTTGGTGATCAGCCAGGATACCTCGGCCTACGGGGTCGATATCCGCCATGCCGAGGATCGCGGGCACCGGGCGCATATCACCGATCTGGCCCGCGATCTCGGGGGGCTCGGGGCTTGGGTGCGGCTGCATTATGTCTATCCCTACCCCCATGTGCGAGACCTGATCCCGCTGATGGCCGAGGGGCTGGTGCTGCCCTATCTCGATATCCCGTTCCAGCACGCGCACCCCGACACGTTACGGCGCATGGCGCGGCCTGCGGCGGCGGAGAAGACGCTGGACCGGATCGCGGAATGGCGCGGGATCTGCCCGGAGATCACCCTGCGCTCGACCTTCATCGTGGGCTATCCCGGCGAGACGGAGGCGGAGTTCCAGACCCTGCTGGACTGGATGGACGAAGCACAGCTCGACCGGGTGGGGTGTTTTCAGTACGAGAACGTGGCGGGCGCGCGGTCCAATGCCCTGCCCGACCATGTGACGCCGGAGGTCAAGCAGGACCGCTGGGAGCGGTTCATGGAGAAGGCGCAGGCGATCTCGGCGGCGAAACTCGCGGCGAAGGTGGGCAGCCGGATCGAGGTGATCGTGGACGAGGTGGACGCGGAGGCCGCGACCTGCCGGACCAAGGCCGACGCGCCGGAGATCGACGGCAACCTGTTCATCGATGCGGGGTTTGAGGGACTGGCACCCGGCGATATCGTGACCGTGGACGTGGACGAGGCGTCGGATTATGACCTTTGGGGGACGCGCGTCTGATCCCGACCGTGCCGCGCGCGGCGCTGGCGGGATGTGCGTGTTTTGGGAACACTGAAACTGCGACGGAGTGCACCGTGACAGAAGCCCTGGACCCCGAGACCCCCTTGCACCTGAGCGTGACCTGCCCGGATGTGGAGACAGCCAAGCTGCTGGGGCGGCGGGCCTTGTCGGCGCGGCTGGTGGCCTGTGCCAATGTGCTGCCGGGGGTGTCGAGCCTGTATTGGTGGCAGGGCACGCTGTGCGAGGATGCGGAGGTGCTTCTGAGTTTCAAGACGCTGGAGCGGCATCGGACCGCCCTCGCGGCCCTGATCGCGCAGGGGCATCCGTATGAATTGCCGGCGATCACCTGGGTCCCGGTGGCGATGTCCGACGACCTGGCCGCCTGGATCACGGCGGAGACCGAGGGCTGAGGGTCAGCCGCGCGGCACCGTGAAGAGCTGGTAGCCGTCGATCACGGAAATCGGCTGGGCGCCCATCTCGGCGGCGAAGGTGGCGGCTTGGGCGGAGCCTTCGGGGCAGCCCACGAGATCGGCGGTGTGATCGAGGAAATCGACCGTGGCGGCGGTCTCGCCCACGCGGCGGCAGGGATCGTCGGTCGCGCGGTAGCCGCCGAGCAGCATCAGCGCACCGGTGCCCGGGCTGGAGGTCGCGACCGGCGGGGTTTCGCCACGGGGCGCCGACCCCATCCCGTCGCATCCCGCAAGCACGGCACAGCCAAGTGCGAGGGGCCAGATCTTCGTGCGTTTCATAAGCTTGGTCTCCAAAGCCACGCGCGGATCCTAGGCGACATCGGCCTCGGTTTCCACAGCCAAAGCCTCCTTCAGGCGGGCCATGCGTGTGCGGTTGAGACAGGGCACCGGCGGGGCGTCCGCGTTCTGGTCAGCGGTGTCCAGCCAGTGTTCGCATCCGTCCGCCCAGGCACAACCGCGGCAGCACTGGACCATGCTGGCCCAGTCGTCTTGCCTCAGCAGACCGGCCTCCACGGCCTTGGCCAGATCGAGGCCCGCGGTCTTGGCCATGCGTTGGACGAGCCAGAAATGCGCGTTGGCCTTGCCCAGTCTCTTCGGGCAGGCACTGTCTTGTGTGGACTGCGCGCGGGGTGCAGCGCGTGTCATGGCAATCTCCCGTATCAGGGGCGGGCCCCCATGTGGCCCAGCGGCGCGCGCGCTCAGCGCAGGTTTGCGAGGGTGTCGCGGTTGACGCAATAGGACGGCGCGGCCTCCAGCTGCTCCATGCTGTCGAGCAGTCGGGTGCAGGCTTCGGGGTTGGCGCAGTTGGTGCAGCGCAGCACCAGATCCGGGATCAGTTCCGGCGAAATCTCGCCGCGGAACGCGCTTTCTTCCAGGTCCACGCCGAGCCGGTCGGACATCCGGTCCACCAGGGCTGCGTGTTTTCGAACGACGGTTTGGTTCAGCATAGGCGATCTCCCTCACATGGGAGACAGTCTGGGCGGCGCGGGGCCGCGGGGCCTTGAGGCAGATCAAACCGGCGCGCCGGGTGGCGCACAAAGCGCTCAAAGCGTGGCGGCGACCTGCCTTACGGTTTCAAAACGTGCCGCATTCGGGGGATGACTGCCCAGGAATTGATCACCGGGATCGGGCAGGCGCGAGAAGAACAGCGCCCCGCGCAGGGGGTCGAATCCCGCGCGGGCGGCGATGACCGTGCCCAGCGCGTCCGCCTCCAGCTCGTTTTCCTTGCTGTAGGTCCGCGCCCCGACAAGGGCACCGGCCTGAAGCGCTTGTTCCACCGTGGCCTGCCGGACCGCGTCGCTGGCCCCCGAAGTGGCGAGGGAGGCGAGCGTGCCGAAAACGACCGCGCCAAGGCCCGCGTTGCGCTGGGTCTGGACCAGGTGGCCGGCGATATGGTGGGCCGCCTCGTGTCCCATGACGAAGGCCAGCTCGTCCTGGTTGCGCGCCTCGGCGATCATGGCGACGGTGAACACGATCAGCGGGCGCCCTTCGGCATCGAGGGTGTGAAAGGCGTTCACAGGCTGGCCCGGCCGGGTATCCACCTGGATCAGGAAGTCGCAATCCAGCCCGCGGGTGCGCGCGCGGCATTCGGATTCCGCCACGGGCTCCACCCGCCGGACCACCGCATCGAAATTGCGCACCGCCTGATCGGAGGACAGTCGCGCGACCGGTTCGGGCGCCGACGGGACGGGGCGGCTTGCCTGTTGCGGCGCGGGCGCGACGCTGCACCCCGCCAGGGCGGCGGCCAGAGCGCCTGCGAGGGCCACGCGGGCGAGGGAGACGTATTGCAACACCATGCCCGGGATGTAGGCCGCCGCCGGTGAAAACGCCAGTGGCGCGATCCCGCGGGACGGCCCGATTCGGCAGATTTGCGCCCGCCCGCGACGCAATGGCTCCCTTGGCGCACAGCCGGGCGGACCTAGGTCATTCGCCATGAGCACAGAGCACACACCCCCATCCGACACCGAGACAGCGGTTCTCTACAATGCCGCCTGCCCGGTCTGCCGGTTCGAGATCGACCATTATGCCGACTATGCCGGGCGAGAGGCGCTGCCGATCCGGTTCGAGGACCTCAATGCCACGGACATGGACCGCTGGGGCCTGACCCGCGACGAGGCCGCGAGACGGCTCTATGTCCTGAAGGCCGGCGTGTTGCTCAGCGGCATTCCAGCCTTCGTGGCGCTCTGGCGCGAGATGCCGAAGTACCGCTGGCTGGCGCGGATCGTGGCACTCCCCGGGATCCATTGTTTCGCATCCGTCACCTATGACCGGGTGATCGCGCCAATTTTGTACCACTGGCAGCGCCGTCGTTATGCAGGTGCAGAAAAATCTGGAAAACATGCCCCGACACGTTAACATTTCGGCATGTTTACCATCGAGCATGACTTCGATTCGACCGTCGTGACCCTTGTGGATGAGGGCGAAGCCCCTCTCCAAGAGGACGTGATCGTGCATGCCTTCGAGGAATGCGTGACCGTGGAGCAGTACGATCCGCGCACGGATCAGACCGTGCGGATCACCCTCTCCATCGCGCAACTCAACGACCTCGGGGCGGCGCTGGACCTGCCCGAAGGGGTGTACCGCTTGCGCAAGCCGGTGGAACCGGCCCGCTCCGCCTGAGCCCCTTGGACTGACAGGCTGGCGCGCGAGGCCCTGCGCCCCGCCCATTGACAGGCGCGCAGGTGCCGGGCGATGGGGGCATGGCCTGAGCCCCGGAGCCGCCATGCGCCTTGCCCTTCACGCCGTCCTGGTGCTGTTTTTCCTCAACGGAGCCTTGTTCGGCAGCTGGGCCGCGCGGATCCCGGCCTTCAAGGCGCGCTTCGCGCTGGATGCGGACGCGTTGGGCCTCGTGCTGTTGTGTCTGGCGGCGGGCGCGATAGCCGGTTTTCCGCTCGCCGGCCGGGTGATCGACCGCCAGGGGCCCGCCGGGCTGAGCAAGCTCTTGGCACTTCTTTATCTTTTTTCCCTGCCGCTGGTCGCGATGGCGCCCAATGTCTGGCTGCTGGCGCTGGCGCTGGCGGCCTTTGGGGTCTGCTTCGGCGGGATGGACGTGGCGATGAACGCCTGGGGCGCGGAGGTGGAGACCGCCCATGGCCGCCCGATCCTGCCGCAGCTCCATGCACTGTTCAGCCTTGGCGCGGGTCTTGGCGCAGGGGCCGGTGCGGGCGCGGTGGCCGCGGGGCTCGACCCGCTGGCCCATTTCGCCTGGGTTTCCGGGGCGCTGGCGCTGGCGGGCTTGCCGGTGATCCTGCGTCCGGGCGCCCGGACGGCGACACCGCCCGCCCGTCCCGCGGGTCCCGCCGCCAAGGGCGCCCTGCTGCCCAAGGGCGCGTTGCTGCCGGTCGGGCTGGTCGCCGGGGCGACGGGGCTGAGCGAGGGGGCCATCGCCGATTGGAGCGCGGTGTATCTGAGCATTGTCACCGAAGCCCCGCCGCAGATCGCGGCGTTGGGGTTTGCCGCCTTTTCGGTGACCATGGTGGTCGTGCGGCTGAGCGGCGGCTGGCTGGTCACCCGGCTGGGCGTGGTGCGCGCGGTGAGGATCTCGGGCCTGTGCCTGGCCATCGGGGCGGGTTTGGCGGTGCTCGGCGCCTCGGCGGCAAGCGTGCTGGCCGGGTTTGCGATCCTGGGCTGCGGGGCGGCGCTGCTGATGCCGCTGGCCTTTGCGCGGGCGGCACGCGACGACAAGGTGGCGCCCGGCGCGGGGATCGCGCAGGTGGCTCTGCTGGCTTATGGCGGGGTGTTATTGGGCCCGCCGCTGATCGGGTTTGTCGCTGCGCGCGCCGGGTACCCGGCGAGCTTTGCCCTGCTCGCGGCACTCGGGTTGATGGTGATGGTGTTGGCGCGGGCCTTGCAGCCCCCCCTTGAAGCCCGCGGCGAAAACCCCGAGGTATCGGGGCAGTGATATGATCCCGGCCCGCGCGGTCGCCCCCGAGAGAGACGCAGAGCCCATGACGACCGCCCCCGCCCCGCTGCCCGCCCTGACCCCCCGCACCGATGTGCTCGATTTCCTGCTGACGCGCCGGTCGCGCCCGGCCAAGACCCTGACCGCACCCTATCCGGACCGCGCGGTGCTGGAGACCCTGCTGACCGCGGCGGCCCGCACGCCGGACCACGGCAAGCTGGAGCCGTGGCGGTTCGTGGTGCTGCAGGGCGCGGCCCTGACCCGTCTGGCGGTGCTGACCGAGGCACGAGGCGTGGCCCTGGGCCAGGAGCCCGAGAAGATCGCCAAGGCCCGGGCCAGTTTCGACACCGCGGGCTGCGTGGTCGCGGTGATCGCCGCGCCCAAGGCGTCGGAGAAGATCCCCCGATATGAGCAGGACCTGTCGGCGGGCGCGGTGTGCCTGGCGCTGGTCAATGCAGCGCTTGCGGCGGGCTGGGGGGCGAACTGGCTGACGGGCTACGTGGCCCATGACCCGGTGTTCGGCGCCGAAGCGCTGGGGCTGGAGTCGGAGGAACGGGTCGCAGGGTTCATCCATCTCGGCACCGAGGGCGCGGTGCCCCCGGAGCGGCCCCGTCCGGATGTGGCGGCCCTGACACGCTGGGTGTCGGAATGATCGTCACGATCTATACCCGCGCGCTCGGCCAGCTGAGCGATCCGGCGTTTCGTCGGGTCCTGCTGATCGGGATCGGGGCGACGGTGGCCCTGCTGGTGGCGATCGCCTGGGTGTTCGTGACCCTGCTGGGCTGGCTGGTGCCCGATGCGCTGACACTGCCCTTTGTCGGCGAGATTACCTGGCTGGACGATCTGGCCTCGGGCCTCGGCATCCTGAGCATGCTGGGGCTGTCGGTGTTCCTGATGGTGCCGGTGGCCTCGGCCTTCACGTCGCTGTTTCTGGAGGACATCGCCGATGCGGTGGAGGCACGCCATTATCCCGGCCTGCCACCCGCGCCGAAGGTCAGCTTCGCCGACGGGCTGCGCGATACGTTCGGGTTTCTCGGGGTGCTGGTGGTCGCCAACCTCGCGGCACTGGTGCTGTATCTGTTCTTCGTCCCGCTCGCGCCGCTGATCTTCTGGGGGCTCAACGGGTTCCTTCTGGGCCGGGAATACTTCCAGGTCACCGCCATGCGCAGACTGGGCCGTCAGGGGGCCGCGCAGATGCGCAAGCGCCATATCGGCAAGATTTGGCTCGCCGGGGTGCCGATGGCGATGGTGCTGTCCTTGCCCCTGGTGAACCTGGTGATCCCGGTTGTGGGGGCCGCGGCCTTCACCCACCTCTATCACACGCTCGCGGGGTCGGAGCGGGGCAAGGATTTTACTTAAAATCCTTGCACCCGGCGGGGCCCGGGGTCACTCCAGCTTCGGCAGCCCGCCGCCGAACCGGTTGAAGAGATCGAAATCGTCCACGGTGATCCAGCCCGACAGGATCAGCGCGCAGAGCGGCACCCAGAGCACGAAAGCCACGATCGAGGTGATCTTCACCTTGCGGCGCATGTCGATGCGGGCGGGCGCGCCGGCGGGGGTGCCCATGGTCACCCGGCCCTCGTCGCCCTGGGTCCGCATCCGGATCGGCAGGACGATGAACAGGGTCATGAACCACAAGACCGCGAGCAGCACGAGGGCGGAGGTAATCTGCATGGCTCAGACCTGCTCCAGCTCGACGAGGGTGCCGTTGAAATCCTTGGGATGCAGGAACAGAACCGGCTTGCCATGGGCGCCGATCTTGGGCTCGCCCGTGCCCAGCACCCGCGCGCCCGCGGCGCTCAGCTTGTCGCGCGCCGCCAGGATATCCTCCACCTCATAGCAGATATGGTGAATGCCGCCCGAGGGGTTCTTTTCCAGAAACCCTGCGATGGGGGAGTTTTCCCCGAGGGGATAGAGCAGCTCGATCTTGGTGTTGGGCAGCTCGATGAACACGACCGTCACGCCGTGATCGGGTTCGTCCTGGGGCGCGCCCACATTGGCCCCGAGCGTGTTGGCGTATTGCGCCGACGCGGCCTCCAGATCGGGAACGGCGATGGCGACGTGGTTCAGGCGACCGATCATGGCGGACTCCGTACATGGCTAGAGTTGGGCAGGTTATGACCCGCCAGACCCAGCCCGACAAGGGTTCTCGCGCCCGTTTACCGATCATTAGGGATGCTTGCGGCACTCTTAGGGAAGATTCGGAGGACGTTATGGACGACACTGCTGCCCTTGTCTCGACCGCCCCGCGACCGACATCCGCGCGCCCTCTGCTGGGCGTGACGGTCCTGTTGGTCGAAGACAGCCGGTTTGCATCGGAATCGATGCGGCTCTTGTGCCTGCGGTCCGGTGCCCGATTGCGGCGCGCCGACTGCATCGCCGCGGCGCACCGACACTTGCGCATGTATTGCCCCACGGTGGCGATCATCGACCTGGGCCTACCCGATGGCGCGGGCGAAGATCTGATCGCGGAACTGGCCGCGGCGCAACCGCGCCTCCCGGTCATCCTCGGCTTCAGCGGCGATCTGAGCGGGGAGCCTTGCGCCATCGCAGCGGGCGCGGACGGGTTCCTGGCCAAGCCGCTGACCCGGCTGGCCGAGTTCCAGGCGGCCGTTCTGGCGCACCTGCCGCCCGAATCGCATCCCGCCGGTCCCCGCATCGTCCCGGATACGGAGGTCAGCCCGGACCTGATCGCCTTGCAGGATGACTTCGCCCATGTGAATGACCTGCTGTCGGATCCCGACGACCCGATCCAGCGGGCCTATTCGGCGCAGTTCCTGCACGGTCTGGCCATTGCATCACAGGATGTGCCCCTGGCCGAGGCAGCCCGGAGCCTTGCGGATCGCGGCGACCGGTCCAGCCTGTCGCTGGTGCGCGCGCTGCTGGCGGATCGGCTGGCCAATCGTGTTGCAATCTAGCCGCGCAGGGGCCTGATCGGCAGCCTGCCGCCTTTTTGCCACAGTTCTGACACAGCTCTGTCATCGCTGTGGCGAAAACAGGGCTTTATCAGCAAAGTCACCTCTCGGACGGGAGCTTGCCCAGCAAGAGGCATGACCTGACCGAGAGCAGTCCAGGGACGGAAACATGGCTAATCGCTTCACCCCTTCACGCCTCCTGCCCCGGCGGACCCCGGGGGCGTCGTCTCTGGCGGCCAACGCGATCCTCGCGCTGGCCATGGTGGCGGCCATCGTGATCGGGATCAGCGATTTCGACGCAGGTTCGATCGCCTCGGGCCTGATCGAGGCCGAAAACGTCCAAGGCGACTTGCCGCAAGACTGAATGGCGCGCGACAGCCTGCGATGCCGAAGGCCCCCGACCCGGGCCGCCCCTTATTCCTGCGGGATCACGCGGAGGGACAGGTCGCGCAACTGCTCCCCCGTCGGCTCGGAGGGCGCGTTCATCATCAGGTCCTCGGCGCGCTGGTTCATCGGGAACATGATGACCTCGCGGATATTCGCCGTGTCCGCCAGCAGCATCACGATCCGGTCGATGCCCGCAGCGCAGCCGCCATGGGGCGGCGGGCCGTATTTGAACGCATTGACCATGCCGCCGAAGCGTTTCTCGACCTCGTCGGCGCCGTAGCCCGCGATCTCGAACGCCTTGTACATGATGTCGAGCTTGTGGTTCCGGATGGCACCCGAGACCAGCTCGTAGCCGTTGCACGCCAGGTCGTACTGGTAGCCCAGCACCTCCAGCGGGTCGCCCTCCAGCGCCGCCATCCCGCCCTGGGGCATGGAGAACGGATTGTGGGAGAAGTCGATCCGCCCCTCGTCATCCTTCTCGTACATCGGGAAATCGACGATCCAGGCGAAGGCGAAGCGGTCTTCGTCGATCAGCTTGAGCTCCTCGCCGATCACCGTGCGGGCGCGACCTGCGACACCTTCGAAGCTGGCCGGTTTGCCGCCGAGGAAGAAGGCGGCGTCGCCGACCTCGAGCCCCAGTTGCTGCCGAATGGCCTCGGTGCGCTCGGGGCCGATGTTCTTGGCCAGCGGGCCTGCAGCTTCCATGAATTGATCGGAGTTAGCGTCGTACTGGACGCCCAGCTTCGCCAACTCAGCTAATTCTTTAGGGTCGGACTTGGCAGCTTCGCCAAACCCCCAGCCACTGCCTTCGTCGTTGCCCTTTCCAGATGGATCGACCTTACGCCAGAAGATGTAGCCCATGCCGGGCAGGCCCTGTTCCTGCGCGAACTTGTTCATCCGATCGCAGAACTTGCGCGACCCGCCCCCGGGGGCCGGGATGGCGCGGATCTCGGTGCCCTCCTGTTCGAGCAGCTTGGCGAAGATGGCAAAGCCGGAGCCTGCGAAATGCTCCGACACGATCTGCATCTTGATCGGGTTGCGCAGGTCGGGCTTGTCGGTGCCGTACCACAGCGCGCTGTCGCGATAGGAAATCAGCGGCCAGTCGGTGTCGACCCGCCGGCCGCCGCCGAATTCCTCGAAGATGCCGGCGATCACCGGCTGGATCGTGTCGAACACGTCCTGCTGGCTGACGAAGCTCATCTCCATATCGAGCTGGTAGAAATCCGTGGGCGAGCGGTCGGCGCGCGGGTCCTCGTCGCGGAAGCACGGCGCGATCTGGAAGTACTTGTCGAAGCCGCCGACCATGATCAGCTGCTTGAATTGCTGCGGGGCCTGGGGCAGCGCATAGAACTTGCCCGGATGCAGGCGAGACGGCACGAGGAAGTCGCGGGCACCTTCGGGCGAGGAGGCCGTGATGATCGGGGTCTGGAACTCGGTGAAGTCGATGTCCCACATGCGCTTGCGGATGGATTGCACCACCTTGGAGCGCAGCATGATGTTGTCATGCAGGCTCTCGCGGCGCAGGTCGAGGAAGCGGTATTTCAGCCGGGTTTCCTCGGGGTATTCCTGGTCGCCGAAGACCGGCAGGGGCAGTTCCTCGGCGGTGCCCAGCACCTCCATGTCGCGGATGAAGACCTCGATCTCGCCGGTGGGGATCTTGGGGTTGATCAGGCTCTCGTCGCGGGCCTTCACGGTGCCGTCGATGCGGATGCACCATTCGGAGCGGACCTTCTCGACCTGCGAGAAGACCGGGCTGTCGGGATCGCACAGCACCTGGGTCATGCCGTAATGGTCGCGCAGGTCGATGAAGAGCACGCCGCCATGATCCCGCACCCGGTGGACCCAGCCCGACAGCCGGACCGTCTGGCCAACGGCGTCCTTGGTCAGCTCGGCGCAAGTATGGGTGCGAAAGGCGTGCATCTGGGGTCCCCGGAACTCTGGTGTGAAGTCTCGGGCCATACATACGACCGGGCTCTGGCTGTCAAGGTCGCGTCAGAGCCTGCGGGCGGCGGGCTGGACCTATTCGACCACCACGCGCCCGAAAGCCTCGGTCGGGGGCACGGCCTGGTCGCGCACATGGATCGGATAGACGCCCTTGCGCATCGGATGGAAGCTGAACCGCGCGGATCCCGCATCGTCGCATTCGATCGCCCGGAAGGTCAGTCCCTGCATGTAAAACTCGATATCCACCTCGCCCACGGAGAGCACCCGGATATGCGCGTTTTCCAGCAGCTCGGTCGCCTCGAAATGATAGCCGGTCTCGGAGGTCAACGCCTCCGGGCAGACCACGTTGAAGCGGTAGTAGCCGCCATGGGCAAGGGTGAACTCCTCCGGGGCGATGGTCACGGCGCCGTCCTCTGCGCGCGTGATTTCCATGAAGATGTCCTCGGGCGCCCCGGCCCCGACGCGACCGGATTCCTGCGCATCCGCGAAGGCGCCGGAAGCGGTGACGCATGCGAGTGCGAGCACGGCCGCGGCTTGTGTCAAACTGGTCATATGAACCTCCCGGTGGTTTTCGGCTCCAAGGTGCGCGCTGTCGGGTGCATCAGCAACCGATGCCAAAGTCGGATGGCGCCGCACCACGATCGCGCGATGATCGACACAGCGGACAAGATCGGGGGAGACCGAGAGATGAAAGCAACGGCTTTGGGGGTCGCGCTAGCCTGCCTCGCGCTCCCCGCGACGGGGGCGGACCGCGATTCGGTGAACGCCCTTCTTGCGGACAATCAGTGCCGGGACTGCGACCTGGCGGGAGCCGAGCTGGCCGGGGCGGATCTGCGGGACGCGTATCTGACCTATGCGGTGTTCGATGGCGCCAATCTGGAAGGGGCGGATCTGCGCGATGCGTTCATGCCGTTTGCGCAGTTTTCCGGCGCGCGGATGCGCGGGATCCTGTTCGACCGCACGAATGCACGCGACACCGTGTTCGCGGGGGCGGACCTGCGCGCGGCGTCGATGGTGGGGGTGGCCTTGCCGAGGGCAACGCTGACCGAGGCGGATCTCGGCGGAGCGGATTTGAGCGGGGCGTTTCTGGAGGGGGCGAATTTCGGCAATGCCCGGCTGGTGGGCGCCGTACTGCGCGAGGCTGACCTGACCGGTGCGAGGCTGACCGGGGCCGACCTGTCGGAGGCGGACCTGACAGGCGCGGTCACGCAGGCGGCGGGGTTCTCGGGGGCTGTCTTCTGCCGCACGGTGATGCCCGACGGCACGCTGCGCAGCGACGGCTGTCCCTAGGGGCGCCTCGGCGCACAGCGCGCGTGGCGGCGCGCGGGGCGCTCAGCCGATGCGCCGCAGCTCGAAGCGGCAGGCGGGTGCGCCCACCGCGCAACAGGCGGTCTCGCGGGCCCGGAAGTCCGGGGCCACCAGGCGCCGGAACAGGGTCTCGAACACGGCGACATGCCAGAAACAGATCGGGCTTTGCGCCTGTTCGCCACGCACCACCGGGTTGTCGGCGATCTCGAACACCATGGGGCGGGTCGAGACGACCGAGAACCGGCCGGAGCCGGCGAAGGTCCAGGCATGTTTCGCGATCGCCACGCTGAGCAGCTTCGCCGCCGGCCCCACGGGCAGAGCCCGCAAGAGCCATTGCACCGGCCTGGGGATCCGGTTGGCGATGATGTAATTCGCCGTCGCCTCCCCGGCCGCCCAAGCGAGCCGGGGCGCGTCGCCGGGGCGGTCCCGGCGCAGGGCCTGGTGCAGCCGCGCGACCGGACGCTCGTCGATCATGGCATCGTCGGAGGGGATATCGAACAGCCCCGCGAGCGCCATGACATGGGCGACAAGCTCGGGGCCGCCCTCTTCATCCAGCACGGTGATCAGCTGCAGCACCGCATTGGGGCCGATCCGGGCCGTGGTGTCCGGGGCCGCCCAGACGCGGCCCGCGGCGGTATCAAGGGGCATCAGACATCTTCCATCTGCTGCGAGCCCCCGCCACAGGCCTTGATCGGTTCGCGCTTCTCATGGCCCTCGGGCAGCTTGAAAGAGGTGTCGAGCGCCTTGCGCCGGGCCTTGGCCTGGGACGCGCGGTCGGCGGCGGCCTCCCAGTCGTCCATCTGGGCCTTGGCGATCTTCCGGGTCCGGTCGAAGTTGAAATTGACCTTGTCCTTGGATTGCGGGCCCCAGTAATTCGCCTTGCCCAGGTCGTAGAACTTGCGTTCGAACCCGGCCTTGAGGAAGGCCTTGAGACAGCCCAACAGGTATTTTCGCCGGTAGCCCGTGCCGCGCCACGGATAGTGGAACAGCGCCTTGCGGGAATAGAACCGGCGGTAGTTCTTCATCACCCCGTCCAACAGCTCGCCCCGGGTCATGGCATCGGGGGCCATGATCGGCGTGACGAAGTTGTATTTCGAGAAGTCGAAGACCTCGACCTTGTCACCCAGTTCCTGGAAGAGCGGGGTGAAGGGCCAGGGCGTGTACATTGCCCAGTTGGCGAGGTCCGGCTGCCAGTCCCAGGCCATCTGGAAGGTTTCCTCCAGCGTCTCCGCCGTCTCGTTGTCGAGACCCACGATGAACTGCGCCTCGGTGAAGATGTCGGCCTCGCGCAGCAGTCGGATCGCCTCCTTGTTTTCCTCGACCTTGGTTTCCTTGTTGAACTGGTCGAGCTTGAGCTGCGCAGCGGCCTCGGTGCCGAGGCTGACATGGACGAGACCGGCCTTGCGATAGAGCGGCAACAGCTCCTTGTCGCGCATGATGTCGGTCACGCGGGTGTTGATGCCCCACTGGATCTTCTCGGGCAGGCCGCGCGCGATCAGCTCTTCGCAGAACTGGATGAACTTGCGCCGGTTGATGGTGGGTTCCTCGTCCGCGAGGATGAAGAAACCGACGCCGTGATTGTCGACCAGGTTCTCGATCTCGTCCACGACCTTTATCGGGTCCCGGACACGGTAGTCGCGCCAGAATTTCCACTGCGAGCAGAACGAACAGGTGAACGGGCAACCGCGCGCCATGTTCGGGATCGCGACCTTCACGCCCAGGGGGACATAGATGTACTTGTCCCATTCCAGCAGCGACCAGTCCGGGTTGATTCCATCCAGGTCCTTGACCGTGCTTGCGGCCTGGGTCGCGACGATCTGATCGCCCTCGCGGAAGGCCAGCCCCTTGATCTTGCGCTGATCCTCGGGCCAGCGCCCCTCGGCGACACAGCGGGCCAGTTCGACCATGATCTCTTCGCCTTCGCCGCGGATGATCACCTCGACCTCGGGGGCCTCGGCCAGCACCTGCTTGTACATGAAGGTGCCGTGGATCCCACCCAGCAGGCGCACCGCGTCGGGGCAGGCCTCGGACGCGATTTTCAGAACCTTTTCAGCCTCGTAGATCGCGGGGGTGATCGCGGTGGTGCCGACGATATCGGGCTGCAGTTCTGCGAGCTTTGCCCGGAGATCCTCGTCGGGCATGTGGTTGGTCATGGCATCGAGGAAGTGAATGTCGTCGAAACCGGCCGCCTTCAGCGACCCGGCGAGATAGGCCACCCAGGCCGGTGGCCAGTTGCCGGCAATCTCGGCGCCGCCGGAATGATAATTTGGGTGGACGAAAACGATGCGCATTAGAACCCCTCCGCGATTTTAGAGAAGTCTGACAGTTTGTGTGTCAATCAACATTGACACAAGTCAAGTCAGTCCACGGGAACCGGCACGTTGAAATCGGTGTGAATCTGGTGCGTGTTCAGCTGCCGATTCAAGGAGCCGGAATTGGTGGTCATCGAGGGGCCCAGCACGGCGGCGACGGCGATCCCCAGCCCGACGAGCGCCGCGGTCAGAACCACCCAATCGACCGTGACGGCCCCGTCTTCGGACCGGATGAATGGTTCGAGCTGCGCGTACCGCATGATGTCCTGTCCTTCCCGGGCCGAAACCGGCCAGCCGCATGTCCTCCCGGGATGCCAGAGCGATGGGGCGGCGGCGCGACGGAAATTGGGCGAGATCAAGATAGCACCCCGACCCCAGCGGCCTTGCGCCCGCACCGCCCGCATGTATAACGCCGACAATTTGCGCCACTGGAGTCTGCCCGATGCCCAAGAGAACCGATATCAAGTCGATCATGATCATCGGAGCCGGGCCCATCATCATCGGGCAGGCCTGCGAGTTCGACTATTCCGGGGCCCAGGCCTGCAAGGCGCTGCGCGAAGAGGGCTACCGGGTGATCCTGGTCAACTCGAACCCCGCAACCATCATGACCGACCCGGGCCTGGCCGACGCCACTTATATCGAGCCGATCACCCCCGAGATCGTCGCCAAGATCATCGAGAAGGAGCGCCCGGACGCGCTCTTGCCGACCATGGGCGGTCAGACCGGGCTGAACACCTCGCTCGCGCTCGAAGAGATGGGCGTGCTGGCGAAATACGGGGTCGAGATGATCGGCGCCAAGCGCGAAGCCATCGAGATGGCCGAGGACCGCAAGCTTTTCCGCGAGGCGATGGATCGCCTCGGCATCGAGAACCCCCGTGCCACCATCGCCACGACCATGGACGAATGCATGGCTGCGCTGGACGATATTGGCCTGCCGGCGATCATCCGGCCCGCCTTCACCCTCGGCGGGACCGGGGGCGGCGTGGCCTACAACCGGGACGATTACGAGCATTTCTGCAAATCCGGGCTCGATGCCTCGCCAGTCAACCAGATCCTGATCGACGAGAGCCTGCTGGGCTGGAAAGAGTTCGAGATGGAGGTGGTCCGCGACAAGGCGGACAATGCGATCATCGTCTGCGCCATCGAGAACGTCGATCCGATGGGCGTGCATACGGGCGATTCGATCACCGTGGCCCCGGCGCTGACGCTCACGGACAAGGAATACCAGATCATGCGCAACGGCTCGATTGCCGTGCTGCGCGAGATCGGGGTGGAAACCGGCGGCTCCAACGTGCAGTGGGCGGTCAACCCCGCCGACGGGCGCATGGTGGTCATCGAGATGAACCCGCGGGTGTCGCGGTCCTCGGCGCTGGCCTCCAAGGCCACGGGCTTTCCCATCGCCAAGATCGCCGCGAAACTGGCGGTGGGCTACACCCTCGACGAGCTCGACAACGACATCACCAAGGTCACGCCCGCCAGCTTCGAGCCGACCATCGACTATGTCGTGACCAAGATCCCGCGCTTCGCGTTCGAGAAATTCCCCGGCGCCGAGCCGAACCTGACCACGGCGATGAAATCCGTGGGCGAGGCCATGTCCATCGGCCGCACCTTCCACGAAAGCGTGCAAAAGGCGCTCGCCTCGATGGAGACCGGGCTGACCGGCTTCGACGAGATCGCCATCCCCGGGATTTCTGCCGACCACAGGTCGGACGCCCCCGACACCGCCGCAGTGGTCAAGGCGCTGGCCAGGCAGACGCCCGACCGGCTGCGCGTGATCGCCCAGGCCATGCGCCACGGGCTGAGCGATGACGAGATCCAGGCCGCGACCTCATACGATCCGTGGTTCCTCGCGCGCATCCGCGAGATCGTCGAGACCGAGGCACAAGTGCGCCGCGACGGCCTGCCGCTGGAGGCCGAGGGCCTGCGCAAGCTCAAGATGATGGGCTTCACCGATGCGCGTCTGGCCAAGCTGACGGGCCGGGACGAGGGCCAGGTCCGCCGCGCCCGAACCCGGCTCGGTGTGACCGCGCAGTTCAAGCGGATCGACACCTGCGCGGCCGAGTTCGAGGCCCAGACGCCCTACATGTACTCGACCTACGAAACCCCGGTGATGGGCGAGGCCGAATGCGAATCGCGGCCCACGGACGCCACCAAGGTGGTCATCCTCGGCGGCGGGCCGAACCGGATCGGCCAGGGGATCGAGTTCGACTATTGCTGCTGCCATGCGTGTTTCGCGCTGACCGAGGCGGGCTACGAGACCATCATGGTCAACTGCAACCCCGAGACCGTTTCGACCGATTACGACACCTCGGACCGGCTCTATTTCGAGCCGCTGACCTTCGAGCATGTGATGGAGATCCTGCGCGCCGAACAGGAGAACGGCACGCTGCACGGGGTGATCGTCCAGTTCGGCGGCCAGACCCCCCTGAAGCTCGCCAATGCGCTGGAGGCCGAAGGCATCCCGATCCTCGGGACCACGCCCGATGCCATCGATCTGGCCGAGGATCGCGAGCGGTTCCAGGCGCTGGTCAACGACCTGGGCCTCAAACAGCCTCACAACGCCATCGCCAGCACCGATGCCGAGGCCTTCGCCGCCGCGGGCGACATCGGCTTCCCGCTGGTCATCCGGCCGTCCTATGTTCTGGGCGGGCGCGCGATGGAGATCGTGCGCGACATGGGTCAGTTGGAGCGGTATATCGCCGAGGCGGTGGTGGTCTCGGGCGACAGCCCGGTACTGCTCGACAGCTATCTCGCCGGCGCGGTGGAGTTGGACGTGGACGCGCTCTGCGATGGGGAGAACGTTCATGTGGCGGGCATCATGCAGCATATCGAAGAGGCGGGCGTCCATTCCGGCGACAGCGCCTGTTCCCTGCCGCCCTATTCGCTCTCCGACGACGTGCTGGCGCGCATTCGCGTGCAGACCGAGGCACTGGCGCGCGCCCTGCGGGTCAAGGGCCTGATGAACGTGCAATTCGCGATCAAGGATGACGAGATCTACCTGATCGAGGTGAACCCGCGCGCCTCGCGCACCGTGCCTTTCGTGGCCAAGGCCACCGACAGCGCGATCGCGTCCATCGCAGCCCGGCTGATGGCGGGCGAGCCGCTGTCGAATTTCCCGCTGCGCGACCCCCTGCCCCATGACGCACCCGAGGACCAGCACCTGCCGATCGGCGACCCGATGACACTGGCGCACCCGGATACGCCCTGGTTCTCGGTCAAGGAGGCGGTTCTGCCCTTCGCGCGCTTCCCCGGCGTCGACACGATCCTCGGCCCGGAAATGCGCTCCACCGGGGAGGTGATGGGCTGGGACCGGTCCTTCCCCCGCGCCTTCCTGAAGGCACAGATGGGCGCGGGCACCGTACTGCCGACGGAAGGCACGGTGTTCCTGTCGATCAAGGAAGCCGACAAGACCGAGATGCTGGTTGAAACGGCGGCGATGCTGACCGAACTGGGCCTCGACATCGTCGCGACCAGAGGGACCGCGGCCTTCCTGAAGGATCACGGCATCGCCTCCAAGGTCGTCAACAAGGTCTACGAGGGCCGCCCGGACGTGGTCGACATGCTCAAGGACGGGCGCATCGCGCTGGTGATGAACACCACCGAGGGCGCGCAGGCGGTCAATGACAGCCGCGAAATCCGGTCCGTCGCGCTCTATGACCGCATCCCCTACTTCACCACGCTGGCGGCCAGCCATGCCGCGGCCCAGGCCATGATCGCCCGCCGCGAGGGCGAGATCGGCGTCCGCGCGTTGCAGGGATGACCGGGCGCGCGCGATCGGCCACGGCCAGGGCGGGACTTGCCCTGCTGACACTCGCTGCACTGGCGGGATGCGGGGGTGTGCCCCTCATCCCGATCATCTGACCCCGCGCCGCGCTCAGCGCAGCTCGGCCCATTTCGACACCCGGGGCCGCCCGCCGCCATGGGGCGCGGATTCCAGCACGTAAGACGCGCCGGGCGGCACCGTGGTGGTCACGAAACAGGCCTTGTCCCAGCTGTCGTTGTTGTTCCTGGTCTCGGCCACGGTCACGCCGTTCACCTTGAGCCGGGCATGACAGCGGTTCGAGTCCCCCACATTGATCGTGGCGGCGACCACGATGGGATACTCCCGGCTGTTGGTCTGGCTGCGCCCGACGGGCCGTTGCGCGGCGCCGAACTCTTCCCATTTCCGTCCGGCGAGCTGATCGATCCGCCGCGTCAGGCGCGTGACATCCCCGTCCCCTGCCGCGGCCCCGCGGATCTCGGTACGCAGGGCGCGGATATCCGCGTTGACCGACGCCTGCAGGTCGCGTGTCGCGGCCGTGACCGCCCGCGAAATCCGGTCGTCCAACCCGTCGAGGCTGCGGCCCTGCTGGGTCACGCTGCGCTCCAGACCCGAGACGCGCATGCCCAGGTCCGCGAGGCCCTCCACTTGCCGCTCGGTGCGGCCCAGCTTGCGCTCCAATTCCGCCACCCGGGTCTCCAGCGCCGCAAGATCACTCCGCGTCTCCTCGGCGCAGGTCAGCAGCGCGTTGATCTTGCGCGTGTCCGAAGCATTGCTGCCGAGAAAATTGAGCTGGCGCGCGCATTCATTGGCAGAGGCCGCGTCGGGCAGGGCGACAGCCGCGGTCAGGGCCAGGGCAAGGGCCGGGCCACAAACGGGCAAAAGGCGAAGGGAAAACGAAGGCATGAAAAACTTCTTTGACAAGATATCCGGCATGGATTCAGCATCTTGCGTTAGATCTCCGTCATTCCGCCGCGACCCCGGCCCCGGACGCTTGCCGCAAGGTGCGGACCGGGCTATTGCGCGCCATGGCCAAGCTTTACTTCCACTACTCCACTATGAACGCGGGCAAATCGACCGCGCTGCTGCAAGCCTCGCATAATTATATCGAGCGGGGGATGCAGACCCACCTGATGACCGCGCGGCTCGACCACCGGGCGGGCGAGGGCCGGATCGGCAGCCGGATCGGGCTGAGCGCGCCTGCCGCCACCTTCGGGCCCGAGACTGACCTCTTCGACGCGCTGGCCCTGCGGCTCAAGGGCGGGCCCTGCGCCTGCGTCTTCGTGGACGAGGCGCAATTCCTGACAGAGGACCAAGTCTGGCAACTCGCCCGAGCGGTGGACGACCTGAACCTGCCGGTGATGTGCTACGGGCTGCGGGTCGATTTTCGCGGCAAGCTGTTTCCGGGCTCGGCGGCGCTGCTGGCGCTGGCGGACGAGATGCGCGAGGTGCGCACGATCTGCCATTGCGGGCGCAAGGCCACGATGGTGGTGCGCCGCGACGCCGAGGGGCGCACGGTGACCGACGGTGCCCAGGTGCAGGTGGGCGGCAACGAGACCTACCTGTCGCTCTGCCGCCGCCACTGGCGGGAAGCCACGGGCGACCGCCCGAGGGGTTAGAGGCCCAGCGCCTGCTCCATATCGAAGATCGTCACCAACAGGGGCGACTGGTCGGTCTGGACGAACCCGGCCGAGCTGCGCTGCACATCCACGATTGTGACCATCACCACGAACAGGAAGCCCGAGAACATGAAGGTGCGCCAGGACAGCACACGTCCTTGCATGCCCGCCCGGTTGCCCAGCAGGAACAGCGATGCCAAGGCCGTTGCCAGCAGCATCAGCTGCGTCACGTCCGAGACCGGCACCGCGAAGGTCTGCATCCGGTAGAGATGGGCATCGATCGCGTCGTTCATGGCCGAGGCGATGAAGGTCGCGACCGGCGGCTCCACACCGTCGGTTGCCGCCAAGGTCGCGGGCCAGAGTTTGGCCTGAGCCGCGAGACTCGTTTCCAGGAACGCCCGGACATCCGCCTCGCTTTCGACCCGGGCCACATCGGGCACGACCCGCGTCAGGGTATAGTCGTAAATCGCGGTCTTGAGGTCGGTGCGCGCGCCCTCGCCCGCGTAATCGGCGCGCAGAAAGACCGTGCCGAGCGCCGCCGCCTCGTCGATCACCGCGACCTTGCGGGTCTGGGCGAGCGACAGGGCATGGCCGAAGCTGAACGCCAGCAGCAGCCCGAGCAGGCCCAGGATCGCGCCCAGCGTGGTCTCGCCCAGAACCTTGTCGATGATCTTGCCCTTGGCGAGGGTCCGGGCACGCTGCCGTTGGCCGAAGAGAAACCCGGTGACCGCCGCTGCCGGCAAGGTCAGGGCCAGCAAAAGAACCGTCGTGCCCAGCGAGAATACCGGCAACCGCATCTCGCCGTAAATTGCGACCGCTGTCGTCCCGTCCATGCCTTCTGCTTTCCCACGGTTCTCTTGCCGCCACTCTACGCACCGCGCTTCGGCAAAAGAAAGAGGTTTCAGCAGCCTGGCATCACACCGGATTGGGCAGCGGCGCGCCCTCGGCACAAGCGATGAGATTGTCGAGCGCCATGTGCCCCATCGCCTCGCGCACCTCCAGCGCGGCGGTGCCGAGATGGGGCAGCAGCACGACATTCTCCATCCCGATCAGGGCCTCGGGCACCGCAGGCTCGAACTCGTAGACATCGAGCCCCGCCGCGCCGAGCTGCCCCGCCTGCAGCGCCGCGATCAACGCGGCCTCGTCCACCACGTCGCCCCGGGCGATGTTGACGAAAACCGCATGGGGCTGCATCGCGGCGAACGCCTCGGCCCCGATCAGGTGATGGGTCGCGGCCCCGCCGGGCACGGCGACCACCACGATATCCGCCGCTGCCATGACCTCGGCCACGCTGGCCAATTGCCGCGCGGGCAGATCGGGCGTCTTGGGCGAGCGGTTGTAGAACACCACCTCCATCCCGAACCCGTGGTGGCAGCGCGCGGCGATCGCCTGGCCGATCCGGCCCATGCCGATCACGCCCAGGGTCTTGCCGGTCACGTGCAGGCCCAGCATCTGCGTCGGGTGCCAGCCCGTCCATTTGCCCGCACGGACCAGCCGCTCCCCCTCGCCCGCGCGGCGCGCCGCCATCAGGATCAGGGTCAGCGCCGTGTCCGCCGTGGCATCGGTCACGGCACCCGGGGTGTTCGTCACCTCGATCCCCGCAGCGCGCGCCGCGGCGGCATCAATATGATTGTACCCCACCCCGAAATTCGCCAGCAGCCGCGCGCGGGGCTCCGACACATCGGCGAACACCTCCGCCGAGAACGCGTCGCCAAGCGTGGGCAGCACGAGGTCATAATCCCGCAGGGCCCCGCGCAGCTCCTCTGCGCGCATGGGCTGGGTCGTCTCGCGCAGCGTGCAGTCGAACCGCGCCCGGGCGCGCGCCAGAACCGCCTCCGGCAAGGGCCGGGAAATCAGAAGTTTCATCAGTAAAGCCGCCCTCCCAGCGGAACGTCGAGATCCGGGCGCAGCAGCACCACCTCCCCGTCTGCATCCGGCACCCCGAGCACGAGGATCTCGGACATGAACTTGCCGATCTGGCGCGGCGGGAAATTCACCACCGCCATCACCTGCGTGCCGATCAGCGCCTCTGGGGCGTAATGCCGGGTGATCTGGGCCGAGCTTTTCCTGACGCCCAGCGCATCTCCGAAATCCACCCAGAGCTTGATCGCGGGCTTGCGCGCCTCCGGGAACGGCTCCGCCTGCACCACGCGGCCCACGCGGATGTCCACCTTGAGGAAATCGTCGAACGTGATCTCGGCCATGGGTTAGTCCGCCAACTCCCGCCCGCGCTGCGCCGCCGCCGCCACCGCCCGGCGCAAAAGCGGAGGAAACCCGGTCTCGGCATCCATCAGCACCTCCAGCGCCGCCGCCGTGGTCCCGCCCGGGCTGGTGACATTGACCCGCAACTGCGCAGGTCCCTCGTCGGCGGCCTCGGCCAGCGCGCCCGCGCCCGCCACGGTCGCCCGCGCCAGTTGCAGGGCAAGCGCGGGGGGCAGCCCCTCCGCCTCCCCGGCGGCGGCAAGCGTCTCGATCAGGTGAAAGACATAAGCCGGCCCGGACCCGGACACCGCCGTGACCGCGTCCATCTGGTGCTCGCCCTCCAGCCGCACGGTCTGCCCGATGGCCGAGAGCAGCGCCTCGGCCAGGGCCATATGCGCCTCGGTGGCCGCCCCGTTGCCGACCAGCGCCGTGATCCCCTTGCCGATGGCCGCGGGGGTGTTGGGCATGGCACGGATGATCGGGGTCGCGGGTCCGAAAGCCGCCTCGAAAAATCGGATCGGGGTGCCCGCCGCGATGGACAGGACCAGCGTCGCGCCCCCGCCCAGCGCGGTCACCGGGCCCAGCGCGTCGCCCATCATCTGCGGCTTGACCGCCAGCAGCGCGATCGCGGGGGCCTCGGGCACGCCCGCGTTCAGGTGCAACCCCTGGGCGGCCAGCCCTGTCAGCCATTCGGATGGTTTGGGGTCCAGAACCCAGACCGACCCGGGCGCGATCCCCTGTGCCAGCCAGCCCTGCAGCATGGCCGACCCCATCTTTCCGCAGCCAAGCAGGAACAAGCCCCGGCGGCGCACATCTTCGAGACCCATATCCCCTCCCGCGTCGTCCTTGCGCGGCAGGTTAGGCGCGCCCGTAAGCCTCCGCAATGGCAACCTGAATGGCCGCCTCGGGGGCTTCCTCGCCCCATGTGGCCAGTTGGAAGGCCGGGTAGAACCGCTCGCAGTTCAGGAACGCCGTGGTCAGCATCCGGTCGATCTGCTCCGGCCCGGCCAGCGCGCCGCCGCTGAGCACCAGCGCGTAGCGGTACACCAGCAGGTTCTGTTGCGCCCAATGGGTGAAGGCCCCGGTCCAGCACTTGTCGTTGGCCGCGTTCAGCACCGCGTGCAGCGCCGGAACCCGGTGCGCCGGCGGCTCCATGTCGAAGGTCATCACCAGCCGCAGGGTTTCGTCGTAATGGGACCAGGCGAGCGTGACCGAATAGGTCCGCCACTGGCCTTCCACCGCCATGGCGATCTGGTCATCCGCGATACGGTCGAAATCCCAGTCATGATGCTCCGCCAGCGATTCGACGATGTCGATCGGGTGAAGGTCTTCGGTCTCATAATGCTGCTCGACAAGTGACATGCCCGGCCCCGTTTTTCTGCCTGCCATGGGGTGTCCCACAATAGGCTGGGTGTCGTTACAAGACCCGCGCCGCGGCGGCCCGCGTCTTACTAGATATGGTGTAAGCGATGGCTTCACCTGTAAAGAAGAATTTTTGTGACAAACAGCGTGAAACCGTCGAGAGCTGGGGTTATCCACAATAATTTGTGTTAACAGCTGCTTAACCCCATAGGCCGCGCCCCGGCGTGGAATCGACCCGTTTGCGTCAAGATCGGGTCTCAATTGTCTGAGAACAATTCCTGAATCCATTCCCCACGACCGGAGGCCCGCCATGGCACTGCGCTACGATTTCGACATCCTGCCTGTCTGCGACGACGCTCCCGCCGCGTCAGAGGATATGGCCCCTGCCCGGGAATTGGGCGTCTCCTGCATGGCGCTGTTCCGCGATCCCGCCACGGTGGACGCCCTGAAGGCCGCGCCCGACGGCCTGCGCGTCTACCTGGAGGCGTCGGGATTCGGCCTGACCGCCCATGACAGCGGCGCGCCCGAGGGCACCTATCCCGCCGAGGACGAGGAAACCCGCCTCGCGCTGATCGCGCAGCTTGCCGCCCGCCTGCCCCATGCGAACCTGACCGCCGACGACCTGCAACCTGCCACGCCGGAGGACGACAGCGACCGATTCGACCTGCCCGCCTTCCTGCACAGCCTGGAGACGGCCCAGCCCTTGGCGCAGGACCCCCCGGCCCCGCTGCAGCCAACGGAGGCGGACGCCTGGCCTTCGGCCGAACTTGCCGCGGCCGAGACCGCAGAGCCGCTGGACCCGGACACCACCGAACCCGCGCCTCGCACGGACCCGGGGGACGCGGCCGAGAGCCCGGCCGCGCCCCCCGAAGAGGAAAATTGGGTCGACCTGATCGCGAAATTCACGGAAGGCGCGGAGCGCGCGTCTCCCCCGGACAGCGCCGCGGAAGACGATGCGGAATGGCAATCCGCGGATGAAGGGCCGACAGAGGACCGCGAGCCGGACGCGGCTGCGGCCCCGGACGTAGCCGAGGACATCTGGGACGCACCTGGTTACGAGGACGACGTGGACACCGAAGCGGCGCAAGACCCCGCGCCCGACAGAAAGCTGACCCTCGTGCGCCTGGTGGCGGGCATCGCGCTCCTGGCGGGGTTGATCCTCGCCGCGCCGCTCGTGATGGACAAGGTGATGCCCCTGGTCGAGGCCAACGCCACCGCGATCGCGCGCTGAGCCTAGCCCTTCGCCTCCAGCGCTTCGATCCGCGCCTTCAGCGCCTCGTTCTCCTCGCGGGCCTTCTGCGCCATGCCGCGCACGGCGTCGAATTCTTCGCGCGTGACGAAATCCCGGTCCGCCAGCCAGCGGTCCATCATCCCCTTCATCGCGGTTTCGGCTTCGTCCCTGGCCCCTTGCGCCACGCCCATGGCGTTGGTCATCAACTGGCCGATATCGTCGAACAACTTGTTGCGGGTCTGCATGGGGCGCTCCATCTGCTGCGTGACCCCGTATATGGCCCCGTCCCCCTGAAACCTCAAGGTTGACAAGCCCTCGGCCAGCCCGGACACATCGCCCCAGATGCCGGAGCCCATGATGCCGTTCGCCATACCCTTCCCGCCGCTGAGCCCCGAGATCTTCGCGATCGAGATCGGCGGGGTGACCCTCGCCCTGCGCTGGTATGCGCTGGCCTATATCCTCGGGCTGGTGCTGGGCTGGCGGATCGTGACCGGGCTGGTCAAGCGCCCCGCGCTCTGGGGCGCGCGCCCCGCCCCGATGTCCCCGCCGCAGGTCGAGGCCCTGCTGACCTGGGTGATCCTCGGGGTGGTGCTGGGCGGGCGGCTGGGCTTCGTGCTGTTCTACCAGCCCGATTACTACCTGCGCCATCCGGCCGAGATCCTGATGGTCTGGCAGGGCGGCATGGCCTTCCATGGCGGGCTGGTGGGCGTGGTGCTGGCGGTGGCGATCTTCTGCTGGCGCGAAGGCGTGCCCCATTTGCAGGCCGCCGATGCGCTGGCCGTCGCGACCCCGCCGGGGCTGTTCCTCGGGCGGATGTCGAATTTCATCAATGCCGAGCTTTGGGGCCGGCCCACGGACGCACCCTGGGGCGTGATCTTCCCCGGTGTCTCGGCCCAGAATTGCGGCCAGCCCGCCGGGGAGCTTTGCGCGCGCCACCCCTCGCAGCTCTACGAGGCGGGCCTGGAGGGGCTTGTGCTCGGCCTCGTGCTGTTGTGGCTGGTGCGGCGCGGCGCGCTGGCGCGCACGGGCACGGTGTTCGGCACGTTCCTCGCAGGCTACGGCGCGGCGCGTTTCGTGGTCGAACTGGTCCGCCAGCCGGATGCGCAATTCGTCTCCGCCGGCAACCCGGTGGGCCATGCGCTGCATTTCGGCGGCTGGGGCCTGACCATGGGCCAGATCCTGAGCCTGCCGATGATCGCGCTCGGCCTGTGGCTGATCGCGCGCGCCCGCCGCACCGCGCCATGACCCCGCTGGCGGAGATCCTCGCCGCGCGGATCGCCGCGACCGGCCCGATCACCGTGGCCGAGTTCATGGCCGAATGCCTGCTGCACCCCACCCACGGCTATTACACCACGCGGACGCCCTTCGGTCAGGCAGGCGATTTCACCACCGCACCGGAGATCAGCCAGATGTTCGGGGAATTGCTGGGCCTCGCGCTGGCCCAGGCCTGGCACGACCAGGGCGCACCGCCCGGCGCCATTCTTGCCGAGATCGGGCCGGGGCGCGGCACGCTCATGGCCGACATCCTGCGCGTGCTGAAACAGGTGCCCGGCGCCGACACCCTGCGCCCCCACCTGGTCGAGGCCAGCCCCGCCCTGCGCGCCGAGCAGGCAACCCGCGTGCCGGAGGCCGTCTGGCTCGACCGAGTGGAGGATCTGCCCGACGCGCCGCTCTTGCTGGTGGCCAACGAGTTCTTCGATGCCCTGCCCATCCGCCAGTTCGAGCGCCACGTCGCGGGCTGGGCCGAACGGCAGATCGGGCTGGCCGAGGGCGCGCTGGCCTTCGGGCGCGCCCAACCTGCGGCCCTGGCATCCCTCGCCCACCGGATGGCGGACACAAGCCCCGGCGATCTGGTCGAAACCTGCGCCCCGGCGCACCCGATCATCGCCGAGATCGCGGGCCGCATCGCGCGCCACGGCGGCGCGGCGATCATTGCAGACTATGGCGACTGGCGCTCGAAGGGCGACACGTTGCAGGCGGTGCGCGCCCATCGCCCGGACCCGGTGCTGGCCCATCCCGGCCAGGCCGACCTGACCGCCCATGTGGATTTCGAGCCGCTGGCGCAGGCCGCGCGCACCGCCGGGGCGAGCGTATCGGCGATGATCCCCCAGGGCGTATTTCTCGAACGGCTGGCCATCACCGCCCGCGCCCGGGCCCTCGCCAGGGGACTGGAAGGCGCGGCATTGCAAAGCCACATCGCCGCACATCGCCGCTTGACCCACCCGGAGGAAATGGGAACCCTGTTCAAAGTGCTCTGTGTGAGTCCCCCATCCGCGCCCCCCGTGCCGGGGTCCATCGCCCCGCCCAACCCCGGGAAACCCGACGCCCCATGACGCTCGAGATCCTCACATCGCCCGCCCTGCCGGTGGCGCACGGGTTCTTCACCCGCAAGGGCGGCGCGTCCTCGGGTGTGTTCGAGGGGCTCAATTGCGGCCCCGGCTCCAGCGACCAGTCCGACACCGTGGCCCTGAACCGCGCCCGCGTGGCCGCGGCGATGGAGGTGCCGGTCAGCGCGCTCGCCACGGTGAACCAGGTTCATTCGCCGGACGTGGTCACGCTCGACACCGCCCCGGCGCCCGGCCCGAAACCCACCGCCGACGCCATGGTCACCGCGACCCCGGGCCTCGTTCTCGGCATCCTGACCGCCGATTGCCAGCCGGTGCTTTTCGCCGACGGGCAGGCGGGCGTCATCGGCGCGGCTCATGCGGGCTGGCGCGGCGCGCTGGACGGCGTGCTGGAGGCCACGATCGACGCCATGGTGGCCGCGGGCGCCCGGCGCGAGGCGATCACCGCCGTGATCGGCCCGTCGATCTCCCAGCGGGCCTACGAGGTCGGGCCCGAGTTTCTCGACCGCTTCCTCGACGACGACCCCGAGAACAGCCGCTTTTTCGCAGGGGGCCAGGACGGCCGGGCGCATTTCGACCTGATCTCCTACGGGCTGACCCGGCTGCGGGGCGCGGGCATCGCCCAGGCCGAGTGGACCGGCCATTGCACCTACAGCGATCCGGGCCGGTTCTTTTCCTACCGCCGCAGCGTCCATGGGGGCGAGGCCGATTACGGCCGGCTGATCTCGACCATCCGGCTCTGAGCGGCCCTGTCCGGCCCGACGCCCGCCACATTCCTGCCTTGTTTCGCCCCGGCCCCCCGCGTCAGCTGCATGGAATACCTGCAAACGCGGGCGTTTCCGCAAGGCCGCTGCCCCCCACAACTTTTACAATTTTCGTCAAATTTCGGCCTTTTTTGCCCGCAAGGCTGACCACAATTCGCGATCACGAGCGCGGATTGTTCCCAACTGCCACTCACGGCGCCAAATTAAGGCACAAACCATGATGAAAGACACGCCCCGCTGGCTCCGCGCGCTGCTGCGCGCCACGGCCGAACACACCCCGCACCCGCCCTATGCCCGCCAGGTGCGCCCGCCGCTTGCCCTGCGCGACGCGCCACCTGCACCGGAGCGGCGCCGCGCCGCGGGAGGCTGACCCCGCGTTAAGGATGACCCGTCGAATTCTTTGACAATTTTAGTCAAAGCGCACAGGTTCAGCGGGCTGACCACGGTGGGGGCCGTACAGCAACCCGAGGGTAAGAACATGGCTCCACTCGTCCGTCCGCCGGTCCCGGTCACCGTATCCAATGGTGCAGACGCCACCGCGCAACCGTCCGTTCTGGCCAGATTCGACAGCCACTGCATCGAACAGGGCGCGCGCAGTTTCTGCGCCCGCAAGCCCGAGATCGTAACGCGCCTGCTGCCGGCCTTCGGGATCCTCGCCCAAGGCACCCAGATCCGAGTACCCACGGGCAGCGTCGCGATCGAGGATCTGGGCCTCGGCGACACCATCGCCCCGGGTGACGGCGGCACCGCTCAGATCACCTGGATCGGCGAGGTCACCTTGCGGCCCGACGCGCTCGACACCCCCTGGCTGCGCCGCGTACAGCCCGAACGCTTCGGCTTCGGCCGCCCCCTCAGCGACAGCATCCTCGGCGCCGCGGCCGAGGTACAACTCGGCGGCGCCCGCGACATCTCCAAGCCGCTCTCGACCTTCGGCCATGACGACATGATCACCGCGCTGGTCCCGCAAGCCCCTGTTCGCATGTTCCAGATCGCCTGCGCCAGCCCCGCCTGGGCCGTGGCCAACGGTCTGTCGATTCGTACCCTGAACACGGACGGTTTCCTGTCCCGCCAACCAGATCTTCTGGCACAGATGTTCGCCAGGTTGATGCCCGGGCTGACCACGCGGCCCGCACCCGAACGCTTCGTCACCGCCTCGCCCTTCCGCCGCGCCCGCCTGGGCTGAGCCCCCGGACGCCCGCCCGTCAGGCGATCTGGCTGAGACGCGCTTCCATGACATCGAAGGGGACGCCGGGCTCGTCCTTGGCCCCCCGGATCACCAGCGAGGTCTTCACGCTCGCCACGTTCTCCGCCGCGGTCAACTCGCCGGTCAGGAAGCTCTGGAAGGACGACAGGTCCGGGGCCACGCATTTCAGGATGAAGTCGATCTCGCCGTTCAGCATGTGGCACTCGCGCACCAGCGGCCAGGCCCGGCAGCGCGCCTCGAAGGCGCTCAGATCCGCCTCCGCCTGGCTGTTCAGCCCGACCATGGCAAAGACCTGCACCTCGAATCCCAAGGCGCGGGTGTCGACACTGGCATGGTAGCCGCGGATGAACCCGGCCTCCTCCAGCGCGCGCACCCGGCGCAGGCAGGGCGGGGCCGAGATGCCGACGCGCCTGGCCAATTCGACATTGGTCATGCGCCCGTCCCCCTGCAATTCAGCAAGAATCTTGCGGTCGATCGGATCAAGTTTGGATGCGTGCATAAGGCCCTCTTCCCGTGGGGCTTTCTTACGCCAGACACCCCACCTGCGCAATAATGTTTCTCACTTCGGCAATATTTTTCTGCCGAAGATCAGAACCGTGGCCCCTTTTCCTCTCTGTCCCCGGGTTTTATATCGGGGGGATCATTTGTCGAGGAAGCTGCCCCATGTCGAGCGAAACACGTCACCTGAAGGTCCTGATCATCGGCTCCGGCCCGGCGGGCTACACGGCGGCGGTCTATGCCAGCCGCGCGATGCTGAACCCGGTGCTGGTCCAGGGCATCCAGCCCGGCGGCCAGCTGACCATCACCACCGATGTGGAAAACTGGCCCGGCGACAGCAGCGTCATGGGCCCCGACCTGATGGTGCGGATGGAAGAGCATGCCAAGGCCATGGGGACCGAGATCATCGCCGACCATATCAACCGGCTCGACCTGTCGGCCCGCCCCTTCACCGCCTATGGCGACAGCGGGACGATCTACAAGGCCGAGGCGCTGATCCTGGCCACCGGGGCGCAGGCGAAATGGCTGGGCCTGCCCTCGGAGGAACACTTCAAGGGCTTCGGCGTCTCGGCCTGCGCCACCTGCGACGGGTTCTTCTACCGCGGCAAGGAGGTCGTGGTGATCGGCGGCGGCAACACGGCCGTCGAAGAGGCGCTGTTTCTGACCAATTTCGCCTCCAAGGTGACCCTGGTGCACCGCCGCGACAGCCTGCGCGCCGAGAAGATCCTCCAGGACCGGCTGTTCAAGAACCCCAAGGTCGAGGTGATCTGGGACCACACGGTGGAGGAAGTGGTGGGCACAGACACCCCGCGCGGCGTCGAAGGCGTGGTGATCAAGCACCGCGACACCGGCGAGACGCGCACCCTGCCCTGCGCGGGGTTCTTCGTGGCCATCGGCCATGCCCCGGCCTCCGAGTTGGTGATCGACCAGCTCGAAACCCATATGGGCGGCTATGTCGTCACCGCGCCGGACAGCACCGCGACCTCGATCCCGGGTGTCTTCGCCGCGGGCGACCTGACCGACCACGAATACCGCCAGGCGGTGACCAGCGCGGGCATGGGCTGCATGGCCGCGCTGGAGGCCGAGCGGTTTCTGGCGGAAATGGACGGCGAGACCACCGCCGATGCGGGCGTCTACGCGGCCCCGGTGAACGCGGCGGAATAACCGCCCCGCAAGGCAGCCCGGGCCCGCAGGCCCGGACCGCGCTGGCTCAGGGCAGAACCTCGCCCGTGGGCCGCGGCGTCGCCGCCGTTTCCACCGGCAGGATCGGATAGACCACCTCCGGCATCTCCCCGGTCAGGGCGCGCAGGAAGGCCACGATCTTGTCCGCCTCATCCTCGGTGATATCGGCACCGAGCTGCGAGTCGCCCATGATCTGCACCGCGGCCTTCAGGTCCCACACCACGCCGGAATGGAAATAGGGCGCCGTCAGCTCGATATTGCGCAGGGGCGAGGCCCGGAAGACATAGGAATCATCCGCCGTCTCGGTCACCGCGAAGCGGCCCATGTCATCGGGCGGCAGCACATCCGCCCCCGGCTTCTCGATCAGCCCGAAGGGATAGTAGCCGTTGCCGCCCAGGTTCACCCCGTTGTGGCAAGAGGCGCAGCCCTTGTCGATGAAGAGCGCCAGGCCCTCCTTCTGATCCTCGCTCAGCGCCGCCTCGTCCCCGTTCAGTTAGGCATCGAAGGGCGCGGGCGTGATCAGCGTGGCCTCGTAGGCCTCGATCGCCTTGGCGAAATTGTCGAAGGACACCGGGTCGGCCTCTTCGGGGAAGGAGGCCGTGAACCACTCCACATATTGCGGCATGGAGTTGAGCGTCGCGATCACGTTCTCCGGCGTGTTGGCCATCTCGACCCCCGCCTGCACAGGCCCCTTGGCCTGCGCTGCCAGGTCCTCGGCCCGCCCGTCCCAGAACTGCGCGATGTTGAACACCGCGTTCAGCACCGTGGGCGAGTTGCGCGGCCCCTTCTGCCAGCCATGGCCGATCGAGACCGGCATGTTGTCGTCGCCGCCCGTCGCCAGGTTGTGGCAGGAATTGCACGAAAACACCCCCGACGCGGACATCCGCGGGTCGAAGAACAGCGCCTTGCCCAGGTCGATCTTCTCCGGCGTGACAGGGTTGTCGCGCAGCGCCGGGATCGTGGAGGGCACCGGCTCGAACAGCTCGCGCGCCTGCTCCTGCAGGTCGGACGCGGACGCCGCGGACGCGGCCAGAACAAGCATGGAAACAGTGCCAAACCGGAGGGCTGGGTGACAGGCCATGAGAAACTCCTTTTCTTGTGGACCTTAGCCTGCCCGGCCTAACTTGGAATCGTTCTAAGTTTGTTGACTCAGGTCAAATCCGAACGCCCAACGCCACACGATAGGAAATTCCTATCAATACGCCGCGCGAAACCCGTCCATCGCCCGCCCTGTGCCCGGATCAACACAGCGTTTACCGCGATCGCAAATTGTTCTTGGCAGATCGGGTTGGCTGCCATATGCGTTCAGCCGTGAACACATATTGAGTCCCGCCCCGATGAACGCCCAGCCCAAACCGATCTCCGCCGAGGAGGAAGACCTGCTCTTCCGCCTGCTGCGGCAGCTCGACCTGACCCCGGACGCCTCCCAGCGCGCCCTGGCCGGGGCATTGGGCATCTCCCTGGGCCGGGTCAATGCGCAGCTGCGCGCCGCCGCGGAGGCCGGGCTGATCGAGATCACAGAACGGACCGGGACCGACCGGCGCCAGCGTTTCGCCTATGGCCTGACGGCCCGGGGTGCAGCGCAGAAAACCCGGCTCATCGACAAGTTCCTCGCCCGCAAGTTCACCGAGTTCACCGCCCTTCACGCCGAGCTGACCGGCTCGGCCCAATACCCGATCCCTCCCCAATTCAGGAGCTTTCCGATGCAAAACCCCCACGCCCCGATCACGGAGCTCTACGTCTCCGCCGACAGCGCCCAGAAGCTGAAGGTCGAAGCCGCGTCGCTTCCCTCCTGGGACCTGACCCCGCGCCAGATCTGCGATCTGGAGCTGCTGATGAATGGCGGGTTCAACCCGCTCAAGGGCTTCCTCGGCAAGGACGACTACGAAAGCGTGGTGGAAACCATGCGCCTGGCGGACGGCTCGCTCTGGCCGATGCCCATCACCCTGGATATCAGCCAAGATTTCGCCGACACGGTCGAGCCGGGCCAGGACATCGCCCTGCGCGACCAGGAGGGCGTGATCCTCGCCATCCTGTCGATCTCCGACAAATACGTGCCCAACAAGGCCCGCGAGGCCGAAATGGTCTTCGGCGCCGACGACCTGGCGCATCCGGCGGTGAACTACCTGCACCACGTCGCGGGCCCGGTCTATCTCGGCGGTGCCATCACCGGCATCCAGCAGCCGATCCATTACGACTTCCGCGCCCGCCGCGACACGCCCAACGAGCTGCGCGCCTATTTCCGCAAGCTCGGCTGGCGCAAGGTCGTGGCCTTCCAGACCCGCAACCCGCTGCACCGCGCGCATCAGGAGCTGACCTTCCGCGCCGCGCGCGAATCCCAGGCCAACCTGCTGATCCACCCGGTCGTCGGCATGACCAAGCCCGGCGATGTGGACCACTTCACCCGCGTGCGCTGCTACGAGGCGGTGCTCGACAAGTACCCGGCCGCCACCACCACCATGAGCCTGCTGAACCTGGCCATGCGCATGGCTGGCCCGCGGGAGGCGGTCTGGCACGGGCTGATCCGCAAGAACCACGGTGTGACCCATTTCATCGTCGGCCGCGACCACGCGGGCCCCGGCAAAAACTCCGCCGGCGAGGATTTCTACGGCCCCTATGACGCACAGGACCTCTTCCGCGAGCACGAAGAGGAAATGGGCATCACCATGGTGGACTTCAAACACATGGTCTGGGTCCAGGAGCGCGCGCAATACGAACCCATGGACGAGATCAAGGACAAGGACGAGGTCACGATCCTGAACATCTCGGGCACCGAGCTGCGCCGCCGCCTGTCCGAGGGGCTGGAGATCCCCGAATGGTTCTCCTTCCCCGAAGTGGTGGCCGAACTGCGCAAGACACGCCCGCCGCGAGCCAAGCAGGGCTTCACCGTGTTTCTGACGGGGCTGTCCGGCTCCGGCAAGTCCACCGTGGCCAACGCGCTCATGGTCAAGCTGATGGAAATGGGCGGCCGCCCGGTCACGCTGCTGGACGGCGACGTGGTCCGCAAGCACCTGTCGTCCGAGCTCGGCTTCTCGAAGGAACACCGCGACATCAACATCCGCCGCATCGGCTATGTCGCCTCCGAGATCACCAAGAACGGCGGCATCGCGATCTGCGCCCCCATCGCGCCCTACACCGCCACCCGCCGGGCCGTGCGCGAGATGATCGAGGCCTATGGCGCCTTCGTGGAAATCCACGTCGCCACCAGCCTCGAGGAATGCGAGCGCCGCGACCGCAAGGGGCTCTACAAGCTGGCGCGCGAGGGCAAGATCAAGGAGTTCACCGGGATCTCCGACCCCTACGAGGCGCCGACCAATGCCGAGCTGGTGCTGGACACCGAAGGGACCGAGGTCGACTATTGCGCCCAGCAGGTGCTGTTGAAGCTCGAATCCATGGGCCTCGTCGCGGCCTGAGCCGCGCCCCTGGGCACCGCCGCCCGACCCCGGCACCGGCCCACAGGAAAACAGCCTCCCCCCGGGGAGGCTGTTGTCATTGGCAAACCAGGCTCAGAACGCCCGTTTCCAGCCCACCGACACCGCGGTCGACCCGCTGTCATTCTCGAACGTGCCATAACCGTCCGAGCGATGGTGCAACCCGACGAGCAAGGTGCTGTCCTCCACCGGCGTGTTGAACTCCAGCTCCGCCTTCCAGAAGAAGAAGTTGCGCTGGGACTCGCCCGTGCGCTCCACCTCCACGCTGGGCACATCGGTCGCGTGGGATAGGCCCAGCCCGTAGGCGAAGCTCTCGAACGCATCGATCCACGGGTTCGGCGGGGTATAGCGCAGCACCACGGGCAGGTTCACCTCCCAATGGTCCATCTTGCCGAAATGGCGCACCAACTGCCCCTCGATGCCCCAGCTGAACCGGCTGGCACCGATCTGCCGCTCGATCCCGGCCGCGACGCCCACCAGGTAGGAGTCCGCCCAGGTCACATCGAAGGACATCACGTCGAACGAGGTGTTCTCGGTCAGCGAGGCGCCGAACACCGTCACATGCCGCTCCCAGGCCGGGTCCAGCTCGAACGCCGCGGCCGCACCCGGCCCGACACAGGCGACCGACAACGCGAGCGCGCCGATCTTTCGTTTCACATCACGCATGTATTCTCCGATCTCAGACCACGGCCGGGACGGCCGCGCGACTCCCTTGCGCGCTCCAAGACATAGAAAAAGCCCGCGGGCAGGACCAGACCCCTCGCAGCCCGTCGCGCCCGCCCCGGACCCAAAACAAAACCCCGCCCGGCGCGCGCCGAACGGGGGTCTTGTCTGTCGAATGCGCGCCCGTGTCAGGCGGCGGCAACCGCGCGCCCGGTCAGCACCTTGACCAGATGCGCCCGGTAGGCGCCCGTGCCGTGCAGGTCGTTGATCATCCCGTCCGCCGGAACCGACAGATCCTTGATCGCATCGGCCGAGAAATCGCCGCTCAGCGCCGCCTCGGCCTCGGACCAGCGGAACACGCCTTCTTCCGACGCGCCGGTCACGGCCACGCGCACGCCATCCGCGAACTTGGCCACGAACACGCCCACCAGGCTGAAGCGCGAGGCGGGCTGGACGAACTTCTGCCAGTTGGCCTTCTCGGGCACCGGGAAGCGGACCTCGGTGATGATCTCCCCCTCTTCGAGCGCGGTGGTGAACATCCCCTGGAAATAGTCGTCCGCCGCGATCTCCCGCGTGTTGGTCACGATGGTCGCCCCCGATCCCAGCGCCGCCGCCGGATAGCAGGCCGCCGGGTCGTTATTGGCAAGGCTGCCGCCGATCGTGCCGCGGTTGCGCACCGCCGGATCGCCGATCTTGCCCGCCAGGTCCGACAGGGCCGGGTACTTGGCCGCGGTCTCGCGCGCGACGACCGCGTGAACCGTGCCGCCACCGATGCAGATCTCGCCCGCATCATTGGTGCAGACACCCTTGATCTCGGCAATGCCCGACAGGCTCACCAGGGTCTCGGGCGCGGCCAGCCGCTGCTTCATGGTGGGCAGCAGGGTCTGCCCCCCGCCCAGCGCCTGGGCCTCGTCGCGCGACAGGGCCTTGACCGCATCCGTGACGGTGGTCGGTTTCACAAACTCGAAATTGTGCATATCTCTCTCCCGTTGAAGGGAGCCCCGCCCGAAGGCAGGGCCCGTCGCTCAGTGTCCGTGGATCGCTGCCCAGACGCGGCTCGGCGTCAGGGGCATGTCGATATGGGTCACATGGGTGTGGCCCGCCCGGTGCAGCGCGTCGATCACCGCGTTCACCACCGCCGGCGGGGAGCCGATGGCCCCGGCCTCGCCGCAGCCCTTCACGCCCAGCGGGTTGTGGGTGCAGGGCGTGATGCAGGAGTGATCCACTTCGAACATCGGCAGATCGTCGGCCCGCGGCATGGTGTAATCCATGTACGACCCCGACAGGAGCTGCCCGTCCGCGTCGTAGGAGCAGTTCTCGAGCAGCGCCTGCCCGATCCCCTGCGCCACGCCGCCATGGACCTGGCCCTCGACGATCATCGGGTTGATCACGTTGCCGAAATCATCCGCCGCCGTGAAGGCCAGCACGTCCACCTTGCCGGTGTCCGGGTCCACCTCGACCTCGCAGATATAGGCGCCCGACGGGTAGGTGAAGTTCGACGGATCGTAGAACGCCGTCTCCTCCAGCCCCGGCTCGATATCCTCCAGCGGGTAGTTGTGGGGCACATAGGCCGCCAGCGTCACATCCCCCCAGGCGACGGACTTGTCCGTGCCCGCGACCGTGAACGCACCGTCCTTGAGCTCGATGTCGCCCTCGGCGGCCTCCAGCAGGTGGGCCGCGATCTTCTTGGCCTTGTTGATGATCTTCTCGGTCGCCCGCACCATGGCCGAGCCGCCCACCGCGATGGAGCGCGAGCCATAGGTGCCCATGCCCATGGGCGTGTTGGCGGTGTCGCCATGGACGATCTCGATCATGTTCTCGTCGATGCCGAGCATTTCCGCGACCACCTGCGGGAAGGCGGTCTCATGCCCCTGCCCGTGGGAGTGGCTGCCGGTCATCACGCTGATCGAGCCGGTGGCGTTCACCCGCACCGTGGCGCTCTCGTAGAGCCCCGCGCGCGCGCCGAGCTGTCCCACCAGGTTCGAGGGCGCGATGCCGCAAGCCTCGATGAAATGCGCCAGGCCGAAGCCGCGCAGCTTGCCGCGGGCCTTGCTCTCGGCGGCGCGCGCCTCGAACGTGTCGGCCCCGGCCATCTCCAGGCCCTTTTCCAGCGTCGCGTGGTAGTTGCCGGTGTCATAGGTCACCGCAACGGGCGTGTCATAGGGGAACTGCTCGGGCTTGATGAAGTTGATCCGGCGCAGCTCCGCCGGGTCGACGCCCAGCTCCCGCGCGGCCTTGTCCACGACCCGCTCCAGCTGGAAGGTCGCCTCGGGACGGCCCGCGCCACGGTACGCATCCACCGGCGTGGTGGTGGTGAACACCGCCTTCACGTTGGTATAGATCAGCGGCGTGGTGTAGTTGCCCGCCAGCAGCGTGCCATGCAGCCATGTGGGGATCGACGGCGCGAAGGTCGACAGATACGCCCCCATGTTGGCATAGGTGTCGCAGCGCAGGGCGGTGAACTTGTGGTTCTCGTCCAGGGCCAGCTCGATCTTGGTCACGTGATCGCGACCATGCGCGTCCGACACGAACGCCTCCGAGCGCGACGAGGTCCACTTCACCGGCCGCCCGATCTGGCCGCTGGCGAAGGTGACGAAGGCTTCCTCGGCATAGTGATAGATCTTCGAGCCGAACCCGCCGCCCACATCCGGGGCCACGACGCGCAGCTTGTGCTCGGGGATACCCAGCACGAAGGCGCCCATCAGGAGCCGGATCACATGGGGGTTCTGCGAGGTGGTGTAGAGCGTGTAATCCTGCGTGCCGGGGTGATAATCCCCCACCGCCACGCGCGGCTCCATCGGGTTGGCCACCAGCCGGTTGTTGGTCAGCTCCAGCGTCGTGACATGGTGCGCGTTCTTGATCGCCTCATCGACCGCTGCGCGGTTCTCTTCGACAAAGCCCCACTCGTAGCAGAGGTTGTCGTCCAGATCGTCATGCACCTTGGTGGCGCCCTCGGCCAGCGCGGCCTTCATGTCCATGACCGCGGGCAGCTCCTCGATGTCCAGCTCGATCGCCTCGGCGGCATCGCGGGCCTGCTCCAGGCTCTCGGCCACGACCACGGCGATCGGGTCGCCCACATGGCGCACCTTGCCCTCGGCCAGCACCGGGTGCTTGGGCTCCTTCATGGGCTGTCCGTGGATGTCGGTGACCTGCCAGCCGCAGGGCACCCCGCCCACGCCCTCGAAATCCTTGGCGGTGAACACCCGGATCACCCCGTCCATGCCTTCGGCGGCGGCGGTGTCGATCCCGTTGATCTTGCCATGGGCCACTTCCGAGCGCAGGAAATAGGCGTAGGTCTGGTTGTTCAGGTTGATGTCGTCCGTGTAGCGTCCCCGGCCGGTCAGAAACCGGACGTCTTCGCGGCGCTTTGAACTGGCGCCAATGCCACCATCTTTGGGCATGTCATTCTCCCTCGGAGTATCCTGGGTCAAATCCGGCCGGGCGCACCATAGCGCCAGCGGCCAAGCTCAGTGGTTATTCCGCGGCCATCGGCGGCGCGACCTGCTGGCCCGAGGCCGCCAGGATCGCCTTGACGATGTTGTGGTAGCCGGTGCAGCGGCAGATATTGCCCTCGAGATACTCGCGGATCTCGTGCTCGCTCGGCTTGGGGTTGTCCTTCAGCAGCGCCGCCGCCGACATCACCATGCCCGGCGTGCAGAACCCGCATTGCAGCCCGTGATGCTCCTGGAACGCCGCCTGGATCACCGACAGCGAGCCATCCGCATTCGCCATGCCCTCGATGGTCGTGACCTCGGCCCCGTCCGCGTCCGCCGCCAGCACCGTGCAGGCCTTCACCGCCTCGCCGTCCACATGCACCACGCAGGCGCCGCACTGGCTGGTATCGCAGCCCACATGGGTGCCCGTCAGGTGCAGCTGGTCGCGCAGGAACGACGACAACAGCGTGCGCCCCTCCACCTCGCCGGAGCGGGCCTTGCCGTTCACGGTCATCGTTACAGATGTCATTCAGATCCTCCCTGATCCCTTAATCATGTCTCGTCCGACGGGTCGGCCTCAGCTTACGAGCTTCTTGAGCCAACCCTTCTTCTTGCCGCCCTCGGCGGCCTCATCCGTCCCGCCCTCGTCGTCGCCACCCTCCGGCGCCGGGCCTTCGATGGTTTCCTGGAACTTGGCGAAGAACTGATCCGCCATCTTCTTGGCGAACCCGTCGATGATCCGGCTGCCGAGCTGCGCGAGCTTGCCGCCCACCTTGGCATCCACGTCGTAATGCAGCCGCGTGCCGGTCTCGATCGGCTCCAGCCGCACATTGGCGCCGCCCTTGGCAAAGCCCGCGGCCCCGCCCTTGCCCTCGCCGACAATGTTGACGCTCTCCGGCGCGACCATGTCCTGCAACTCGACCGAGCCCTTGAACGTGGCCTTTACCGGGCCGACCTTCTGAACCACCACGGCCTCGAACCCCTCCTCGGGGGAGCCGTGCATCTCCTGGCAGCCCGGCACACAGGCCTTGAGAACCTCTGCATCCAGCAAGGCATTCCAGACCGTCTGTGGGTCCGCGGCGATGTCGCGCGAGTCGGTAAGATGCATCGGGGTCTTCCTTTCCGGTTGTGAGTGAGCCTAGCACGGGCACAGGGTGCGACTATTCAGACTAAGGTCGCAGATTTCAACGCTCCGGCGGCCGGAATTGCAGGCCGTAGTCGGCGAAGATCTGCTCTATGCGCCCGTCCTCCAGGGCATAGCGCACCGCGTCATCGACCCAATAGGCCAGCGGGCGATAGGCGAAATTGATGCCCAGCCCGATGGTCCACTCGCCGCGCGCGAAGCCCGGCAAAGGCGGCTGGTGGACGCCGATCCGCTCCGTCGCCCCATGCTCCAGCTGCGCAAGCGGGCCCATCGCCGCCTTGACCTCGCCCGCATCGAGCGCTGCCATCGCCTCCTCCATGGTGGTAAAGCGGCGGATGTTGTTCAGAAGCTGCCCCCCGGCCATGGACGACAGGTAGAAATCCGCGATCGAGTCGTTCTCCACCGCCACGGTGTCGAACCGGAAATAGGCCGGCACCGGCTTTTCCTCGGGATAGCTCGCCTTGTCATAGGCGATGGCGATGCTCTCCTTGTAATACTGCCCGGTGAAGACGACCTGCTCGACCCGGCAGGTGAAGGCACTGTCATAGGGCACGCGCATCATGATGTTGGACACCGCCCCGCCGATGATCGGGCCGCGCCAGACATTGTTGCGCAGGTCCGCATCCAGCGTCTCGCCCGCGGCCACGAAGTTGAACCGCGGCTCCACCCCGATATCCTCGGCGATCAGCTTGCCGATCTCGATATCGATCCCCCGGGGCGTGTTGCCCTCTTTCCACGAATAGGGCGGAAAATCCTCGTAAACGGCGATGGTGACGAAGCCCCGCTCCTGGATCGTGTCCAGGTCCTGACCGACGATGTCGCGGCCGACATTCTGGGGCTTGGGTTGCGGAACCCAATCTGCGCACCGGTCGGCATGGGCCGGTGCGCTCAGGGTAATCGTCGACATGATGGCAGCAGCAATCCAGACGGAAATGCGGACCATTATTCCTCCCATGGTATTGGATCGGCGCGCTTTTTTATGTTGTTCGGCGCGCGCCGAAACGTGGCTGAGCCGATTATTGCGCGGCAGACAGGCCGACCGTCAAGGTCTCTGCGGCGGACTTGTAGCTTTCCGGCGATCCCGCCAGCTGGGCCGCGGCCCGCCAGGCCACGCTGTCGGCCAGCGGCGCGCCGCTTTCGGTGTAAACCTCAGCGGCGATCGCTTCGAGCTCGGCCTTCAGCGCCGCCTCGTCGCCGACATCCCCCGCGATGAGCTGGTCCCGGATCTCCTTCAGGCGGTCCTGGTGGTCATCCAGCGCGCCCTCGCCCGGCCGCGTCTCGATATAGAGCCGGATCGCCCAGGCCGCCTTCTGGCCCAGCAGGTCGCCGAAAGCCGGCATCTTGGTGATCCCGTTCTGGGTGTAGCCATAGATGTAGCGCTCCATGTACCACTCGTCGCCATACTCCTCGGCCTCCAGGTACCGCAGGTCCGGCGCCAACCCGCCAGACACCGCGCCCAGCCCATGGCAGCGCGCGCAGTTCTGGTTGTAGCCCGACGCCCCGATATCGATGGCGGTCTTCCAAAGCTCCGGCTCCAGGTCCCGGTAGGGGTTCTCGGTCAGCCACTCTTCACCGACCTCGGGCAGGACGTCCGTATCGACCGGCTGTGGCGAGACATCGCCATGGGCATGGGCCATCGTGGCGGCAAGAACGGCGGCGAAGGCCAGTTGTGTTGTCGTCTTCAGGTCCATTTTCCTCAGCTCCCACGAAGGTTGTTTGATATGTTCGCCCCGCTTTTAACCGAGAGCGTGCAGCCGCAGAATTGGACTTTGGTTCAACAGACCTTCGTGCAGCAAGGGCATGATGCCGCGGCAGGGCCTATCCCCGCGCACCCGAGCGTTACTCCCTGAAAACAAGCGTCTAATCCGGCGCACCGCCCGCGCCCATCGCCGAGGCCCGGTCGACCCGGCACCGCCCCGGTCGGCGGTATGCATGCTCATACCTTGGTCGCATTTTACTCCGCAGAGCGTTGTTCGTACCGTCCGGTCAAAAGGGAGGATCACATGCATCGCCTACCGTTGGGCCTTTGTGCCGCGGCCCTGTTGGCAGGCCCTGCCGCCGCCGTGGAGTTGTCCGTTCACTACCTGCGCCAGGACGTCCCCCTTCCGCCGACCCTGTCCAATCTCGCCCCCCTGCCCGAGGATCTCGGCATGGCCGGAGCCCGCGTCGGGCTGGACGACAATACCACCACCGGCAAGTTCCTGGGCCATACCTACACGCTCGAGATCACCGAGGTGGCCGAGGGCGAGGACCTGCTGGCCGCGGCCCGCGCGGCCCTGGCCGAAACCCCCTACCTGCTGGTGGACGCCCCGGCGGCGGACCTGCTGGCCATCGCCGACATGCCCGAGGCTGCCGAGGCGCTGATCTTCAACGTCGCCGCCGCGGACGTGGCCCTGCGCGACGCCGAGTGCCGCGCCAACGTGCTGCACACCCTGCCCTCGGATGCCATGCGCACCGATGCCCTGGCGCAACTTCTGGTGCTCAAGCGCTGGGACGACCTGGTGCTGATCTCCGGCACCTACCCGGTGGACGTGGCCTATGCGGATGCGCTCCGCAAATCCCTGCGCAAGTTCGGCCTGTCCCTCGAGGCCGAAAAAACCTGGGCCTTCGATGCCGACATGCGCCGCAACGCGTCGCAGGAAGTGCCCCTCTTCACCCAGGATTTCGGCGATTACGACGCCCTGCTGGTGGCCGACGAGGTCGAGGATTTCGGCCGCTACATCCTCTACAACACCTGGCAGCCCCGCCCGGTCGCCGGCTCCGAGGGGCTGAGCCCCCGCACCTGGTCGCCGGTGGTCGAACAATGGGGCGCGGCCCAGCTCCAGTCCCGCTTCACCGACACGATCGGGCGCGACATGGAGTCGAAGGACTACGCCGCCTGGGCGGCCATGCGCAGCCTGGGCGAGGCGGTCGTGCGCACCTCCGCCGCCGATCTGCCCACCCTGCGCAGCTACATCCTCGGCGACACGTTCGAGCTGGCGGGCTTCAAGGGCCGCCCGCTGACCTTCCGCCCCTGGAACGGCCAGCTGCGCCAACCGATCCCGATCGTCCACCCCCGCGCCCTGGTCGCCCAGGCCCCGCTGGAGGGTTTCCTGCACCAGCGTACCGAGCTTGACACGCTCGGCCTCGACGAGCCCGAAAGCGCCTGCACCGCCTTCGACTGACCCGTCCCGCCCGTTCCCCGGGGCCAACGCGCCCCCCAACCATCCAGAGCCGGAGCCACACCATGAGACCGACCCTGACCGCCGCCGCCACCACCGCCCTGCTGCTGGGCACCACCGCCGCCCTCGCCTCGGGCGAGATCTGGGTGACCAACGAAAAGGACGACACGATCAGCGTGATCGATATCGCCACACTCGAAGTGGTCCGCACCATCGAGACCGGCGAGCGCCCGCGCGGCATCACCTTCTCCAAGGACTACTCCCGCGTCTATATCTGCGCCTCCGACAGCGACACGGTGCAGGTGATGGACCCGGTCACCGGCGAGATCCTGCACGACCTGCCCTCGGGCGAAGACCCCGAGCAGTTCGTCCTGCATCCCAACGACCGCCACCTCTACATCGCCAACGAGGATGACGCGATCACCACCGTGGTGGATACCGAAACCCGCCAGGTCATCGCCCAGATCGACGTCGGGATCGAACCCGAGGGCATGGCCGTCTCGCCGGACGGCAAGATCGCCATCACCACCTCCGAGACCACCAACATGGCGCACTGGATCGACACCGAGACCCAGACGCTCTTCGCCAACACCCTGGTGGACAGCCGCCCGCGCCACGCGGAATTCATCAAGGACGGGACCGAGCTCTGGGTCAGCGCCGAAATCGGTGGCACGATCTCGGTGTTCAACGTCGAGGACCAGAGCGAGATCACCAAGATCTCCTTCGAGGTCGACGGCGTCCACCCCGACCGGGTGCAGCCCGTGGGGTTTGAATTCACTGAAGGCGAAACCCACGCCTATGTGGCACTCGGGCCGTCGAACCACGTCGCGGTGGTGAACGCCGAAACCTACGAGGTGGAGGACTACATCCTCGTGGGCCGCCGGGTCTGGCACATGGATTTCTCGCCCGACCGCTCGCTGGTCTTCACCACCAATGGGGTGTCCGGCGACGTGACCGTGATCGACGTGGCCAAGCGCGAGGCGATCAAGTCGATCAAGGTCGGCCGGTTCCCCTGGGGGGCCGCCATGCGTCCCACCGAATAGAGCTGCATCCGCAGGGCGGGACTTCCCCACCTTCCCCCCCCCAAAAACCTCTGCCGCGCCGGGGTGAACCCCGGCCTACCCGTGACCCAAACTTGATGGAGACCCCATGAAACACCTCATCTTCCCCCTCGTCGCCGCCCTCGCCCTGCCCGCCGCCAGCTTCGCCGACGGCGCTCCGCGCAGCGACTGGGGCCGCGCGGGCATCCTGTCCTCGGCCAACAAGGCCGACCTGCCCCCGATCATGCTCAGCTCCGGCACGCCGCTCTCCGAAGCCCCCTGGGTGCTGACATCCGGCACCTATTACGAGTTCGAGATCCAGGGCGACGGCTCGGCCGAGCTTGCCCTGGAAGGGGCCGAGTTCTTCCGCGCGATCTGGATCGACGAAATCGTGGTCAACGACCTCGAGATACGCCCCCTCGGCGTCAACTCCATCGAGTTCGACGATGCGGGCGAGATGGAAATCGGGTTTGTCGCCATCAAGCCGGGCAGCTACTATCTGCGTATCCCAGGCTCCACCGGAGAGACCCAGCGCCTTGAAATCACCATCGAATAAACGCGCGTGACGGGCCTGTCCGTCCGCAACCTGAGCTTCTCCTACGGCTCCAGGCGCGCCCTGTCGGATGTCAGCTTCGACATCCCGCAAGGCGCGTTCTGCGCCTTGCTCGGCCCCAATGGCGCGGGCAAGTCCACGCTCTTCGGCCTGCTCACCCGGCTTTTCACCAGCCCCGAAGGCACCATCACCGTGGCCGGGCATGAGCTGCGCAAGACGCCCCGCGCGGCCCTTGCCGAGATCGGCGTGGTGTTCCAGCAATCCACCCTGGACCTGTCGCTCTCGGTGGAGCGGAACCTGAAATACTTCGCCGCCCTGCACGGGCTGGCCGGGGCCGAGGCGGCCCGCCGGATCGACGCCGCGCTCGACCGGCTAGACATGGCCGAGCGGCGGCGGGAGACCGTGCGCGACCTCAATGGCGGCCACCGCCGCCGGACCGAGATCGCCCGCGCCCTGATCCATTCCCCCTCGGTGCTGCTGCTCGACGAGCCGACCGTGGGGCTCGATGCGGCCTCCCGCGCCGCGATCACCGCCCATGTCCACGAGCTGGCCGCCGAGACCGGGCTGACCGTGCTCTGGGCCACCCACCTCACGGACGAGATCCGCGATACCGACCAGCTGCTGATCCTGCACAAGGGCGAGATCCGCGCCGACGGGACCGCCGCCGAGATCCGCGGCGCAACCCCGCTCACCGAGCATTTCCTCCGCGTCACGGCGCAGCCCGCATGACCGCCCGCCGCCCCCCTGCGCCCCCGCCCGACATCCGGCGCCGACAAGCGGTTTCGAAACCGCTTGACCCCGCCCGGTCGCACCCGGAGGGCCCGGACTGCGCGCCGGATCCCAGGCCGCAGCGCCGCGCCCTCTCCCGGCTGCCAGACAGCCCGCCGGCACGGCCGCCTCGCGCCTGCGCCGGACGCACGCGCCACCAAGCGGTTTCGAAACCGCTTGCGCGCCCTCACCCCCAGCGGCCGAAGATCGCGGCCACCGCCTGCGCACCGCACCCCCGAGGGGCGCGCTGTCCCGCCGCGCGCGCCCCGCGTCCGATCCGCATCGCAAGCTGTGGGCGTGCCTGTCGCGGCGTCCTTGCCCGGCCCCCGCGTCCGGATTGTCAGACAATGTGCCCGACACTTGCCCGACACTTGCCCGACACCTGCCCGACGCCGATCCGACCGGGTCTGGCGCGCCTTTTCGACGGTCGGAGCACGCGCCCATGAGCCCCTATCTGATCGCCCTTTTCGCCATCGTCGAGCGCGAAGCCTTCCGCTTCCTGCAACAGCGCGAGCGCTTCGTTGCGGCCCTCGTGCGCCCCCTCGTCTGGCTGCTGGTCTTCGCCGCGGGCTTCCGCGCGGCCCTGGGACTCAGCATCATCCCGCCCTACCAGACCTACATCACCTACGAGGTCTACATCGTGCCCGGCCTGTGCGGAATGATATTGCTTTTCAATGGGATGCAGTCGTCGCTCAGCCTCGTCTACGACCGGGAGATGGGCTCCATGCGCCTCCTGCTGACCTCGCCCCTGCCGCGCTGGTGGCTCCTGTTCTGCAAGCTCACGGGCGGCACCCTGATCTCCATCGCCCAGGCCTATGCGTTTCTCGCCATCGCCGCGCTTTTCGGCATCCAGATGCCCTGGCACGGCTACCTGCTGGCCTTTCCCGCGCTGCTCGTGGCGGGCCTGATGCTCGGCGCGCTCGGGCTGGCATTGTCGAGCTTTATCAAGCAGTTGGAGAATTTCGCCGGGGTGATGAACTTCGTGATCTTCCCGATGTTCTTCCTCTCCTCCGCGCTCTATCCGCTGTGGAAAATGGCCGAAAGTTCCGAACTTCTGCATGACATCTGCGCGCTCAATCCGTTCACCCACGGGGTCGAGCTGATCCGCTTCGCGCTCTACGGCGAGCTGAACCTGCCCGCCCTGGGCTGGACCACGCTGGCCTGCGCGGGGTTCATGGCGCTGGCGCTCTGGGGCTACGACCCGGCCCGCGGCATGATCAAGCGCAAGGGATGACCGAAGCCCCGGCCCCTGCTATCATGGCCCGAACCCTGGAGGCGCCATGCGTACCATACCCCTGATTCTCTGTGCCTTTCTGGCCGGCCCCGCGCTGGCCGACGAAGCGGAGGTCGATCCCGGCGGCACCCTGAACCCCGACGAGATGACCTGGCAATCCATGCTGGACCGCGCCGACCGGGGCGAGACCGACATGGTGCTCTGCGCCTCGGGCTACATGCTCACGAAGTCCGGCGACCACGAGAACGCGCGCAAGATTTTCGAGAATTGCGCCGAGGCCGGCTATACCGGGGCGATGACCTGGATGAGCCAGCTCGACGACAACGGCCTCGGGGCCGACGAGAACCCGGATGCCGCCGCCGAGTGGAACCGCCGCGCCGCCGAGGCCGGGGATGCGGTCGGAAAACTCAACCATGGCATAGACTTGCTGCGCGGACGCGGGATCGCCAAGGATCCGATCAAGGGCCGCCGGATGGTGGACGAGGCCGCGGCCGAGGGCATCGTCGCCGCCCAGCGCCTGCGCGGCGCGGGCTATGATCTGGACGAGGTCACTCCCGACGCCGACAACTGGAAATACGCGCCCTTGTTCTGACGCTCCGCGCCCAGGGTCGCGGGGCTGCCGGTCAGGGCCACGATGCGCGAGGCGAGCATCTCCGCCTCCCGTTCCACATGGGTGACGAGGATCGTCGCCAGCCCCCGCGCCGCCCGCAGCCGGGCAAAGAGCACCATCATGTCCTCGGCCAGGTCCGGGTCGAGCGACACGAAAGGCTCGTCCATCAGCAGCACATCCGGGTCCGACCCGAAGGCCCGCGCCAGCGACAGCCGCCGCTGCTGGCCCAGGGACATCTGGGTCGGGTACTGTTTTTCCTGGGCCGAAAGTCCGACCTCGGCCAGCGCGCGCCGCGCGGCCTCGACCCCCAGCCCGGTGGACAGCCGGACATTGTCCAGCGCCGACCGCCAGGGCAGCAGCGTCGGTTCCTGGAACACCATGGCCAGCCGCGGCGGCGTGGTCAGCCGACCGCGATAGCGCGACTCGAGCCCCGCGATGATCCGCAGCAGGGTGGATTTGCCGACCCCGGACGGCCCGGTGATGGCCAGGGTCTCCCCCGCGCGCACCTCCAGCGTCAGCGGCCCGAGGATCGGCGCGCCGGGCTCAAAGCCCATCTCCTGCAACTCGAGCCGGACAAGGGGCGCGCGCGGCTCGGCTTGCGCCCCCGCCGCGGTGCTGGCGTCGGTAGCCACCCGCAGGGGCCGCCGATCAGCTTCCGGGCTGGACAAAGACACCCTCGGGCAATTCCGTGGCCGCGCCGAGCAACTCTTCGCCCCCCAGTTCGGCCATCAGCTTGAGCATCCGGTTGGCCGCATCCTCGTCCACCGGGCCCGGCGCCGGGATACCCGCGCGGAAGCCCGCCTTCAGGGCTTCGAATTCCGCATCGGTGTTGGCATTCATCCGGTCGCGCAGACGGTCCCATTCGGCGTCGTCGGAGGCCAACAGATCCTTGGCACTGCGCGACGCCGCCGCCAGGCCGCGCACGATTTCGGGGTGCTGGGCCAGCATCTCGCCGGTCAGCACGTAGCCCAGCAGCGGGGTCTCACTGTCCAGCCCGAGGGATTCCGCGGCATCGGTGACGCTGACCACCTGGCGCATGCCGGAGGCCCCCATCTTGGCCATGAAATGCCAGTAGTTGATCGCCCCGTCCAACTCCCCCTGCAGCGCGGTCTTGAAGATCAGCGGCGGCGCGCCGTAGACCTGCTCTGTCCCGGTCTTGAGATCGAGCCCATAGGCCTGCTTCGCGTAGGCCTGCAGGATCAGCCAGCTCTTGTCGAGCGGCCCGCCCGCGATGCCGATCTTGCCCCCTTCGAGGTCAGCGAGCGACTGCACTGGGCTGTCTTCGGACACCATCACGCCGCCCACGGCCTTGGAGTAGGGCAGGAACACGTAGTCCTTGCCCGCGGCACGCTGCCGCGCCACCCAGAGCCAGTCCGACACGATCACGTCGGTCTCGCCGCCCTGGAATGCGACCTGGGCCGCGGACCCGCCGGCCACGCCGGTGACCTGCAACTCGAAGCCGTTGGCCGCATCGAACCCGTGATGCTTGATGGTGTCGAGTTCCCAGTTGACGGTGCCGAATTTCAGCACCTGTGCCCGCAGGACGGGTGTTTCGGCCAATGCGGCCACGGTGGTAATCGCAAGGGCCGCGACCCCGGCGCACAGCTTGGTCATGAACATGATGATCCCTCCCGGATTTGCCACACTCTACCAAGGCGCGCAGGGGGTGAAATACGACCAAAGCGTCATCCCGAATACGACCAAAGCGTCATTCAAAGGGTGCCGTGATTTGACATACCTCATTCTTCGAAGCGGGGCTCCGGCTTAGGCTTCCCGCAAGCAATGGAGGACGACATGACCCGAATACTCACCGCCGCAGCCCTGGGCCTGACGATGCTGGCACCGGCTGCGCAGGCAGGTCCGGCAACATTCGAACAAGTCAAGATCGACGCGGGCGCGGCGCTCTACGAGGCCGAGTGCCGCCGCTGCCATGCCCCGGACAGCGACCATGAAAGCTATGGTCCCCCGCTGAACAATATCGTGGGGCGCGCGGCCGGGATCGTCGAGGATTACGACTATTCCATCGCGCTCGAAGCCTCGGGCATCGTCTGGACCCCGGCCGCCCTGCGCGCCTGGATGGAAGACAATGACGGCTTCATGCCCGGCACCAAGATGCGCCATGTGGGCATCGAGGACCGCACCGTGCAGGATTTCATCATCGCCTATCTGACCAGCATCTCCGATGTCGAGATGAACCAGTCGCTGGACAAGTAGCCCCGACATCCTGTCCGATCTCGCACGCGGCGGCCCCTGGGTCGCCGTTTTGCGTGTCAGGGGTGGGAATGTGCCGGCACAAGGCGCGCCGGGCGCGACCCAGCCCTGCGACTTTGGTCGGCAGAAACGGGTTCGGAGGGGCATGATCCGCTTGTATGGGGACCCAAAGATGCATCTGAAATACGGGTTACGACTATTGTGCAATAGGTGCGCGTGCGGATTCTGGGGGACAAACGGCCCAGAGGAGTCCCCGCTGCTCGGGGATCTTAGGGACAGTAACACCATGGAGGAAACCGCATGAATCGGTTTATTGCCGCTGTAACCGCTGCCGTTGTCGCGACAGGCGCGGCCTACGCAGAAGGCATCACGGAACAAGACCTGGCCAATGACCAGGCGGATACGAGTCGCGTGCTGACCAACGGCATGGGCCGCCACCTGCAGCGCTACTCGCCGCTCGAGACGCTCAACAAGGACAACGTGGAAAACCTGGTTCCGGCCTGGGCCTTCAGCCTCGGCGGGGAAAAGCAGCGCGGACAGGAAACTCAGCCGCTCATCTATGACGGGATCATGTACATCACCGGCTCCTACAGCCGCGTCTATGCGATCGACGTCGAGACCGGCAAGGAGATCTGGCAGTACGACGCGCGTCTGCCCGAAGGCATCCTGCCCTGCTGTGACGTGATCAACCGCGGCGGCGCCATCTATGGCGACAAGTTCTACTTCGGCACGCTCGATGCCCGCATCGTGGCGCTCGACCTGAAGACCGGCGACGTGGTCTGGCGCAAGAAGATCGACGATTACAAGGCGGGCTATTCCTACACGGCCGCCCCGCTGATCGTGAACGGCCTCGTGGTCACCGGCAATTCCGGCGGCGAGTTCGGCATCGTCGGCGCGGTCGAGGCGCGCGACGCCGAGACCGGCGAGCTGGTCTGGAAGCGCCCGGTGATCGAAGGTCACATGGGTGAGCTGAACGGCGAGCCCTCGACCATGACCGGCACGCTCAACGCGACCTGGCCCGGCGACATGTGGAAGACCGGCGGCGGGGCGACCTGGCTCGGCGGCTCCTATGACGCGCGCACCGACACGCTGATCTTCGGCACCGGCAACCCGGCCCCCTGGAACAGCCACCTGCGCGGCGCGGGCGAGCCCAGCGACGATGGCATGGGCGACAACCTCTACGCCGCCTCGCGCCTCGGCATCGACCCGGCCACCGGCGAGATCAAGTGGCACTTCCAGACCACGCCGCGCGAAGGCTGGGACTTCGACGGTGTGAACGAAGTGGTCGCCTATGAGGACCGCGAGGGCAACCAGCGCCTCGCCACCGCCGACCGGAACGGCTTCTTCTACGTGCTCGATGCGGCCGATGGCGGCTTCGTCGGCGCCACTCCCTTTGTGGAGCAGATCAGCTGGGCCTCCGGCATCGACGAGAACGGCCGCCCGATCTTCGTCGAGGAAAACCGCCCCGGCGACCCGGCCGAAGCAGCCGATGGCAAGAAGGGCGAGACTGTCTTCGCGGTGCCCGGCTTCCTTGGCGGCAAGAACTGGATGCCCATGGCCTACAGCCAGCGGACCGGCAACTTCTACGTGCCCGCGAACGAATGGGGCATGGATATCTGGAACGAGCCGATCACCTACAAGAAGGGGGCCGCTTATCTCGGCTCCGGCTTCACCATCAAGCCGCTCTTCGAGGACCATATCGGCGCGATCAAGGCGATCGACCCGGACACGATGGAAATCAAGTGGACCTACAAGAACGACGCACCGCTCTGGGGCGGGGTGATGACCACCGCCGGTGGCCTGGTGTTCTTCGGCACGCCGGAGGGTGAGTTCATCGCGCTCGACGACGAGACCGGCGAGAAGCTCTGGTCCTTCCAGACCGGCTCCGGCATCGTCGGCCAGCCAATCACCTGGGAACAGAACGGCGAGCAGTACGTCTCGGTGATCTCCGGCTGGGGCGGCGCGGTTCCGCTCTGGGGCGGCGAAGTGGCCAAGAAGGTCAACTACCTCAACCAGGGGGGGATGCTCTGGACCTTCCGCCTGCCCAAGCAGTACGCCGCTAACTAAGGCAACCTGCCACTGCAACTCACGCGACGCGCGCCCTATCCGGGCGCGCGTTTTGCGTTCGACCGGAGCCCGGGCGCAGGCGGGCAGCACCGCGGACCAAGCGGTTTCGAAACCGCTTGACCCGCCCCGCGTCGGCATCCGCGCCCGGCCCGGGGAGGGGGCCAAGCGGGCGCGCGCCCGCTTACGCGTTTTCGAAAACGCGTGCCCGCGCCAGGCCCCGCCGGATTGCATCGAAACCCGGTCCATGAGACCAATGGCTTGGTTTCCAGCACAGGTTTTTCACCTATGCTCGACCCACTCGAGAACGCGTACCAGACGCGGGGGCGCGGCACATACCGCAGGGAGACACACGGGCACATGACCTCGCCAGTCGCATTCCGAAGCGCGATGATCGTGGACGATCATCCCCTCTTTCTCGATGCGCTCTCCATGACCTTGCGAACGGTCTCCGACATCGACGAAATCGCGACTGCGGACACGATGGAATCCGCGCTGTCCCAACTGGAGGGCGCCACACCGGATGTGATCGTGCTCGACCTGAACCTGCCGGACGTGAACGGGCTCGACGGGTTGATCCGGCTCAAGACCGCTGTGCCCTCCACCCCGGTGGTGGTCGTCTCGTCCATGGCCGACAACCGGATGATCACCTCGACCCTGCGCGTGGGCGCCTCGGGCTTCGTGCCCAAGCACTCCAAGCGCGAAGTCTTCCGCGAAGCGTTCGACGCGATCCAGAACGGCACCGTCTTCACCCCCGAGAACTACGTGCCCAACACCGATGCCGACAGCCCCCAGAACAACGCCGAGGAAGCGCTCGCACGGCTCGGCCTGCTGACCAAGCAGCAGGCCCGCATCCTGCAGCTGATCTGCGCCGGAAAGCTGAACAAGCAGATCGCCTATGACCTGTCCATCGCCGAGACGACCGTGAAGGCCCATGTCACCGCGATCATGCGCAAGCTGGGGGTCCAGAGCCGAACGCAGGCGGTTTTGATTGCACAGGAGGCGAATTTCGCCAATTTTGTGGCGAGCGACAATACCTTGGCCTGATACGGGGCCACGACGAGGGCCGCAGCGAAGACGGCCCATGGGAGGGGACCACAGATGCTCAGCTCGCCGGAGATCGCGGCGCAGCCTGTCGTGCAGGCCAGCGTGCTCTGCACGGACCCGGATCCCGTGGACACGCTCTGCGCGGCCCTCGGCGCCGAGCCTCTCGCCCTCGTCATCCTGTTCGTCAGCCCCTCCACCGATTTCGGCGAGGTGATCCGGGCCGCCAGCGCGCGGCTCGGCGAGACCCCCGTGCTGGCCTGCACCACGGCGGGCGAAATTTCAGCCGAGGGATACACCGAGGACGAGATCGTCGCGGTCGGCCTGCCATCGCGGCATTTCGCCATTGAGACCATGCTGATCGACACGCTCGAAGAGATCGACTCCCAGGAATTGATCGGGCGCACGATCCGGCGGCGGCAATCGCTGATGCGGCTTGCGCCCGACTGGCAGAACGAGTTCGCCTTCCTGATGATCGACGGGCTGTCGCTCAAGGAGGATGAGCTGGCCTTCGGGCTGGCCACGGGGCTCGGTCCCGTGCCGCTCTTCGGCGGGTCCGCCGGGGACGGCGCGCGGTTCGAGGAAACCTTCGTCGCGCTTAACGGCATCGCCTACCAGGATGCGGCGATCGTCACCTTCGTGCGCACCCGCTGCCCGGTGCGGGTCTTCAGCCTCGACCACCTGCGGCCCACGGGTCGGCGGATGGTGGTGACCGGGGCCGACCCGAGCCGCCGCATCGTGCGTACGCTCAATGCCGCGCCCGCCGCCCGGGAATACGCCCGTATCCTGGGCAAGGATCCCGAGCAGCTCGGCCCCTTCACCTTCGCCGCCCACCCGGTGGTGGTCACCATCGGCGGCACCCACCATGTGCGCGCGATCCAGCAGGTGACCGAACAGGGCGACCTGGTGTTCTTTTCCGCCATCGACGAGGGGCTGGTGCTGACCCTGGCCGAGCCCGACCACCTGGTCGAGCATCTCGAACGGGAATTCCAGGCCCTGTCGGCCGAGGTCAAACCGGCCGCCATCATCGCCTGCGACTGCATCCTGCGGCGGCTGGAGGCCGGCCAGAAGCAGCTTCTGGGCCGCATGTCGAACACGCTGGCCGAGCATTGCGTTGTCGGCTTTTCAACCTATGGTGAACAACTGAACGCAATGCACGTGAATCATACCATGACCGGGGTGGCGATCTATCCACCGCCGCCGGAAGATGGTGAGGCCGGGAGCCTGCATGACCGACTGGCTGATCGACCCGAATGATACGCTGGAGCAGCAGAACGCCAAGCTGCGCCAGATCACCGGCGTGCTCATGCGCCGGGTCGAACAGGATACCGACCGCACCGGTGTCGCCTATCGCCAGTTCGAACGCGCCGCCCTGCTGGAGGACCAGGTCCGCCAGCGCACCGCCGACCTGGAACATGCGCTCGACCTTCTGAACGAATCCAACGCGCGGCTGGCCGAGGCCAATCGCGCCGCCGAGAGCGCGCGGGCGGACCTGTCCAGTGCGATCGAGACGATCCAGGAGGGCTTCGCGCTCTTCAACGCGCGCGACGAGCTGGTGATGTGCAACAGCCGGTTCGGGATGCACATGCTCGATCTGCAGACCGAGCTGACGCCGGGGCTGAGCTTCGCGCGCTACGTGGAGCTGGTCAGCCGCAGCAAGTACCTCGCCCTGCCCGACGGGGTCGGCTCCGCGGACTGGGCCGCGCGGCGCCTGAAACGGCACCAGGACAATCACGTGATCTTCAACGACCGCATGGTGCGCGACCGCTGGGTGCAGGTGTCCGAACACCGCACCCATGACGGCGGCACGGTGATCATGCAGACCGATGTGACCGACATCATGCGGCTGGAGCGCGAAGAACGCGACAAGCTGCTGGACGGGCAGTCGAAGATGCTGCGCGCCACGCTCGATCACCTCAACCAGGGCGTGGTGATCTTCGACAGCGACAGCCGCCTGATGGGCTGGAACAAGCGCGTCGGCACCCTGCTGGCGCTGCCGCTGAACCGGTTCCGCCTGGGCACGCAGTTCCAGTCCCTGCTGGAGCGTTTCGAGGCCGAGCTGAGCTTCGAGTCCGAGGAAAACCGCGCGAACCTCTGGCGCTGGGTGATGCGCAAGACCAACCGCAAGCCGATCAGCTTCGAGGTCAAGCGCCGGGATGGCATGATCCTCGACGTCTTCGCCCAAGAGATGCCCGACAAGGGCTTCGTGATCAGCTTCACCGACGTGACCGCCGAACGCGAAGCCACCCGCACCCTGTTCCAGGTCAACGAGTTGCTGGAACAGCGGGTGATGGAGCGCACGCTGGAGCTGGAGGATGCGCTATCCTCGGCGGAGCGGGCCAATGCCTCCAAATCGCGCTTCGTGGCCGCCGCCAGCCACGACCTGCTGCAACCGCTCTCGGCGGCCAAGCTCTATGTCTCGGCGCTGGACGGGCCGGAGACGACCGAGGCCACGCGGGAGATCGCCCACAAGGCCCACCGCGCCTTGCTCAGTGTCGAGAACATCATCGACGCCCTGCTCGACATCTCGAAACTCGAAGCCGGCATGGCCGCGCTGGAGGTGTCGTCGGTGCCGCTGAACACGGTGTTCGACGCCATCCGCGAACAATTCAGCCCGCTGGCTGCCCAGAAAGGTTTGGAATTCAAGGTGATGCCCTGTGCGGTGGTGCTGGAATCCGACCCATCCTACCTGCGCCGGATCGTTGCTAACCTGGTGTCCAACGCCATCCGCTACACCGCCGAGGGGCGTACACCGCCGAGGGGCGGGTTCTGGTGGGGGCGCGGCGCAACGGCAATTCCATCCGGATCGAGGTCTGGGATACCGGCCCCGGCATCCCCGAGGCCAAGCAGGACATCATCTTCCAGGAGTTCGAGCGCCTCGATGCCAAGGCCAGCGCCTCCGAGGGGCTGGGGCTGGGTCTCGCCATCGTGGAGCGGGCCTGCGCGCGGCTCGGCCACCCGCTGGGCCTGTGGTCGGTGATGGGCCAGGGCTCGGGCTTTTTCGTCAACGTCGCCCGGTCGATGCAACCGCACCTGACCCTGAACACCGGCCTGACCAAGATGAGCAGCGCGGGCCTTCAGGGCAGCGGGATGATCGTGCTGCTGGTGGAGAACGATCTCGACCTGCGCCGCGCCATGACCCTGCTGCTCGAGAAGTGGGATATCAGCGTTCTGGACGTGCACGGCGCCTCCGAGGCGGTCGAGCTGCTGGACGAGATCGAGATCGCCCCGGACGCCATGCTGATCGACTACCAGCTCGACGGCGGTGAGAACGGGCTCGACCTGATCCGGCAGGTGCAGGCGCGCCATGGCGCGGTGCCCACGCGGCTGATCTCGGCCAACCGCTCGCCGGAGCTGCGGGCGCGCTGCGCGGCGCAAAACATCGAGCTGCTCAACAAGCCCATCGATGCCCGCACCCTAGAGCGGTTCCTGACCGAAGCGCTGAAATCGGCGCGCGATTTCCGCGCCTAGGGCGCGGCGCGGGCGATAAGGGCCTGCACCGAGGGACCGAGCGCTGCGACGATCTTGGCGACCCCGGCCGCATTGGGATGGATCCCGTCGCTCTGCATGTAGCTGCGCAAGGCCGTGGCCTGGTCATCCTCGGCGGTCAAGGCGGCCAGGAAGCTCTCTTCGTGCAGCGCCCCGTATTGCGCGGCCAGCTCGGGATACATCGCGTCGAACGCAGCCTTGTAGTCGAGGCCGTAATTGCCCGGCGCCTCCAGCCCCACCAGCAGCACCGGCAACCCCCGCGCCGCCGCCCGGCTCAGGATCCCGTCGAGATTGGCGCGGCTCACCGCCGGGTCGATCCCGCGCAGCAGGTCATTGCCCCCCAGCGCCACGATCAGCGCGTCGACCTCGGGCGTCAGCGTCCAGTCCACCCGGCTCAGCCCGCCCGCCGTGGTATCGCCCGACACGCCCGCATTGATCAGCGTGACCTCCTCGCCCTGCGCCTCCAGCCAAGCCTGCAGCTGCGGCACGAACCCGTCCTGCTGCGGCAGCCCGTAGCCCTGGGTCAGGCTGTCGCCCAGGGCCGCGACCACCACCGGCTCGGCCCAGGCGGGCGCAAGGCTCAGCCACAGTGCGCTCGCGGCCGCGGCAAGTCCCGCGCCAGCCTTGCGAATGCCGCCATCCGCCCCATATCCAGACGCAACGCCCCGCAATGCCCGCATCCCCCACCGGAGACCCCTTCCCATGACCGATCCCGTTCTGTCCCTGACCGATGTGTCCCTGCGCCTGGATGGCAACGCGGGGCCGGTGGATATCCTGCATGATATCTCGCTGAAGGTCGAAACCGGGGAAACTGTGGGGCTGATCGGGCCGTCGGGGTCTGGCAAGTCGTCTCTCCTCATGGTGCTTGGCGGGTTGGAGCGTGCGTCTTCGGGGCAGGTGCTGGCGCTCGGCCATGACCTGACCCGGCTCGATGAAGACGCGCTCGCCCGGTTCCGCAGGGATCATATGGGCGTGGTGTTCCAATCCTTCCACCTCATTCCGACAATGACCGCCCTGGAAAACGTCGCCACCCCGCTGGAACTGGCCGGCGCGGCCGACGCGTTCGAACGGGCCGAGGCCGAGCTGGTCGCCGTGGGCCTTGCCGACCGGGTGCATCACTACCCGTCGCAGATGTCCGGCGGCGAGCAGCAGCGCGTGGCGCTCGCCCGCGCCGCCGCCCCGCGCCCGGCGCTGCTCCTGGCCGACGAGCCCACGGGCAACCTCGATGGCAGCACCGGCGAGGCGATCATGGACCTTCTCTTCGGGTTGCGCGACCGGCACGGGGCGACCCTGGTTCTCGTGACCCATTCGCGCGAACTGGCCGCGCGCTGCGACCGGGTGGTCCGCCTGCGCGACGGCCGGATCGAGAGCGACAGCGCCGCCGCCCCCCGCGAGGCCGCGGAATGAACCTGGCCGTCGCGGGCCGGATCGCCCGGCGGGAATTGCGCGGCGGGGTCCGCGGGTTCCGGGTCTTCCTGTTGTGCCTGGTGCTGGGCGTGGCGGCGATTGCCGCCGTGGGCTCGGTCCGCGTGGCGATCCAGCAGGGGCTGGAGCGCGAAGGCGCGGTGATCCTTGGCGGCGACGGGCAGATGGAGTTCACCTACCGCTTCGCCGAGCCGGGTGAGCTGGCGTGGATGGAAGAGAACGCGCTCGAAGTCTCTGAAATCGTGGAGTTCCGCTCCATGGTCGTGGTCGACGGCCCCGACGGGCCCGAACGCGGGCTGACCCAGGTCAAGGCGGTCGACGACCTCTATCCGCTCAAGGGCGCGGTGGTGCTGGAGCCCGCGATCCCCCTGGCCGAGGCCTTGGGCGGCGAGATCCCCGGCGCGGTCATGCAGCGGGTTCTGATCGACCGGATGGGGCTGGAGATCGGCGACACCTTCCGGCTGGGCACGCAGGAGTTTCGCCTCACCGCCGCGCTGGAGCGCGAGCCGGACAGTGCCGGGGGCGGGTTCGGCCTTGGCCCCACCACCATCCTGCGCACCGAGGCGCTGGCCGAGAGCGGCCTGATCGGCCCCGGCACCCTCTACGAGACCGAGTACCGCCTCGCCCTGCCCGAGGATGCGGACCTGCAGGCGCTGGAGGAGGAGGCCGAGGCGCTCTTCCGCGACACCGGCATGCGCTGGCGCGACAGCCGCAACGCCGCGCCGGGGGTCGAACGCTTCGTCGAACGGATCGGGTCGTTCCTTGTGCTCGTCGGGCTGGCGGGGCTGGCCGTGGGGGGCGTGGGCATCTCGGCGGCGGTGCGCGCCTATCTCGACGGCAAGACCCAGGTGATCGCGACGCTCAAGACCCTGGGCGCCGAGGGGGGCACGATCTTCGCGGCCTACCTGATCCAGATCGGCATCCTGACGGCGATCGGCGTGGGCCTGGGCCTCGTGCTCGGGGCGGCGATCCCGATCGTGGCGGCCCCGCTGCTGACCGCGAACCTGCCCATGCCCGCGGCCTTCGGCCTCCATCCCGGGCCCCTGGCCGAGGCCGCGCTCTACGGGGTGCTGACGGCGCTGGTCTTCACGCTCTGGCCGCTCGCCCGGACCGAACAGGTGCGCGCGGCAGAGCTTTTCCGCGATGCGGCGGCGCCGAAATTCCACCTGCCCAGCCGCCGCTACATGGTGGCGCTGGGGCTGGCGGTCGCGGCCCTGATCGGCAGTGCCGTGGCCTTCTCGGGCATCCCGACCCTGGCGCTCGGCTCGCTCGGCGGGATCGCTGGGGCGCTTTTGCTGCTGGTGGGGGCGGCCTGGCTGGTGCGGCGCGCCGCCCGGCGGCTCGCCCGGTCGCGCATGGTGCGGGGGCGGACCGCTCTGCGCCTGGCCCTGGGGGCCGTGGGCGGACCGGGCGGCGAGACGACCTCGGTGGTCCTGTCCCTGGGCCTCGGCCTTGCGGTGCTGGCCGCCGTGGGCCAGATCGACAGCAACCTGCGCAACGTGATCGCCGAAGAGCTGCCCAACGATGCGCCCAGCTATTTCTTCGTGGACATCCAGCCCGACCAGATCGGCGATTTCCTCAGCCGCACCCGGGGCGACCCGGCCGTGCGGCGGGTGGACAGCGCGCCGATGCTGCGCGGGGTGATCACCCGGATCAACGGCGAACCTGCCCGCGAGGTGGCGGGCGATCACTGGGTGCTGCGCGGCGACCGGGGCGTGACCTATGCCACCGCACCCGGGCCGGACACCCGCATCGTCGAAGGCGCATTCTGGCCCGAGGATTATGACGGCCCACCGCAGATCAGCTTCGCCGAGGAAGAGGCCCGCGAGTTGGGACTGGAACTCGGCGACCGGCTGACCGTGAACATCCTCGGGCGCGATATCGAGGGGGAGATCACGAGCTTCCGCGTCGTGGATTTCTCCACCGCCGGGATCGGCTTCGTGCTGACCATGAACCCCGCGGCCTTGCGCGGCGCGCCGCACACCTTCATCTCCACCGTCTATGCCGAGGAGGCCGCCGAAGCGCAGCTTCTGCGCGACGTGGCGGCGGACGCGCCGAACATCACCGCGATCCGGGTGCGCGACGCCATCGACCGGGTGACCGAGGCGCTCTCGGGGCTGGCCGCGGCGACAAGCTACGGCGCGGCGGCGACGCTGGTCACCGGCTTCGTGGTGCTGATCGGGGCTGCGGCGGCGGGCGAGCGGGCGCGGGTGTTCGAGGCCGCGGTGCTCAAGACCGTGGGCGCGACCCGGGGGCGGATCCTGGCAAGCTTTGCGCTGCGCTCGGCGATGCTGGGGCTGGCGGCGGGGCTGGTGGCGATCTTCGCCGGCGGGCTGGCGGGCTGGGGGGTGATGACCTTCGTGATGGAGGCGGGCTACCGGTTCGAGCCGGTCTCGGCGCTGGCCATCGTCACCGGCGGGGCGCTGGCGACCCTGCTGGCGGGGCTTGCCTTCGCCTGGCGGCCCCTGGCCACCCGCCCCGCCCGGACCCTCCGCGCCCGGGAGTAGCCCGCAAGGACCGGTGAGGGGTTGCGCCGCGCTATGCGCGTCGCCGGGGCGGGGGCTCCGCCCCGCCGCCATTGTCGCTCGGACCAATGGCGCGCCAATGACGGCCCCCGGAGTATTTGGACAAAGATGAAGCAGACGGTGGGCGCTCGCCGGTGCCCTCGCCGCGCCTGTCGCGCCGGGCAAGCGCGCCCGCGCATCCTGGCGCTCACCCGGACCGGCGCTGCGACTACCCGCCCCCGACAGGGGGCGGGCCGGGCCCAACGGGAGGCGCTGCGCCCGGCAGTGTGCGGCAACGACGGGCGGGAGCCCCCCGAACCGCGAGAGCGGCCAAGAGCCGCCGGAGACGGCCCTGAAGGCGCCCGGGCCGACCTATTCCGCCGGTTCGGCGTAGTCTTCGACCGGCGGGCAGGTGCACACCAGGTTGCGGTCGCCATAGGCGTTGTCCACCCGGTTCACCGGCGGCCAGTACTTGTCGACCCGGAACGCGCCCGGCGGGTAGCAGGCCTGCTCGCGGCTATAGGGGCGGTCCCAGTCACCCACCAGATCCTCGACCGTGTGCGGCGCGCGCTTGAGCGGGTTGTTCTCCGCGTCCAGGGTGCCCGCGGCAATCGCGTCCGCCTCCTCCCGGATCGCCAGCATCGCATCGCAGAACCGGTCGAGCTCGGCCTTGGGCTCGCTCTCCGTGGGCTCCACCATCAGGGTGCCCGCCACGGGCCAGCTCATGGTCGGCGCGTGAAAGCCGCAATCCATCAGCCGTTTGGCGACGTCTTCGACCGAAACGCCCGCGATCTTGTCCAGAACCCGCGTGTCGAGAATGCACTCATGCGCCACCCGCCCCTTGTTGTTGGCATAGAGGATCGGGAAGCCCGCGCTCAGCCGCTTGGCCATGTAATTGGCGTTCAGGATCGCCACCTTGGTCGCCTGGGTCAGCCCCGCGCCCCCCATCAACAGGCAATAGGCGTAGGAGATCGTCAGGATCGACGGGCTGCCATAGGCCGCCGACGCCACCGCCCCCGCGTCGCCGAACCCCGCGCCCGTGGCCGTCGCATGGCTCGGCAGATGCGGGGCGAGATGCGCCTTCACCCCGATCGGCCCCATGCCCGGACCGCCGCCGCCATGGGGGATGCAGAAGGTCTTGTGCAGGTTCAGGTGGCTCACATCGCCGCCCAGATCGCCCGGGGCCGACAGCCCCACCATGGCGTTCATGTTGGCCCCGTCGATATAGACCTGCCCGCCATGGGCATGGGTGATGTCGCAGACCTCGCGCACGATCTCCTCGAACACCCCGTGGGTCGAGGGATAGGTGATCATGCAGCCGGCCAGGTTTTCCGAATGCTGCTCGGCCTTGGCGCGGAAATCCTCCAGGTCGATATCGCCGTTCTCGGCGGATTTCACCACGACGACCTTCCAGCCGACCATCTGCGCGCTGGCGGGGTTGGTGCCATGGGCCGAGGTCGGGATCAGGCAGATATTGCGATGCCCCTCGCCCCGCGCCCGGTGATAGCCGCGAATGGCCAGAAGGCCCGCATATTCCCCCTGCGCGCCGGAATTGGGCTGCATCGACATCGCGTCATAGCCCGTCACATCGCACAGCATCTGCGACAGCTCGGCGATCATCTCGTGATAGCCCGCCGCCTGGTCCGCGGGGGCGAACGGGTGCAGGTTGGCAAACTCCGGCCAGGTGAGCGGCAGCATCTCGACCGTCGCGTTCAGCTTCATGGTGCACGACCCCAGCGGGATCATCGCCCGGTCCAGCGCCAGGTCCCGGTCCGCCAGCCGCCGCATGTAGCGGGTCATCTCCGCCTCGGCGCGGTTCATGTGGAAGATCGGGTGGGTCATGTAGCTGCTCTCGCGCAGCATCTCCTGGGGCAGGTGATAGACCATCCGGGTCTTGTCATAGACCATGCCCTCGGCCCCGAAGGCGCGCCAGACCGCCTCGATGGTGCGGCCCAGGGTCAGCTCGTCCAGGGTGATCCCGATCCGGTCCGTGCCGACCTTGCGCAGGTTGACGCCCTCGCGCAGGGCGGCGGCGAGGATCACGCCCTGCATCGACCCCACCTTGACCGTGATCGTGTCGAAATAGTCCTGCGGGTCCACCTTGAAGCCCAGCTCGGTCAGCCCGTCGGCCATGCGCGCGGTTTTCCGGTGCACGGTCTGGGCAATCGCCTTGAGCCCGTCGGGCCCGTGGAACACCCCGTACATGGACGCCATGACCGCCAGCAGCGCCTGCGCGGTACAGACGTTGGAATTGGCCTTCTCGCGGCGGATATGCTGCTCGCGCGTCTGCAGCGACAACCGGTAGGCCTTGTTGCCACGCGCATCCACCGACACCCCGATGATGCGGCCCGGCATGGACCGCTTCAGCGCGTCGGTGCAGGTCATGTAGGCCGCGTGCGGGCCGCCGAAGCCCATGGGCACCCCGAAACGCTGTGTCGAGCCGATGGCCACATCCGCCCCCATCTCGCCCGGCGATTTCAGCAGGGTCAGCGCCAGCGGATCGGCGGCCACGATGGCCAGCGCGCGGGCGCCGTGCAGGGCCGCGATCACGTTCGTGTAGTCGCGCACATGGCCGTAGCTGCCCGGGTACTGGAAGAGCGCGGCAAAGACCGCCTCGGGGTCGAGCGCGTCGACCGCGCCCACGATCACCTCGATCCCCAGGGGCTCGGCCCTCGTGCGGATCACGTCGATGGTCTGGGGGTGGCAATCCTCGGCCACGAAGAAGCCGCGCGCCTTGGATTTCGACGCGCGCTGCGCCATGGCCATAGCCTCGGCCGCCGCGGTGCCCTCGTCCAGCAACGAGGCATTGGCGATTGGCAGCCCGGTCAGGTCCGCCATCATCGTCTGGAAGTTCAGCAGCGCCTCGAGCCGACCCTGGCTGATCTCGGGCTGGTAGGGGGTATAGGCCGTGTACCAGGCCGGGTTTTCCAGGATGTTGCGCAGGATCACCGGCGGCGTGTGCGTGCCGTGATAGCCCTGCCCGATCAGCGAGGTCAGGACCGTGTTCTTGTCCGCCAGCTCCCGCATCCGGTGCAGGGTGTCGCGCTCGCTCAGCGCCGGGCCGAAGGCCAGCGGATCGCGCCGCCGGATGCCCTCGGGCAGCGCCTCGTTGATCAGCGCCTCCAGCGACGGCACGCCGAGCGTGGCGAGCATCTGTCCCATCTCCTTGGGCGAGGGGCCGATATGGCGGCGATTGGCGAAATCGTAGGGCGCGTAGTCCGTCAGCGAAAAACCCATGGTGGTCTCCTTGCGCGAAGCGGCGGGGGCCTGAGGCGGGGTCGGGACCGCCTCGGGCGGGCGTATTTCCGGAACGATAAGGGGCGCGGCCTTACCCGATCAAGGCGGCGTAGCCCTCGGCATCCAGCAGCTCGGACAGCTCACCCGGATCGCTCAGCTTGATCTTGTAGAGCCAGGAATTGCCCTCGGGATCTTCGTTGAGCTCCGCGGGGGTTTCGACCAGCGCCGCGTTGGCCTCGACGATCTCGCCGGTCACCGGGGCGAAGATGTCCGAGGCGGCCTTGACGCTCTCGACGACGCCGATCTCGTCGCCCTTGACGAAGGTCTCGCCCTCGGGCTGCAGCTCGATGAACACCACCTCGCCCAGTTGCTCGGCGGCGTGTTTGGTGATGCCGATGGTGGCCGTGTCGTCCTCGACCTCGATCCATTCGTGGTCATCGGTGTAGTATGTTGTGGGCATCGCGCGGGGCCTTTCAACGTTTGTAGCGGTGCGGAACGAAGGGGAGCGGGGTGACCGTTGCGGGCTGGGGCTTGCCGCGCAGGATCACGTGGATCTCGGTGCCGGGGGCGGCGTGGCTGGCGGTCACGTAGCCCATGGAGATCGGCGCCTGGAGCGTGGGGGCGAACCCGCCGCTGGTCACGGTGCCGAGCGGTGTGCCGTCGGGCGCGGTGATCTCGACGCCCGCGCGCACGGGCGCGCGCCCCTCGGGGCGCAGGCCGACCAGCCGGCGGGCGGGACCGTCGGCCAGCTCGCCCAGGATGCGCGCGGCACCCGGGAAGCCCCCCTCGGCGCGGCGGCGCTTCGGGATCGAGAACCCCAGCCCCGCCTCGGGCGGCGAGGTGCCCTGGTCGATATCCTGGCCGTAAAGCGGCAGGCCCGCCTCCATCCGCAGGGTGTCGCGCGCGCCCAGCCCGGCGGGCATGGCCCCCCCGGCGATCAGCGCCCGGGCGAAGGCCTCCGCCGCGGTGGCGGGCAGGGAGATCTCGAACCCGTCCTCGCCGGTATAGCCCAGCCGCGACAGGCGCAGATCCTGTCCGTCCCACGCCGCCTGCGCGCTCTGCATGAAGCGCAGATCCTCCGCCGCGGGCACCAGCCCGGCCACCAGCGCGGCTGCCGCGGGGCCCTGCACGGCGATCAGGGCGTGGTCCTCGATGACCCGAAGGGTGCAATCGGGCAGCCCCGCGCGCAGCAGGCCCACGTCCTGGTCCGCCATGGAGGCGTTGGCCACCACATAGAGCCCCCCGGGATCGCGGGTCACGATCAGGTCGTCATAGATCCCCCCCGCCCCGGTGGTCAGCTGGGTATAACGGGCCTGCCCGGGGGCGAGGCTGGTGATGCCGCCGGGCACCAGCCGCTCCAGGGCGGCGGCCGGGTCGTCGCCGGTGATCTCCATCTGGCACATGTGGCTGACATCGAACAGGGCGGCGCCTTCGCGGCAGGCGGCATGCTCGGCCATGATGCCCGTGGGGTACTGCACGGGCATCTCCCACCCGGCGAAGGGCACCATCTTTGCGCCTAACTCAAGATGTAGGGGGTGCAGCGGCGTTTTCTTCAACATGGGGCGCTTTCCGAGGTGAGTCGCCAAGGGGACATCCGTGCCGGTTTCCTATCGGAAACACGCCCCCCCGTGCAAGCCGGGAAGGCGGGCGCGGCGAAATATCCGCCTGCCCGAACCGACTACCGCGCCCTTGGCGCTTGCATCCGCCCGCGGCCCGCGCCCATCTTGGCCCGAACCACGTCCGGAGGCCCCATGTCCGCAGAAATCACCCCGTTCGGGAAGACCGCCCAAGGCACGCAGGTCCACGCGATCACCCTCGCCAGCGACGCGTTGCGGGTGACGCTGCTGACCTGGGGCGCGGTGATCCAGGATGTGCGCCTGACCGGGGTGGCGCAGCCGCTGACCCTCGGGACCGCGGATCTGGCCGCCTATGCCGGGGCAATGAACAGCTTCGGCGCGCTGATGGGGCCGGTGGTGAACCGGATCAAGGGGGCCGCCGCCCCGATCGCGGGCCAGCGCCACGCCTTCGAGGCCAATCTCGACGGCGCCCATACCAAGCATGGCGGCAGCCACGGGCCGCAATACCGGGTCTGGCACCTGCTGGAGAGCAGTCCGACCCATGCCCTGCTGGAGACGGTGCTGCAGGACGGGCTATCGGGCTTTCCCGGCAACCGCACCCTGCGCGCCGAGTACCGGGTGAACGGCGCCGATCTGGACCTGGTGGTGATCGGCACCACGGACGCCCCGACCCTGATGAACATCGCCAATCACAGCTACTGGAACCTCGACGGCTCCGACAGCATCGCGGGCCATACGCTGCAGATCGCGGCGGACAGGGTGACGGTGAACGGCGACGACCTGATGGTCACGGGCGAGGTCATGGCGGTGGCGGGCACCCGGTTCGACTTCCGCAGGCCCCGCGCGTTCGACCCGGGCCCCGAGAACCGGTTCGACCTGAACTACGTGCTGGCCGATGCCAAGCGGCCCCTGAGCCATGCCTGCACCCTGACCGGCACCTCCGGCGTGCAGATGGAGATGTCCACCACCGAGCCGGGGTTGCAGGTCTTCGATCTGGGCACCTTCACCACCGCGCCCCATCCGGGCCATGCGGGCGCGCCCTATCTGCGCTTCGCGGCCATCGCGCTTGAGGCGCAGGGCTGGCCCGACGCGGCGAACCATGCGGGCTTCCCGCCGATCGAGATCGGCCCCGATCACCCCTATCACCAGCACACGCGCTGGCGGTTCCGCCGCCCCTGACACCCGCCGCGCCGCTCCTCCGCCCTGCGGGCGTCCTCGCGCGGCCCGGGGCTCAGCTGCCGCGATAGGTGGAGAACGAGAAGGGCGAGAGCAGCAGCGGCACATGGTAATGCGCCCCCGGATCGCTCATCCCGAAGCGGATCGGGATCTCGTCGAGAAAGAGCGGCTCCGCCCCCGCCTGCCCGGTGTCGCGCAGGTAGTCGCCCGCATGAAACAGCAGCTCGAACACACCGGTGCGGAACTCCGCTTGGGGCAGGATCGGGCCATCGGTGCGCCCGTCGCTGTTGGTGTGCTTGGCGGCGACCACCTCGCGCATGGTCCCGTCCAGCCGGTAGAGCACGATATGCATCCCCGCCGCCGGCACGCCCCGCGCGGTGTCGAGCACATGGGTGGTCAGATAACCTGTGTCTTGCGCCATGGCGCTCCCCTTCCTGTGGTCCCGAGGCGGCTCCGCGGCAGACCGCCGCCACAGCGCTCCGGCCCCAGGATCGGGTCACGCCCCGCGCCGGTAGAGCCCCTGCGGGTCGCTTGGCAGTAGGCGCAATTCCGACCCCGAAGGGAAGGGAAATCTTGCCCCCCGCACCGCGCCAGGGGCAGGGACAACGGGCCCCGGGCGGGACGCCTCGCGCAGGCGCAGGCGCGCGCTCGGCCACCGGGCCAACGATCTTCGAAGATCGTTGCCGCGCCCGGCCCAGGCCTCTGGTCACGATGCCCGGACCAGCACCGGACCGCGCCGCACGCGCAGCGCCCGGCCCGACGCGCGCCACCTGCCACCGGGCCAACGGTCTTCGAAGACCGTTGCACCGCGCCGCTCAGAACTTCGACATCCGGATGGCCACGTCGAGCATCCGGTTCGCGAAGCCCCATTCGTTGTCGTACCAGCCGAACACCCGCACCATCCCGCCGGCGCTCACCTGGGTCTCCCGCGTCGCCATGATCACGCTCTCGGGCCGCTGGCGCAGGTCCGACGACACCAGCGGCTTGCCCGTCACCCCGATGATCCCGCCCGCGGCCTTCTCCAGCGCCGCGTTCACCGCCGCCACCCCGGGCCGCGCGCGCAGCATCACGCTCAGATCCACCGCCGAGACCGACGCCACCGGCACCCGGACCGCCGCCCCCTGGATCCGCCCCGCCAGCCCCGGCAGCACCAGGTCGGTCAGCGCCTGGGCGCTCGTGGTCGTGGGCACCATGGACAGGGCCGCCGCCCGGCTGCGCACCGGGGTGTCCATCGGCATGTCCACCGTGGGCTGGCTGCCGGTATAGCAATGCACCGTGGTCATGTGCCCGGTCTCGATACCGAACGCGCGGTCCAGCAGGTTCACCAACGGCGCGACCGCATTGGTCGTACAGGACGCGTTCGACACGATCCGGTGCCCGCGCCCCAGCTCCGCGTCATTGGCGCCCAGCACCAGGGTCCAGTCCGCCTGCAGCGACGGCCCCGACACCAGCACGCGCGCCGCCCCCGCCTCCAGCGCCCGTTCGGCAAAGGCCCGGTCCGAGCCGCGCCCGGTGCACTCCATCACCAGGTCCACCCCCGACAGGTCCCGGTCCCGCAGGTTCGCCACGGTCGAGAACGGGATCCGCCGCCCGTCGACCACCAGCGCCCCGGCCTCCATGCCCACCTCGCCCCGCCAGGGGCCGAACACGCTGTCGTATTCGAAGAGATAGGCGCAGGTCTCCAGCGGCGCGATATCGTTCACGCCCACGATCTGCAGCCCGGGCCAGCCACCGCGGAGCCAGGCCCGCAGGACGGATCGGCCGATCCGACCGAACCCGTTGATGATCACATTGTACTGTCGCATGGGGGGCCTCCTCGCCCCCTGACATGACCCAAGCGCGCAGCCCGCGCAAGACGCCCTGTCCATCGGCCGGATACCCGCCATGCCCCTTCCCCGAGACCGGCAGCGGCACCTGCGCGGACGGGTCGGAGAGATCCGCCATCCGCGCAGGCGCCCCTGCCCCCGATTGCGCCGCGCCAATCCGACCGGCATATCCCGGCACGACACCGCCCGGCCCACGGCACGGGCGGCGCAGCGCCCTTTGACCGAGATCAGCGACACCGCCCCGCGATGCGCTATGCTGAGGCGCAAGAGAGGACACCCCCATGTACACACGCATTCTGGTCCCCGTGGACCTCGACAACGCCGACAAGCTGACAAAGGCGCTCGATCTGGCCGGACAGACCGCCAAGGCCCACGGGGCCGAGGTGATCTATGTCGACGTGGTCGACGCCGTGCCCACGACCTCGACCCGCACCGAAGGGCAGAAAGCCGGCGCGCGGCTCGCGCAATTCGCCGCCGACCAGGGTCTGGCCCATGACATCAAGACCCGCGGCCATGTCACCCTGCGCGGCGATCTGAGCCTGAACGTGGGCGCCGACATCCTCAAGGCCGCCCGCGATACCAAGGCCGACCTGATCGTCATGGCCACCCACATGCCGGGCCTGAAGGAGTATTTCCTGTCCTCCAACGCCGGCTACGTCGCCACCCACGCCCCGATCACGGTGACCGTGGTGCGCTGACGCGGCCCCGTCGTCCGGCCGTGGCCCGAACGGGCCGGGCCGGGGGCGTTCGGGACCTATGCGCGGCCGCGACATGGGCCCACGCGCACACGGCGCGCGCGACACCCCCTATTTCCGACAATTTTTGTAGACTTCGCGCGCGGGTCTGGTAATTGTCGACCGCCAGCTCCGCGCCGAAGGCGCCGAACGCACGCTTTCCAACCACAATCCCATACAGGAGCTTGCCATGACCTCGCGCATGACACGGCGTTTCTTCCTTGCATCCACGGCGGCGGTTTCGGTCGCCAGACCGGCCCTCGCACAGTCGCAGACCGTGGTGGAAATGCTCAACAAGGACCCGGACAACCCCAGGCTGCGCATGGTGTTTTCGCCACGGATCGTGGTCGTGCAGCCCGGCGACACGGTGAAATTCGCCGCCACCGATCCCAGCCACAACAGCGCCTCGATCGACGGGATGCTCCCCGAAGGCGCCGAGGCATGGAACGGCAAGATCAACGAGGAAATCGTCGTGTCCTTCCCGACGCCCGGCTTATATGGCTACAAGTGCACACCCCACGCCGCCACCGGCATGGTCGGTCTCGTGATCGTCGAGGGCGCGGGCATGATGGCCAATCTCGAAGCAGCGCAAGGCGTCAAACAGCGCGGGCGCGCCGCGAAGGTCTGGGAAGAGATCTGGGCCGAAGTCGCGGAGATGGAGTTCGCCATTTCCTGACGCAGGCGCGGGCCGGCCGCCCCCGCGCCCGCGCTCTTGCGGGCCCATGGCCGACGCCCGCGGCGAGGCGGGGCGCGCGCGCAAACCTCCGGGGCCGCGCCGCGGCTGGCCCCGCCCGACTCCGATCCGCGCCGCTGCGCGCGCCCGGAGGCAGGCCACAGGACGGGACAGCGGGTCGCACCCGGGGCGTCTGGACCCGCAAAGCCGCAAGGCTAACTCAGGTTCAAGACCCGAAGACCCGAGCCTAGCCCTCCCGCGGAGTTCCCGATGGACACACTGATCCTGTCGCGCATCCAGTTCGGCGCGAATATTTCGTTCCACATCCTGTTCCCGACGATCACCATCGCGCTCGGCTGGGTGCTGCTGTTCTTCAAGCTGCGCTTTCAGGCCACCGGGGACGGCAAATGGATGGAGGCGTATCGCTTCTGGGTGAAGGTCTTCGCCCTGAGCTTCGCCATGGGCGTGGTGTCGGGCATCACCATGTCGTTCCAGTTCGGCACCAACTGGCCGGGCTTCATGGAGCATGTCGGGAACATCGCCGGGCCGCTTCTGGCCTACGAGGTGATGACCGCCTTCTTCCTCGAAGCCGTGTTCCTCGGCATCATGCTCTTCGGGGTCAGCCGTGTGCCGCCCTGGCTGCATACGCTGGCCACCTTCCTCGTGGCCTTCGGCACCACCATGTCCGCCTTCTGGATCCTGGTGCTGAACAGCTGGATGCACACGCCCCAGGGGTACGAGATCCGCGATGGCGTGGCCTATGCCACCAACTGGCTCGAAATCGTCTTCAACCCGTCCCTGCCCTACCGGTTCAGCCATACGTTGCTGGCCTCGGGCCTGACGGTCGCCTTCCTGCTGGCGGGGCTGTCGGCCTTCCGCTGGCTGCGCGGCGACCGCTCCGACGGCGTGCGCGCGGCGATGCGCACGGGCGTGACGCTGGGCGCGCTGCTGATCCCGGTGCAGATCTTCGTGGGCGACATGCACGGGCTCAACACGCTCGAACACCAGCCCGCCAAGGTCGCGGCGATGGAAGGCCACTGGGACGGCGACAAGAGCCCGGTGCCGCTGGTGCTCTTTGCCCTGCCTAATGCCGAAACCCGCGAGAACGATTTCGAGATCGCCATCCCCTATCTCGGCTCGCTGATCCTGACCCATTCGCTCGACGGCAAGATCCCCGGCCTGAACGACTTCGTCACCGAGGACGGCGAGGTGCTGCACCCGCCCGTGGCCAAGGTGTTCTGGTCGTTCCGGGTGATGGTCGCCACCGGCATGGCCATGCTGGTGATGAGCTGGGCCGCGATGTGGTTCATGCGCCGGGGCCGCGGCATCGAAGGCCTGCCCAAACCGATGCTCTACGGCTTCGTCGCCATGGGCTTTTCCGGCTGGATCGCCACGCTGGCGGGCTGGTACACCACCGAGATCGGCCGCCAGCCCTGGCTGGTGGACGGGGTGCTGCGCACCGCCGACGCGGTGGCGGACGTGCCCGCGGGCATGGTGCTGGGCACGCTTCTGGCCTATCTCGCGGTCTACGCGGCGCTGATCTTCTGCTATATCAGCGTGCTGACCTATCTCGCGGCCAAGGCGGCCAAGGGCGAGCCCACCCGCATCTTCGACACGCCCCGTTCGGGCGAGGCCGAAGTGCGCGCCATCACCCCGGCGGAGTAGGACCATGGGCGCGATCTTCTCCGACCCGGCCCAGTGGTTGCCGCTGACCTTTGCCGCCCTCATGGGGCTCTCGATCCTGATCTACGTGGTGCTCGACGGGTTCGACCTGGGCGTGGGGGTGCTCTTCCCCTTCGCCGAGGACGCCGAGAAGGACCGCATGGTCGCCTCCATCGGCCCGTTCTGGGACGCAAACGAGACCTGGCTGGTGCTGGCCATCGGCATCCTCCTGGTGGCCTTTCCCGCCGCCCATGGCGCGATCCTCACCGCACTCTACTTGCCCGTGGCGATCATGCTGATCGGGCTGATCCTGCGCGGCGTATCCTTCGAGTTTCGCGCCAAGGCCCCGGCCGCCCAGAAACGCGCCTGGAACAACGCGTTCTTCATCGGCTCGATGATGACCTCGCTGAGCCAGGGCTTCATGCTGGGGCTCTACATCATGGGCCTGCAATGGACGGTCTGGACCGTGGGCTTCGCCACCCTGACGGCGGTGTTCCTGACTGTGGCCTATTCCTTCATCGGTGCGACCTGGCTGGTTCTGAAGACCGAAGGCGCGCTGCAACTCAAGGCGGTGGAATGGTCCAAGGGCGGGATCTGGGGGCTGGTGCTGGGCCTGGGCGCGGTGTCGCTGGCCTCGCCGCTCGTCAGCCCGCGCATCTTCGACAAGTGGTTCTCCTTTCCCGAGATCGTGCTGCTGGCCCCCCTGCCCTTGATGTTCTGCCTGCTGATCGGCCTGCTGTTCGTGGGGCTCAAACGCCTGCCCACCGCCGATGACAGCTTTGCCTGGCTGCCCTTCGCGGCGACCATCGTGCTCTTCATCCTGGCGTTCTTCGGCCTGGCCTATTCGTTCTACCCCTACGTGGTGCCCGAGCAGCTGACGATCTACGAGGCCGCCAGCGCGCCGGAAAGCCTGCTGATCATCCTCGTGGGCACGGTCTTCGTGCTCCCGGCGATCCTGGGCTACACGGTGCTCAGCTACGTGATCTTCCGCGGCAAGGCGCGCGCGCTCAGCTACGACTGAGCCGCCGCCCGGCGCCGGGCTCACATCATCGCGGCGGGCGAGCGTTCGGTGAACACCCGGATATAATCGCCGGGCGACGATCCCGCCCAATAGACCCAGAGCCGGAACGGGTTCTCCGCGTCGATCCAGACCTCGTCGCCCCGCTCCAGCCCGCGCAGGTCGGTGCTGATATAGGTCACATCCGTGTTGGCCAGGAAATCCGTCGCGTCCATCGTCCCGGGCTGCGCCGCGATGCCGAGGATCGGCGCGTCGAACTCCACATAGCCGTATTGCACCCCGTCGATGCTGTCGAAGAACACGTAATGGCTCGCCACCACCTGCCCCGCCGGGATCACCCCATCCTGTCCGCCGATATCCACCCGGATCGGCGCGGCCAGCGCGATGTTCTGGTCCTCGTCGAAGGCATAGAGGTGATCAGTATTGAAATTGTCCGCCCCCACGGCAAACCCCGGGCTGGTCTCCAGCTTCACGAAGCTGCCCGCGCCGCTCTGGCGCAGGATCTGCCCGTCGAGCACCACCGCCCCCGCCGTCGCCCCCCAGACCGCCACCGCCAAACCGCCCCATCCTGCGCGCATCCCGTCCCTCCCCGTGACCGCCCCCAGCCTACGGCACGGCCAGCCCCGGGCAAACCCCTGGCGGAAACCCGCGCCGCGGGGCCCCTTGCCAAACCGGCCGCGCTTCGATTGTCTGAGCGCGAACGGACGCAAGGGGGACCACCATGGCACTGGAAATCTACCAATACCCATACGGACCGGGCGCGAATTACGGGGTTCTGCTGCATGACCCGTCCTCCGGGGCCACCGCCTCGGTCGATGCCGGCGACGCCGCCGCCCTGCGCACCGCCCTGAAGAAGACCGGCTGGACCCTGTCGGAGATCTGGATCACCCACCACCATGCAGACCACACCGACGGGGTGGCGGAGATCAAGGCCGAAACCGGCTGCACCGTGATCGGCCCCAAACCCCAGAGCGCGCCGATTGCCGGGGTCGATACCCGCTACGGCGACGGCGAAAGGTTCGACTTCTCCGGCCACGAGGTGCGGGTGATCCACACGCCGGGCCACACCATCGACATGATCAACTTCCACCTGCCCGCCGAGGGCGTGGCGTTCACCGGCGACACGCTCTTCGTGATGGGCTGCGGGCGGCTCTTCGAGGGCGACGGGCCGATGATGCATGCCAGCCTGCAGAAACTCGCCGCCCTGCCCGCCGACACGGTGATCTACTGCTCCCACGAATATACCGAGGCCAACGCGGATTTCGCCCTGACCGTGGACCCCGAAAACCCGGACCTCAAGGACAAGGCCGCCCGGGTGAAGGCCCTGCGCGCCCAGGACAAGCCCACCGTGCCCACGACGCTCGCCGAAGAGCTGGCGACCAACCCCTTCCTGCGCGCCCATGACACCCGCATCCGCGCCCATCTGGGCCTGGAAACGGCCAGCGATGCCGAGGTCTTCACCGAAATCCGCCGCCGCAAGGACAATTCCTGACGCGGGCGCCGCTCAGTCCGCCCCGGCCACCCGCCGGGCGGGCGCGTCCGCAGGCACCCAGCCGCCGATCTCCAGGATCAGCTTGCGCCGGATCGCGTCGCCCAGGCTCGCCTCGCTATCGGCGGTGATGACGAAGGCCCCCGGCCCGCCAATGATCCGCTCTGCATAAATCCGCTCCAGGTCCGCGCCGCTGGGCCGCCCGTTGCAGAACCGGCACAGGATCGGCAGGCCATTGATCGTGATCCCCGCCGCCAGAACCTCCGACCGGGCCTCGGCAATGGACGGCCCGTTCCAGTTGTTCGCGCTGTCACCGGAAAAATCGATCACCTTGCGCCAGCCCTCATAGGCGTTGGTCTCGATCAGCTCCTTGCCCTTGAGCAGCGCCGAGCCGATCGCGTTGCGCCCGAAGGCCCGGCGCGGCGGCGGCAGCAGGGCCTCGGCAAAGGCCCGGGCGCTCGCCGCATCCGAGATCACCATCCACGGCACCACCACGTCCTCGGTGCCCGCCGCCGCCCATTCCACGTAGGTCACCGCGATCTTGCCATAGGCCGAGCCCTCGATCACCGCCAGGACCGACGGGTCGGTGATCGCCTCGGCATAGCCCTGGCGCTGGAACGCGATCTCCGCCGCGTCGATGGAACCAGACGCATCGGCCAGCAGCACCAGTTCGACCTCCACCTCCTCGGCGGTGGCCAGCTGCGGCATCAAGGCAAGAAGGAGGCCAAGCGCGATCCGTTTCATCCCCTGGAGGTAGCGCGCCCCGCGATCCGGAAAAGTCAGGCCTTCTGGGTCAGGTACACGCCCAGCGCCATCGCCGCGATACCCAGCGCCCGCGTCGTCTCCAACGGGGTCTGGCGCGCGCCGAACAGGCCGAAATGGTCGATCACCGCCGCCGAGGCCAGCTGCCCCAGCAGCACGAAGAAGACCGCGTTGCCGACCCCGAAACTCGGCGCCACATAGGTGATCGACAGCACGTAGAACGCCACCAGCACACCGCCCAGGAACAGATGCCGGGGCTGGGCCGCAAGCCCGTCGAACCCCTGCCGCCCCGTGGCCAGCATCACCACCGTCGTCGCACACAGCGCCACCAGGAACAGGATGAACGCCGCCGTGGCCGGCGCGCCGATCTGGCTGCCCAACCGGGCGTTGAGCGCCGCCAGCACCGGGATACCGATCCCGGCGAGCAGCATGACAAGGGCGTGTGTGGGCATCTGGGGGCTCCGCGATCCGTTCGGCCCATCCTGACCGCGCCCCGCCGTGGCGGCAAGCAAAGTTGCGCGAAATCAAGGAGTCGGAAACAAGACCCGGCTATGCTCGACCCGGAACGAGGCAGATTGCAGGAGGTATCTGGACATGCGTGAGCTTCTATTCGGACTGGGCACCGCCGCCATGCTGTTTTCCGGACCGGGCCTTGCGGACCCGGTGGACGAGGGGCGGCAGCTCTTTCGCGACTATTGCGTGACCTGCCACGGGATGGAGGGGCGTGGCGACGGGCCGATGACGCAGGTGCTCACCATCGCGCCCCCGGACCTTGCGCGGCTCAGCGTGGATAATGACGGGGTCTTCCCGGTCAGCCGCGTGGTCGCCCGGATCGACGGGCGCATGCCCATCCTGGGCCATGGCGGCCCCATGCCGGTCTTCGGGGATCTCTTCGACGGCGAAGCCGGCGCGCTGGACAGTGAAACCGGCGCCCCGATCCTGACCAGCCGCGCCATGGTCGCTGTGGTGGCGTACCTGCAATCCCTCCAGGACTGACCGCGCCCGCGGACCGCCTGCGATTGACATTTTCCAGGAAAGAAACCTGGTGGCGTGGGAGAGACTTGAACTCTCGACCTCACGATTATGAGTCGTGCGCTCTAACCAGCTGAGCTACCACGCCGCCGTGCGCGGGTGGGTATGCCACCGGGTTTGGGGCGTCAAGGGGCATTTCGCCCCCGGGGCGCGGATCACCGCCGCCACGCCCGGGACAGCTCACCCGCCCCCAGGACCCCCGACGCGCAACGCCGCCCTGCCCCGCCGCGAGTCTGTCGCGCCCGCGGATCGCCCGAAGACCCGGCTCCGGCAGGTTTCAGCCCATATTTCCGCCCGATAATTGCGCAAGCCGCTCATTTCACGAGCAAGAGACCCCCAACCCGGGGCCCATGCGGCGCCAGAACGCCCTTGACCCCCGATTCCCGGTTCTGCCCGGTGCCGTCCTGTCCGAAGTTGCAGGCGCCGCCCCGGCCCCCGGTCGATCCCGCGGCAAGGAAGGTGTGCGACGGCAAGGGTCCTGGCAGTTCTCTGCCGCCGCACTGGATGCAACACAGGTGTTGCAAGAGGGTATGTATGCAGATCCCGGCCCCGGTTCAATCCGCGGGCCCGCCCTGCCCTCCTGCGACGCGCTCTTTGGGAAACAAGCGCATGAAATTTTTCAACAAATCCTTGATGGCCGCTGGCGTCGCGACGGCCCTGCTGTCGACCACCGCCCTGGCCCAGGAAGACACGATCAAGGTCGGTATCCTGCACTCGCTGTCCGGCACCATGGCAATCTCCGAGACAACCCTGAAGGACGTCATGCTGATGCTCATCGAAGAGCAGAACAAGAAGGGCGGCATCAACGGCCAGATGCTCGAAGCCGTGGTCGTGGACCCCGCCTCCGACTGGCCGCTCTTTGCCGAAAAGGCCCGTGAGCTGATCGAGGGCGAAGGCGTCGACGTGGTCTTCGGCTGCTGGACCTCCGTGTCCCGCAAATCCGTCCTGCCCGTGTTCGAGGAGCTGAACTCGATCCTCTTCTACCCCGTCCAGTACGAGGGCGAGGAAAGCCAGCGCAACGTGTTCTACACCGGGGCGGCTCCGAACCAGCAGGCGATCCCGGCGGTCGACTACCTGATGAACGAGGAAGGCGTCGAACGCTGGGTGCTCGCGGGCACCGACTACGTCTATCCCCGCACGACCAACAAGATCCTCGAAGCCTACCTGCAGTCCAAGGGCGTCGCCCCCGAGGACATCATGATCAACTACACGCCCTTCGGCCATTCCGACTGGCAGACCATCGTCTCCGATATCGCCACCTTCGGCTCGGCGGGCAAGAAAACCGCCGTGGTCTCGACCATCAACGGCGACGCCAACGTGCCGTTCTACAAGGAGCTGGGCAACCAGGGCATCTCCGCCGAAGACATCCCCGTGGTCGCCTTCTCCGTGGGTGAGGAAGAGCTGGCCGGTCTCGACACCGAGCCGCTCGTGGGCCACCTGGCCGCATGGAACTACTTCATGTCCGTGGACACGCCGGAAAACGACGCGTTCATCGACACCTGGATCGAATTCATCGGCGACGAGAACGAAGTCACCAACGACCCGATGGAGGCCCACTATATCGGCTTCAACATGTGGGTGAAGGCCGTCGAGGCCGCGGGCACCACCGACCCGGATGCGGTGATCGACAGCATCGTGGGCGTGTCCGTGCCGAACCTGACCGGGGGCCTCTCGACCATGCTGCCCAACCACCACATCACCAAGCCGGTGCTGGTGGGCGAGATCCAGGATGACGGCCAGTTCGACGTGGTCTGGGAAACCCCCGGCCTGGTGCGCGGGGATGCGTGGTCCGACCACCTGCCCGAGAGCGCGCCGCTGATCTCCAACTGGCTGCCGCCCATGTCCTGCGGCAACTTCAACACCGAAACCGGCACCTGCGGCGGCGGCTCCTGAGCCCCGCCCCGACCGCGCCCCGCAAGGGGTGCGGTCCCGCCTGACCCGGTGCGCGGCCCCGATGCGGGCCGCGCCTCCGAGAAACCCGACCTGCGCCCCCGAGAGAGACATGACAATCCTTCGCCTGTGCCTTGCAGTCCTGTTGACCTGCCTTGCCACGCTGACCGCCCCCGGCCCCGCCGCGGCCCAGAGCTTCGAGGACCTCGTCGCCGACCTGCCCGAGGGGAAGTTCGCCGAGCGCAGCGCCGTAGTCGCCCGGCTTGCCGCCCTGGGCGATCCCCGGGCCGTGCCCGTGCTGGAGGTGCTGCGCGACGGCAATCTGCATGTGCTGAAATCCAACGGCGCCGTGGTCGCCATTCGCGAGATCGCGGGCGATGACGTGGCCTACGACGCGATCACCGGCGCGGAATACGGCATCGTGCCCCGGCGCGGAGCCACCAAGATCCGCGTCAATAACGGCCTGCGCCGGGACATCCGGGCGGCCATCGGCACCCTGACCCTGCGGGCGCCGGACCCCGCCCTGCGCCTGGCCGCCGCCGAGGCCGCTTTTTCCGCGCCGGACCCCGACCAGCTGGACCTGTTGCGCGCCGCGCGGGAGGCCGAGAACACCGGCACGGTGGCCGAGGCCCTGGACTACGCCATCGCTGCCACCCTGATCGCCGCCGACGCCCCCGAAGCCGAGCAGGTCGCGGCCATCGAAGTCCTGCGCGAGATGGGCAACCAGGACGCGCTCTCGATCCTCACCCCGCTGCTGCAAGCCACCAACCCGGTGCTGGCCCAGGCCGCCGCCGAAGCGGTCGCGGCCATCGAGGCCAATCAACGGTTCTGGAACATGGCGCAGAACGTGTGGTTTGGCCTCTCGCTCGGCTCGGTGCTGCTGCTGGCGGCCATTGGGCTTGCGATCACTTTCGGGGTGATGGGCGTGATCAACATGGCCCATGGGGAGCTGGTGATGATCGGCGCCTACACCACCTTCTTCGTCCAGGAGATCATCCGCACCTCCTTTCCGCACCTCTTCGACTGGTCGCTGCTGATCGCGGCGCCACTGGCCTTCCTGATTGCCGGGGCCGTGGGCGTGGCGATCGAGCGGGGCTGCGTGCGCTTCCTCTATGGCCGCCCGCTGGAGACGTTGCTGGCCACCTGGGGGATCAGCCTGATCCTGCAACAGACCGTGCGCTCGATCTTCGGGCCGAACAACCGCGAGGTGGGCAACCCCAGCTGGATGTCCGGCGCTTTCGAGGTGGGCCAGATGACGATCACCTACAACCGGCTGTGGATCCTGCTCTTTGCCCTGGCGGTCTTCGCGGTGCTCCTCTTCGTGCTGAAGAAAACCGCCATCGGGCTGCAGATGCGCGCCGTGACCCAGAACCGGGCGATGGCGGCGAATATGGGCATCCGCACCGGCTGGGTCGATGCGATGACCTTCGGGCTGGGCGCGGGCATCGCGGGGCTCGCAGGGGTCGCGCTGAGCCAGATCGACAACGTCTCGCCGAACCTCGGGCAGAGCTACATCGTGGACAGTTTCATGGTCGTGGTCTTCGGCGGGGCGGGCAACATCTGGGGCACGCTGGCGGCGGCCTTCAGCCTCGGGATCGCGAACAAGTTCCTGGAGCCCTACGCGGGCGCGGTGCTGGCCAAGATCCTGGTGCTCGTGTTCATCATCCTCTTCATCCAGAAGCGGCCCCGCGGGCTCTTCGCGGTGAAGGGCCGGGCGGTGGAGAACTGACCATGACGCGCGTGATTTCCCTAACCAATCCTTACGCGACCGCGCGGAGGTGCCCGACACTTGCCCGACACATGTCCGACGCAGGCCCGACGCCGATCCGACACGGTCGGACGGCCAATTCCGGGACACCCGAGCAGGCGGCAACATGGCTCTCCCGCCCCCGGCTTTCGGACCGCTGCGCGGCCCCTCACCCGGCGTTGGGCCCGGCCGGCCGCTCCGCGTCCGGCAGGGACGCGGGCGGCCGCACGAAGCGCTTCGAGGCTGCCTCTCTGCCCTTCCGATCCCATGGGAGGACCGCCCCATGACCCGCCTTGTCGACCGCCGCATGGGCATCTTCCTGACCGGCCTGTTCATCCTCACCGTGGCCATCCCCGCGGGCAACCTGTGGATGGAGGGCCAGCCCGTCCCCTCCTATATCGTCAGCCTGCTGGGCAAGTACCTGTGCTATGCGCTGCTCGCCGTCGCGCTGGACCTGGTCTGGGGCTACACGGGCATCCTGTCGCTGGGTCACGGGGCCTTCTTCGCGCTTGGTGGCTACGCCATGGGCATGCACCTGATGCGCGAGATCGGCGACCGCGGCGTCTATGCCAACCCCGAGCTGCCCGACTTCATGGTTTTCCTGAATTATCAGGAGCTTCCATGGTTCTGGTACGGGTTCGACCAGTTCTGGTTCGCCTGCCTGATGGTGCTTCTGGTGCCCGGTGCGCTGGCCTTCGTCTTCGGCTGGTTCGCGTTCCGCAGCCGGGTGACCGGCGTCTACCTGTCGATCATCACACAGGCCATGACCTATGCCTTGATGCTCGCCTTCTTCCGCAACGAGATGGGCTTTGGCGGCAACAACGGGCTGACGGATTTCAAGGACGTGCTGGGCTTCGATCTGCAATCGGATGCCACCCGCGCGGGCCTCTTCGTACTCTCGGCCCTGGCGCTGACGGCGGGGCTGCTGATCTCCAAGGCGATCACCAAGTCCAAGCTCGGCCAGATCCTCGTCTGTGTCCGGGATTCGGAGGCCCGCACGCGGTTCCTCGGCTACCGGGTGGAGCGCTACAAGCTCTTCGTCTGGGTGGTCTCGGCGATGATGGCGGGGGTCGCGGGCGCGCTCTACACACCCCAGGTGGGCATCATCAACCCCGGCGAGTTCAGCCCCGCCAACTCCATCGAGATCGTCATCTGGGTCGCCCTCGGCGGCCGCGGCACCCTCGTCGGCGCCGCCATCGGCGCCATCCTCGTGGCGGCCGCCAAGACCCTTCTGACGGGCTGGTTCCCCGAGATCTGGCTCTTCGCCCTCGGCGCGCTCTTCATCTTCGTGACGATCTTCATGCCCAAGGGCGTGCTGGGCGTCGTCGAGAAAACCTTGAAACGCAAGAAGAAACCAGAGCCGGAACCGAGGGAGGCAGAGGCATGAGCATTCAGCTTTCCCTCAACGGCGTGAACCGCAGCTTCGACGGGTTCAAGGCGATCAACAACCTCAGCCTCACGGTCGAGAAGGGTGAGTTACGCGCCATCATCGGCCCCAACGGCGCGGGCAAGACCACGATGATGGACATCATCACCGGCAAGACCCGGCCCGACGAGGGCGAGGTGCTCTGGAACCAGACCGTGGACCTGACCCGCACCGACGAGGCCGACAGCGCCAATCTCGGCATCGGGCGCAAGTTCCAGAAACCGACCGTGTTCGAAACCCACACCGTGGCCGACAACATCGCGCTCAGCCTGAAGGCAGACCGGGGCATCTGGGCCACGCTCTTCAACCGGCGCACCGCCGCCGAGGAGGCGCGGATCACCGAGCTGCTCGAACTGGTGAAGCTCGACGGTGACCGCGACCGGCTGGCGGCGGACCTCAGCCACGGACAGAAACAATGGCTGGAGATCGGCATGCTTCTGGCACAGGACCCTGAATTGCTGCTGGTGGACGAACCCGCCGCAGGCATGACCGACGCCGAGACCATGCGCACCGCCGAGCTTCTGCGCGGTATCGCGGGCAAGCACACGGTGATCGTGGTCGAACACGACATGGATTTCATCCGCGCGCTCGACTGCCGTGTGACGGTGCTGCACCAGGGCCATGTGCTGGCCGAAGGCTCGCTGGACCATGTCTCCGCCAACCCACAAGTCATTGAAGTCTATCTGGGCCGCTAAGATGCTGAACATCGACAATATCGACCTCCATTACGGCGCGGCGCAGGCCTTGCGCGGCGTCTCCATTTCCGCCGAGCCGGGCAAGGTCACCACCGTGCTGGGGCGCAACGGGGTGGGCAAGACCACGCTCCTGCGCGCCATCACCGGGCGTCAGCCGATCTCGGCGGGCCGGATGGAGTGGGAAGGCACCGATCTGTCGACGCTGCGCGCCGATGCCCGCGCCCGGGCTGGGATCGCCTCGGTCCCCCAGGGGCGGGAGATCTTCCCCCTGTTGACCGTGCAGGAGAACCTGGAAACCGGCTTCGGAGCGCTGCCGCGCGCGCTGCGCCACGTCCCCGACGAGGTCTTCACCCTTTTCCCGGTCCTCAAGGATATGCTGGGCCGGCGTGGCGGCGACCTGTCGGGTGGCCAGCAACAGCAGCTTGCCATCGGCCGGGCGCTGGTGATGCGGCCGCGCCTCTTGGTACTCGACGAGCCGACCGAGGGCATCCAGCCCTCGATCATCCAGGATATCGGCCGCGCGATCAGCTACCTGCGCGACCGGGGCGACATGGCGATCTTGCTGGTGGAGCAGTACTTCGACTTCGCCCGCGACCTCTGCGACAGCTTCGCTGTGATGGATCGGGGCCAGATCGTGAAAGCCGGCACGCGCGACTCCATGGATGAGGCAGAGCTGCGCGGCCTTCTGACGGTGTAACTTCCCGCAGGACCGCGCCAGCGTCCGAGCTTCACAGCGTCCCGAACAGGCGGAGTCGTGGCTCTCCCGCCCCCGGCCCACGCCCCTTGCGGGGCTGGACCGGCGTTGGGCCCGGCCGCCGCTACGCGACGGTGGGCCCGCCCCAAAGGCCCTTCTGACGCGCCTCCCACCTCGCGTTTTCGGACGCCACAGACCCTTCCATGCGCTCCGCGTATGTCTTCTTTTGCGCAAAAATACTCCGGGGGTGTGGGGGCAGCGCCCCCACGCAGATCGGGGGGTGCGGGGGGCTTGCCCCCCGCCGGGGCGACGCGCATCGCGCGGCGCAATACCATGCCAAACCGTCCAGCACCCAGGAATAGTGCATCGTCAACCGTGCGACGCGCGCAGCGCGGCGCAAAACCTGACCCGCCGTCCATCCGGGCCTTGCCCTTCCCGCCCCACAGCGTCACCTTGGCCCCGACGAAGGACCCACGCCCCATGCCCATCACCACCTGCATTTTCGACGCCTATGGCACCCTGTTCGATGTCAGCGCCGCCGCCCGCGAAGCCGCCGCGGAGCCCGGGCGCGCCGCCTTCGCCACCCATTGGCCGCAGATCGCGCGGGACTGGCGGCTCAAGCAACTGCAATACACCTGGCTCCGCGCCGTCACCGGGGATCACTGCGACTTCTGGCAGGTCACGCAGGACGGGCTGGACTGGGCGCTGGAGGCCGCGGGCCTCGGCGACGATGCGGAGCTGCGCGAACGCCTGTTGCAGCTCTACTGGGAGCTGTCGGCCTACCCGGAGGTGCCCGCCATGCTCGGCGCGCTCAAGGACCAGGGCCTGAACACCGGCATCCTGTCCAACGGCGCGCCGGACATGCTCGCAGGCGCGGTGGACAGCGCCGGGATCGGGGCGCTGCTCGACGATGTGCTCAGCGTCGAATCGGTCAGCATCTTCAAGCCCGCGCGGCTGGTCTATGACCTCGTCGGCGCGCGCTTCGGCTGCAGCCCGGAGCAGGTGATGTTCGTCTCCTCCAACGGCTGGGACGCGGCGGCGGCCGCCGCCTACGGGTTCCGCGCGGTCTGGGCCAACCGCGCCGAAGAGCCCGTCGACCGCCTGCCCGCGGTGCCCGACCGGATCGTCGCCGACCTCCGGCCCCTTCCCGTCCTCGTGAAAGAGCTCTGATGCCCCAGATCACCGCGCCCGACGGCACCCGCCTGCATTACACCGACGAGGGCGCGGGCATCCCGCTGCTGTGCCTGTCGGGCCTGACCCGGACCACCCGGGATTTCGACTACGCCCTGCCCCACCTGACCGGCGCACGGGTGATCCGGATGGACTACCGCGGCCGGGGGCAAAGCGACTGGGCCGACCACAGGTCCTACACCCTGCAACAGGAGGCCGCGGACGCGCTGCAACTGCTCGACCATCTCGGGCTGGACAGGGCGGCGATCCTCGGCACTTCCCGCGGCGGGCTGATCGCCATGGGGCTGGGGCTGGGGGCGCGGGAGCGACTGCTGGGCGTGTGCCTCAACGATATCGGGCCCGAGCTTGACCCCAAGGGGCTGGAGGTGATCATGGGATACTTGGGCCGCAACCCGGCCTATGCCACCCATGCCGAGATGGCCGCGGCCATGCCCGGGCTGATGACCGGCTTTGCCAATGTGCCCGCCAGCCGCTGGCTGGAGGAGGTGCAAAAACACTATACCGAAACCCCACGCGGGCTGCAGATCACCTATGATCCGAAGCTCCGCGATGCCGTCGAGGAGGCCGGGGCCACGGCGGCCCCGGACCTCTGGCCGTTCTTCGAGGCGCTGGCGGGGCTGCCCGTGGCGGTGATCCGGGGGGCGAATTCGGACCTTCTGAGTGCGGCGACCGTGGTCGAGATGGCGCGCCGCCACCCGGGCCTGATCGCCGCCGAAGTGCCGGACCGCGCGCATATTCCCTTCCTCGACGAGCCGGAGTCGGTCGCGGCCCTGCGCGCCTTTCTTGCCGCCGTGACCCCATGAGCGGCGCCCCCGATTTCGACCGGATCAAGGCGGCGGAGGCGCGGCTCGACGGGCATGTCCGGCGCACGCCGCTCCTGAGCGCGCCCGCGCTCGATGCGCTTGCCGGGCGCCGGGTGCTGATCAAGGCCGAGTGCCTGCAGCACACCGGCTCCTTCAAGGCGCGGGGCGGCTGGGCGGCGGTCTCGGCCCTGCCCGCGGCGGTGCGGGCGCGCGGGGTGATCGCCTGTTCCAGCGGCAACCATGCCCAAGGCGTGGCCCGCGCCGCGGCGGCCCATGGCACGCGGGCGCTCATCGTGATGCCTGGCGATGCGCCTGCGCCGAAAGTGGACAACACCCGCGCCCTGGGGGCGGAGGTCGTGTTCTACGACCGGGCGCGGGAGGATCGGGACGGGCTGACCGCGACTTTAGCGGAGCGCGACGGGCTGACCCTGATCAAACCCTATGACGACACCGAGGTGATCGCGGGTCAGGCCACCACCGGGCTGGAGATCGCCGCCCAGGCCGCTGCGGAAGGCGTCCACGCGGCGGAGGTGCTGGTGTGTTGCGGCGGCGGCGGGCTGAGCGCGGGGATCGCCCTGGCCCTGGCCGAGACCGCGCCACGGATGCGCGTCCGGCCGGTGGAGCCGGACGGCTTCGACGACATGGCCCGCTCGCTCGCGGCGGGCACACGGCTGGCCAACAGCGCGCGCGACGGCTCGATCTGCGACGCGATCCTGACCCCGATGCCCGGCGAGATCACCTTCCCCGTGCTCGCGTCGCGGGCGGGACCGGGGCTCGTGGTGACCGAGGGTGAGGTGCTGCGGACCATGGCGCTGGCCTTCCAGCACTTGAAACTGGTGCTGGAGCCGGGCGGCGCGGTGGCCCTCGCGGCGGCACTGTTCCGCCCCGACGCGCTCTCCGGCGACACGGTCATCGCGGTGGCCACCGGGGGCAATGTCAGCGCCGAGGTCTTCGCCCGCGCCCTGAGCATGCCTCCGACCCGCGCCTGACGCCCCGCTTCATCGTTGCAAAAATACTCCGGGGGCGTCGCGTCCGCGACGGGGGCAGCGCCCCCTGCGGCGGTCAGGCCGCCTCGAGCCGTTCGGCCAGCCCGTTCACCAGGTAGGCGAGCGAGGCACGCTTGCCCCGTTGCACCCGGCTGGAGATCAGGAAGGCGACGCTGGCACTGTCACAGGCGATGGAGCGGTCCACCAGCCGCAGCAGCCAGGTTTCGTCGAAAGTCACGCTGCGGGCGTCGGGGCCGTGCCATTCGGGGGCGCGGCCCAGGGCCTGCTCCAGGGTGCGGGCCACGGCATCGGCGAAATCATGGGCCGAGGCCTCTTCGCGCAGGGAAAGCACCGCGCAGGCCTTGAAGAGGTCGAGCCGCGCGGCGCTGCGCGATGCATCCGCCCGACGGCGGATCAAGGCCAGAACCTCCTGAGCGCGGTCCGCGTCGAGGGGCGGGGAAATGGGCTCTTCTGGGGTCAACATTCCGGGATCCGATTCTGCAACTGTCCTAACCGCGCGACACCGGACCGACAGGGCCGGTATCGCGTGACACAGTTTGGCAGAGTTCCCGGCAATCCAAAGGGACGTCGCGCCGCAGCGCAGCAATCGGTCGCAGCCTCGGGCATCAAACGCCCGTTTCAGGTCACGCGTGCGCCGTCAGCCAGCTGAAAAACCCGTCGGGCGCGCGGGCGCGGAGGCGTTCGGCCACCTCCCTGCCCATTTTTGCGGCATCTTCCACCGGTGCGGTTTCGGAATCGCTCAGCACTTCGGAGCCATCGGGGCGCAGAATTTCGGCACGCAAGTGAATCGAGCCGCCGTCAAGCTCCGCCAGACCGGCGATCGGGGTCTGGCACGAGCCGTCCAGGGCCGACAGGTAGGCGCGCTCGCAGGCCAGGCGGTGTCCGGAAGGTCCGTCGTGAATCGCGGCCAGCATTTCGGCCGCACGCGGATCATCGGCGCGCCGTTCGATCCCGATGCAGCCCTGGGCGACCGCGGGCAGCATGTCTTCGGGCGCAATCGCGCTGCGCGGGACCTCGTCCATGCCGAGCCGGTTCAACCCCGCCATGGCAAGAAAGGTCGCATGGGCCACGCCGTCGCCGAGTTTCTTCATCCGGGTCTGCACATTGCCGCGGAACTCGACCAGTTGCAGGTCCGGGCGCCGATGGGCCAGCTGCGCGCGCCGCCGCAGGGAACTGGACCCGACCACGGCCCCCTCGGGCAGATCCGCCAGCGTGCCCCCGTCGAGCGTCACGAAAGCGTCGCGCACGTCCTCGCGCGGCAGGTAGGTGTCGAGTGCCAGTCCCGCGGGCGTGTCCACGGGCATGTCCTTCATCGAATGCACCGCGATGTCGATGCTCCCGTCCAGCATGGCGTCCTCGATTTCCCGGGTGAACAGGCCCTTGCCGCCGATCTCGCTCAGCGAGCGGTCCTGGATCCGGTCCCCGGTGGTCTTGATGACCACGATCTCGAAGGCCTCCTCCGGCAGGTCGAACGCGGCCGACAAACGGGCCCGCGTCTCATGGGCCTGGGCCAGCGCGAGCAGCGAGCCGCGTGTGCCGATTTTCAAGGGTGAATCGGGGGTCGGGAGTGTGATAGTCATGGTCGCATCTCTATAAGTGTCAACTTGACTTGACAACACATTTTGCGCCATCAAGCTGACATCACGGCGGGATCTCAGTATCCCCATACTAAGGAACGACCTCGATGACTGACAGAAAAAAACTCCTCCGTTCTCTGGATGGAGAGGTGCAAAAGGTCCCACCCATCTGGATGATGCGCCAGGCGGGGCGGTATTTGCCCGAATATCGCGCCACGCGGGCGGAGGCCGGAGATTTTCTGTCGCTGTGCTACAACTCGGAACTGGCCGCCGAGGTGACCCTGCAGCCGATCCGCCGCTACGGGTTCGACGCGGCGATCCTGTTCGCAGATATCCTGCTGATCCCTGACGCGCTGGGGGCGGATTTGTGGTTCGTGACCGGCGAGGGGCCGCGCCTGTCGACCATCGAGACCATGGAAGAGTTCAACAAGCTCAAGCCCGCCGACGAGGTCCATGACCATCTCGCCCCGATCTACGAGACCGTGCGGATCCTGTCGCGCGAGTTGCCCGCCGAGACCGCGCTGATCGGCTTTGCCGGGGCGCCCTGGACCGTGGCGACCTACATGATCGCCGGGCGCGGGACGCCAGACCAGGCCCCGGCGCACAAGCTGATGCGCGAGGCGCCCGAGGTGTTCGACGCGCTGATGGACCGGCTGACCGAGGCGACCATCGCGTACCTCTCGATGCAGATCGAGGCGGGGGCCGAGACGGTGAAGATCTTCGACAGCTGGGCCGGGTCGCTGAAGGGCGAGGCGTTCACGAAATACGCTCTGGAGCCGACGAAAAAGATCATCGCCGCGCTGAAGGCGAAACATCCCGACACGCCGATCATCGCCTTCCCGCGCGAGGCGGGCGACGGCTATATCGGCTTTGCCAAGGCCACGGGGGCCGATTGCGTCGCACTGGACAATTCCGTCTCGGCGGCCTGGGCGGCCGAGCATGTGCAGGTCGATGGCTGCGTGCAGGGCAACCTGGCCTCGTCGCATATGGTGACCGGCGGGCAGGCCCTGGTGGACGAGACCCGCGAGATCGTCCAAGCGTTCTCCAAGGGCCCGCATATCTTCAACCTCGGCCACGGGATCACGCCCGATGCGGACCCCGAGAACGTGCAGCTGATGATCGACACCGTGCGCAGCGCCTGAGCGGGGGCAAGAATTTTACTTAAAATTCTTGCCCCGCGGCGCGGCATCTTTCGGGCTCTGAGGGCGCACCGCGCGCCGCAGGCTCAAAACCGACACGGGCGCGTCGAAATCGGCCGCCCCGGGCTGCGCCTTCGGTGCCATAGGGGGGGCCTGTCCTGCCCGCCCCGGTTCCCATGCGCGTACTGATCACTTTTGCCGCCCTTTTCGCCTCCGTCGCCCTGTTGCAGGTGTCGTCGGGCGCGGTCGGGCCCCTGGATGCGCTTTCCGGCGCGGTTCTCGGGTTTTCCAATGCCGAGATCGGCATGCTCGGTTCGGCCCATTACATCGGGTTCTTCATCGGCTGCTGGGGTGCACCACGCCTGCTGGGCACGGTGGGCCATTCGCGCGCCTTCGCGGCCTTCACCGCCGCGGGCGCCATCGGGCTGCTGGCGCATATGATGGTGGTGCATCCCTTGGCCTGGGCCGGGCTGCGGGTCACCACGGGGCTGTGTGTCGCGGGCTGCTACACGATCATCGAAAGCTGGCTGAATGCGCGGCTGACCAACGAGACGCGGGGGCGGGCGACCGGGCTCTACCGGGTGGTGGACCTGGGTGCGGCGCTGATCGCGCAGCTGATGATCGCGGTGCTGCCCCCGGCGGAGTACGTGTCCTACAACCTGCTGGCGATCCTGTGCTGCATGGCGCTCCTGCCCATCGCCCTGACCCAGGCGAGCCAGCCCGCGGTGCCCAAGGCCCCGCGCCTGCGCCCTGCCCTCGCCCTCGCCAAATCCCCCCTGGCGGCGGCGGCGGTGATCGTGGCGGGGCTGACCAGTGCAGCCTTCCGCATGGTCGGCCCGATCTACGGTCAGGATGTGGGCCTGCGCTCGGACCAGATCGGGCTCTTTCTGGCCGCCTACGTGTTGGGCGGGGCGCTGGCGCAGTATCCCACCGGCTGGCTCGCGGATCGGTTCGACCGGCGCAGGGTGCTGATCGCCCTGTCGGTCGCCGCCATCGCCAGCTGCGCCATCACGATCCACACCCAGAGCGCCGGGACGCTGGCGGTGTTCGGCGCGGCGCTTCTGTTCGGGGTGACGACCTTTCCGATCTTCTCGGTCGCCGCCGCCCATGCCCATGATTTCGCCAGCGATGACGAGCGGGTGGAGCTGTCGGCGGCGTTGATGTTCATGTTCGCCGTGGGCGCGATTGCCAGCCCGCTGGTCTCGTCGCTCTTGATCGAGGCGCGGGGGCCGATGGCGCTCTTCGTGTTCCTGGGTCTGGGGCATCTCGTGTTGGTGGTGTTCGGCCTGGCGCGGATGCGGGTGCGGCCGGCACCGCAGGAGCGTACGGATTACGTCTATACCCCGCGCACCAGCTTCACCATCGGGCGGCTTCTGGGCCGCAAGCGCTAGACCTCGCCGCGCCCCTGCGCTACCTCGGGCGGGCACGTCACAAAGGCCCGATCCATGGCACGTATCCTCATCACCTCCGCGATTCCCTACATCAACGGCATCAAGCATCTGGGCAATCTCGTGGGCAGCCAGCTGCCTGCGGACCTCTATGCCCGCTATGCCCGTGCGCGTGGACATGAGGTGATGTTCATCTGCGCCACGGACGAGCATGGCACCCCGGCCGAGCTGGCCGCGGCCAAGGCGGGCAAGCCGGTGGCGGAGTATTGCGCCGAGATGCACGCGGTCCAGTCGGATATCGCGAAACGCTTCGGGCTGAGCTTCGATCATTTCGGCCGCTCCTCGTCGGAGCGCAACAAGGCGCTGACCCAATATTTCGCGGGCAAGCTGGCCGAGAACGGGCTGATCGAGGAGGTCTCGGAAAAGCAGGTCTATTCCCATGCGGACGGCCGGTTCCTGCCGGACCGGTACATCGAGGGCACCTGCCCCAATTGCGGCTACGACAAGGCCCGCGGCGACCAGTGCGAGAACTGCACCAAGCAGCTCGACCCCACGGACCTGATTGACCCGCGCAGCGCAATCTCCGGCTCCACCGACCTGGAGGTGCGGGAGACCAAGCACCTCTATCTGCGCCAATCCGCGTTGAAGGACCAATTGGACGCCTGGATCGACAGCAAGACCGACTGGCCGATCCTGACCACGTCGATCGCGAAGAAATGGCTCCATGACGGGGACGGGTTGCAGGACCGGGGCATCACCCGGGATCTCGACTGGGGCGTGCCGGTGAAGAAGGGAACCGAGGATTGGCCGGGGATGGAGGGCAAGGTCTTCTACGTCTGGTTCGACGCGCCCATCGAGTACATTGCCGGGACCGCCGAATGGGCCGATGCCAACGGGCTGGACGATGCGGCATGGGAACGCTGGTGGCGCACGGACAAGGGCGCGGACGAGGTGCGCTACGTGCAGTTCATGGGCAAGGACAACGTGCCCTTCCACACCTTGAGCTTCCCGGCCACGATCATGGGTTCGGGCGATCCCTGGAAGCTGGTGGATTACATCAAGTCGTTCAATTACCTGACTTATGACGGGGGGCAGTTCTCGACCTCCCAGGGGCGGGGCGTGTTCATGGACCAGGCGCTGGAGATCCTGCCGGCGGATTACTGGCGCTGGTGGCTGCTGAGCCACGCGCCGGAAAACTCCGATTCCGAGTTTACGTGGGAGAATTTCCAGGCCTCTGTGAACAAGGATCTCGCCGATGTGCTGGGCAATTTCGCCAGCCGCGTGACCAAGTTCTGCCGGTCAAAATACGGCGAAGAGGTGCCTGCGGGCGGTGCCTATGAGCCTGCCGAGGAGGCGCTGATCGCCGAGTTAACCACCAAGCTGCGCGCCTACGAGGGGCACATGGACGCGATGGAGGTGCGCAAGGCCGCGGCCGAGTTGCGCGCGATCTGGGTTGCGGGCAACGAGTACCTGCAAGCCGCCGCCCCCTGGAGCGTGTTCAAGACCGATCCGGACGCGGCGGCGGCGATCATCCGGCTGGGGCTGAACCTGGTGCGGTTCTACGCGGTGCTGTCGCGGCCTTTCATCCCCGATGCCAGTGCCGCGCTGTTGCGCGCCATGAAGGCCGAGGATGCCGGCTGGCCCGGGGACGTGGCAGAGGCGCTTGCCGCCCTGCCCGCGGGCCATGCCTTCGCGGTGCCCGAGGTGACCTTTGCCAAGATCTCCGACGCGGATCGGGAGGCCTGGGCCGAGAAGTTTTCCGGCACGCGCGACTAAGCTTTATTTGCATATTGCAACCGGGAATGCGAAGGTTCCCCTTGGGAAGACGATGATGTTCTGGCCGGGGGAATTCTGTCTCCGGACGCCACTCTAAGGACACAGTGTATGCCTGAGGCAACGCTCAAGGGGCTTGACGACCACGCCGCGAACCCGTTCCTCGAGTTCTTCGGCAAGGCGCCTGTACTGATGCATTCTGTGGATCGGGACGGCGTCATCGTGGCGATCAGCGCCTATTGGGCGGCCCGGCTCGGCTACAGCCCCGATGACATGATCGGCCGGTCGATCATGGAGTTCATGGTGCCCGAATCGGCGAACCGTGCCCGGACCGAGGTCATGCCGACCCTGCTGCGGACATCTTCGGTGGACAAGATCCGGCATACGTTCCTGCGCCAGGACGGCACGCCGTTCCACGCCCTTGTCTCGGCCGTGGTGCTGCGCGACGCGGACGGCGCCTTCCTGCGCACCCTGTCGATTGTCAGTGCCGATGACGGGACGGACGGGCTGCAGCAGGACCTTCAGGCCGCCCTGATCAGGGCCGAGGATGCCAGCCGCGCCAAGAGCCGGTTCCTGGCCGCCATGAGCCACGAGATCCGCACCCCGATGAACGCCATTCTCGGTTTTGCGCAGCTGTTGCGGCTGTCGGACCTGGACGAGAAGCGGCGCGGCCATGTGGATGCGATCATCGCGGCGGGCGGGCAGTTGATGAACCTGCTGACCGACCTGCTGGATCTGAGCCACATGGAAACCGGGCGCATGCGGATCGAAAGCCGCGCGACGGACCTGATGCCGCTTTTGGACCAGGTGGCGGACTGGTGGTACAGCTCGGTCAGCGACAAGGGCCTGACCTTGCAGGTCGAGATCGACGACCGGATGCCGGCCCGTGTGCTGACTGACCCGGTGCGGCTGCAACAGGTGCTCAACAACTTCATGGCCAACGCCCTGCGCTATACCGACCGGGGCACGATCACCCTGCGTGTGCGGGAAATCAGCCGCAGCGACAGCTTCTCGCGCCTGCGTCTGGAGGTCGAGGATACCGGGATCGGGATCTCGGAAGAGCAGCAGGCGTTGCTGTTCCGGCCCTTCGTGCAGATCGAGAGCGATTTCGGCAAGGATCGCGGCGGCTGGGGCCTTGGCCTGTCGATCTGCCACAACATCGCCGCGGCCATGAGCGCCGATATCGGGGTGACCTCGCAGCCCGGCGCGGGCGCGACCTTTCATTTCGAGCTGACGCTGCCGCTGGAGCCCTGCCCCGAGCCGCGCGAGACCCCGCAGCCCCATCCCGCCCGGGCGCCCAGGGGGCCGTCGGCCAAGGTGCTGGTGGCCGAGGACAATCCGCTGAACCAGAACGTGATGGAGGCGATGCTGCGCGATCTCGGGCACGAGGTGCGCGTGGTCTCCAACGGGTTCGAGGCGGTCGAGGCGATCCTGTCGGAGAGTTTCGACCTGGTGTTGATGGACATCACCATGCCCGGGCTCGACGGGTTGGGGGCGACGGCGCAGATCCGCACCTCGGGCCCGGAAAAAAGCAAGGTGCCGATCATCGCCTGCACCGCCCATGTGGGCGGCGACGTGCAGGCGCGCTACCGCGATGCGGGGATCGACGGGTTCCTGCCCAAGCCGGTGGACCCGCGCGCCCTGGAAGCCGCGATCAACAGCGCCGTCTCGGGCGGCGCTTTCTCGCACGGTCCCGGCACCTAGCGCCGCGCTCAGGCCGGTTTGAACGTCAGCGCGACCCCGTTGAGGCAATGCCGTTTGCCCGTGGGCTGCGGCCCGTCATCGAACACATGGCCCAGATGCCCGCCACAGCGGCGGCAATGGACCTCGGTGCGCAAATAGATCAGCTTGCGGTCCGCCTTGGTGCCGATGGCCTCCTCCAGCGGTGCCCAGAAGGACGGCCAGCCCGTGCCGCTGTCATACTTGGTGGTCGACGGATAGACCGGCAGGTCGCATCCCGCGCAGTGATAGATCCCGGCGCGGGTCTCGTCATTCAGGGGGCTGGTGAAGGGGCGCTCGGTCCCCTCCTTGCGCAGCACCTTGAACTGCGCCGGTGTCAGGCGCGCGCGCCACTCCGCCTCGGTCAGGGTGATCTCGAACGGGCCGGCGCTGGCCTGCAGGCCGCGGGGCAGGATCGCGGCGCTGGCGAGAAGTCCGGCGGTGGCGGCGAGGAAATGGCGACGGTTCATGGGGCATCCTTTCGGTCGTGTCCCGGCTATATAAGCGCGGGGGCGGCCACCTGTCGCGATTGCGTCATCCCTGTCACGGGGTTGTGTGGCCCCGTGAGGGCTTGCACCTCGGGCGGCTCTGGGCCATCCCGCGCCCATGGCACAACCCGCTGACAGTTTCGAGACCGTGATCCTCGGCGCCGGGGCCGCGGGCATGATGTGCGCGGCCCATGCGGGGCCCGGGGTGCTGGTGCTGGATCACAGCGCCAATCCGGGCGAGAAGATCCGCATCTCGGGCGGGGGGCGGTGCAACTTCACCAACATGTATGCGGGGCCGGAGAACTTCATCTCCGCCAACCCGCATTTCGCCAAATCCGCGCTCAGCCGTTACACCCAATGGGATTTCATCGACCTTGTGGCGCGGCACGGCATTCCCTATCACGAAAAGACCCTGGGGCAGCTTTTCTGTGACACTTCCGCCAAGGACATCATCGCGATGCTGCTGGCGGAGATGGACCGGGCGGGCGCGGTGCTGTGGCTGCGCAGCACGCTCGACGAGATCGCCCATGACGGCAGCCGGTTCCGGCTGTCGGTGACGCGGGAGGGGCGGTCCGTGCGCGTGACCGCGCGGCAGGTGGTGGTGGCCTGCGGCGGCAAGTCGATCCCCAAGATCGGCGCGTCGGACCAGGGGTACCGCATCGCGCGGCAGTTCGGCCATGCCCTGACCGAGACGCGGCCCGCGCTGGTGCCGCTGACGTTCGGGGCGGAGGCCGCGTTCGCCGAGTTGTCGGGCCTTGCCAGCCCCGCCCGGGTGACCGCCAATGGCACCAGTTTCGACGAGGCGCTGCTCTTTACCCATCGCGGGCTGTCGGGACCGGCGATCCTGCAGGCGTCGTCCTACTGGCGCGAGGGCGACGGGATCACCGTGCGGCTGTGCCCCGAGACCGACTTCTTCACCGCCCTCCGCGACCGGCGCGCCCGGGCCGGGCGGCGGGACCTGGCCACGGTGCTGACGGAATGGCTTCCGAAGCGGCTGGCCCAGACCATCGCCGCGCAGGTGGGCGCCACCGGCAACCTGGCCGACCTGAGCGACACGCGGTTGCGCGAGATCACCGCGGCGCTGACCGACTGGCACCTGAAACCCACGGGCACCGAGGGGTATCGCAAGGCCGAAGTGACCCTTGGCGGCGTGGAGACCGCGGCCCTGTCGTCGCGCAGCATGGAGAGCGCGCATCAGCCCGGGCTCTACTTCATCGGCGAGGTGGTGGACGTGACCGGCTGGCTCGGCGGGTACAACTTCCAGTGGGCCTGGTCCTCGGGCTGGGCCGCGGGCCAAGAGATCGCGGCCCGCGCGGGCGGCTGATCTGCCAAAAACCGCTATTGCGTCCCGGTCTCCCCCTTTCCCTCCGCGTCCCCTACGATATGTTGCGCGCAAACACGCGCCAGATCCCTCTGGCGCGACTCACAAGATTCGGGGACAGCATGGCAGACGGTGGCTTGGATATCGGTAAACCCACGGAAGAAATCTCGGTGCGGGAGGTGTTCGGTATCGACACGGACATGAAGGTCAAAGGCTTCTCCGAACGCTCCGACCGCGTGCCGGATATCGACCCGACCTACAAGTTCGACCCCGACACCACCCTGGCCATCCTGGCCGGGTTTTCCCACAACCGTCGGGTGATGATCCAGGGCTATCACGGCACAGGCAAATCCACCCATATCGAACAGGTCGCCGCACGGCTGAACTGGCCCTGCGTGCGGGTCAACCTCGACAGCCATATCAGCCGGATTGACCTGATCGGCAAGGACGCGATCAAGCTCAAGGACGGGGTGCAGGTCACCGAATTCCACGAGGGCATCCTGCCCTGGGCCCTGCGCAACCCCACGGCCATCGTGTTCGACGAGTACGACGCGGGCCGGGCGGATGTGATGTTCGTGATCCAGCGGGTGCTGGAGGTGGACGGCAAGCTCACGCTGCTCGACCAGAACGAGGTGATCACGCCGAACCCTTATTTTCGCATCTTCGCCACGGCCAATACCGTCGGGCTCGGGGATACGACGGGGCTCTATCACGGCACCCAGCAGATCAACCAGGGCCAGATGGACCGCTGGTCCCTGGTGGCGACCCTGAACTACCTGCGCCACGATGCGGAGGCCGCCATCGTGCTGGCCAAGAACCCCCATTACAACACCGAAAAGGGCCGCAAGATCGTGGGGCACATGGTCACCGTCGCGGACCTGACCCGGACCGCGTTCATGAACGGTGACCTGTCGACGGTGATGAGCCCGCGGACGGTCATCGCCTGGGCCCAGAATGCCGAGATCTTCCGCAATGTGGGCTACGCCTTCCGGCTGACCTTCCTCAACAAATGCGATGAGCTGGAGCGCGAGACCGTGGCAGAGTTCTACCAGCGCTGCTTCGATGAGGAACTGCCCGAAAGCGCGGCCTCCAACGCGATCACCTGACACCCGGGCTGCAAGACCGGGCCGGGCACGGCAGCGCAAGGCACCGTGCCCGGACGCGGGTTAAGCGATGGGTTCCGCGACCGCCTCCGCAGCACAGGGCGACGCCTCCGGCAGCTTGACCTCGGGCACCGGCTTTTCCAGCACCACCAGCGTCATGACGCCGAGGGGCGGCAAGGGCTCGTAATGCGCCACCCGCAGGCCAGGTGCCTCGGTCACGATCTCGCGCTCGAAGTCCGAATGCCAGCCCACCGTGCCCGGGATCGACGAGATCGCCCGCTCTGCCAGGTGCAACAGACCTGTCTCCCGCGCGAAATGGTTCGCCACCACGATCTCGCCCCCGGGGCGACAGACGCGCGTCATCTCGGCCATGACCCGGTGCGGCTCGGGCACCACCGACAGCACGTGCATGGCCAGCACCGTGTCGAAATGATCGTCCGGGAAGTCCATGTCCCGCGCATCCATGCGGTGCAGCTCCGGCGTGACCGGCAGATTGCCCTGCGCGGCCTTGTCCTGCGCGCGGGCGAGCATGTCCGCACTGTAGTCGATGCCGGTCACGGGGCGGCCCTCGGGATAGAGGCCCAGGGACAATCCCGTCCCGACCCCGACCTCCAGAACCGAGCCGTCGCGGCCCGAGACATACTCCATCGTTCGACGGCGGGCGACCGAGGTCAGCTTGCCGAATGACCAGTCATATATGGGTGCCCAGCGGGCATAGGCAGTTTCAACTTGTTCAGGGCGCATAGCCTCTCCGGGTCTGTTACGACCCTGCTCCGGGTCGCCGCATGAGCAGCGCCCAGATCACAACGCCCACGTATACGAGGCACAGGATCACCAATGTCGTCCAAGCAAAAGTAAACAGTGCGGCGACGACTGCCACAAATCCGACCAAAAAAAACTTAACATTTTCGCGTGAGACCCGCGCGGTCTTGAAAGACCAGGTTGGAATCCGGCTGATCATCAGCAGCCCGACCCCCATCATGTAGAGCATGATCAGCACCGGCGGGAAGAGCGGTTCCTCCCCCACGGAGAAGGAGGCGAACATCGGCAGCATGACCAGCGCCGCGCCCGCGGGGGCCGGTACGCCGGTGAAAAACTCCGACAGCTTGCTGGCCCCCTCGTCGGATTTGGAGGTGGCGTTGAACCGTGCCAGGCGCACCACGCAGCAGACGGTGAAGACCAGCACCGAGATCCAGGCCGCACCGCGCATGTCCTGCAGCGCCCAGAAATACAGGATCAGCGGGGGCGCGACCCCGAAGTTCAGAAAATCCGCCAGGCTGTCGAGTTCGGCGCCCATCTCGCTGTCGCTGCCCAGCGCGCGGGCAAGGCGCCCGTCCAGCCCGTCCAGCACCGCCGCCAGCAGGATCAGCAGCACCGCGGGCTCGTAATTGCCGTCCACCCCGAAGCGGATCGCCGTCAGCCCCGCGCAGATCGCGGCCACCGTCAGCATGTTCGGCAACAGGTTGGTGATCGAGAACTCGGTGCGCGGGCGGCGGGGCGGGCGTGTCATGCTGCGCGGCCTCCGGCGCCCAGCTCCGCCAGCACGGTTTCGCCCGCGACCATGGTCTGCCCGACCGAGACCAGTGGCTGCACGCCCTGGGGCAGGTAGACATCCACGCGGCTGCCGAAGCGGATCAGACCGAACCGCTCGCCGGCCGCGAGGGTTTCGCCGCCCTTGACGAAGCTGACGATGCGCCGGGCCACAAGCCCCGCGATCTGGACCATGGCGATCTGGCGGCCATCGGCCATCTCGACACAGACCGAGTTACGCTCATTGTCTTCGCTGGCCTTGTCGAGCGAGGCGTTGAGGAACTTGCCCGGCCGGTAGGCCACGGCCTTCACCGTCCCGGGCACGGGCGTGCGGTTCACGTGGCAGTTGAACACGTTCATGAAGACGCTGACCCGGGTCAGGGGGGTATCGGCCATGCCCAGCTCCGCCGGGGGCACGGCCTGCTCGATCAGCGAGACGACCCCGTCCGCGGGGCTGATCACCAGCCCGTCGCGCTGCGGCGTCACCCGCTCGGGGTCGCGGAAGAAATAGTAGCACCACACCGTCGCACCGACCCCGATCCAGCCCAGAGGCTCCCACACGATGAAGAGCGCGAGGGCAATGGCCCCGAAAATCGCCACGAACTTGCGGCCCTCGGGATGCATCGGCTTGATGAAGGTGTCGGTCATGCGCATGGGCGCGGCTCTCCGCTATGTCTGATCCCCAACAGCGCTAGGGCCAATCTGCGCTGTTTGCAACCACCCCGGCCCGGCGTCGCGGCGTCAAATATCCCTCGAATGCGCGGCACCCCATTGACCTTTGGGCAAAACTCCCCCATGTGCTGCTGAGCATTGCAGGCCTGCCGCGTGAGCAGAACTGTCCGGCCTCAGGGTCGTTGCGGTCCCCGGATCGCAGACAGATGCCAGCATGCCTCTCCGACCGGTTCCCATTCACGCCTGGGTCCAGAGGGTCACGGCGCAGCGCGTCCTTGACCCGGAACCCGAGCGCCGCAGACGCGGCCAAACGCCGTCGCGCGCCTTGCCGAGGCAGCGCGTCCCTGTACATGCCGCGTGCCGAAACCGGCCGCACGCATCCCCCATAGCCACGCCGATTGCGTGGCGCGAAAGGACATATCCTTTGGATTTCGACATGCTGGGGCTCTCGCCCCGCCTCGTGGCCGGCCTTGCCGCCCAGAACATCACCGACCCGACCCCGATCCAGACCCGCGCGATCCCGCACGGGCTCAACGGGCGCGACGTGCTGGGCATCGCCCAGACCGGCACCGGCAAGACCGCGGCCTTCGGGCTGCCCCTGCTCGATGCGCTGATGAAGGCGGGCACCAAGCCCGCGCCGCGCACCTGCCGCGGGCTGATCCTCGCCCCCACGCGGGAATTGGTGAGCCAGATCTGTGAGAGCCTGCGCGCCTTCACCGAAGGCTCCCATCTCAAGCTGCAGGTGATCGTGGGCGGTGTTGCCATCGGCCCGCAGATCAAGCGCGCCGAGCGGGGCGCCGACCTGATCGTGGCCACGCCCGGCCGTCTGATCGACCTGCTGGACCGCAAGGCCCTGCGCCTGAGCGAAACCAGGTTCCTGGTGCTGGACGAGGCCGACCAGATGCTGGATCTCGGCTTCATCCATGCCCTGCGCAAGATCGCGCCGCTCCTGCCCGCGGAACGCCAGACCATGCTGTTCTCGGCCACCATGCCCAAGCAGATGGAAGAGCTCAGCCGCGCCTACCTGACCGACCCTGTGCGGGTCGAGGTCGCGCCTCCGGGCAAGATCGCCGACAAGATCACCCAGTCGGTGCATTTCGTCGAACAGGGCGCCAAGACACAGCTGCTGATCGACCTTCTCGGCCATCACCGGGACGAGTTGGCGCTGGTCTTCTCGCGCACCAAGCACGGGGCCGACCGGCTGGCGCGCAAGCTGAGCAACGCGGGCTTCGAGACCGCCGCGATCCATGGCAACCGCAGTCAGGGCCAACGGGAGCGCGCGCTCAAGGCCTTCCGCGAGGGCACGCTCAAGGTGCTGGTGGCCACGGATGTGGCTGCCCGGGGGATCGACATCCCCGATGTGCGCTTCGTCTACAATTTCGACCTGCCCAACGTGCCGGAGAATTTCGTGCACCGCATCGGCCGGACCGCCCGCGCGGGCCGCGATGGCCAGGCGGTCGCCTTCTGCGCGCCCGAGGAAATGGGCGAGCTGCGCGCGGTGCAGAAGGTCATGGGCCTGACCCTGCCCGTGGCCGGCGGCACCCCGTGGGAGGTGATGGACGAGCCGTCCAAACCCCGCCGCGGCGGCGGTGGTCGCGGGCGCGGCCCCGGCGGTGGTGGGGGCCAGCGTCGCGGCAGCGGCGGCGGCAAGCCGACCGGCCAGGGCAAGCCCCAGCCGAAGCCCCAGGGCAAACCGGCCAACAAGCGCCGCCGCCCCCGGCGCGCCCGCGCCGCGGCGTAACCTCTCAGCCACGAACGGCCTGACCCGAAATCCGGGTCAGGCCCCGGGCCCCTAGCGCCCCTTGCGCGGCGCGCTTGCGGCTTCAGTGTTCCGAAAAAAATCTCACGACGCAACGCCCTGAGTTCCGCCGAAGGTTCGGGGCGAAGTTACATTCCTTCGCACCTTGGCACGGGCACGCCCTCGTCCTCCAGATCGACCGTTGGGGCGACGGGCACGAAAGGTCTGTCCGCGGCCAGTTGCAGGAACACATCCACCGTGCCCCCCGCCCCCGCCACGGCGCGACAGGGCTCTGCCGTGACCGACAGCTGCCCTGCCGTGGCGGGGTCCTCCGCCTTCAACGCGACGATCTGCTGCCGGGCACGTTCCAATCTAGCGGCGTCCTGCGGCGCGACGCCGAAAAACCAGCGCGTCTCGGACACTGCCGCTTGATCCAGCACGAAGCGCTCGGATACCGAAGCCCCGCTCGGCGCCTGCGCGGCCAGCACCATGATGGCCCCGTCGGGCGCGACCCTCAGCCCCTCCGTCACATCGACCGCCACGGTGATACCCGCCAGGTCCGTCTGCAAAGGATCGAACCTCGCAAGCTCCACCATGCTGGCCAGGGGCACCTGCGAGCATCCGGCAACGCAAAGCGCGGCAATCCAAGGATAGCACATCTTTCAATTCCTCTCTCGACACGAATCATTTGTCGTTTTACATTAAATTATCACTTCTGGGATTGAAACGATGCAAACTTCTCTTCCCCCGCGTCTTGCCCGGCTTTGCACCTTGCTCGGCCATGGCTGTACCTTGGCCTGCGCCCTGCTGATCGCAGGCTACGGGGTGGTTCTGGTCGATCCCGAGCCCTTCCTGCCACCGGTGGAGACCGCGACCGGCCTGACCCCGGGCAAGCGGGTGGCCCTTGCGACGCTTGCCGCGGTGATCCTCGCCCCGGCGGGTGTCGCGCTCTGGACAGCGCGCGGGCTTTTCGGGCGTTACGGGCAAGGCTGTGTGTTCAGCCACCGCAATGCCACGGCGATCCGGCGCATCGGCGCAGCCCTTTTGCTCGGCACCGGGCTGGCCATCGCCGGACGCACGGCGGCCGTGCTGATCCTGACCCACGACAACCCGCAGGGGGCCCGCACGCTCGCGGTGTCCTTCGCGGGACATGATGTGCTGCTGGGGCTTCTGGGGGCGCTTTTGATGGTGATGGGGTGGGTGCTGGCCGAGGCCACGCGCCAGGCGGACGAGAACCGGCTCTTTGTCTGAGGCAGACATTACCGTGCGGCTGGACGTGATGCTGGCCCGCCGCAAGATGCGCTCGCGCGAGCTCGCGCGCCGCATCGGGATCACGGAACAGAACCTGTCGCTGCTGAAATCCGGCAAGGTGAAGGGCGTACGGTTCGAGACGCTCGCGGCGATCTGCCGGGAGCTCGACTGCCAGCCGGGCGACCTGCTGGAATATCTGCCCGGCGGGGAGGCATCCGGCTCTGGCCAATCCTCCCCATCCGCGCAATAAACCCTATGTATTTCCCATCAGGCCCATCTGGGCCGCCACCCCTGCGCAGGCCCCCATGAGCAAGCCCGACAACCCCGTCGAACCCTTCAAGAAGGCCCTGGCCGAAGCGACCCGCGTGCTGGCCGATGATCCGGACATGGCGGTGACCTACTCCGTCGATCCGCCGGGGATGACATCGGACTCCATGCGCCTGCCCCAGATCAGCCGCCGCATGACTCGCGAAGAGGTGATGTTCGCGCGCGGCACCGCCGATGCCTATGCCATGCGCCGGAAGTATCACGATGCGGGCACACATGCGCGATACGAACCCGCCGGGCAGATGGCGCGCGACCTCTACGAGGCGATGGAGACCGCCCGGTGCGAGGCGATGGGCGCACGGGTGATGCCGGGGACGGCTGGCAATATCGACGCCAAGATCGGTGCCGAGGCCCAGCGCAAGGGCTATGACCAGGTCACCCAGGCCTCCGAGGCGCCGCTGGCCATTGCCGCGGGCTACCTGATCCGGCACCTGGCCACGGGGCGCGATCTGCCCAAGGGGGCGCAGAATGTCATGGACCTGTGGCGCGATCACATCGAGGATCAGTGCGGCGAGACCCTTGCAACGCTGCAGCGGGACCTGAGCGACCAGGCCGCCTTTGCCAAGCTGGCCCGCCAGATCATCGACGATCTGGGCTATGGCGACCAACTGGGCGACGACCCGGACCAGGAAGAGGACGAGTCCGAAGACACCTCCGAACAGGAGGAGGATGAGGACAGCGCCGCCGAGGACGGCGATGAGGACGACCAGCAGTCCGAACAGGGCGAAGCCGCCCCCGACCCCTCCGACACCCGGGAAATGGACCCGTCCCAGGCCGAAGTCGCCATGGACGACCTGGCGGATATGGAACTGGGCGACGAGGCCGAGCTGCCCGAGGGCGAGGCCCCGCTGGAGCCGCCGCCGCCGCCCGCCCATTCCGATGCGGACCCGAACTACGTGGTCTACCTCACCGAGCACGACGAGGAGATCAAGGCCGAGGATCTGGCCGAGCCTGCCGAGCTCGAACGCCTGCGCGCCTATCTCGACCAGCAGCTCGAGCCGCTGAAGGGCGCGGTCTCGCGGCTGGCCAACAAGCTGCAGCGGCGTCTCCAGGCGCAGCAGAACCGCAGCTGGAAATTCGACATGGAGGAAGGCATCCTCGATGTCGGGCGGCTGGCGCGCGTGGTCGCGAACCCGACGACCCCGCTGAGCTTCAAGGTCGAACAGGACACCGAGTTTCGCGATACGGTGGTCACGCTCCTGCTGGACAATTCCGGCTCCATGCGCGGGCGCCCGATCTCGATTGCGGCGATCTGCGCCGATGTGCTGGCGCGGACGCTGGAGCGGTGCCAGGTGAAGGTCGAGATCCTGGGCTTCACCACCCGCGCCTGGAAAGGCGGGCTGAGCCGCGAGAAATGGCTCGCCGATGGTCGCCCGCAGCAGCCCGGACGCCTGAACGATTTGCGCCACATCATCTACAAGCAGGCCGACGCGCCCATGCGCCGGACCCGGAACAACCTCGGCCTGATGATGAAGGAAGGGCTGCTTAAGGAAAACATCGATGGCGAGGCGCTGGAATGGGCGCACCGCCGCATGCTGGCACGGCCCGAGGCGCGCAAGATCCTGATGGTGATCTCGGACGGCGCCCCGGTGGACGATTCGACCCTGTCGGTGAACCCGGCGAACTATCTCGAAAAGCACCTGCGCGACGTGATCGCCATGGTCGAGAAGCGCCGCGCGGTGGAACTGATCGCCATCGGCATCGGCCATGACGTCACACGCTACTACGACCGTGCCGTGACCATCACGGATGTGGAGCAATTGGCCGGCGCGATGACCGAGCAACTTGCCGCCCTGTTCGACAGCGACCCCCGGGCCCGGGCCCGGGTGATGGGGATCAAGCGCGCCAGCTGAGCCCGCCCGCGGCCAGATGTGCTATCCTGCTCTCATTGAGAGACAGGGAGATTTTCCATGACCAAGTTCCGCCTTTGCACCTTCAACATCGAAAACCTGTTCACCCGGTTCAATTTTTCGGGCTTTTCCGACCCGGATGCGGCGCGCTACCTGTCACCGATCGTGCAGTTCTACGGCGATTACGGGGATGATGACCTGAGCAAGTTCGCCGCGTTCAAGCGCATGGTGGAAACCGCCGCCATCGCGCAGGACGACGACAAACGTCAGCAGACCGCCCTCGCCATCGCCGAAGCGGATGCGCATCTCTACTGCCTGCAGGAGGTTGACGGGTTCGACCCGCTGACCCGGTTCCTGGAGGCTTATGTGAAGAAGACGATGGGCGAGAGTTTCCACAACCGCGTCCTGCACGAGGGCAACGACCCGCGCGGCATCGACGTGGCCGCGATCTCGGTGCGCAGGTTTCCGTTCTACAGCCGCAGCCATGCCTGGCTGACGGGCTCGGTGATCGACAATACCGAAACGGGACGGGCCCTGCTCGACGCCTATCCTCTGGCGAGGGCCCGCGCGCGGTCGCTGCGCTCGGCGCGGGTGTTTCGGCGCGATTGCCTGGAGCTGGTGGTGCCCGTGGGGGACGGGACGCTCACGCTCTACAACTGTCATTTCAAATCCATGGGCGGGCGCAATGCGGAGAAATCCCTCGCCACGCGGCAGACCGAAGCGATCCTGGTGCGCGAGCTGATCACCCGGAAATTCCCGGATCCCGCAGCAGGGCTCTGGGCGATCTGCGGCGATCTGAACGACGCGCTGAGCTACCGCTTCGTCAGCTCGGTGCGGCAGGCCGATGGCAGCTTTGCCGAAAGCCTACGCGACAGGCCGCCTTCCGGCGAAGACGCATCGGGGGTCGCGCCGCTGCTGGAGGATGGGTTCGGGATCAACCTTGTGGCGGCCCTGCCCGAGGCCGCGCGCTGGACCCATTACTACGCCGGGGGGCGGTCGAAGACCCAGCTTGACTATGTCATCGCCTCGCCCGCCCTGGCCGCACGGGTGCGCAGCATCCCCGAGATCATCCGGACGGGCATGCCCCAGCGCGTGCCCAACCTCGATACCCCGCGTTACCCCCGGATCGGATGGGACCGGCCCAAGGCCAGCGACCATTGCCCGGTCGTCGTGGAATTCGACATCTGAGCAACGGGCTCAAGGCGCTTCGCAGCGCCTTTAGAGGCGCCCTTGAAGGCGCTTGCCCCGCGCCTGCGGATTGCCATGGCGGTTTCTGCCCGCAACGCTAGATTGTACCGGCAAGAAACAACCAAAGCACCCATGTTCCAATCTTTTTCCGCCACCACCACCCCCGATCAGGGGCCACCCCGTCTTGCGGCCCTGCGCGCCGAAATGGCCGCGGAGGAGCTCGCAGGTTTTCTCGTGCCGCGCGCCGACGCGCATCAGGGAGAATACGTGGCTCCGCGCGACGACAGGCTTGCGTGGCTCACGGGGTTCACCGGCTCCGCGGGGTTCTGCATCGCCCTGGCCGAAACCGCCGGGATCTTCATCGACGGGCGCTACACCCTGCAGGTCCGCGCGCAGGTCGACACCCGGGCCTTCACCCCGGTTCCCTGGCCCAAGACGCAGCCGGGCCCCTGGCTGCGCGAAGCGCTTTCCACCGGGGTGATCGGGTTCGACCCCTGGCTGCATACCAATGCCGAGATCGCGCGGCTGGAGGCGAGCCTCGGCGACGCGCTGTCCCTGCGCCGCACGGACAACCTGATCGACAGGATCTGGCCGGATCAGCCCGCGCCACCCCAAGGCGCGGTCATCGTCCATCCCGATAGCCTGGCCGGTCGCAGCAGCGCCGAGAAGCGCAGGTCCCTCGCGCAGTACCTCACCGAGGCCGGCGCGAAATCCGTGGTCCTCACCCTGCCCGACAGCCTGTGCTGGCTGCTCAACATCCGCGGCGCGGATATCCCCCGCAACCCGGTGGTCCATGCCTTCGCGGTCCTGCATGACGATGCAAGCTGCGATCTCTTCATCGATCCGGCCAAGCTCGGTGACGATCTGCACGCCCATCTCGGGCCCGAGATCCGCTGCTACCCGCCGCACGACCTGGCCGCGGCCCTCGGCGCGCTGGCCGGTCCGGTCCAGGTAGACCCGAACACCGCGCCTGTCGCGATCTTCGACCTGTTGGCCGCCCAGGACACCCCGGTGATCGAGGCCGACGACCCCTGCATCCTGCCCAAGGCCTGCAAGACCGCGGCCGAGATCGCGGGCACCACCGAGGCGCACCTGCGCGACGGGGCCGCGGTTGTCGAGTTCCTCACCTGGTTCTCGGGCCAAAACCCCGCGGAGCTGACCGAAATCGACGTGGTCAAGGCGCTCGAAGCCGCCCGGCAGGCCACGGGCGCCCTGCGCGACATCAGCTTCGAGACGATCTGCGGCACCGGCCCGAACGGCGCCATCGTCCATTACCGCGTGACCGAAGGCACCAATCGGCGGATCACCCCCGGTGACCTGCTGCTGATCGACAGCGGTGGCCAGTATGCGGACGGGACGACCGACATCACCCGCACGCTGGCCACAGGCACCCCGCCGGAGGGTGCCAGGGCCGCCTTCACACGGGTCCTGCAGGGCATGATCGCCATCAGCCGCGCGCGCTGGCCCAAGGGGTTGGCAGGCCGCGACCTAGACGCGCTGGCCCGCGCCCCGCTGTGGATGGCCGGGCAGGATTACGACCACGGTACCGGGCACGGTGTGGGCACCTATCTGTGCGTCCACGAAGGCCCGCAGCGGCTCAGCCGGATCAGCGAAGTGCCCCTCGAGCCCGGTATGATCCTCAGCAACGAGCCCGGCTATTATCGCGAAGGCGCCTTCGGCATCCGGCTGGAGAACCTCGTCGTCGTCACGCAGGCCGACCCGCCCGAGGGCGGCGATCCGCAACGCGAGATGTTGCGCTTCGACACCCTGACTTACGTCCCGCTCGAGACCGCCCTCATCGACACCGCGATGCTGTCGCAGGCCGAGATCGACTGGATCGACACCTATCACGCGGAAACCCGCCAGCGCCTCCGAGACCGGCTGACGCCCGAGGCGCGTCGCTGGCTGGACAGGGCAACGCGCCCGCTGTGACCGCGCAGTCCGCCTGACGGCGACACACCCGACACGACGCGCGCCGGACATCCCCGGCATCGCCACAACTCAAAGGACCAAGCCATGAGCGAGCATATCAAGATCCACAAGGCCCCCGGCACCTGGACCGTCCGCGCGGGCGGTGCCGTGCTGGTCGAAAGCGCCAACGCCCTCGAACTGGTCGAAGGCGGCATGCCGCCGGTAATCTACTTCCCCCGGTCCGATATCGGCATGGCCTTCCTCGAGCCGTCCGAAACCCGCTCCCACTGCCCGCACAAGGGCGATGCCAGCTATTACTCGATCCAGGCCAAAAGTGGGCTGATCCCCGATGCCGGCTGGTCCTACGAAAGCCCCAAGGACGCGGTGGCGCGGATCCGCGACCACATCGCCTTTTTCCCGGACAAGGTCACGGTGGAACAACTCTGACCCCGGAGGCACAGGCGCACCACCCACACCGCCCCGTCGCAGGCCGTCGCGCCAGTCTTCATCTTTGCGAAAATACTCCGGGGGAGACGCGCGCCGCGCGGCGGGGGCAGCGCCGCCTCGCCGCCCGCAGGGCGGCACCAGGGACCGCGTGCGCCGACAGGCGCGCCTTTTGGCAACACACGAGCGCCGCGGCGCGCAGCCGTCTCTTGCAGATCAGGCCTCCGGTCCCTTTTTTTCCAGGGAATACCGCTCCAGCATCTTCGCCTGGGCAATGAAAAACGCAAAAAGCGCCGCAGGCAGGGCGAAGGTCTCGAACTTGACCCAGAATTCCGTGGACATGGTGCGCCAGACAATCTCGTTGGCCCCCGCCATGGCCGCGAACATGGCCGCCAGGCGCTTGGTCAGCAGCATCCAGCCTTCCTGCGCGATGGGCATCAGGTCCTCCATCACGAAGGCAAGGTAGGATTGCCCGCGCAGCAGCCCGACCCCGAGGATCGCCGCGAACATGCCGTAGACGATCGTGGTCTTGATCTTGAAGAACGCCTCGTCGTTGAAGATCACCGTCAACCCGCCGAATACGATCACCAGCACGGCGGTCATGATCTGCATCCGGCTGAGCTTGCCGGTCAGCTTCCACAGGATCGCGATGGACAGCAGCAGGATCGGGATGAACCCGACCGTGGCCACGATGAAGCCGCTGTAGTCCTGCCCGAGGATCGGGTACACCTCGTCCTTGATCCGCATGTAGACAATGAAGAAGCCCAGCACGGGGCCAAGCTCCAGCCCCGTCTTCACCCAGGGATTGATCGGTTTCTGCTCTGCCATCGGGCGCCTTTCGCTCATGCTCCCAACTCAACTATCACAGCTCCCGCCGCGATCAATGCCATCAGGCCCATCCGTCGCGGCCCCACGGTCTCTTTCAGGAAGACCCAGCCGATCACGGCGGCGAACACGGTCGAGGTTTCCCGCAGGATCGCGGCCTCGCCCACCTTGTCGAGCCGGGTGGCGATCATCACCGAGCCGAAGCTGCCCCAGGCCACTACCGCCCCGATCACGCCCCGCAGGGCCAGGGGTGCCAGGCGGGGTGCATCGGCCATGCGGCGCCAGCGCAGGACCGCCAGCACCGGAAAGACCACGCTGTCGATGAAGAAGAACCACGCGAGGAAGGTGAAGGGGTCCGCCGTGGCGCGGATACCGTATGCGTCATAGGTGGTATAGAGCGCCACGAAGAGCCCCGTCGCCACCGCCAGCCAGAGCGCCGGGACCAGCGTGTCCCGGTCGATCTCGATATGCACGAGGTTGTAGGCCGCCAGCCCGAAGATCCCCGCCAGAAGCACCGCGACCCCCAGCCACTGGGTCGCCGTAAAATACTCCCCAAAGACGAAATAGGCCCCGATTACCGTGAACAGGGGCCCCGTGCCGCGCACCACCGGGTAGACGACCGTATAGGCGCCCTTGGAATAGGCGAAGGCCTGCAGGGTCTTGTAGGCCGTATGGATCACGAAGACCCCGGCGAAGATCGGCCACATATGCGGCTCGGGCCAGGGCACCACCCAGAGCGCCAGTGGCGCCGCCATCACGAACAGCACGGTGTCGATCGCCCCGCGGGACAGCCAGGGGTCGTGGCGCCCCTTCTGCAGCGCGCCGAACACCGCATGCAGCACCGCCGCGGTCAGCGCGAGGATCAGGGCGAGCGTCTTGCCATCCGCCGTCCCTTCGAGGGACACGAGCCAGGCGCTCATGATGCGCGCATCCTCACCTGCGTCTAGCGCTCATACCCGGTGAGCGCATCGGCGAACTCCTCGGGGTCGAAGGCGGCGAGATCGTCGATCTGCTCCCCCACCCCGATGGCGTGGATCGGCAGCCCGAACTTGTCGGCCAGCGCCACCAGGACACCCCCCTTGGCCGTGCCGTCGAGCTTGGTCATCACCAGGCCCGAGACATCCGCGAGCTTGCGGAAGGTCTCCACCTGGCTGAGCGCGTTCTGGCCCGTGGTGGCGTCCAGCACCAGCAGGGTGTTGTGTGGCGCGGTCTCGTCCACCTTGCGGATCACCCGGACGATCTTGGCCAGCTCTTCCATCAGGTCGGCGCGATTTTGCAGCCGCCCGGCAGTGTCGATCATCAACAGGTCCGCGCCCGAGGCCTGCGCCTGCTTGATCGCATCGAAAGCCAAAGAGGCCGGGTCGGACCCCTCGGGGGCTGTCAGCACCGGCACCCCGGCCCGGTCGCCCCAGACCTGCAACTGTTCGACCGCCGCCGCGCGGAACGTATCGCCCGCGGCGATCACCACGGATTTGCCCGCGGCCTTGAACTGGCTGGCAAGCTTGCCGATGGTCGTGGTCTTGCCCGACCCGTTGACGCCCACCACCAGCACCACTTGCGGCCGCTTGGGATAGATCGGCAGGGGCTTGGCCACCGGCTCCATGATGCGGGCGATCTCGTCGGCGAGGATGCGCTTGATCTCGTTGGTGGAGACCTTTCGGCCCATCCGCCCTTCCGCGATGTTCGCACTGACCCGCAGCGCCGTGTCGACGCCCATATCCGCCGCGATCAGCACCTCTTCGAGGCTTTCCAGCATCGCGTCGTCCATCACCCGGCGCAGGGTCGGCCCAAGCGCCGGGGCGGGCGGCGGGGTCGGGGTAGGCGTGGGCGTGGGCGCAGCGGCAGGTTGCGGCGCAGGGTCCGCCGCGGGCGCACTCCCGCCCCCGAAAAGCCGCCCCATCAGCCCTGGCTTTTTGGCAGGCTCAGGCTGGGGTTCGGGTTCGGGTTCGGGTTCGGGTTCGGGTTCGGGTTCGGGTTCG